>JAQWAU010000059.1 GCA_028707535.1 Heliobacteriaceae bacterium | reverse complement strand
GCGGTAGCCCGGCCCCGCGAAAATCACGCCACCGCCGCCTGGGCCAATGCCGAAACCGAAAAACCGGTTTCCAAAGTGGCAAACCCTAATGAACTCGAGGTTGAACACGCCAAAGAATGGGTGGAAGTCAATCAAAAATAACGAAGCCCAACCCCTGTCCGCCGGGGGTTGGGCTTTTTTTACTTCATTGTAACGGCGGGGAAATGTCTGTCTCGGCCAGCCGGCGATACTTTGCGTATCTCTCCCGGGCCCGCTTTTCGGCTTGGGCCGCCAATTTTTCGGCCTGGCCGGGAAAAGTATAGCCCAAGGAAGTATAGCGGGTTTCTCCTTGTAAAAATTCCGCCAGTGATGCTTGCGGCTCCGGTGAATCCAAAATGAAAGGGTTTTTCCCCGCTTCGCTCAACACCGGGTTATAGCGGTACAAATGCCAATACCCCGCCGCCACCGCCTTCTTTTCCCGGGCAATGCTGGTCCCCATTCCGGTCTTAATCCCATGATTAACACAAGGAGCATAGGCAATAATCAAGGAAGGGCCGGCATAACCCTCCGCTTCGGTAAATGCCCGGATCGTTTGCGCCATATCGGCGCCGATCGCGATTTGGGCAACATAGACGTAGCCGTAACTCATGACCATCCGGCCAAGATCCTTTTTGCGTACTTTTTTGCCGGCGGTCGCAAACTTGGCTACCGCGGCTGTCGGGGTGGACTTGGAAGACTGGCCCCCGGTATTGGAATACACCTCGGTATCCAGCACCAACACATTCACATCATCCCCCAAGGCCAGAACATGGTCCAGACCCCCATAACCTATATCATAGGCCCACCCGTCCCCACCGATCAACCAGTGGGATTTTTTCACCAGGTAATCCTTTTGGGCCAGGATCGCGGTAACCAGCGGGTTTCCCCCCGCCGGCTCATTGGCCGCAATCGCCGCCAGGATCCCGGCGGCGGCCTCCTTTGACCCGGCACTATCGTCCATCCGGGCCAGCCAGCTTAAAAACGCCTGCTTGAGCCGTTCGTCCAACGGCCCGGCAATCGCCTGACGCATCAGACCGGCCAACCGGTTTCTGATTTGCCGGACCCCCAGAAACATCCCGTAGCCGTATTCCGCATTATCCTCAAAAAGGGAATTGGCCCAAGCCGGTCCTTCCCCGGCCCGATTGGTCGTATAGGGAATCGAAGGAGCGCTGGCCCCATAGATTGACGAACAACCGGTGGCGTTGGCAATCAGCATCCGGTCACCGAAAAGCTGGGTCAATAACCGGATATACGGAGTCTCGCCACACCCGGGACACGCCCCGTTAAACTCAAACAGCGGGGGGACAAACTGGCTGCCTTTGACCGTCGTGATCGCCACCCGGCCGGCTTTGGGTGACAGCGTCAAAGCAAACTCCCAGTTTAAGGCTTGGGCCGCCGTTTGCTCCTCCGCCGGCTGCATGACCAAGGCTTTTCCCGGCGCGGGACAGATATCGGCACAGTTGCCGCAACCGGTACAATCCAAAGGGCTGATCTGAATCCGGTACCCCAACCCCTGTAAGCCCTTGCCTACTGCTTTTTTGGTCCGGAAGGTGGCCGGCGCCCCTTTAAGCTCCTCCTCATCCGCCAAAAAAGGCCGGACAACCGCATGGGGACAGATATAGGAACACTGGTTACACTGGATGCATTTTTCCAGCTGCCATTCGGGAATCCGGACGGCAATCCCTCTTTTTTCGTAGGCCGTGGTTCCCAAGGGAAAAGAACCGTCCGCCCGGTCCGCAAAAGCACTTACCGGCAGGTCATCCCCATCCTGCCGGGCCATCGGCACCTGAATCCGGGCAACAAATTCCGGCTCATCCCCGGCGGGCCGGTCTTCCACCGGAACATCCCGCCATTCCTGAGGAACCGTCACCCGTTTGATTCCGGCAATCCCCCGGTCCACCGCTGCCTGGTTCATCTGCACCACCTGCGGCCCTTTGGCTCCGTAAACTGTGGCCAAAGCCTTTTTTAACAGATCTGCGGCCTGGTCAACCGGGATTACGTTGACAACCTTAAAGAAGGCCGCTTGCATAATCATATTGATCCGGCTGCCCAGGCCGATCGCCTGGGCAATCGCCACCGCGTCAATAATGTAAAAAGCGATATTGTTCCGGGCAATGTAACGTTTGATCGCCGCCGGGATTTCCTGGGCCAATTCGGCCTCATCCCAGGGACAATTAAGTACGAAGACACCGTTTTCTTTCAAGCCTTTTAATAAATCATAATGGTACAGATAGGCATAATTGTGGCAAGCAATATAATCGGCAGCATCAATTAAATACGGGGCCTTAACCGGTTGGGGCCCAAACCGGATATGGGATACCGTGGTACCACCAGACTTTTTGCTGTCATAGGCAAAATAACCTTGAACGTAAAAGTCCGTATGGTCCCCGATAATTTTCACGGCCATTTTATTCGCCCCGACGGTACCGTCGGAACCCAAACCCCAAAACTTGCAGTTAATGGTGCCGGTTGCCCGGTCACCAGCCGGGTAATCCTTAACCGGCAGGGAGGTACGGGTGACATCATCGACAATACCGATGGTGAAATTGTCTTGCGGCTGCGCGGCTTTTAAGTTTTCAAATACGGCGATGATCTGGGCCGGTGTCGTGTCTTTGCCCCCCAACCCGTAACGGCCCCCGACGATTAACGGCTGCCGGCCGGCCTGGCTGAACACCTTGACGATATCCAGATGTAAGGGTTGGGCTGTCGCCCCCGGTTCTTTCGTCCGGTCCAGGACAGCAATCCACCGGACCGTTCCCGGCAGTACCCGAAGCAAATGTTCGGCAGAAAAAGGCCGGTACAACCGGACGCGCACCGCGCCGACCTTTTCCCCTCTCCCGGCCAGATAATCGACAACCGCTTCCGCCGTCTCCCCGACCGACCCCATGGTAACGATCACCCGTTCGGCATCAGAAACACCGTAATAATCAAACAAATGGTAATGTCGCCCCGTAATCCGGGCAACATCCGCCATACACTGGGCAACGATCTCCGGACAGGCGGCATAATACGGGTTTGCCGCTTCCCGGCCCTGAAAATAAATATCCGGATTCTGCGCCGTACCCCTGACTACAGGATGTTCCGGATTCAAAGCCCGCCGCCGGAAAGCTTCAATCGCCGCAAAATCGACCAGCCCGGTTAGGTCGGCATAGTCAATCACCGCTATTTTTTGCAACTCATGTGAAGTCCGGAAACCGTCGAAAAAGTGTAGGAACGGAATCCGGGATTTGATCGCCGCCAAATGGGCCACCAGCCCCAAATCCATCACTTCCTGGACACTCGCCGCCGCCAGGAGCGCAACCCCGGTTTGACGGCAAGCCATTACATCCTGGTGGTCACCAAAAATGGATAAGGCATGGGTAGCCACCGCCCGGGCACTAACATGTAACACGGCGGGAAGCAATTCTCCCGCCAGTTTATACATATTGGGAATCATGAGCAGCAAACCCTGGGATGCCGTGTAGGTGGTGCTCAAAACCCCGGCAGCCAAGGCCCCGTGTACCGCCCCGGCAGCTCCCGCTTCCGACTGCATCTCGACAATTTTCACCGGTTGGCCGAATAGATTCTGCCGGCCGGCCGCCGCCCATTTATCAACATTTTCCGCCATCGGTGAAGATGGCGTGATCGGGTAGATCGCTGCCACTTCCGTAAACGGGTAGGAAATATAGGCGGCCGCTTCATTGCCGTCGATCGTCTTAAACTGTGGTGCCACTGACTAGCCACCCCCGGTAAAAGTTATATTGCTAGTCTGTGTTCACCTGGTTTTTCGTATGCGTTCCCGTAAACCGCCGTTCTAATCCAAGTTCTTGCGGAAACGCAAAACCGCCAGCAGAAACAAGCCCCCGGCAAA
Organism: Heliobacteriaceae bacterium; assembly: GCA_028707535.1. Classification (GTDB taxonomy): domain Bacteria; phylum Bacillota; class Desulfitobacteriia; order Heliobacteriales; family Heliobacteriaceae; genus STF2-203. The sequence goes on along the minus strand of JAQWAU010000059.1, from coordinate 2,483 downwards.
CGCCAAAAGAGCAAAAACTTCCCCCTGTAAATGAGCCAAGCCGATATCCTTGAGAAAAATGCCCCGTAAAATCACCAGAAAATACGTCAGGGGAATCAGGTTTCCCAAACCCCGGATCAACCAAGGCATGGTTTCCCGCGGAAAAATAAACCCGGAAAGCAGAATACTGGGCAACAACACCATAAACGCCAGTTGCATCGCCTGTAACTGGGTCCGGCTAAAGGTCGAGATCAGCAACCCGATACTTAAGGATGTAAACAAAAACAGAATGGCCAAAAGCACCAATAATGGGACACTGCCTTTTACCGGCACCCCGAACCAGTAAATGCCGGCCGCTAAGATAATGCTAAAAGAAACGAGACCAAGCAGGACATAAGGAGCCAGTTTCCCCAGCAACAATTCGGCCGGCCGAACCGGGGTTACCACCAGCTGCTCCATTGTGCCCCTTTCCCTTTCCCGGACCAACGCAAACGCCGTAAGCATAATCGTCACATTTTGCATAATCAAACCAATCAAGGCGGGGATATTGAAAACCAGGCTTTTCATGTCTGGGTTGTACCAGATTCGTGGCCGGGCTTCCAGGAGCGGTCCTGACCCTTGGTCAATCCCCCGGGCAGCCAAACCTTCGGCTAATAGCGCGGCCCCTTTGGCCTGAACCAGCAACTGGGCGGTGCTCAAGGCCGTCCGGGCCACCTGGGGATCCGAGCCGTCAATAAAAACCTGAACTGTGGCCGGTTTTCCCAGTTGGAGGTTGGCGGCATAATCGGGGGGAAACACCAAAGCGACCCGGCTTTGCCCCCCATCCAAGGCCTCCCGGATTTCCTGGTATCCCTGGGCATACTGGTTGATCCCAAAATAACCCGTATTGACAAAGCTCGCCAAAAGCTCCCGGCTTTCCGCCGACCGGCTCTGGTCCCAAACCACGGTGGGCAGGTTGTCAACATCGGTATTCACCGCATAACCGAAAAGCAAAAGCATCATGATTGGCATGCCAAAAGCGATCCCTAAGCTGGGTTTGTCCCGTTTGATTTGAATTATTTCTTTTTTAAAAACCGCAAGAAACCGGCTCCAAGAAGCCCGAAAACGGTTGTTTAGCCGGTTCAACCGGGTTCCCCCTCCCGTTCCACATAAGCTAGAAAAACGTCATCCAAGTTCGCTACATTAGCCTGTTGTTTCAAGAGGGCCGGCGGGCCAAAGCCTAAAAGGCGGCCGGAAAACAAAAAACCCAGCAGATCACAGTCCTCCGCCTCTTCCATGTAGTGGGTGCTGACCAGCACCGTAACCCCTGTAGTCACCGTTTGGCGGATGATCTGCCAGAAAATCCGGCGGGACACCGGGTCCACCCCGGCAGTCGGTTCATCCAAGATCAGCAACCGGGGCTGGTGCAGCAAGGCGCAAATCAGGGCCAAACGCTGCTTCCAACCTCCCGATAAGGCCCCGGCCAACTGGTGTTGCCGGGCCGTCAAACCGGCAAGGGTTAAGAGTTCCTGCCGCCGCTGCCGGCACTCTTCCCGGCTCAGGCCGTAAATACCGGCGTAAAATTCAAGGTTTTCGCCAACGGTTAAATCTTCATAAAGACTGAACCGCTGGGACATGTAGCCGACGTTTTGCTTAATTGCTTCCGCTTCCCGGACGATATCGTACCCCAATACCGTACCGGTGCCGGCCGTTGGTAATAAAACGCCGCAAAGCAGGCGGATGGTGGTTGATTTCCCCGAACCGTTAGGCCCCAGCAGCCCGAAAATCTTGCCTGCCGGCACCGAAAAACTGATCTGGTCTACAGCTGTCCGGGAACCAAACTTTTTGGTTAACTTATCGACAAAGATGGCCGGAGCACCGGCCGTATTTGCTGCCGGCATCACCTACGCCCCCTCCGGCCGCAGGCCGAAATCAACGTCAACCGGCAGACCAGGTTTCAGTTCCCCCGCCCCTTCCGTAACCTTGACCTTGACCGCAAACACCAGCCGGGTACGTTCATCCGGTGTTTGGATGTTTTTCGGGGTAAACTCCCCCTGGTCATTGATCTGGACGACTACCGCGGAAAACCGCCGGCCGGGATAGGCGTCGGCCGCGATCCTGACTTCCTGGCCCAGGGCCACCCGATCCAAGGTGGCTTCCGGAACAAATACCCGCACCCACAGGTCATTGAGATCCAAAAGGTGCAGCAGTGGCGCCCCGGGATTGACCACCTGACCCAACTCGACATGGACCCTTTGCACCGTACCACCGGCCAAAGCCTTCACCGTACACCGGTCCAGCTGGATCCGGGCTGCTTCCACCGCGCTACCGGCCTGGGATACTTGGGCCGCCAACTGCCGAATCGCGTGCGAACTGGCCCCTTCCACCAAAAGCCCCAATTGCGCCTGGGCCGCCTCGGTTGCCGCCACCGCGCCGGCTAATTCACCATTGGTCGCCGTCAATTGGGCTTCGAGGGCCTGAACCTTGGCCCGGGCATCATCGACCAAGGCCGTAGCATCAGTGAC
>JAQWAU010000058.1 GCA_028707535.1 Heliobacteriaceae bacterium | reverse complement strand
GAGCCTTCGCGAACGATGGCACCAACCCGCCCCTAATCCCCGGCTCCCAGCAAATCTTCAAGTGCTTGCGGCGACGGTACCGAACCTCCCGCTTCCCGGTTGGCCCGTCGGATCGCTTCATAGATCTCGCCCCGGTGTACCCCGATGTGGCGCGGGGCCTCAATTCCGACCCGCACCTGTTCACCCCGGACTTCCAGAATCACCACTTTAATCGTATCCCCGACGATAATGCTTTCCCCGGCTCGCCGAGTTAAAACCAACATAACCGGTTACTCCCCGGGGCCTACTGCCGGTTGCCCGGCGCCCCCCGCCTTGGCCGCCTGCCGGGGAAACAGGCGGTGCCGGGTGGTATATGGCGATTTTTCCAGCACAATCTGCATCGCTTTCCGCTGTGGCCAATTAATGACCACCGGTGCCAACAGGTTGGCACTAATCTCTTCCCGCCGGGGGGGTACGCTCACAATCGTCCACAACTCCCCGATATTCTCCGGCGTAATCCCAATCTCCCCTACCTCGGCGGCAACAAGTTCCGCTTGGTAGTCCGGAAAAAACACATAAGGGTTGGCCAGCAAAAAAGCCAAGTCCGGGTTGTTGACCGACTGTAAAAAGGCAAAAGCCTGTTGCACCAACCGGTCTAGGGGAGCCTTTTCACCTGCTTTTGTGCCGACTGCCGGTGACGACGGTTTTCCCGGTGGTACATAAGGCAAAAAGGCGAAGGTCTTTTCCGCCAAAAACCCCGGCAAACCAAAGGGAAATTGGAGTACTACCTCCTCCGGAACATCGATTTCCCCGAACCGGGTCGTTTCAATAACCACCTTCCCCAACACCTCCGAACATATTCCAATTACCGCTACTGATCAAATCACTTGGTCCAAAATGCGCCCGGTAGCATCAGCGCCGGTCACCAGTACCCATTCAGTCTGAACTCCCCCAGGCTCGTACCGAATGACCGGGGGATCCAGTGATGTAAGCACCACTTCAACGGGCGTAGCCGCCAAGGCCCTCTCCCCGGCAGCTACCGCCGGGTCTACCGATTCCTCAATCCGGGCCAACTCGTCACCTGCCTGGGCACTCCGGCTAATCCAGTCCATGATCGCCTGCCGGCCCAAGGCAGCATTTTCGCGGCCCAAATCAGCGACCCCTCTAAAACCAAGGGAGGCCCGGCAGGGACTTTGGTCGATCATCAACCGGCCCGGAACGCTAACAGCCCGCAGTTCCAAACTGCCCGGCCATCCGGGACTACCGGCCGGCAACAAAGCCACGGTACTTCACCGCCTTTAACGCAGGAAATCGAGAAGACTGGGCTGGATAATCCGAGCACCGGCGGATAAGGCCGCCCGGAACACGTTTTCCTGGGTCTTTAACTGGGTATACACCTGAGACATATCCGCATCTTCCGTTTTGGACAAAACATCGGTAATGTTTAATTGAAAGTCCTCCAACCGGGAGCGCGTGAACTCGGTCCGGTTGGCCCGGCCTCCGATCGATGCCTGCTCCTCAAGGATCACGTCCAGGAACTTATCCAGTTCCCCCAGTTTATCTACCCGTTTCCCTTGTTGCAGTTTGCTGACAGTTTCCTGCATAAAGTTTAGCAAATTTTTGCCACCACCAACTACCGGTATCCCAAAAATTTTCGCCCCCACGGAATTAATCGGGATCTCGGCATTGGCATCAATTTCGACAAAAATCTCGTCAGTATTACCCAGCCAGGTCCACTCCCCGGTATCAGGATTGTACTGGCTAGGGTTAATGTCGGTCTTAGTGCCGGAAAAAATCGTCCGCCCACCGACTTTCGTATTCGCCACTTTGCTCAAATGGTCGGTTAATTCGTTAATCTCTTCCCCGATTGCCACCCGGCTTTTGGCATTGATCGTATCTGAATCGGCCTGCACAAACAATTCCCGCACCCGGTGCAAAATCGACACAACCTCACCAAGGGCCGAATCGCTGTTATCCAGCCAGATCTGCGCTTCCCGGGTATTATCCAGATATTTGCCGATTCCCACCAAAGTAGACCGGTAAGTCAGACTTAATACCGACCCCATCGGGTCATCTTCCGGCAGACGGAATTTCTTGCCGGAAGCCAATTGGTTTTGCACACCCTCCATCTGCCGCATAATACTGTTGATATTGCGCATGAAACCGTTAGTCATCATCTGCTGGGTAATCCGCACAGCTATTCCTCCTTACCGGCCCACGATACCCAGACGGTTAACAAGGATGTCAAGCATTTCGTCCATGGCGCTAATCATCCGGGCAGCCGAATTGTAAGCCTGTTGGTACCGGATCATGTTGGTCATTTCCTCGTCCAAGGATACACTGGTCACCCCATCCCGGTGGTTTTTCACCGTATCCGCCAGAAATGTCTGGTTGTCAAGCATCCGGGCCGCCTGCTGCCCCCCAACCCCCAAGTTGCCAACCAGCGAGCGGTAAAATTCGTCGATGGTGGCCGGCTGCGCAAAACCGGCCGCCTTATGATATTTTAGCTGGGAAATGGCCAAGGCGTTGCGGCCATCCCCTTCAAAAGACATGTTGGGGTAAGGGGTGACACTTTGGCTTTCCGGCCGGGCAGCGGCAATCAGGGAAAGGTCGTTCAAGTCCGGGTTGACCAAAATATTGGCCATCGATGTCGGGTCTGTTCCTGTGGTTTGGTGGTTTTGATAAGTGGTCCGGTCGATAAAAAACTTGATATTGCTGGGTGGCAAGACCCCCGTGTAGTTGTTCGCATTAATCGCCGCCAGCGTTACCCCTTCCTGGTGTAACTTGTTCAATTCGGCGGTAAACACCTGGGCCAGCAAATCCAGCTGCCGGCGCGTACCGGCGATTATCCCTTCCCGCTTGGTGATTTCCAAATCGCAAACCGTCCCGGCGGCAGCCGTTAGGTCTACATCCAGGCCATCGGCCAGGGTCACCCCGGTACCGGTGGTTTCGTAGTATTTTACCGGTAAATCCGTTGTCCCCGTAACCGCAAAAGCCGTCACCGGCGGCACCGTTGCCAAACTTAGCTCGATCCGGTCTCCGGTTAACCTCGCCTGAACATTCGTCTTGTCAGTTTCGGCGTTGATTTTGGCCACGGTATCTGCCGGTGAATCGCCTGCCGCCAGATTGATCGTTATCCCGTTTACAGTTAAATCCTGGGCAGCAGCAATCAGGGTCGGCGGTGCTAAGATAACCTTTTCCGTCACCGCACCGGCTGCCTGGTAACCAACTACCGGCACATCACCGGAACCGGTAGCAGTAATGCTGTAGGGTACAGCCAAGGTCAGGACGATATCCCCACCATCGACAGTAGCCTGCACCCCGGTCAGCCCGGTCTCAGCATTGATTTTCGCCGCGATGGCCGCAATATTGTCGCCGGCTAACAAATCTACCGCAAATTGCCGGTCAGCCACCTTGAGCACCAATTCCTGGTCAGCACCAAGCGGAACCACGGGTGTCAATACCGCCCGGCTCACCGGCACCGCTACCGGACTCCAGGTGGCCCCTCCGTCCGCGCTGTATTCCACGGTCACCTGCAAATCCGTACCCGCAGTAAAGCCCGGCGGGGGTACCGGCGGCTCCACCGTAAACCCGGTTAAGTTCGTCATCAACCGGCCGGTTCCCCCGGCCCCAACCAGTTTCAGATTCTGGCCATCCTTCGTGGCCGTCACCCCGGACGTAAGCGTATGTTCGTTCACCCGACCGATAACATCATCAATTGTATCCCCGGCCTCTACCGCAATCTCGTAAACCTGATTATTCGTACCCACCAGGTAATAAGTCCCCGGTGTCGGGGTATACGCCCAACTCTGTTCCGTCACCCCGCTGAAGTTGACCGAAAAATTCCGCGCCCCGTACTCCGTAGCCTGCAAAACAATATCGCCACCGGACCTCTGGGCCGTCACTTTGGTAAAACTGGTTAAAGCATTAATCTTATCGACCACCTGGTCCAGGTTGTCGGTATCCTTCACGGTAAACTGATAATCGCGGCCATCGACCCCACGGATCGTATAAGCAACATTGAAACTGCCCCTTTGCTCTGCTACCGCGGCACCGGGCACCGCGAAAGTCCAGGTCGCCGCCGCCTTTGTCGCCGCCTGCACCACCGTGTAGCGGTAATCCCCGACCAAGGTTTCTAGGCCGGCCGCATTTACCCGGACTTGATTCTGAACACCAGGCGCAATCGCCGCCTGCCAATCATATCCTTCCAGCCCAAACCGAGAGGCCTTGCCGGCTGTGACCATCGCCCCCCGCGATTCCAAAACCCCCCGGAGGACACCACTGCTGAATTCGGCAGCCTGGTTGCTGCTTTCCCAGTACACTTCATAGAGGCTCTTCCCAGCCGCATCCCGGCCGTTGCCCTCGGTGATCATCAGCTGTTTATTGTAGACAGTGCTTACCAGGGTGCCGTTTCCCGCCCCGACGTAAACCATGCCGTCCCGGTCCTCCGCCACAGTGATATCGACCAGTTTGGATAATTTATCCAGGAGCAGGTCGCGTTTGTCCCGCAGGTCGTTCGCTTTCTCGTTCATCACCTCAATCGCCAGGATCTGTCCGTTCAGATCGGCGATTTGTTTGGCGATATTATTTATTTCATCAACAGTATTGGTTACCTTAGCGTTCAGGTCTGCTTCCAGTTGGGCCAGCTGGCGGTCCAGGTGATAAAAAGTCTCGGCCACCGCCTTGCCGCGCTGGACAACCACTCCCCGGGCCGCCGGCTGATTGGGATGGGCGGTCAGGTCTTCCCAGGACTCCCAAAATTGGTCAATGACCGTAGATAACCCGGTCCCCGCGTGTTCATTCAACATCTGCTGGATCTTTTGCAGGGTATCGGAACGAACTTCCCAATAGCCCAAGCCCTGGGTCTCGTTGCGAAACTGCAGGTCGAGAAAGTTGTCCCGGTAACGCCGGATCTCGATCGCCGCCGTACCGGTGCCCAACTGCCCCGGGAACTGCGCCCGGTGTAAAGATGGCTCAAAGATGGACTTGGTTGCCTCCATCGTTACCGTCTGCCGGGAATAACCCTCGGTATTGGCGTTAGATACGTTATGTCCGGTAACATCCAAGGCGATTTTATTCGTTAATAAACCCCGGCGGGCCACTTCCAAGCCAAAAAAGGTGCTGATCATCGTATTTCCCCCAAAGCCTTTATACCCGCTTATTAAAAAAGGCCTGCTGCCCTTTGGCGGCCTTTGTCTCCTCCTCCGGACCGTAGCCGGGGGTGAGATCGGTCGCCGTCCCGCTAAGCATCGCGTAAAACTGCGCGTAAAACTCAAGCGAATTTTGCAGCAAAGCCGTATTTCGCCCGTTTAATTCTTTTAACTCCCCGACCAGGGCGGTCAAAGCAGCAGTATGGTCCTGAAGCCGTTCCCGCCAAGGTTCCGGGCTTAAAGCGGCCAAAACGGATACCGGGCTATCCTCCGGCGCCCCTAATGCTCGAAAAAGCCTTGCGGTCACCACCAGCCGCCGGTCCTCCACCTGCTTGGCCTGCAAAACCAAGGTGTTTTCCGCAGCGGTAATCTTTTGCAACTGGTCCCGGTCTGCCTTAATTAAGGCCTGGTGTTTGTTTTTGGCTAGGATCACCAAAGCCTGGAGTAAATCCCGGTGCATCAGCAAAAGTTGCTGCAACCGTTCAAAAAGGCCCTCCCGGGTCTCGCCCAATTCACCCTGCGCGCCCGGGGGGACCTTGTCCGCCGTCTTCATCCGATCACCTGTTTTCCCTTACTCCGCACCTAAACGGTCCATTAAGGTCCGCCCTAACATTTTTTCGGCGATTTCCTCACCACTGACGGAATACGTTCCCGTCGTTACTGCCTCCCGCAGGGCTGCCACCTTTTCCATCCGCTCCTCCGGCACTTCCCGGACCGCCTTCATGGCTACCTGCAACAACCGGGCCTCCGTGGAAAAATCCACGGTATCCTTACCTCTGCCGGCAACCTTTTCCTGAGCGGTCACTCCTTGGGACCTTCCCGTTTGTCCGACGCCAAAAATCTTCAAGATATTTTGGATCTGTCCGGATGAAATAATCATTTTTTCCTTACCCCCCCAGGCCACCGCCTGACGCGGTACCCGTACACTGCTCTCTCGCTTGTGTTATCGTCATTATTACCGGCAGACTTTAGGGGCAAAAGCCCTGAAAAATACTAAGGACCGGCTATTTCAGCCGGTCCTTCAATTCAGCACTATACACCCGGTCTTTTCCCTTCACTGTGGTTCCTGGTGTTTGGGAAGCAGGTTTTAATGAATTGGCTGCCTGTTGAAACTCCCGCATCATTTCACTCTGGCAGTCAGCACAGAGCCGGCCACCACTCACCGCCCCCCCGCACCGCTCGCACGTCAATACTGTACCGGTAAAACTGCTGCTCTCAATCCGGCCATCTTTAATGTAACGCAAGATCGTATC
>JAQWAU010000057.1 GCA_028707535.1 Heliobacteriaceae bacterium | reverse complement strand
TCACCCTGGTCTGGGCCGACCCGGTAGATGCGGACGGCCGGCTGGTCAATGACCTTGACTTGACCGTGTTTGCCCCGGACGGCAGTGTGGTCGCCGGCAACCGGCACCTGGGCTTAACCGGACCGGACCGGGCCAACAACGTCGAACAAGTATACCTGCTCCAAGCCCTAACCGGCTGCTATACCGTCCAGGTTCGCGGTACCCGGGTGGGTTCCGGCGGCCAGCCGTTCGCCCTGGTGATGGGGCAACCCCTGACCGAAGCGGCCGCCATACCCGGTTCCACCCCGACATCCGGGCTTTACCTGGCGGTCAATGACCGGCTGGTGCGGCCCAAACCTGGCTCCTTACCGGCGGGAATGCCGCCGGGAGTGCACCTCTACCAGGGACCAGACCGGCAGTATGGTGAACTGCGGGTGCTGCGGGTACCGGGGATCGATGTCATCCCCGCCGGCGGCAAGTCCCTGGTGGTACCGGTAACCGGGGAAGGACCGGACGGGGGATACACCCTGGCGGCAGGAGTCAACGTCACGGTCAACGGTGAACCCCGGACCGTTTGGCCCCGGGAGGCCAAAGGGGCGGCCGGCATACTCTGGCTCAACCCCGCCAACCGGCAGGTCTACCAGGTCACGGCGGAATACCGGGTGGTGGAAGGCAAACTCCGGGATTGGCCGGCCGGCGGCCCGACCCTGACCCTGATCGACAACCCGGAACCATTCACCGTTCCACCGGGGGTGGCGGTGGAAGGGACGGAAGAAATCTTAGGGGGCAGCCCTTTACCCGGACCGCTACTCGGCACGGCCGAAGGGCAAAAAGTGGGACCGGGAAGTCTTTTGCGCCTACTGGTGAATCCGGCTACCCGGGAAGTTACCTATATTGAAGTCCGGCGGATGGCCGTCGGGGGTCTGGTAGAAAAAAACACCCCGGAAACCGGGCTGATCGTGGAAGGGATCGGCAAACTCGAACTGACCGCCGGCTGCCGGGTGCAGCGGGACGGGGAAGAAATCCCGCCGGATGTTCTCCGGCCGGGGGACTACATCCAGGCATTCATCCAACCACCGGAGCAAAAGGCCATCGGCATCCTGGCCACCGGCCGGGCCCTGTGGGGCAAGATCCTTTACATATCCGCTCAAGACCGGATTATCTACTTTAGCGACCAGTACCAAAGGATCCACCGGCGGGCAGTCAAACCCGGCGCCACGATTCGCCGCTGGGATTTTCCCGGTGACCTTACCACCGTACCCATCGGGGGCTGGGGCTGGTTTACCCTGGGTGCGGACGGGCAGATCCAAGCCCTGCGTCTCTTAGAAACCGGGCCGCCGGTAAAAGTCGCCATCGAAAAATACAATCCGCAGACCGGGGAACTGGTTACCACCACCGACGAACACTACCGCTTATTTTCCCTAACGGCAGTCAACCGGGACGGCCTGCCCGTACCGGCTGGGGCTTTGCGCCAAGGGGAAACCGCGGAAATAACCCCGCTAACCGCCGGTACTCCGGCCGGACTTTGCCTCGCCGGGGTTACCGCCGCCAACCGCCCGCCTGGTCCCGGGGAACGGCCGGAACTAAGCTACATGGCTATCCCGATGGGTGAGCAACTGATTATAATCGGGCAGACCACCGGCACGGAACTACACATTTACCCCGACCGGGGCAATGAAACCATCACCGTGCCCCTGCGCCCCGGTGGCCGGTTTACCTGGTTGACCTATCCCCAGCCCGGGGAAGAGGGCTACCAACTGGTGGCCACCAACCGGAACGGGGGAGCGGTAGGCCGTTATGTCACCTTACCCCAAGGGGTTGGCAGCCAACTAACGGACATCGCGGATTACCCGGCCGCCCCGGTGATCGAAAAATTCGTGCGGCAAGGGGTGATCAAAGGCTACCCGGACGACACCTTCCGCCCAAACTGGGAAATCACCCGGCAGGAACTGGCGGTCTTGTTCGCCCGTACCTTGGGTTGGACCACCGGCAGTTGGGAAAGTGAACGCCGGTGTGAAAAAATGGCCGTAGCCGCCTGGGCTCAAAACGGGTATGCCGGGGTGTTGGACCGGAACCTTTTCTACAACCCGGCAGAGGACCCCACCGGCCCGGTTACCCAAAGTGAACTCCAAATCATGGCCAGCCGGTTGCTGCGCCAAGCCGGGCTGCCGACTACCGGGGCCGCCATTTGGACCAACCCGGACCGGTACTTCGGCCCGGAAGGCTTTACCCCCGAAAACCCGGTTACCCGGGCAGCCGCCGTCCTGGTTCTCAACGAAACCCTAAAAGAGGTGTCACAGGGACGTTTATAAATTGATCCGAAATTGTGTGGGGGTACGACCCCACGACATCCCCGAAACGAAACCCAAAGGCCTGAGGCGACTAACCCAATTCACCCCATTTCCCCACCATGCTGTCATTCCGAACGCAGTGAGGAATCTTAAACGATCCGGACGAGATTCTTCGCTGCGCTCAGAATGACAACACCCCCAACAAAAAAAGGAAGCGGTCACTCCGCTTCCTTTAACTTTTTCCCGTTAACTTTTCGTCTCGACCCAGACCACTACCGTTTGCTGTTCGACTTCCCGGTCCCAGGCGGCCAACTGCTGCTGTAAACTTTGCACCTTGGCTTGCAAGGCGGCCTGCCTGCTTTCCGGCGCCGTGGCAGCCTCAGCCTGGACCACCTGTAACCGGTCTAAAACCTCCTGGTAGCGGCTGGTAATATCCTGCCGATCCACATTCTGTTCCTGCAAAACCCCGAGTCCGCTTAACAAACCCGGCAACTCCCCGGCCCGTTCACCCGGAATCTGCAGGGTAATCTGCTGGAGCCGCATCCCCTGGGTCTCCTGCCGGCTGCTGTCGGTCATTGTGCCCCCCAGCTGTTCGGCGGCATTGCAAACAACGTCCACCGCCGGTTCCAGACCGGCAACCTCATAACGGTAAAACGCCCGGACCAAAACCTTCGGCTTGGCCAGCAACACCGTTTCCCCGGTGTTCCCCTTCACCGCTGGCTCCGGACCCGTACTTATACCCGGCGCTGTCCCATCAGGACCATCCACCGGGGCCGATCCGTCGCCGACCGGACCAGGCTGACCATCCGGACCACCGGCAACACCCGCCGGCTCCCCGGTCATACCGGCTTGGCCGTCTACACCGGCCGCATCACCCCCGGCAACACCGCCGGGCGCCACCCTTGGGCCGTCGCCGCTACCGTCGAGCCCCTCACCGGCGGCCAACATCCCGGGATCCCCCGGGCCGCCCAGGCCCCCGTCCAGGGCCACATAAGCCCCGCCACCGGTCAAAGTCAGCATCAAAGCAGCCGCTACCGCCCAGCGGGACCACACCGTCAACCGGCGTCCGCCAAAGCGGCTTCCCGCCTTACCGCTGCCACCGGCACCCGCCGCCACATCCTTCACCGGCCTGGTCAAAGGCCCAACTTCCTCGGCGGCGATCCGGGCCATTACCCGGGACGCAAAGTCCGGCGGTGGTTTTACCCTCCCCGGCAACTGCCGGAGGGCTGTTTCCGCGGCCGTCAGAAAATCGGCTTCATTATTATATTGCGGATAATTACCCTTTTTCATCATAACCAGCCTACCTATTCTGTGGTACCGGTGGGGAATTCCACCCCCAGCCGGTCGGCTACCTTAAGCAATTGCACCCGAAGATTCGCCTTGGCGCGGCTCAGCCGTGACTTCACCGTACCAAGTGAGGTCGTCGTAGTGTCTGCAATCTCCTCATAGGAATAACCGTAGATCTCCCGCAACACCAGAACCATCCGGTGCTCCTCGGTCAATTCCGCCAAGGCGTCCCGGACCAAACCCTGAAACTCAAGCTGCTCATACGCATCTACCGGGTTACCGTCAGTGGCCGCAACTTCCCGTTGCGCGGCAGTCTCCCAATCCCAATAATAAACCCGGTCGAGCGATTCCACCTGAACGCCTTTATGTTTGCGCCTCATATTAATCCAGGTATTGACGGTAATCCGGTGCAACCAAGTACCGAACTCCGCCTGAAAGCGGAAACTACCGACTGACCGGTAAGCCCGGACAAACGCTTCTTGGGCCAAGTCCTGGGCATCATCCAAATTACCGGTGAGGTGGACAGCCAGGCCGTATACCTGGTCCTGGTACAACTCCACCAACCGGGAAAAAGCCTGGGTATCCCCGGCTTGAGACGCTTCAATAAGGCGGCGATGATCTGCCAGCGTCACTCGCCTCCTGTATTCCCGGAAAATACCCGCCGGCCGAAATATAATTCTTACTTCCTTTGACAACAAAGGAGCGGGAAAAGTTCCACCCAAAACGGCCGTTCCCTTAGTTTTTCCGGGTTAAAAAAATCTGCTTCAATTATAACATACCGCTGTTTCCCCTCACCCGGAAAAAGGTGGCAGCGATTTTACGACACAAAACCCCCGGGGGCCACGAAATATTTTGATGTGAACCCAAACAACCAACTTATAAACGGGGGGTTGATAGGCCAAAAGCATAAAAAACCAAAACCCTTGCCAAAACTGGCCTCAATCTGGATCCAGAAATGATTAACTTAAGGAGGGAAACGTTTTGTTCAAACGTACCAAAAAGACCCTGGCGGTGCTCTTGGCAACCACTTTTGTGCTCTGCCTCTTACTGCCCATGACGGCTCTCGCCGGGTCAAGTACTTACACGGCTACCAAAACTGGCATTGCCAAGCCGGGCGGCACCTTCGACGCCAGAGTAATGGTCGAAGTTCCGCAAGGCGCGATGACCAACCCGGCAGCCGGCGATGAAGGCAAATTCCGGGTTCGCCTGCCGAAGGACACCACTGTTGCCAGCGTGACCGCCGATGTTCCGGCCACTTATGACAATGGTGTCGTTAACCAGTTTGCCGCTAACCCAACTATTACCCAAATTAAACCTGACGAATTCGAATTCAACGTAGCCAAAAATGCCGGTGCCGCCGGCAAAGGCCTGATGTACATCGACTTTACCCAAATCAAAGTTCCTTCCGGCCATTCCGGCGACTTCAAAGTCGTTTTCGAAGCCCAAAGCTCATCCGTGTTCAGTAACGGTGAAGTAACTGTCGCCACCGTCGGTACCGGCACAGCCAATGTGACCATCGACGATGTGAAGAGCTTCAGCTCCGGCGGCGGTGCCATCGACACCATCCGGATTAAAGAAGACCGTCCCGGCGCCCTGAAAGTTGCCGGCGACAGCATCAAGTTGAAGCTGCCCCAAGGCTTCAAATGGGATACCGCCAATGCAAATTGTGCCAAAATTTGGGGTGACGTCACGATCGGCGCTCCCGAGTTCGACGCCACCGCCGATGACGGCCGCAGCCTGAAAATCAATGTTTCCGGCGAATCCACAACTGCATCCTACCTTTCCATTGCCGGTCTGAAAGTCAATGTTGACGAATCCGTAGCCAAAATCGGCGATGTCAGCGTTGATGTCAGCGGTGATTCTTCCGCCGCTCCGAGCAGCCTGACCGTTGGTCAATATGGCGATTTCTCCGTGTCCGTTGAAGCTTTCGGCGACACCCCGACCAAACTGTCTGGTCGCGCTGCCGCTGAAATCGGCAAATTTGTCATCGAAGAATCCCTGCCCGGCAGCCTTATAAAAGACCGCACTATCACCCTGACTCTGCCGGAAAACACCCGGTGGAAGCCGGTTACCTATGATACTCCTGCCGACGGCATTAACGACGCCCCGCGGATTGATGTCAGCAATACCGACCAAAACGGCGCCGCCATCGGCGGCTGGGTGGCAGTGGATTCCGATTTCCGGACCATTAAAGCGACCGTAAACGCTGCTTCCACCAATGACCCGGCTAAATTCGTCTTCGAAAAAGGCGAAATCTCCATCGCCCCGAACTTTAAGGGCGACGTGGAACTCGAAGTCGGCGGCACTGCCGGTGTTGAAGGCAAAGTAGTTATCGCCAAGGTCGTTCCGGTTGTTACCGCGACTGCCGAAACTGTCCCGCAAGTGAAAATCGGTTTTGACGCCCAACCGGCGGCTGACCTGATCATCACTGAAGGCGCCAAAGAAGCCTTGATGAGCAAAGACAAGCACAAAGAACTGAAAATCTATCTGCCGGCCGGCGTTGACTTCGCCAAAGTGCCGAAGTTCGAAGTCATCGAAGGTGACGTTGTTCTCGAAAGCGCTTCCGCTACCACCGGTAACGATGCTGCTGACGGCAACACCAAGTTCGCCTTGATTAAGACCCGCGCCACCTCCACATCCCCGGCCAAAATTAAAGTCAGCGACATCCAGCTGAAACTTGACCGGACGGTTATGGAAGGCGACATTATTGCCAAGATTAAAGGCAACCTGACAGCAACCAGTGAATACGAAGGCACCAATAACCACCTCAAGAACTTCTCCGCCTCCACCGTGGCCAGTGCGGTAATCGCGAAGACCGTTACCCCGGCCCCGACGGAAGTCAAAGCTAACGCTAC
>JAQWAU010000056.1 GCA_028707535.1 Heliobacteriaceae bacterium | reverse complement strand
TGGGGAATAATTCCCTGGGCAAGTGCCACCGCAAATGCAGCTTTACCATTTTTATGGGAAATGGTTTTGACGACCCTCTGTTTTCCAGGTACAAGTTCCCGTTCAACATCTATTTGTTGCTTTTTTGCATCTTTCATAAACCACCTATGGATTCACGGCACCCTTTGCGTGGCGCACGGTCATACCCTACGCCAATTTGAACACAATTTGTAAAATTTTCCGATATGATTGGAAAAACAGCTAATTATACTTCTCCACCCCATCATATTAATCCTTCCTGGTTAACCCTTTATTCTCCTCATCTTCCATCATTTTTTTCCACTTGCCAAAAAATAGAGGGGAGCCCTTTTCTTCTAACTTTCCGCTTCATTCAAGGTGATGGTCATCTCTACCCCATCAATACTTCCTCCCCGTTAAGCATAATTAAGGGCTGCATAAATAGAAAAAAATTATAAATAAAGGAAGGGAAAGGATAAGTGATAACGAATAATACTACTAGAGCTATATTTTAACAAACGCGGTTCTATGCTGACGAAATAAAAAAATGAGGAGGATGACCATGAATCAGTTTAAGGGTAAAAAGTGGACAACAATGGCGATCGTGATGGCTTTCTTATTCATGTTTGCAATTGGACCGCCAATGGCCTTAGCCCAAGATGATGACGGGTGGAATGATGACTGGTCGAATCATTGGGACATGTATCCCGAAAAAGGCTCCAAATACATTATCACCACGGATCTTTCTAAGCAGACACCAGAGCAATTAGTGCAGCAAATAAATGGGTGAAGGCGTTCAAATATTAAATGTAAGATACACCGGGACAGATGTTTCCGCTGGCTCTTTTACCGCGGCAGATGAAAATATTGTTGGTTTTAACGCGGGAGTTATTTTAAGTACCGGGAAAATAAAATTAGTTGATGGCCCGAATGTTGACCCTGGCATAACCCACGTAAACGATCTTGCCGGTGATGAACACTTGGACCTGTTAATTCCCGGATATCACACCAATGATGCTACTATTCTTGAATTTGATTTTATTCCCTCCAAGAATATTGTGTCATTTGATTATGTGTTTTCTTCCGATGAGTATAATGAGTTTGTTGATTCCGAATTCAATGATGTATTCGGCTTTTTCCTTAACGGCAAGAATATCGCTTTGATTCCTAACACCGATACCCCGGTAGCCATTAATAATGTAAACAACAACATAAACAGTCAGTATTATCGAGACAACGAATCCGGTGGTCAGATAATGACGGAGATGGATGGCCTGACTACAGTGCTGACCGTGACTGCCGCTGTTGAGGTCGGACAAAAGAATACAATCAGGATGGCGATCGCCGATGCCGGCGATTATATCTTAGACTCGAACGTGTTTATAAAAGGCGCAAGTTTTGCATCGATCGAGTCTGATGTTCTTCAGTTTTCCCAACCCAGTCAGCAGGTAAATGAAGATGACGGCACGGCAATGATCACGCTTACCCGCACCGGTAATGCCCAGGAAACGGTAACGGTGGAGTACTATACAAAGGATGGCAGTGCTAAAGCACCCAATGAATACCTCGAAGCCACAAGTACGTTAGTTTTCGAGCCTGGAGTTAAATCAAAGACCATACCGGTGACTATTGTGAATAATGATGTGACCGGGGATATTAAAACCTTTTATGTATATCTGAAGAATGTAACGGGCAATGCCATTATCGGTAATAATATTCACACCAGGCTTTTAATTCTTGACGATGATGCTGCTAGTCAAGTGCCGACCATTTTATGGGAAGAAAAAACCGCAGTGCCAACCAATAAAAATTACATGATTACCTTTAGTACTGAAATCGACCCGGAGACAGTGACCCCTGATAACTTTTATATCGAAGATCAGTCAGGCCAGATAATTAAAGAGATAATACCGGAACTGACGTTTAATAAACTCTCAGTCATCATGAAAGCTAATGACGTTTACGAATATCAGCCCGGGCAGATGTATACCCTTATCGTCAATCCGAATGTGAAGAGCCTGACCGGCACGCCATTAGGCAAGCAAATTAAAATGAACTTTAGTATTAAGGATCTGCAATAAGACAACCTGTACCCCCCGAGAACCAACCTTTTAGAGGTTGGTTCTCTCTTTTTCTGTTTTCCCCATTATTCCCGTTGACAGAACCAGTCTATCACGATAGACTGGTTCTGTGGTCTATTAGAGTAAACAGGAGGGCTTATGAAAAAAGAGTTAAAACTGCACGATGCGGAGTTTCGCTTCGCCTGTATCGTTTGGGAAAATGAGCCCATTCAATCGGGCGAACTGGCACGGATCTGTGAACGTGAACTGGGTTGGAAACGCACCACCACCTATACCGTGCTGAAAAAGCTCTGTACCCGGGGAATTCTTCAAAACGAAGGTTCCATCGTCACCGCGCTCGTCAAGCGGGAGCAAATACAGCAGTATGAGAGCCGCACCATGATCGAAAAAAGCTTTGGCGGTTCGCTGCCACAGTTTATTGCGGCTTTTCTCGGCAACAAAAAAATCACCGAGAAAGAAGCCGAAGAAATCAAAAACCTGATTGACCGGCATAAAGGGGTGTAAAATGGCAGCGTTTCTGGAAAGCCTGTTTATTTCTGTGCTCAATATGAGCATTACGGCTGCCGCTATCATCATTGCCATCCTGCTGGTTCGGCTGCCGTTAAAAAAAGCGCCTAAAGCGATAGCTTACGGGCTTTGGTTTGTCGTTCTCTTTCGGCTGCTTTGCCCTGTTTCCTTTACAAGCGCCATAAGCCTTTTTGGGCTGTTTGGCTCCGGCAGCTCCGTAATGGAGCCTATTCCGGCAAATATCGGAACAATGATGCAGCCTCAAGTGGATATAGTTATTCCGGCGGCCACGAAGGCGTTCAACACCGTGCTCCCTGCCGCGACACCAGCTGCAAGCGTCAATCCCGTGCAGAGCATTATGTTCATCCTGGCGCTTGTCTGGGCTTTGGGGGTGATTTCTTTGCTCATTTATAGTGTGGTGTCTTATCTGCTCCTGAAGCACAGGATCAGCACCGCCACCTTGATCCGGGACAACATCTACCAGACCGACCGGATTTGTTCGCCCTTTGTCTGTGGTTTTATAAAACCAAAAATATACCTGCCCCTAACCCTTGAAGACCGGGAGCAGGAATATATCATCCGCCATGAACAGATCCATATCCGGAAGCGAGACTATCTTTTAAAGCCGCTATGGTTTTTTGCTGTTTGCCTTCACTGGTTTAACCCGCTTGTTTGGGTGGCCTTTTTCCTAATGAGCAAGGATATGGAGATGAGCTGCGACGAAGCAGTCATCCGGGAAATGGGCGAGAATATCAAGAAAGATTATTCGGCCTCGCTCCTGGCGCTTTCCGTTTCACGCCAGTCTCTCGCCGGCAGTCCGCTGGCCTTCGGGGAAACAGGTACATTGGCCCGGGTGAAGAATGTGATGAAGTATAAGCGCCCCGGTTTTTGGGTGATTGTGGTGGCAGTGGCGGTGGTTGTCGCTGTCTCCGCGGTTTTGGCGGCCAATCCGCAAGCTGTGGAAACAAAGCCCGGCCTGACCCGGCAATTCCTGCAATATAAGACTGAATATGTAGGCAATAACGCCAAGGTAGGCGGAATCATTGCGCTTTTGGCCTTTCCGGAGGGCATCCATTACGATTCTTTTGCGCTCCACACGGATTTCGAACCATATGAGATTACGGTCAAACTCAAATCAGACGCCTCTTCCCGGGAAAAATCCCGTACCAATCCCTTAAACCGCCGGCAGTTCGAAACCAACGCCGCCATCATGTTTTCGCTGATCGGCAATGTGGAGGTTATCAATTTCAGCCTGCCGGATGACGTTGGTGGAAATACGTTTGTTTATATCAGAGACTGGGCCGATAAACGCTACGGTAGGGATATCCGGGAATTCGCCGGCAGCGAGGAGGAATTCGACAAGCTGCTTTCCGGGCACGCAGCAACAACCGAACCGGCGCAAGGAGAACCGGCCTATGCGCTTATGAAGCTTGGCAGGAACGGCGAGGTGCTGGCAGCACGCTTGTCCTTGACTGGCGAGGAAACACGGCTTATCGAGAAGACTGTTTTCAATGCCCTGATTAAGTCTACCATCTGGAAGGGCGTGGATACCGGTTCGCTCGACGAGTGCTACCTAATACGGGCCACATATCCCGATAAGTCCTCAACGGACTATTACGCCTTTATGCTGGACGGACTTGCCTGTTTGCAGACCGGACAATACGGATATTACAGCAGGATAGATAATGAACTCTATGCAGCCCTTGCAGAATCAATCTGAGAGAAAAACAGTGTTGCTAGATAACCGCTAGGGTAACGTACCGTTTTTCAACGTGGTTATTGTACCTGATGGCTCCGCCGGATCAATTCCTGCATCCTCTTCGCACGTTCCTCGGCAGTTTCGCCCTCTTGCTGCGGCATAAACTGTCCCAGCAAGCCGGACAGGTCTTCGCCGCTCATGCGCTTGCCGCTCATCTTGGTCACGAGCTGCTTATATTCGTCTGCTCTGGCTGGGTCTGCCCGCATCGCACCAATGTGTGCGGAGAAGCTTTGGAGAATGCCGGTAAGCTCCTTGTTCTTTAAACCGGAGAGATCCACGGTGCGTCCGCCGTACTTTTTGGCCTGAATATCCCGCTTCAAACCGCCGGTACTGGAGCCTTCCTCTGCCATCGCGGCGGCATTGTGCATGTGTCCGGTCTGGTTCATCCGGTAAGGAGAGTCGGATTCCAGGCCCATGAGCAGGCCGCCTTTTGTATCCTTCGTACTCGAGGCCCTGCCGATGTACATATGGCCACTGCGGCCTTGGGCATTGATCATCTGGCCCTGCCCGCCTTCGCCGGCGACGCCCTGCTTACCTATACCGCCGATAGCCATGTCCATGCCGAAGTGCTGGTAGTTTTTGTCCCTCATTGCTGAGAGCGCTGCCTTCACGCCGCTACCTTCCGAATAACCCTGCTTGCCCTTATCCTTCCCCGGCATCGAGATATGATGGGTACCGGCTGCCCGAACATGGATGCCGGCACTCGCGCCCATACCGGTATCCGTTGATTTTGTGCCGAAGAGTGCGTCGGCAACATCATCGCTGGAGCCATGTTCCCCTTCTTCCGTTGCGCCGAAGATAAAGCCGGTGCGCCCACCGTGGGAAAAGGCATTGGCCATGGTCTGATCCCATTCTCTGCTCTCCTTGACTTTTTTGTGCGACCAGGGTTTATACCACTTGCGTTTTCCCTTTCTCTCATCGGTCCGCTGGAAATCACCCATCTGCATCAGAAACATGGTGCGTAGCAGGGCATCACCGGAACCCTGAGCCTTAGCCAAGTCAGCCTGGGCCAGAGCATCGGACTCTTGATCCGACCGCTGTCCACCGGCTCTTCGTAAGCCCATGAGGCGTTGAGTCTCCGCGTAGCCCGCTTCGCCACCTTCGCTGCCCAAATAGATCTTACCGCTTTTGGCAATGTCATATTCTTTCTGGAGCAGGGCCTGGTCGTCATAATCCTGATAATGCTTTTTGAGATGAGCCTGATCCTCATCGGAAGGACCCATCATTGTATCAATCATCATTTTCTGATCCATGAGTTCCATAGCTTCCTTGACCTTGCCGGTCTGGGGATGGACCTCCTCCTTTGACCCTTTCTCCGGTTTGGCCAACTGGCTCAAGGCCCGGCGATTGAAGGGATCAAGGGCTGTAGTAGCGTTCCCGCCATAGATCTCGGCAATCTGCTGGGCAGTCATATCGGGGTTGTCGCCGAGGACTTGTCGGATATCAGCTTTTCGCTCCTCCGTCATGCGCTTGGTGTCTTTCTTCGCCATGCGGGCAGTGCCGCTGTAGTCGCCTCTTTGTGCCTTTTGTGCATTTAACGCCTTTTCACTATCGGAAGGTTTGCCGACCAGGCCCAGTTTGCCGCCCACGAATTCTTTGATGCCGGTTGCTGCGGTCTTGATCTTACGCCAGGCCGTGCTCATCCATTTGGGGAGCATCTGCACTTCTCCCATGGGGGCGGGGATGGTCTGCGTACCGCTGCTCACAGCGCCCTGCTGAGCGGTATGTACCAGTTCATGGGCTGCAACAGCGGGGTCAAAACCCCCCAAGCCAAAATACACGTCGTTTCCTGTGGTATACGCCCGGGCGCCGATGCGTTCCGCCTTTCCAACTGCATCGGCTCCGGTGTGGAATCTGACGCCGGAGAAATCCGCGCCCATTCGCTCGCCCAACCGGGCCTTAACGTCATCGGGCGTACGGACCCCGCTGATGCTGCCCGCAAGGTTGTCCGCTTCCTGTTCTGCACCGGGAATCTGGTGCCTTAAAAATTGCTGCTGAATCCGGTCTCGCATCTGGCTGCCCAAATCGTCGGAACCACGACTGCCCATTCCAAGCTTTTCGAGCATGACTTGATTGCCGGCCACCTTGGCTATAGACATACTTCGTGCGTGATCAGGCCGGGAAGAAGCGTTATCATCCTGTAATTTTTTTCCCTTTTTTCGTTCAGCACAGTATCCGCTCATAACATTCAACTCCTTTTGCGGTGAAAACAACTCATTCCGGATACAGGGGGATACAGGGGGACGTTTTTGTTGTGTCATTAAGCCCTTTTTACAATATTAAAACTCATTCCGGTTAGGCGGCATATTT
Source organism: Heliobacteriaceae bacterium (assembly GCA_028707535.1). Classification (GTDB taxonomy): domain Bacteria; phylum Bacillota; class Desulfitobacteriia; order Heliobacteriales; family Heliobacteriaceae; genus STF2-203. Next base: position 79 of record JAQWAU010000056.1, on the reverse strand, counting down.
GACGGATACTTAAACCCTCTTTCTTCTTTAATTCATGCAGTACCGCATCCCGGTCTGCCTTGCTCATTTCCTGCAATAT
>JAQWAU010000024.1 GCA_028707535.1 Heliobacteriaceae bacterium | reverse complement strand
GGATTAGGAAGTTGATTCTGATTGGTGGTTGGTCATCGTTTTTGTAGTAGATGTATTGGTCGATGTCGCCGACGTTGTTGGCCGCATCATAGATCCAGATTAGGGGCGCTCCCCGGTCGATTTGGTTAAACAGGTGGGAGCAGGTGATGGTTTCGTCGGTGGTTTCCGGCGGGTTGGTGACTAGTTCATCCGGGGTGCTCCATTCGTTGCCTTCTTCGTCTACGCCGGATTCTCCGGGAATGGTGTACCAGGTTTGGGTAACGATGGTTTTGGCGGCTTGGGCTTCTTGCCAGCCGTTGTTTTCGTAGTATAGGGATGGGGTTAGCAGGGTGTAGGTGACGGTGATTAGGCCACCGTTGGCGCTGTCTCCCCAGGATACGGGTTCTTCGGCGTTTTTGACCAGGCTTACGCCGACGGTTACCGGGTGGTTGACGTAGCCCCCGGGTTCGTCGAAGAGGAATAAGCCGCAGCCGGCGAGGTGGTCACCGCCGTATTCGGGTGGTCGAAGTTCTTCGATGGTGTTGACGGTGACTTTGGCTAATTCACTTTTGCCGGAATAGCTGCCGGTAATGGTCACGGTACCGGCGGTTACGGCGGTGAGTAGGCCGCCGTTGGATATGGTGGCAACAGCCGGGTTGGAGCTTGTCCAGCTTGTCGAATTGGTAACGGTTTTCCTGGTGGTTTCCAGGGCGCTTTTGTAATAAGCGGTGAATTGTTGGGTTTTGCCGACGGTGATGGTCAATGTGGTGGGGCTGATGCTGAAGCCGGCCTCTCCCTGCGGTGGTGGTGGTGGGATGGTGCCGCCGCCTATTGGAGTGGCATTTTCGTGATCATCAGGGTCGGGATCAACAGGTGGCGGCGGTACGGGTTTATCATCCTCGCTGGTGCCCGGTGGCGGCGGCGGTGGTCCTGGGGGTGGATTCGGAGGGGTGGGTTCCTCGCCGGGAGGATAAAATATTAGGAGCATATGGGTTTGGCAGCCGCTGCCGTCATAGTTGCTTTGGTTAAACTGGTAGAGTAGTAAATTTTTATCCCATCGGGTCGCTTCTTCGATATTATCATTTCGGAAACGTTCGACAACTTCTTGAACCCAGTTGAACAAAATTATCTCCTTGATTACCCCATATCCTTGGTAATTCTCCCCGGTTTCGAGTGCTTTTTGAGCTAGCCTGATGCAATCGCCGCTTCCCTCGGGATTGAAATATGCATAAGATGGCATAGTGTGCAGGAAGAATATCAAAAATATCGTAAGTAGTAGGCACGGTAATGATTTTCTCGATTTTCTCAAAACAATTCCCCCTTTCAAAAAAAACGACAAGCAAGCCAGATGATTTTCAGCCAGCCTGCTTGCGAAAACTTCTTATTATTTTATTTCGATGTCTTGCGCCAAAGAGGAGCGAAAACGATAAGTTACATTCATTCCCGGCGGCTGCCAGTCGATGATATAGGCCATCGGCTTGTCTTCCGAATACCAACTTAGAGTAAAGACCAGCGTTTTTTTGTCGGACAAAAGTTCAACATTTCCGAGAGAGCAGTATCCGTATTTCACTACAAAATCAGTAGGGTCTACCGCCCAGGTTACTTCCCGACCTAAATAATCCGCCCATTGATGACTCGGAAGCGATATAGTCTTCTTCGTGTCTGGATCGCTGTAGCTGCCCCAGAGACCTTCTTCGATCACTTTCGATGGTTCGGGTGGCGCGTAACCCTGGGCGCGCAGGAGATAATAATTTCCCTGGCCATATTCGAGATAGCGATAATAATATTTTCCTGCCTCCTGATCACTCGTGGTCAGGGTTATCGTTTTCCTATCGGCAGGATCAACCTGCACGGCATAGATTTTTAAGCCGTCCTCGGAGCCGGTGTTTATAAAGTCCTTTGCCGAAATTGGGAATTTAATCTCATTCGGAAACGAGAAACGGACAGAATTTTTGTCCAAAACTACACCGATGGTTTCTTTTTCGTCGGTCAAAGGTTCCCGGTCTTGGTTCGGTGGAGAGGCCGGATTAAGCCGGGCGGTAAAGCGGCTGCCGGTTGCTTTGTCGATGAAAATTTTGCCTTCCAGTGGGTTCTGCTCTGATAACGGCCGGAGACTCGTTAATCCGGAATATTTATTGTAATATACGAAATGCATTGCATTTCCAATGGGCATGGCGTAAATGGCGTTATCGTCAATGTCAGCCGCATTGGACAAAGTAACCTTTTCGGCTAGGGTCATTTCGAAGATATGTGCTTTAGAGTAGAATTCCCCGGTGATGAACAGCCCTTCGCTGATTCCTCTGTCAGTTGGCGTCGGTTCCTGGGCCAGGCCGGCCCCGGCAAAGGTAAGTAGGAAAATGGTGGTAAATACGAACACAAACATTCTCTTAACCATGAAAAATCCCCCTTTTTTCTCTATCTATCTGATCAATTTTACCAGGCCGCGGCCGCAACTAGCTGTCGCTATTCTCGAATTGTAAAAATTTTTTCAAAGCCCAAGATGGAATTATCGTTTTTCCGCGGGACGGGCCGCATTTAATTGCCAGTAACTTCCCGGTTTTTACCAAATCATCGACCACGTATTTGGAAAGTCCTGTCAGTTTTGTCACATCGTTTACAGAAAATGCTAATTTATGATGAAGATTTTCCATGCGATCACCCCCTCGATCAAATTAAATAAACTTAAATTTATCGTATACCCGGGCTTCCGCCTCACGCTTCGGCATCACGTTTTCCCCGCGTAGTGGCCCACCCTGGCCGGTGGGCCGGGGCTTGTCCCGCCGGGGCCGAGATTCATGCTTTTGATCATCTTGGGCAGCCGATTCCGGGGTTGCGATTCCCTCTTTTTTCCACCGAGAAAGGATCGCGACAGCAAAGGCGACCGGATTGGCGGCTTCCACCGACCGGACCAAGGCCTCGCCGATCATTTGATTTGGGAGGCCGGCCGCAGCCTCCCGCAATTTTTTAATTTCCCCGGGCCGGATCTTCCTTCCAAAAAGAGTCGAAAATGTCTTCGAAAAGGAGGGTGGTTCTTTCCGTTCTTCCATTCCCTTTTTGTGTAAAATAGGAGTTGTACCACCACCACCATATATATTATTAATATATAGTTCCTCGTCCGCAGGACGAGACTTGCTTCGTCCTGCGGACGAAACCAGTTTCGTCCGATCGACCAAACCAGTTTCGTCCATCGGACGAAACTGTGCATCGCCCCCGGGTGGTAAATCAGGGTCCAATAATCTTAATAATACGGAAGAATCTGGATTGATTTTGAAATACCTGGTAGCCGGGATGCCTTTAATCCTAGTCATTATCAGCCCATATTTTTCCAGCTTTCTTACCGCCGCCAATTGCCCTTTTGCCCCAATCGTTGTTTCTTTTTCCAAATCCTGTATCGTGCAATAAAAATAGCCTTCTTCATCCGATTTTCCCTGTTCCTCCCAGTATGCGGATTTTTTTAATAATTCGGAAAAAATGACGGCAGCATTTAATCCGAAAATCCGTGATAGGCGTTTGTTCGGGTGGAGGTTGGCGTCGGCCCGGAGAAAATCCAGAATTATCCTCATCGCGTTTTTCCATCCATTTCACGCAAAAGCCGGACCAAGAAATCAGCGATTTTTTCCCAATCTGTCGGATTTTCGGAATATAATCGTTCAACCTCCATTTTGCAATTACCCCCTTTTTTTATCGAATCCGGGATACTCTCCCGGGGATATGCCTTGAGTGAAAGAGATTTTGTTTTTTAACGATGAAAACGATGAAAAGCCCCCATTTGAAAGAAAAACAAAAATCCCGCGAACTATCGCCGGATTTTAAAAAACAAAACGCAAAAAAAGCTAACTATATGCCTAAAAGTCGGCACAACAAAGTTAACGTCTTCGCGTTTTCTTCCCGGGATGTTGCCTGGCCGGGCAATAACCGGGATATATCCATTTTTCGCCCAGCTTTTTAGCTGGGTTTTTCAACTCTTCCGGCCGCCAATGGCGGCGTTTCTCAAATTTTCAAAAGTTTTTTCTCTTTTTCAGGGTTCCATCATCGTTGTCACCAAAATACCAGATATTTTTTCCGAGGTCAAGCCCTTTTTTTCCGCACTTACCATTCAGCTATCTTTTCCCCATTCTTCCCCCTGCTCATCCCTGGGAAAAGCCAGTCACTGTCTACGTTTATGCCCGTTGGGTGGCTCTTGGCGTATTCTGGAACTCCATCAATCCCCGGTTGGCTTTGTTTAATTCCCCATCAAACCGGTAAGCCCGGGGATCCGACTCGGAGCCAAATTCGGCAATTGTGGAAAAGTCAACGGAACCCGTTAAATCAGCAATATCTTGGCTTTTGGGATCAGAAGGGCTAAAGGTGCCAATCCCCACCCGGTTTTCTTCGGACAAAAAAATCCGCTCCACCGGTACATCTTCGATCCGCCCACCCCACTCTGTTTCTAACCGCATCCGGCAATGGGGGCAAAGACTACCTTCAATATAAACATTATACTCCCGCTGGAATTCTCCCCGCAGCTCCTTGGGAATCAGGTGAAGAGGCTCCTCGTGCATCGGGCACCCCTTGATTGCGTATACCGCCCCGTAATCAGTGCGTGTAAACCGCTCCAGCCCCCGCTTCAACAGCATCACAATGGTGGATTTGCCCCCGGAAACCGGCCCCATTAATAGAAGGATGCGCTTGCGAACATCGGTCCGTTTGGCTGCCGAATGAAAGTATTCTTCAACCAGGGTCTCTAAGGTCCGGTCGAGGCCAAAAATCTCGTGGGAAAAAAATTTATAGCGTTTAACCCCGTTGGTTTCTTCAACCCCTTCGGTAACAATCATGTTATAGATCCGGGCATGGGCCAGTTGGGTCACGTATGGTTTTTCTTTAACCAGTTCAATATAATCCCGGAAGGTTCCCTGCCAAGCCAGCTCACTTTCTTTCCGGTTGTGATGGTCCAGTTTTTCAAAGAAATCCATCCTTTTCCCCCCCATCCTCCGACTCACTTTCCCCGCCGTATGTGGTTTTGGGTATATCTGGCCAAAATTATTCATGCTGAGGATTGCTACTTCTACCTTATGCAAGCCATTCTTGGGGAAACACTCCTCCTCAGCATCCAACCCCATCAAAGCCCAAAAAACAAGGTAGCTGGACACTTTAAGGAGGAAAGCCATGTTTTTGCCTAAGATTATCGCCTTGCTGCTGGTATTGCTCCTTGGTGGAGCGACGATTTATGCTCTATATCACGCTTGGATCAAGACAATGATCAAACAGTAGCTGGACAACCATCCACCCACCAGCTATGGTTATGGTGAGGTGATCACGTGAACTCGCCGACCTTAAACGAAGTGCAGACCACCGTAGATCAATACATCAATCAATTTGCCGAAGGTTATTTTGATCCACCGACCCTGGTCAACCGGTTTTGCGAAGAACTGGGGGAACTGGCCCGCGAAGTGTCCCACCAGTACGGTCCCAAAAAGAAAAAACCGGATGAACCCAGAGGTGACTTGGCTTTGGAGTTGGGAGACCTCTTCTTTGTTTTGGTCTGCTTTGCTAATTCGCAAGGTTTTAACTTAGGCGAGATCTTTCAACAGACCATGGCTAAATATACTACCCGGGACAAAGACCGCTGGACCCGCAAAAGAATCGACGATTCTCCCCCCGATGTGTAGGCCGGTTAAATTAATTTATGGCACTTATTGGCAGCTTGTTACCTTGTTTCGAAAAAAAGGCCTATCCGGTGGTATTGACTCTTTACCGGAAAATATGCTAAACTGTTCCGTGCTTGGAGATCCGGATATCGCCGATGTGGCTCAGGGGTAGAGCAGCTCACTCGTAATGAGCAGGTCGACGGTTCGAATCCGTCCATCGGCTCCAGGAAAATCAAAGCCTCCCGCAATCGGGAGGCTTCTTCAAATTTCGCCCTTCAGAAGACTGGGTCATGGTCTGTTTTAACCATGTCCACTAGTTTACAGATGTTGGCTTCGATTATATCTAATTCGGGAACCACCTGCAAAGCGGGGGTGTCTTGTTGGATAATGCTGGTTTGCACGGTATTCTTTACCGCGTTCACCGCTGCCAACAATTCCTCGCTTAGTTTGTGGATATAATTAATATTGTCCATTACCCCTTCCTCCCCCAAAACATCCCGGTAAAAAAGCCGTCCAGCAACTGCTGAAAACGTTACTGCACGGGTTATTTAGCAATAGTCTGATCATTTCCCCGGTTTTTTTGCTGCATTTTAACCAGAATTCCTTTGACAATCTGTTGAATTGTTTCTAAGTCAAATGGCTTACTAACGTAATGTTCCACTAAACCGCTTTCTTTTGCCTTTAACGTTGTATCCAATTCCGTATAAGCCGAAAGTACGACTACCGGCACCTCTGGTGCCAGTTTTTTTAATTCCTTCAAGGTATCAATCCCGCTCATCCCGGGCATTCTGACATCCAACAAGACCAACCATGGCTTGCTGATTGCAATACGCTCCAAGGCTTCCTCACCGCTGGGAACGGCTTCAACGCCATATTCGCCGGTATGAAATATTTCATAAAGCAACCGCCTTACCCCATCATGATCATCAACAATCAACAAATAATCGTCTTTTAACACCATCGTCAACCCCTTCCCAACCAAGCCACCCGCAACTGAACCGGGAGTGATGTTTTTAACCGTTTATTCTGCTTGCTTTTTCAGGTCAACTAATATTTGCTGAATAGACACTTCGAGATCATTGATTTGCTGCAAGGCCAACAGCGAATAGTCCACTTTTTTCCGTTCGTAATTCAATTGCAGGTATCCTTTTACCACCGTAATTTTATCCAACAAGTCACTAAAGATGGTAAAAAGCTCATCCCTGTTCATAACTGCCCCTTCCTGAAAAAATTTAGATGTCGCACGGGGCTAATCCTAACCATTGTCGTTCTTTGCCCGTATTTGTCACACATTATAAGATTAGGGTATCACATTTAACTAATTAATGTCAAAAGTTCACGGCAGTTCGATTGCGTAGGACTTTGTTCTTAGGCTGTAGGACTTTTTTCTCATCAAGGTTACGTTAAAAATACGACAAAAAATCGAATTATCCTCTTTCCTGACACATTTTTCATCCCCTGTTATTTTTCTACCAGGGTAAGACATAAATAAGGGGGTTTAAACCATGACCATTCGCCCGGCGATACCTGACGACATTCCCGAGATTGCCCGGCTACACATTGATACCTGGCAGACCGCCTGCCGGGATTTAGTTCCCGCCCCCTACCTAGCTGAAATGACTTTTGACCGTCAGGTGGTCTTGTTTACCAGCATCATCGGGAAAAATCAACAAAACATATTTGGGTATGTCGCGACAGTTGAAAATAAGATCACCGGTTTTGCCGCCGGGGGTCCCGAACCTACCGGCAACCGGGCATACCACGGGCAATTGTATACCCTTTTTGTTGCCGAGTCCTACCAAGGACGGGGGCTTGGCAACCGGCTTTTCCACGCGGTTACCAACCGGTTAAAAGCAATGGGGATCGTTTCAATGTTGACTTGGGTGCTGCAAGATGTCCCGGCTTACAGTTTTTTCACCCATCTTGGTGGTCACCAGTTCACCTTGAAACCAATCATGATTGCCGGTAGAGAGCTTACCGAAGTCGCGTTGGGTTGGCCCAATACCACCGTAATACCACCAAATCCCAAAAGACATTTCTGATCATCAATTTTTCTAGTTTTCCAAGAACCGACATTTTTCCCGAAGGTAAAATCCCCTTGCTTGTCTAAATAACCTTGGCCGGTTAGATAAATCCGAGACCAAGGAGGGGTTCGAAATACAACTTAACAACGTCCGGGACATTATTTTATTCGTTCATCCGGATGACGGCCAAATCCTTGAGAGCAACAATGCCGCGGTCAAAGCCTACGGCTTTTCCCGGCCGGAACTCCTGACCATGAAGATGCAGGCACTCCGTACCCCCAATACTCGTGACCTGATTCCTGCCCAAATAGAAGAGGCCCTTACCAAAGGTGTTCTTTTCGAAACCGTACACCACCGCAAAGATGGGACTACATTTCCCGTGGAAGTCAGTGCCCAAAGCGCCATCCTCGGCAACGAGCAGATACTAGTAAGTGTCATCCGGGATATCACTGAACGCAAGCAGCTTGAGGATGAGTTACACCGGCACCGTAATCACTTGGAAGAAATGGTTAAAGAACATACCGGGCAATTAATCAAGGCCAACAAACAACTAGAAAAGGAAATCGCTGAACGCCAACAAGCGGAGACAGAGCTGGCCCACTTCTTCACCCTTTCTTTGGATATCCTCTGTTTCGCCACGTTTGACGGCTATTATACCCGGGTCAATCCGGCCTTCGAAAAGCTTCTGGGTTATCAGGCAGCAGAAATCACCAGCCAGCCTTTTTTTAATTTTGTCCATCCCGAAGACCGGAAAAGCAGTTTAACCGAAATGCAGAAGCTGGCCACCGGTGTACCGACAATCTATTTTGAGAACCGTTATTTCTGTAAAGACGGTTCCTGCAAGTGGATCGCTTGGACCGGTATGCCGAGCGTGGAAAAAGGTCTTATTTGCTTTGTCGGCCGGGATATAACGAAACCCAAACTGGCGGCGAAAGCCTTAATCCGGATCAGCAAAGCGGTAGAAAGCTCCAGTGACGCGATCCTGATTACCGATCCCGATGGCCGAAGCATTTACCACAACCCGGCTTTTCTTAATCTTTTTGCCTACTCCGCCGCTGAATTGAATGCCGCCGGCGGCATACCGGTGCTGTACCCGGATAAAAGGATCTCCCGAGAAATACTCGACACAATCCGGAACGGCCGTTCCTGGACCGGTGAAGTAACTAGCCAAACCCGGCACGGCTGCCAACGTTCCATCCTTTTGTGTGCGGACAACGTCAAAGACGACTATGGCAAATCCATCGGTCTAATCGGCATCCATACGGACGTTACCGACCATAAAAAACTCGATAACGCTCTGCAGGAAAGTGTAGCCCGTTGTCAAGCAGTCTTTAATTCCGCTACTGATGCTTTTGTCATCTACGACTTAACCGGCAAAATCATTGAAGCAAATCCACAAGCCTGTAAAATGTACGGCTACACCTACAAACAATTGCTGGCCTTGCAAGCTACCGACCTGCTCCACCCCGACAATCCCCAGTTGTTTACCCAATTCAAAAGTCAGGTCCTAAACACCCGCGATAGTTATGTAGAAGGGATTCATACCGTCAGGCTTGGCACCGAGATATATGTCCAAATCAAAGGAACACCCTTGTTTATTGACGGAAAAGTTCATTTATTGGCGGTAATCAGAGACATAACCGCCCAAAAAAAGTTGGAACAGGAAATGGCCCGGCTGGAGCGGCTTTATTTGATTGGCGAAATGGCTGCCGGGATCGGTCACGAAATTCGCAACCCGATGACCACTATCCGGGGATTTCTGCAGTTGCTGGTCAATAAACCAGAATGCCGCCGGTACGAAGAATGTTTCAACTTAATGATCGAGGAATTGGACCGGGCCAACGCAATTATTTCCGAATACCTGTCCCTGGCGAAAAACAAACAGGTTAACCTGGAGCGAAAAGACCTTAACACCATTATTAAGGCCCTTAAACCGTTAATTTCCGCTGATGCTATTGTTACTGACAAGTATGTGCAAGTAGACCTAGGCCAAATCGCCGAACTGCAGCTGGACGAAAAACAAATCCGCCAACTCATTTTAAACTTGGTGCGTAACGGGCTGGAAGCGATGGCCCCGGGCAAGACCTTAACAATCCGGACCTTTCAAGACCAGGCCAATGTTGTTTTAGCCGTTCGGGACCAGGGTAAGGGAATTGACCCTGAGGTGTTAAAAAAAATAGGTACGCCCTTTTTTACGACGAAGGAAAAGGGTACCGGTCTCGGTTTAGCCGTATGTTATAGCATTGCTGCCCGCCATCGAGCCACAATTGAGATTGATACCGGGAAAGACGGATCCACTTTTCATGTCCGGTTTTAGGCATTTTTCCCCTCAGTAGTGGTCATAATAATTACCAATGAGGTGAAATTTGCGTGAACAAACATGGACAAAAGGCTACCAAACCTACAACCGATCCATACGCCATTTATATGGATGAATCTTTTCTTGAACCGGAAGTTTTGGGCATACCGGTGAAAATAAATTACCCAAGTAAATAAGCAGGGCGTTTCCGGGAAAACTACAACCCGGGAGGTATCTAGATTAATGAACAAGACCGTGGTCGCCCTGATGTTCAAACCATTAATGTTTTTGGTTTTTGCCGCCGTAACTGTAGCCTATATGAACAGCAGCACCTGGAGCTGGGCTTTGGCCGTAACCATCGTCCTCACTTTGCTTAGTTACTTTGTCGGCGACTTACTTGTATTACCGGCCTTTGGCAACACGGTAACCGCCGGAGCGGAGGCCTTGGTGGCGGCAGCAACCGCCTATATCCTTGACTTGTATTTTCCCGGCGCCCAAACCAGTCCGGTTTCCCTGGTTTTTATCGCCGCTTTAACGGGAATTGGCGAATATTATTACCACCGTTACTTTTTGGGCTTAGAAAAAGTTGCCCCTTAACCAATAGCACAAATGCGAACGCACCCCCTTGAGAACCATAGCTGGGGTGCGTTTTTCTTTGCCGTACGGCCCACGGTTAATAGCTGTTTTGATCCCACTTGCGCAGTTCCCGGTTTAACAAGCGCACGGCCAACCGGGAAAACCGTTCGGCCAAAACCTCGTTATTGGCCCCAATCGCTTTGGCCACCGCCTGCCGGACAACCGCCGGTGAAACAATTTCTCCTTCCCGAAGACCGGCTTCCTTTAAAATTGCCTCCAATTTGTCCGGCGACAAACCCATGGAAAGCACATTTACCACCTACCTCCCAACCTGTTCTCGCGTATACGCCACCGATCTTCCCGGCCCGTCTTGACATTGGAACAAATGGTCTCTATAATATTTTAAGAACAAAAGTTCCAGAGAGCAGGTGGTTCCTGATGGAAGCAATCGGTTATGCCGGCGAAAAAGTAACTCATCCCCACCAAGGACATTCCCCACTAGTCAAGGTTCAGGTTTGGTTGGCAGCTAAGGATACGCCGCGGGAAACCGGTTTAATCCACGGTATTTGCGGTTTTGCCTCATTTTATTTAATCGTTCATATTTTTCAATCGTTTTTCTAAGCTTGCCTTTTTCTTGCGCTCACTTGCCCCGGCGGGAAAGTGGGCCTTTTTCTTAACCACAGAACAAGATTTTGATTAAATCCGGCGCACTACAGCGACAACCTTGCCCAAAATATTCAGGTCCGGAACGATTATCGGCTCCAGACTGCTGTTGGCCGGTTGCAGGCGAATATGGCCATTTTCCCGGTAGAATCGTTTTACCGTTGCTTCATCACCCAGCAAGGCCACGATTATCTGGCCGTTTTGGGCTTCTTGCTGCTGGCGAACAATCACCGTATCCCCATCAAGAATGCCGGCCTCAATCATGCTGTCACCCTTTACCCGGAGCCCAAACAACTCACCCTCACCTACCAACGATGCCGGTAAAGACAAAGTATCTTCGATGTTTTCCAAAGCCAAAATCGGACTACCCGCTGCAACGGTACCCACCAAGGGCACTTCCACCAGGCCCGGCCGTTTTTTGCCCAGCACCGTAATCGCCCGTGGTTTTAAGGCATCCTTCCGGATTATACCCTTTTTTTCCAATCGTTTTAGGTAAACATGAACCGTTGAAGTTGAAGCCCAGTTCATATTGCGCCCAATCTCCCGAACACTGGGGGGAAATCCCCTTTCTTGAATATTCTGCTTGATCAGATTAAGTACCGCCTGTTCTTTGGGCGTAAGTTTCACCGTACCCACCTCCAGGCTTATTTTAGCACATATGTTTTAATGGATTCAAGTCTGCTCTTCCTAGCCTCAATCTTCCCGGATAAACCAACTAAGTAAAGTACTGATTACCGCCAAACAAATCGCCCCCAAAAAGGCCGCCCCAAATCCGGATACCTCAAAACCACGGACTAAACCGGAGACCATCCACAACATTAAGGCGTTGATTACCAACGTAAACAAACCTAAAGTCAAAATATTGATCGGCAGGGTAAATACTACCACCACCGGCCGGATCACCGCATTGACGACACCCAATACCAAAGCAGCAAACAAAGCAGTTATCACACCATGAATTTGAATTCCCGGGATTAAATAGGCCGTCACCGCCAAGGCGGCGGTGTTTAAGCACCACCGGATAACTAGTGCCCGCAAGCTGAATACCCCCTTACGTCAACCGGTCTTTTTCACCATTTAGATACCCCCATACCTGCCGGGCCAAAGCCTGGTTCATCCCCTCAACAACAGCAATGTCCTGAACAGTAGCCTCTTTAATTTTTTTGACCGAACCAAAATGCCGCAACAAGGCGGTGCGCCTTTTCGGACCGATGCCGGGAATGCCATCCAACACGGAAAGGGTTTGCTTTTTAGCCCGTAACTGCCGGTGGTACTCCACAGCAAACCGGTGGGCTTCATCCCGCAAACGTTGCACCAGATACAACGCCTGGGAGCCACGGGGCAAGATAACCGGCTCCGTGGCCCCTACCCGGAAAAGCCATTCGTTTTCTTTAGCTAACCCGTATACAGCAACTTCCCCGTAACCTTGCTCCCGCAGCACCTCCCAGGCAGCAGCAACCTGTCCTTTTCCCCCATCGACAATGACCAGATCCGGTAATACGGCGAATTTCGCCATTAAGGGATCTAATTCCCCGGCCGCCAGAGCGGCAGCTTCCGCCCTAGCCCTGGCAAACCGCCGGGTCAGCACCTCCCGGAGCGAAGCATAGTCATCTTGCCCAACCACCGACCGGATTCGGAACCGGCGATAATCCCCTCTCTTGGGGATGCCACCCTCAAAGACGACTTGGGACCCTACTGCTTCGGTACCAAACAAATTGGATATATCATAACCTTCCAGCCGCCAGGGCAATGTCGCCAACTGAAGATACTGTTGCAGCTCCCGCAGGGCAGTTTCCGTCATCGCTTGCTTACGGCTCTGTTCTTTCGCAATTTGCGCCAAAACCAACCCGGCATTATTCGCCACCATCTTTACCAACCGGTGCTTTTCCCCCCGTTGGGGAATTTTAATCGTGACCGAACCACCCCTTTTCTCCCGCAAAAACCCCGTAAGCACCCCGTGTTCACTAACCGGTTCCAATGGCACCGGCAAAAAAATCTCCCGGGGAATGAAATCACAACCGGTATAATACTGTTTGGCAAAAGCGGTGATTACCTCGGCGTCACCCATTCCCACCGTTCCGGTCAGCACAAAATGTTCCCGGCCAACCACCTTCCCCCCCCGGACAAAAAACACTTGGACACAAGCCAGATCCTCTTCCCTGGCCATGCCGACCACATCCTGGTCCCCACCCCCAGGGGATACGATCTTTTGTTTTTCAGCAATCTTCTCTAAGGCTGCCAGTTGATTCCGCAAAGTAGCTGCCCGCTCAAAATCCAGTTTTGCGGCGGCAGTCGCCATTTCCTGCCGAATCCGGTCATTTAATTCCTTTTCCCGCCCTTCAAGAAAAGCCAGCAGATTTCGTACCATGTCCTGGTAGGCAGTCTGGGACACTTTTCCCGTACAGGGGGCTAAGCATTTGGCGATGTGCTGGTTAAGGCACGGCCGGCGAACCCGGTTAAGCTCCCGGGAACAAGAACGCAGGGGGAAAACAGTGCGTAACAAGGCCAAGGTTTCACGTACGGCACCGGCGGAAGTATACGGCCCAAAATATTTGGCCCCATCCTTTACCAATCGCCGGGTCAGCATTACCCGGGGGTAGGCTTCCTGCACAGTCACTTTAATGTAAGGATACATTTTATCATCCCGCAACATGATATTGTAGCGGGGCTTGTATTCTTTAATCAGGTTGCATTCCAGAATTAAGGCTTCCTGTTCGGAATCGGTAATAATCAACTCCAGATCCTCGATCCGGGCAACCAAAGCCTGGGTCTTTGCCGGTAAATGCCGGGATGCCTGAAAGTAGGATCTTACCCGGTTTTTTAGATTGTTTGCTTTCCCAACATAGATCACCCGGTGGTCTTTATCCTTCATTAAGTAAACCCCCGGTTTTCCCGGTAGCATTTTCAGTTTTTCGGCCAAGGGTAATGTTACGTTTTCCATATCCTTTTTTCCATCCTATGTTCACCGCAGATTGTTCCATTCTCAACGGTTATTTATGGCAAAGGAGGAAATTACCGGCCTTTGCCGAATTTAAAGCAGCAAATGGTAAAAACACCGGCCAATAAGGAGGCGTTGTTTTTTGACCCGTGCGATTAACCTAGACCTTTCCCATTCTATGGTAGAAGGTGCCGTCTTGGAACTGGAATCCGAGATCCGCGCCGCCCACGATCACTTACACAACGGCACCGGCCCGGGCAATCAGTCCCTGGGCTGGTTGGAGTTGCCCGCGAATTACGACCGGCAAGAACTTGCGCGTCTTCAGGCAAGCGCCGAACGCATCAAGACTACGGCTGACGCTTTGGTCGTCATCGGCATCGGCGGATCCTACTTGGGGGCCAGGGCAGCAATCGAAATCCTGACCCATTCCTTCCACAATCAACTGCCCCGGGACCGGCGCCCCGGCACGGCAATCTACTATGCCGGGCACAATCTCAGCTCCACTTACCTCCGCCATTTGCTCGACATCCTCGAAGATAAATCCGTCTGTGTTAACGTCATTTCCAAATCCGGGACCACCACCGAACCAGCCATCGCCTTCCGGGTCTTTCGCGAATGGCTGCAGAAAAAATATGGTCCGCAAGAAGCAAGAAGGCGAATTTTTGCCACCACCGACCAGGCCAAAGGTGCCTTGAAGCAATTAGCGCTAGAACAAAACTACGAGTCATTTGTAATCCCGGACAATATCGGTGGCCGGTTTTCCGTTTTAACCGCAGTCGGCCTCCTGCCAATGGCTGCCGCCGGCATTGATATCGGCGAACTGATGGCCGGTGCTGGCGATATGATGCGGGCAACTGCCCTTCCTTCCTTAACCGCCAATACCTGCTACCAATACGCTGCCGCCCGCAACCTGTTATACCGCCAAGGCAAAACGATCGAACTGCTGGTCAATTATGAACCGTCAATGCAATACTTTGCCGAATGGTGGAAACAGTTGTTCGGCGAAAGTGAAGGTAAACACCACAAAGGAACCTTCCCCGCCAGTGTTAACTTTTCTACGGACCTGCATTCGATTGGACAATATATTCAAGATGGTTTGCGCCTTTTATTCGAAACCGTGATTCGGATTGGGCAACCCCGCCTGGAAGTGACCATTCAGCCTGAGCCATCCACCGGTGATGGGCTTAACTACCTGAACGGTAAAACTATGGATTTCGTCAACCAACAGGCCTTTGCCGGCAGCCTAATCGCCCATGCTGACGGTGGAGTGCCCAATTTGGTCCTTAATGTCCCCAAACAAACCCCCTATTTTTTGGGACAATTGTTTTATTTTTTCGAAAAAGCCTGCGCAATTAGCGGATACCTCCTCGGTGTCAACCCCTTCGACCAACCGGGGGTGGAATCTTACAAAAACAACATGTTCGCCTTATTGGGCAAACCCGGTTTCGAAGCAGAAAAACAGGCCCTGGAAAAGCGTTTGAAACACACGTTGATTTCCGGTGAAAGGTTTGATAAATTAATCTTACCTTACCAGTTTTAGGACTACCGATGCCAGACCGACTTAAGGCAATTTTTTCCTCGATCAGTGACGCCTTCAACCAACCGGTGGCGGAAAAGATCCGTTTTGACTTTTTGAATTGGGAGCTGTCCTCCACTGCATATTTCGTGTTGGCTTTATTAACCTATTTTCTCGGTGGTATGGTGTTCGGCTATTTACTGGCCAAGCACAAGTACACGAAAACCCGGAATAAATAATGAAAGGAACGGTTATTATGGACCGCCTTAAGGACCGCCGGCTATTTATTCGAGTTCCCGTTAACTGGGTTGCCCGAATCCTGCCGGAACCTAACAACCCTTATTCATGGGAAGACCGGCTTACCGAATTGAAGACTGCCCCCCTGTGCCTAACCAAAGAAATGAGCGAAGGCGGGATCCGGGCTTTAATCCCTTTTCCGGTGGAGCTTTTTCAAATAGTCCAACTTTGGTTGGAAAGCGAAAATGTTTTGCTCCAAGGGCTGGTCTGTTGGTGCACCCCCGATGAAACGGGACAATGGCTGGCGGGTATCGACGTTCGACCCGCCGAACCTGCCGCTCAGGAACGTTGGCTCGCCTTATGCGAACAACATGGTGTTCCCGTCAAAAAGGATCCGCCATGTTCGGAGGAAACCGCTTAGAAGAAACCCAATTTTTAGTAAACTCTTGCTTCAAGACACTGGTCGCCGCTGCAACACTTTTTGCATGAAGCGGCCGGTATGGGATCTTGTCGCCCGGCAGATTTCCTCAGGTGTACCGGTAGCAATCACTGCCCCGCCGTTGATGCCACCTTCCGGGCCTAGATCAATAACATAGTCCACGGTTTTGATTACATCAAGGTTGTGCTCAATTACCACTACGGTATCCCCGGCATCAACCAGGCGCTGGAGCACCCGGAGCAATTTGTGGATATCGGCGATGTGCAACCCGGTAGTTGGTTCATCGAGAATATAAAGCGTCTTGCCGTTAGAACGCCGCGACAACTCTGTGGCCAATTTCACCCGTTGCGCCTCCCCTCCGGAAAGGGTAGTCGCCGGCTGGCCCAATTTAATGTACCCTAAACCCACATCCTGCAAGGTTTGCAGTTTACGTGCCGTCTTGGGGATGTTTTCGAAAAATTCCACGGCTCCATCCACAGTCATATTCAATACATCGGCAATATTTTTGCCTTTGTAACGCACTTCCAGAGTTTCCCGGTTATACCGCCTTCCTTTACACACCTCACACGGTACGTAAACATCCGGAAGAAAGTGCATCGCAATCTTAATAATCCCGTCTCCTCTACAGGCTTCACACCGCCCTCCCCGGACATTGAAAGAAAACCTGCCTGGCCGGTAACCCCGGACCTTGGCTTCGGGAATCTGGGAAAATAGCTCCCGAATCCCATCAAAAACCCCGGTGTAAGTCGCCGGATTGGAGCGTGGGGTACGCCCGATGGGCGACTGATCGATGGCGATGACTTTTTCCAAATATTCGATGCCCTGAATCGTACTATGTGACCCCGGCTTTTTGCGGGCGCCATGTAAGGCCACCGCTAAAGCCTTGTAAAGAATTTCGTTGATTAAGGTTGATTTGCCGGAACCGGATACCCCGGTTATCCCGATTAAAAGCCCTAGCGGGAACTGGACATCAATACTTTTTAAGTTATTTTCCGCCGCCCCAACAATACATAAATATTTGCCGTTGGGCTGCCGTCGCCGTACCGGAACCGGAATATATTTGTGCCCGGAAAGGTATTGCCCGGTTTGGGAATGGGGTTCAGCCATGATGTCCGCCAAACTGCCTTGGGCCACGATTAATCCCCCGTGGGCCCCGGCTCCTGGTCCGACATCGATGATATGGTCGGCAGCCAACATGGTTTCTTCATCATGTTCTACCACAATCAAAGTATTTCCCAGATCCCGCAAATGCCGCAATGTTTCCAGCAGTCGCGCATTGTCCCGTTGATGCAACCCAATTGAAGGTTCGTCGAGGATATACAGCACCCCCATCAAACCGGAGCCGATCTGAGTAGCCAACCGGATCCGCTGCGCCTCTCCCCCGGATAACGTACCGGCTGCCCGGGAAAGAGTCAGGTAATCCAAGCCCACATTAACCAAAAAACCTAAGCGGGCCTGGATCTCCTTGAGAATCCGCCTGGCAATCACTTGCTCCCGCCCCGTTAATGAAAGGGAGCGGAAAAATTCCGCTGCCGCCGCCACCGGCAGCTCTGTCACCGCATGGATGTTTTTACCGCCAACCAAAACCGCTAGACTTTCTGGTTTCAATCTTGCCCCGTGACAGGCCGGACAAGGTTTTTGGACCATGTATTCTTCAATTTCCGCCCGCGACCAATCAGATTGGGTTTCCCGGTACCGGCGCTGCAAGTTACTGATTACCCCTTCGTAAACGGAATCAAAAACCCGCACCTGGCCATCAGAATTCTGAAACCGGACGCGGACTTTTTTGTTACCATCACCGTACAACAACAGCTGAATAACCTCATCAGGCAAGTCTTTTACCGGTTTTTCCGTGGAAAAGCCATAGGTATGGCCCAACGCACGCAACATCTCCGGAATATAATTCGAGTTCATCCTGGCCCACGAGGCAATCGCCCCTTGTTCCAGGCTTTTATTTTTATCGGGAATCACCAGTTCCGGATCTACTTCCAGGTTGACACCCAAACCGGTGCAAGTGGGACAAGCCCCGTAAGGAGCATTGAAAGAAAACAACCGGGGTTCAATCTCCCCAAGGGAAATTCCACAGTCAACACAGGCAAATTCCCGGGATAAGATGACTTCTTTGTCATCGCCCGGGATCACCAGAACGACCAACCCTTCACCCAAGTTAAGGGCTGTTTCCAGCGAATCAGCCAACCGCCCGGCCTTGTCCGGCTGCACAACCAACCGGTCTACCACCACTTCAATCGTGTGCCTTTTGTTTTTTTCCAGGCTGATTTGGTCTATCGCCTCCCGGATCTCGCCATCCACCCGCATCCGGACATAACCATTTTTTCGAATCTCCTCAAGTACCTTGACATGCTCGCCTTTTTTCCCGCGGACTAATGGCGCCAAGATCATTAACCGGGTACCCGGTGGATAGGCCAACACCTGGTCTACCATCTGGTCAACGGTTTGTTGCCGGATTGGTTGCCCGCATCGAGGGCAATGCGGCCGGCCCACCCGGGCGTACAACAGGCGAAGGTAGTCGTAAATCTCCGTTGCCGTCCCAACCGTTGAACGCGGGTTCCGGGAAGTAGTTTTCTGGTCAATCGAAATCGCCGGCGATAACCCCTCAATGTAATCCACGTCCGGTTTGTCCATTTGCCCCAAGAACTGCCGGGCATAAGCAGACAAAGATTCCACGTACCGTCGTTGACCTTCGGCATAAATCGTGTCAAAGGCCAAAGATGATTTCCCGGAACCCGAAAGGCCGGTAATCACCACCAGTTTATCCCGGGGAATCTCCACATCAATATTCTGCAAATTGTGTGCACGGGCGCCTTTCACCCGGATTACATCCAACATTTTGCCTCCTATTTAAGGCCCATCCGTAACGGTAAGCCTGGCCGGCCTACCGTCTAAGACGAAGGTTTTGTTTACCAAATTCCGGATTTCATCAAGCTGGTGGGTAACAATCACCAATATATCCCCGGCCCGGCTCACCGTAGTCAATGCATCAATCATCCGGCAGCGTTGTTCGGGGTCAGAGGAGCGAAAAGGCTCGTCCAACAGTAAAAGGTTGCCCCCACTGCTTAAGGCCCGGGCCAAGGCCACTGCCTGTTTCATGCCCCCACTTAATTGGGACGGAAAATAGGCCACCGGGATCTGAAGTTTCGCCAACAATTCCTGGGCCAGGGGCCTGGCCTCCCGGTAACCCAACCAGGGGAGCAAAACAAAAATGATGTTTTCCTCGGCGGTGAACCACGGCAGTAGCCGGGGTTCCTGAAACATCAGGCCTGGCAACCGGTTCCCCCGGTCAACCCGGCCTTGGTCCGGGACGGTCAGTCCCGCCATAATGCCCAGTAAGGTTGTTTTGCCGACACCGGAAGGCCCCACCAAGGCAACCCTGTCCCCAGGCCGCAGTTCTAACGTAACCCCAGCCAGCACCTGGTGATCTGACCCTTGCTGCCGATACCCTTTGGTTACTTGCACCAACCGGAGCGTCCCCGCCGTTTCGCCGGCCATCCGGGGCACCCGGGAACGGGAAATCAACGGCAACCACTGTAAGCCCAGGCGGTATACCTTAAGCACCATCCCCCCATAGACCAGCCACCGCCAGAAACGTTCCGTGGTCAGTCCCAAAACCACCAAGAGCAAGGTCCAGGCTAGAAGTTGGTCGGTTAGCAGGTAGGTACGGCTAAGTCCCAACTCGGTCCCAATACCCGGCCGGGCGGTTAACAACTCAGCCATAACCACCGACTTCCACATGATCGCAATGGCCACCGAAACCCCTGCCGTCAAGAAAGCACCCAGGGACGGCAACTTCAAGCCATACCACTGCAAAAGCGGCGGCAAACGAAAGCTACGGGCCATTGTCAACAAATCCCGGTCGGTCTCAGCAACACCTTCTACTGTGTTTAGGTAAATTACCGGTAAAGTGGCCACGAAAACAACAAAAGTAACGTTGGCATCCGTAAAACCAAACCAAATAATCCCCAGTAGAATCCAGGAAACCACGGGGATGTTTTGTAAAACCGTCACCACCGGCCGAATGTGGCGGGTAAGGGGGAAAAAGACTAGGCCGGCCAAGACCCCAATCCCCACCGCGGTTACCAACCCGGTTAAAGCCCGGTAGGCCGTACCGGCTACCAATTCCCAGGTCCCCGGGGTAACCACCAAGCGGAACAAACAAGCCAATACCACTTCCGGTGAGGGCAACACTAACGGATTGACCGCCAGTGATCCCAGCTTCCAAAGCCCCAGTACCAAACCATAACTTAACCAGGCCCACCGGCGCTCCTGGACCTTCCCGTCCGTACCGTTAGCCATTACCGTTTTAATCACTGGACCCGGGCAAGTAAAACTCACCGGCTTTAGGCGGCACCTGACCACCGATCGCCGCCACATCAAGCCGGTACAATTGCTCAAGGTAAGCGTGTACAGCCTCCTGGGCCTCATCAGCCGGGACAAACTGCAGGTTGCTGCGGCTTAACGATTCCCGTACAACCTGGAGCGGCAATCGCAATACCTGCTCTTCCCGCACACCTACTTTGGTCGGGTCATTTACGTAACCCGCCAAATTCTGGGCATATTCCAGGGCAAACTGCCGCCAGGCTTCCGGGTTAGTCTCAGAAAATTTTTTACTGACGGCTAAACCAGCCTGGGGCAATCCTTTCGTCTGGGGAAATGCCTTTTGCCACTCTGTTTCCAGATTCAGCACAATCCGCAAATTCGGATTTTTCACCAATACGGCGGTCAGCATAGGCTCCGGTAAAACCGCCACCTGGAGTTGACCGGCGGCCAATAACTGGGCTATCTCCGGGGAAGCGCCGTAAAGAATTTGCACATCTTGCCCGGCCTGTAAACCCTGGGCGGCTAACAGACTCCGAAAGACCAGATCGGGGCTGAACCCTTGCGCCCCAACGGCAACTGTCTTGCCCCGCAAGTCAGCCCAACTGTTGACTTGGGGGTCGGCAGAAACCAGATAAAGAATCCCCCAGGTGCTCACCGCACCAAGTTGTACCGGTACCCCCCGATTGAAAAGGATCGCCATCGAATTAACCGGCAGGATGGAGATATCGACTTCATCCCGCATAATTCGGGACATCGCCTCTTCTACACTTTGATACCAGGATACCTGTACCCCGGCTTTTTCCGTAAACGGTACCAAAGGAATGCTCGGTGGAGCAACCGGTGCCTGTACCCGGACCGGTACCGCAGGAACTTGTTCCGGTGGCCCAGCCTGCTTTTCGCCACCGGAAACACAGCCAGCCAAAGCCCAGAGGAAACCGAGCAACACTAGCAAAGCCCAAACAAAACCCTTTTTCAAGCTCAATTCCTCCTTTTGCCTGCCTCCACCGCTGCCCTTGTTGACCGGCTACCTTTCAGTTCGATAATCACATCACGCAAGAGTGCTGCCTGTTCAAAATCTAAAGCCTGAGCGGCGGTATGCATCGCTTGCTCCAAATTCTGTAACAAAGTTGCTAAATCAACACTCGTCGGTGGCGTAACCGTCCTTCCCGGTTGCTGCTCAAGATAACCGGCCACCTGGGCTAACACCCCATCGGCAGGGCCGGCCCTATACACCGGCTTTGCCTCGGCCGTAGTCGTTGCTTCAATAACTTGCCGAACCGATTTTTGAACGGTAGCCGGAATGATCCCATGGGCTTGATTATACTTTTCCTGGATTTCCCGGCGCCGGTTAGTTTCATCGATCGCCTGGCCCATCGCCCGGGTTACCCTATCGGCATACATAATTACCATGCCGTCCACATTGCGGGCCGCGCGGCCGATCGTCTGGATTAAGGACCGTTCAGACCGTAGAAATCCTTCTTTGTCGGCATCCAGGATCGCCACCAAGCTGACCTCCGGCAAGTCGAGGCCTTCCCGCAGCAAGTTGATCCCCACCAATACGTCAAACTCGCCCAAGCGCAAATCCCGGATGATCTGCATCCGCTCAATAGTCCCTACATCGGAATGCATCCACCTAACCCGCACCCCGACCTGCTGCAAATAGGCGGTTAAATCCTCCGCCATTTTCTTGGTCAAGGTGGTTACCAGCACCCGCTGTTCTTTCACCACCCGTTCCCTGATCTCATGGAGCAAATCATCAATCTGACCAACGACCGGCCGGACATCGATCAGGGGGTCGACAAGACCGGTGGGGCGAATAATCTGTTCTACGACCTGCTGACTATGGTTAAGTTCGTACGGGCCCGGGGTGGCGGAGACATAAATCACCTGATTAACCATTGCTTCGAATTCCGCAAATTTAAGTGGCCGGTTATCCGCAGCAGAAGGTAACCGGAACCCGTATTCAATCAAGGTCGCCTTCCGTGACCGGTCACCATGGTACATTGCCCCTAATTGCGGCACCGTTACATGTGACTCGTCAATAAAAATTAGAAAATCCCGGGGAAAAAAGTGCAACAACGTATAAGGCGGTTCCCCCGGTTCCCGGAAAGCAAGGTGCCGGGAATAGTTTTCAATTCCCGTACAGTAACCCATTTCCCGCAACATTTCGAGATCATAATGGGTCCGCTGGGCAAGCCGCTGGGCTTCCAGCAGTTTATCCCGATTTTTGAAAAACGCCAGTTGATCTGTGAGCTCTGTTTCGATGTTCGTCAAGGCAATTTCCAGTTTGTCCCGGGACGTAACATAATGGGTGTTCGGAAAAATAGAAACATGCCGCCGTTCCGCATAAATCTCCCCGGTCAAGGTATTAATTTCCCGAATCCGTTCCAGCTCATCACCAAAAAATTCTAACCGGATCGCTTTTTCCGAGTATCCGGCCGGGAACACCTCAACCACGTCGCCCCGCACCCGGAACGTTCCCCGGACCAGGTTAATATTATTGCGGGCGTACTGAATGTCAACTAGTTTTCGCAGCAATCGATCCCGGTCATATTGATTGCCTTGGCGCAATGATACCATCTGTTCGAGGTACTCCTCCGGGGAACCCAGCCCATATATGCAGGACACCGAAGCAACAATAATCACATCCCGGCGTTCAACTAAAGCCGCCGTGGCCGAGTGCCGCAACTTGTCAATTTCATCATTGATTGAGGCATCTTTTTCGATATAGGTGTCTGAATGGGCTACGTAAGCCTCAGGTTGATAATAATCATAGTAACTGACAAAATACTCAACCGCATTATCCGGGAAAAACTCCTTGAATTCAGCACAAAGCTGGGCAGCCAAGGTTTTATTTGGGGCCAGGACCAGGGTTGGTTTTTGCACTTTTTCAATCACGGCCGCCATTGCAAATGTCTTGCCGGTGCCGGTTGCCCCCAACAAAGTCTGGTGCCGCATTCCCTTTTGAATACCCGCACTTAGGCCGGCAATCGCTTCCGGCTGATCCCCGCGAGGAGAAAATTCCGTTTTCAACACAAAGGGTTTCCGTTCCATGACACCAACACCCCAAAAAGCAAAGCAAGCGGGCTCAGACCGCCCGCTAACTAACTGTTTCATGTAATTATAACATACCTTTACCTGGTCCTGCAAAAGCTTTGTTTTGGCGGCCGTTACCCTCAGTTGTTGCCCAAAATCTCGATGAAGCTTTCCACCAACCGTGGCTCAAACTGGGTACCGGCACACCTTGCCAACTCCACCAAGGCTGCCTCAGAACTCCTGGCTTTGCGGTACGGCCGGTCGCTGGTAATCGCGTCATAGGCATCGGCAATCGCCAATACCCGGCATTCCAAAGGAATCTCTTCCCTTTGAAGTCCAAAGGGATAGCCTTGCCCATTCCACCACTCGTGATGTTTCAAAATGAAATCGGCAATCGGCGCCAAATCCGGCGCGGCCAGGGCAATCCCGTAACCGATTTCACAGTGGCGCTTCATTTCTTCCAACTCGCCCGGATCCAGAGGGCCAGGCTTAAAAAGAATCCGGTCGGGGATCCCCACTTTGCCGATATCGTGAAACTGGGTTAACAACCGCAGATCCGAAATTTGCCGGTTGTCCATGCCGACATGATTACCCAGCTTCACCACCAGTTTTTGCATGCGGGCCGCATGGCCTTCGGTAATAAAGTCCCTGGCCTCCATCGCCTTCATCATCGCACTGACAATCGCACTTCGTTGGCTTTGTTTCCGGTGGAGTTTTTCCCGGTACATATTGTCGTCCGCTTGTTCAAATAAGGCGGCCATACTTTTTTCGTTGTTATGGCCAACCGCAAACCCGATCGACAGACTTAACGGTAATTCTGGATTCACTTCATTATAGGCGTTAATCGCCTCCCGGATCCGGTGATAAGCCTTCTCCACGGTACGCCGGTCGGTATCGGGCAGCAAGACCACAAATTCGTCACCACCAATCCGGGCCACCACGTCCGACTCCCGGAAAACCCGGCGAATAATCTTCGCCGCCGCCATCAGCATGCCGTCACCGGTATCATGACCAAGGGTATCGTTGATTAGTTTTAACCCGTCCAAATCACAGACAATAATCCCTACCGTAGTACTGCGGCCTTTTTCCAGCCGGCACATCTCCTGTTCAAAGTAAGCCCGGTTGTAAAGTCCGACTAAAGGGTCATGCAGGCTAAGGTACTTAAGTTGTTCCTCCAACTCTTTCCGGTCGGTAATATCGCGCATCGATTCTACCGCCCCGTTCCAGTTACCCCGGCTATCGTAAAGCGGTGCGGCAATTCCCCATAAATACGCCCCCCGCTTTTTGCGGATAAAAGGGACATATATTTGACCAAAGATCGCATTGCCTTGCCGTTTAAAGTGTTCGTAACGCGCCGCCGTTTCCGGGATCTCCCGCCCGACCAGATCGATCAAGATCGGCCGGGGTTCCCCGTAAAAGGGAATCGCGTAGGCATAATCACCTTTACCGATTACTTCCCTTTTGCTGAATCCGGAAAACTCCTCAATCGCCCGATTCCAGGCGATAATTTTTTTATCTTTATCAATTACGAACGTTGCATCCGGAAGAAAGTCAATAATATCCTGTAATTGCTGGTGGGCGGTCAAGAACTGTTCTTCCGCCATTTTCCGTTCCGTTACATCTTCGGCAAGGACCATCCCCCCGACAATCTCCCCATCCTCAATAATCGGTGATGAACTCAATTTTACACATCTTTGACTGCCGTCCTTATGCTCGAAATACGTCTTATAACTTGCCGATACTCCTTTGGCTAATCTGGCCTGGATTGCATTTCTAATCACCGCTTTTTCTTTTTTCGGCACAAACTCCAACATATCCCGTCCAATCATCGCCTCCGGCCGGTAGCCCAATACCTCCCAAGCCTTTTTATTCACAAACGTAATTTTAGCTTGAGCATCATAAGTAAAAAACATTTCATTCATGTTGTCAATCAACGTATTTAAATAATTAACCTGATTCCGTAACTTCTTTTCACTATCCTGCAACTGTTCGTCGGCATCCCGAAATTCCCCATAGTTGCGGGCCAACCGCTCAATTGTCAATCCAATTACCGTCCTTTTTTCCGCTTATTTCATCCCCCCGATTAATTAATGCAAAAAGCATGCCAAAAAGGTGTTGTCAAGAAAATATCAACCATGCTGAATATTCTGTTAAAATCGACCGTTTTCACGCATAATCGATTCACTTCCTGTCGAACAAACATGACCGTGTGGGCCGAAAGTGACCAGATTTGGTCATATGAACTTACAACTGTAACTATTAGTTACACCCGCCGGCCAGTCGTTTCAACCGCCGGTATAAACAAGGCCGGGATATCCCCAAACACCGCGCCGTTTCCGCTTTATTACCACCGTGCAGGGTCAAGGTCCGGACAACAATATGGTCAATAAACTCTTCCAAAGGTAGGCCACCGGTTGGTAACTCCAGGGTTCCCTCAGGCTGGACCACCTCGTAGCCCGGCCTACCGGCCACCCCGGAGATTAGCTTGGTGAGGCTCCCTAAATGGGCTGGCCGTAATTCCCGATCATCATGTAAAAATATTGCCCATTCGATTACATTCCTGACCTCCCGAACATTTCCCGGCCAATGGTATTGCCTTAAAATTTCCGCCGCCCCATCCCCAATCCATTCGAAACGCTTTCCTTTTTTTTGGGAAAATTCCGCCAAAAACATCCTCGCCAAAGGCAGCACCTCTTCCCGCCTTTCCCGTAAGGGCGGTAAGGCCAGATAACCCACTTTTAGCCGGTAATACAGGTCTTGCCGGAAAGTACCCTCGCTTACTTTCCGGTGCAGATTAACATTGGTCGCACAAATAACCCGGACATCAGTAGCAATCTTCCGCAATCCACCGACCCGGTAATACTCTTTCTCCTGAAGTACCCGCAAAAGCTTACCCTGTAGCTCCAAAGGAATGTCCGCCACCTCATCGAGAAACAGGGTACCCCCCCGGGCCAAATCGAGTTTGCCTTTTTGACCCTGAGGCAAGCCGCCTGTAAACGTCCCCGCCTCGTAACCGAACAACTCGCTTTCAAAAAGATTAGCACTGACGGCGGCACAGTTGATCGCCACGAAGGGGGTTTTTTCGTTACCATCGCCGAAATGAATTATGCGGGCAATAATCTCTTTGCCGGTACCGGTTTCTCCTTCGATGAGCACGGGAATAGACCGGTCCCGGTGATAATTTTCCGCTTGGCTGACTACCCCTTTCATCTGTTGGGAAAAAATGCCCACTTGGCTGATGTTTAACGACTTGGCTACTTTTTCGAGCCACACCGGCGCATCCTGCGTTTCGGGGCTTTTCCCAGCGCTAACCACCGTCACAAAAGAACACTCGTACATTGCCTTACCCCGCAAATCGCAAACCTGATGGACCAGCCGGTCGACTAAAACCAACCGGCCATTTTTACGGACCAGGAATTCGAAATACCTTAGCGGTTCCCCTGTCCGGCGCAACCTGGCCCGCACGGCCAACGCTTGTTCCCGGTCCTCTGGTGGTGTAAGATCCCGTACCCAATCCAAGCCAATTAATTCTTCCCTCTGGTAACCCATAAGCTCGCAAAAACCAGGATTGCAATTTATGATCCGTCCGTCAATACTTAAGGACGCAAAAGGCTGCCATTTCACGCCCGTCCACCTCTTTGCATAAAATGATCCCAAAGCCGGGGCAATATTGTTAAAACAAAAAGATAGACTAACACCATACGGTATTAGTCTATCTTTATAATCTGGCAACGTCCTACTCTCCCAGAGGCCACCGCCCCAAGTACCATCGGCGCTGGAGGACTTAACTACCGTGTTCGGGATGGGAACGGGTGTGACCCCTCCGCCGTTGTCACCAGATCAAATATAAATTTAGGGGTGTTCCCTGAAAACCACACAGAGATTTGAGAAAAGAAGAAATGTTTAAGCGAACGCCAGAGGTCAAGTCCTCGGCCGATTAGTACCCGTCGGCTGAACATATCACTATGCTTACACCCCGGGCCTA
>JAQWAU010000055.1 GCA_028707535.1 Heliobacteriaceae bacterium | reverse complement strand
CCGGGTATAGGGCAGTACCAGCGAAATATCGGACGCTAGATAATAAGCATTCTGCCCCAGGCCAATCGCCAACGGGCTGCCCCGTCGAACCGCCACCAGCCGGTCAGGCTCGTGCGCACTCATAAACGCCACGGCGTAAAACCCCTCCACCCGGGCTATGGTTTCGCCTACCGCCGCCAACAGGTTCCCTTGATAAAAATGCTCTACCAGGTGTGGCAACACCTCGGTATCGGTTTCGGATAAAAACTGGTGGCCTTCCTTGACCAGCCAGTTCCGCAAGGTCTGGTGATTTTCGATTATGCCGTTATGTACCACCGCAAATTTACCGCTGCAATCAGTGTGAGGATGGGCATTTACATCTGCAGGCCGGCCATGGGTTGCCCAACGGGTATGCCCGATCCCGATCCTACCGGACCAGCCGTCAGCCAGCCGGGCTTGCAACCGTTCAAGTTTACCCTCGCTTTTTTCTAATCTAAGGCCGGCGTTGTCATCAAGCACCGCGATGCCCGCTGAGTCGTAACCCCGGACAGCCAGATCAGTCAAACCACGCATTAATACCGGCACAGCCTGTTCCCGGCCAATATAACCTGTAATCCCGCACATATTACTGCAACACCCCTTTTAGGCGCTGGGCGGGGGTAACCCCCTACCCATTTTAGTTCAGAATTATTTCCCCAATCAATTCTATGCCCCTGTCAGCATATCCTTCCAAAAATCAATTCTTCACCTTAATTCCTTTAAAACCGCAATATCCTTATCAATCTGTCCAAACGGCGTCTCCAATATAAACGGCAAAGTCCGAAAAAATTCATGGCTGATCAAGCGTTTAAACCCGGCCAATCCGATAAATCCTTCACCGATATGGGCGTGACGGTCGCGTTTGGATCCTAGTTCCTTTTGACTGTCATTACTATGTACCAATTTAACGCTGCTACGTCCACAGGTATTGTCAACTTCCTCCATGATGGCGGCTATTCCCGCTTCACTTCTAACATCATAGCCAGCCGCAAAAACGTGACAGGTGTCCAGACAAACACCTATATGTTTTCTGTTTCTGATTAATTCAAGGATCTGGTTAAGCTCGGTAAAATTCTTGCCCAGTTCGGTTCCCTGCCCGGACATGGTTTCTAAAAGAACAGTTACACTTCCGGCATATTGATCCAGGGTGTCGTTAAGCAGTCCGGCAATCCTTGCTATGCCCTGTTCAGGAGACGAAGTAGTATAAGAACCCGGATGAAGCACCAGATAATCAGCCCCGATCAGATCACAGCGCTCCAGATCTTCTTTCACCACCTGCCGGGCAAATTCATACAGGTCATCCTTTGCGGCGGCAGGGTTACAGATATAGGGGATATGGACAACCACCGGATCAATATTATGGGCCTTAACCGTGGCCTTGAAATAATCCGTTTCTGCTGCCGTCAACTTACGGGCCCCACGGCCCCGCGGGTTGCGGACAAAAATCTGGAACCCATCCAAACCCTTGGTCACCGCTTCGTCAACGGTGTGCTTCAACCCTTTCCCGATTGGTAAATGGGCACCGATCCGGGGTCGTTGAATGATTATGCGGTTCACTCCTCTAACATCAATTTTTCTAAAACCAATGGTTCTATATATTTACCGTCTTTATAAGCCCGCATGTTTCCGCCGGAAATCTCGTCGATTAAAACGATCTGCTTATCTTCGCCTACTCGCCCGAATTCGAATTTAATATCATACAGCTCGATCCCTTTTTTAGCCAATTCCCCTTTTACGATATTACCGATCTTCTGTGTAAGGTCTTTTAATACCTCGTACTCGTCCGCCGAAAGAATTCCCAGCAGATCAAGCGCATCTTTGGTAATCGGCGGGTCTTCGCGGACATCATCTTTAAGGGTGACTTCCACAAAAGCAGCTAATGGTTGCCCTTCTTCGGCATACATACCATAACGGCGTAAAAAACTGCCTACCGCCCGGTAACGACAAATCACTTCCAGTCCCTTGCCAAATACGGTTGCCGGCTTTACGGTCATCGTTGCCGCTTCGATATCGGCATCTACATAGTGGGTCGGGATGCCTTTTTCTCTTAATATCTCCATAAAAAACTTGGTTAGTTTAAGTCCGGCCCGGCCTGCACCCGCCATGGTTAAGCCGACCGCGTTTGATCCCGGGTCAAATACACCGTTTTCTCCGGTTACGTCATCTTTAAACTTGAGCAGATAATTTCCGTCCGTTAAAGCGTATACATCTTTTGTTTTACCGGTGTAAACAAGTTTCATCAGTCCTAATCCCGTTCCTTTCCGTCCGATTTCTTACTCAACTTTAAACCGTTCTTTCTGAACAATACCATTTTTTCTGGCTGATGTCCTCCCCCGAAGGTTTCAATTTTTAGGTTTCCCAAATGAGCATAAATGAATTATTGCCGGGACTTATAATATCGGATGGTGTGCAGACCGAGAATACAAGCGATCATCCACACACCTCCGGCAGCGAATCCGGCCAATACATCACTGGGAAAATGCACGCCAAGGTAGATCCGGCTGAGACCGATAGCAACGATCAGGACCACCGTCAATCCAATCACGTACCAAGCCGGTTTCGAACGTTCCCGAAAATTTAACCACAATAGATAACCTAGCACCCCGTAAAAAGACATGGCGACCATGGCATGCCCGCTAGGAAAACTAAAGCCGCCGATCGCAACCAAATGGGTGATATCCGGCCGGGAACGCTGAAAAATTACTTTCAAAAACGCATTTAAGAGCTCCGCACCCGCTAAGCTGCTGAATAGAATCACCGTCTCCCCAATATGTTTCCAGCGAAACAGCAAAAAACCACCCACCAGCAACATTACCGAAATCTCGACGTAAGCGGAGCCCAAATAAGTTACAAATATATTTGCCTTGGTTAATCCATCACCGGCAAAACTACGGACAAAATTACCGACAACAGTGTCGAATGTTTCGAGTTCATCATATAGAACGCCTTCCGCAAGTTCGGCAAACACCATCAAAAACAAGACCCCGGCGGCAATTCCCCCCGCCAGGATTCGGCCGAGTTTTGCCGGCGGAGTTACCGTTGGCCGCTGTTTCATTTGTTTTGAACTCCTCCATTGACAAAACTTTCACCCAAGTTTATGCTGATTGTAAACCGGTCCAAATTTGGTGGTTTACAATTCATTAAGGAGGTGAATTTATTGAGGTTTACCCACCGGGACCTGGCTTTTGCCGCGTTGTTTACCGCCCTCACTGCCATTGGCGCTTTTATCAAAATCCCCATCCCGTTCGTACCGTTTACCCTGCAATTCTTCTTCGTCTTGTTGGCCGGTACCCTGCTGGGCAGCCGGCTGGCTTTGCTTAGTCAGGTCGCTTATCTGATCATCGGTCTCATTGGCGTTCCGGTTTTCGCCATGGGAGGAGGCCCCTCATACGTCCTCCAGCCGACTTTTGGCTATCTGGTTGGCTTTGCCGGTACCGCCTATCTGGTCGGCCGGCTGACGAAAACCGGCCAAGGGATTAGATTCAAACGCTGCCTTTTGGTTAATTTAGCCGGACTGGCCGTGACCTATGTCTGTGGAATCATCCATCTATATGTAATCGTCAATTTTGTGCTCGGCCAGGCTCTCCCCTTTAGCCGGGCGGTTTGGCTCGGGGCTGTAGTCTGTTCGCCCGGAGACATTATATTATCGTTTATTGCCGCAACAGTAAGTGTTAAGTTGGCTAAATCCTTACCTTCCATAGGGCCGAAGCCCTGTTCAATGCCAAAAAAGGGGTTAATGCTGCCGTGACCAAAGGTTATTTTATCACCGGCACCGGCACCGGTGTAGGCAAAACCGTTGTTACCGCCGGATTATTGGCAGGATTCCGTCAACGCGGAATTACCGCCATGGCTATGAAGCCCGTTCAAAGCGGCGGTATTGGCGATACGCGGTTTTTAATCCATACCGGCAGGCTTCCGATCGCTCAAAGCGAGATTAATTGTTACTCTTTTCAGCCTGCCGTTTCACCCCATCTGGCCGCTGAATGGGCCGGTGAAGAGATCAGCCTGCCGGTAATCAAACAAGCGTTCAATCGTCTGGCCGGCCAATACCGGCCGGTGCTGGTTGAAGGA
Organism: Heliobacteriaceae bacterium; assembly: GCA_028707535.1. Classification (GTDB taxonomy): domain Bacteria; phylum Bacillota; class Desulfitobacteriia; order Heliobacteriales; family Heliobacteriaceae; genus STF2-203. Next base: position 2,725 of record JAQWAU010000055.1, on the reverse strand, counting down.
GCGGGTGGCATCTGTGTGCCTTTAACTAGAGCCGGGTTTACCGTCGCCGACCTGGCCGGTGAATTAGGTTTACCGCTCATTGTTGTTGCCCGGGCCGGACTAGGCACGATCAACCACACCGCGCTGACCGTAAAATGGGCTCAACACCTCGGCCTGACGATTAAGGGAATCATTATCAACGATTACAATGCGCTCAATCCGATAGAAGCCGACAATGTATTCATGATCACCCGTCTGACGGATGTGCCGGTAATCGGCTTGATCCCGCCGGTAGCCGGTTTGAGTGTTGAAGCTAACCGGCCGGGGAGCCTTCCCGAAATTGTCGACAGACAAATCAATTGGGATTATTTACTCACAGAGGAGCGGAAAAAACATGACTACATATCCGGTTGAACAATTGTCCCGGTGGGACAAGGAATATGTTTGGCATCCCTTTACCCAAATGCAGGAATACCGCCGGGAAGAACCGCTGATCATTGAACGCGGCGAGGGCAGCTTCCTGATCGATGTCCGGGGCAACCGCTACCTGGACGGTATTTCCTCACTCTGGGTTAACGTCCATGGTCACAACCACCCCCGGCTGAATCTGGCCCTCAAAAACCAGCTGGACCATATTGCCCATTCGACTCTCCTGGGCCTGGCGAATGTGCCGTCGATTAAATTGGCCAAAAAACTGGTTGCGATCACCCCTCCGGGCCTGAACAAGGTTTTTTACTCCGATGCCGGAGCGACCGCCGTCGAAATCGCCATCAAAATCGCTTTTCAATACTGGCAACAATACGAGGGCGGCCGGTACAAAACGAAAACCAAATTTGTTTCCCTGGGCGAAGCCTATCACGGTGATACCATCGGTTCCGTCAGCGTCGGGGGTATGGACTTGTTCCACGCCATGTACAAGCCCCTGCTTTTTCATGGCTACCAAATTCCCGCCCCTTTTTGTTATCGTTGTTCGTTCGGCCAAACAGCGGGTAGCTGCCGGCAAGAATGTCTGACCGTTGCCGAGCAGGTAATCAGCACCCATACTGCAAAAATCGCCGCCTTGATCATCGAGCCTCTGGTCCAGGGGGCAGCCGGCATGATCGTTCAGCCGCCGGGATACCTGCGCCGCTTGCGGGAAATCTGTACCCGGCACAACGTCCTGCTGATCTGTGACGAGGTAGCGGTTGGGTTCGGCCGGACGGGTACCCTGTTCGCCAGCGAACAAGAAGGGGTTCACCCTGATTTGATGTGTGTGGCCAAGGGCCTGACCGGAGGCTACCTGCCCCTGGCGGCGACTTTAACTACCGACAAGGTATTCGACGCTTTTTTAGGTGATCATGCCGAAGCCAAGACTTTTTTCCATGGTCATACCTATACCGGTAACCCGCTGGGCTGTGCGGTTGCCCTGGAAAGCATCAGATTAATGGAAGAAGGTGACCTGATTAACTCGACGCGGGAAAAAGCTGCGGTTTTGGCCCGTGAATTGGAGCGGTTCAACGAACTGGAGCATGTCGGGGAAATTCGCCGGCAAGGGATGATGATTGGTATCGAACTGGTCAAAAACCGTACAACCAAAGAACCCTATCCCCGGGAGATGAACATCGGCCACCAAGTTGTTCTCCACGCCCGCCGGAACGGTCTGATTATCCGGCCTCTGGACAATGTCATCGTTTTGATGCCAATCCTCGCCATGAGCCTTGAAGAATTAAAACAAGTAGTGGACATTACCTATGCTTCGATCAAGGCGGTCACGGAATAACGAACAAAAAAGGGGGTGAAGTCGATTCTGCGTGAACTCACAGCCAAGATTAAAAACGAACATCAGGTTACTTTCACCGAAGTACTGCCGTATACGCAACTCGAAGGTACCCGGTTATTCGAGTTACTGCAATCAGCCGGTGACCTGACCCGTCATTTCCATGGCCGTCAAGTTGAGCTTTGCGCCATCGTTAACGCCAAGTCAGGGCGCTGTTCCGAGGACTGCCGCTACTGCGCCCAATCCGCCCATTTCCGGACCCAAGCCAATACTTATCCGTTGTTGCCGGCGGAAAAAATTCTGACCCGGGCAAAGGAAATGGAAGCAGCCGGAGTGAAGCGGTTTGCTTTGGTTACCAGCGGCCGGCACTTGGCCGGACAGGATTTCGATCAGGCATTGGCAATACTTCAGCTGCTGCGCCGGGAAACCGGCCTTCACCTTTGCGCCTCGTTCGGGATCATCAGTATGGAACAATTGATGCGGTTAAAAGCGGCCGGGGTTACCAGATACCATCATAATCTGGAGACTAGTCGCAGCCATTTTGGCAGCATCTGCACCACCCATAAATACGATGAACGGGTAAACACCATTAAATCCGCCCGGCAAGCCGGGCTCCAGGTTTGTAGCGGCGGGATCATTTCCGTGGGTGAATCCTGGGCACAACGGATTGAGCTTGCCTTTGCGTTGAAAGAGCTTGACGTCAACGCGGTTCCCGTTAATATATTACACCCGATCAAAGGAACACCTTTACAAAATCAGCCGCTTATGTCCCCCCTGGATATCCTGAAAACCATCGCCATTTTTCGCCTGATCATGCCGAAAACCGTGTTGCGCATTTGTGGCGGACGGGAAAATGCCCTGCGGGATCTGCAGGCCCTGGTTTTTGCCTGTGGAGCAAACGCCGCTTTAGTCGGCAGCTACCTGACAACCGGGGGTAGAACCATCAACGAGGATATCCAACTAATCCGGGATTTAGGTTTGGTGGTATAA
>JAQWAU010000005.1 GCA_028707535.1 Heliobacteriaceae bacterium | reverse complement strand
AACTCACCTTTATTCACAAACAAGATAAAAGTCGGTGGTTTTACCCCAACCTGGGTCATATAATAAATCTTCAAACGCCGGGTCCGGTCGGCTGCCGGCGGGTTAATCCGCACAATATCGGCCAAAAGTTCGTTAACCACTGCCGTAGGCACCCGCCGGCTGTGCTGCTCGGCGACAAAATCCACCAACTCGAGGATTTTGGGTAACCGCTGGCGGGTTAAGGCAGACACGTAAACCGTCGGTACATAGCTTAAAAACAACAATTCCCGCCGGATCTGCCGGTCAAACTGGTGCATCGTCTTATCATCCTTGGGTACCAAATCCCATTTGTTCAGCACCAGCACACAGGCCTTTCCCCCATCATGGGCATACCCGGCAATCTTTTTGTCCTGTTCGGTTACCCCTTGTGTAGCGTCAATAACCATCAATGCTACATCACTACGGTCAATCGCCCTTAAAGCCCGCAACACACTATAACGTTCTACCGGTTCGTCAATCCGGCCTTTGCGTCGCATCCCAGCCGTATCAATCAAGACATAATGTTTGTCATCCCGGTCAAACGGGGTATCGATCGCGTCCCGGGTAGTCCCGGGAATCGTGGAAACCATCACCCGTTCCTGGCCCAGTAGAGCGTTAACCAAGGAAGATTTACCGACATTCGGCCGGCCAATCACCGCGATCTTTACAACATCCGGACTATAAACTTCCCCGGTGTCTGCCGGCAAGACAGCCACCAGCTGATCGAGCAAATCCCCGGTATTCAACCCGTGGGCGGCGGAAATGGGAATTGGCTCCCCCAGCCCAAGCTGGAAAAACTCATAATAACGCTCCGGCTGCCCAAAATCTTCGATTTTGTTTGCCACCAGCAATACCGGCTTTTGGGTTTTGCGCAAAACGGCGGCTACGCCCTCGTCACCGGCAGTCAATCCCGCCCGGCCGTCAACTAAAAAAAGAATCGCATCCGCTTCGCTGATCGCCACCTCTACTTGCAGCCGGGTTGCCTGGGTAAAAGGATTATCCCCGTCAGCCTTAAATTCCATGCCTCCGGTATCAACCAAAGTAAAATCCCGGTCCAACCACCGGGCATCCCGGTAAAGGCGGTCCCGGGTCACCCCCGGAGTATCCTCAACAATAGCTGCCCGGCTGTCGGTAAGCCGGTTGAAAAGTGTTGATTTCCCGACATTGGGCCGGCCAACCACCGCCACAATCGGTTTGGCCACAGAATCACCTTCCTCATCACCGGTTAGGGACTCCCAGCGTACCGGCACAAGGCAGCAAACAAGGACTCCCCGGCCACCGGTACCACTTCCACAGGTACTCCTCCCAAACCGGCAGCAATGTCTGCCGGTCGCCAGTCATCAATAGTCACATCACCCGCCGCCCGCAACATTGCTGCGGGAAGTAATACCACATCTTTGCCGGTAGGCGGTTCCGGTAAAGCCCGCAACGCGGCCACCACATCCCGCCCGGTCAACAGCCCGGCAACAGTCACCTGCGGCCCGAAAAAGGCGTTAGCCACACCGACCGCCCGTACCCCCCGGCCGCTCCAGTCCCAGCCATATTTTTCCCCGGTCGCCGCCAGTAAATCCTGCAACAGCCGGTGACCGGACAAGCCGGTGACGATGAAAGTGCGCCTTGCTCCTGCAGACGAGGTTTCGGCCATCCGGTCGAAAGCTGCCTGGGCCGCCTCATGCCACTCATCGATGAACAACCGGCACAAGCCAATCCCGTTGGCCAACTGAACATAATCATCATAATAGTCCGGCCCCGGCAGGGGGTAGCCGGCCAGCAGAAAAAACTCATCCGCCGCATAAAAAACCCGTTCACCCCGGCTGGCTTTAGCCTGCCCTTGCCAGCGGGCAATAGCGTCGATCACCTTACCGGCCCCGGCAGGATCCCAGGGGACAAGCGAAAAAAGGTTTTTCCGGTAACGGGTCAAACCAACCGGAACAACACCAACACTGGCCAAAGCCGGTCCTAAAGACCAGAGATCCGCCAAGGTCCGCTCTAAAACCGGCCCGTCATTAAGGCCGGGACAACAGACGATCTGGGTATGCATCTGCACCCGGGCCCGGGCCAGTTGCCGCAACTGGGTCATGATTGCCCCGGCCCGGCGGTGCCCCAACAAGCGTTGCCTAACCGCCGGAATGGTCGCTTGCACCGAAATATACAACGGGCTCAACCGCAATGCCAACAACCGGGTAAATTGGGCTCCGGTCAGATTGGTCAAGGTGATAAAGTTGCCATGCCAAAAGGAATGGCGGTAATCATCATCCTTTACATAAAGTGAAGACCTTAGCCCGGCAGGCATTTGGTCCACAAAGCAAAAAACACAGTGGTTGCAACATTGCCGCAAGCCATCAAAAAGGGCATCCGCAAAAACAAGGCCTAAATCGTTATCCTCATCCTTTTCAATCTCAAACCACCGGGTCTTCCCGGTGGCTTTTTCCCGAACCTCTAATTTTACCCAGGCTTCCCGGACAAAAAAGCCGTAATCCAGGACATCGTAAACAGGCTGCCCGTTAACGGCGACAACCCGGTCACCCGGTTTCAGACCAGCCCGGGCAGCCGGACCCGCCGGGTCCACAGCTTGAATGACCCCACCAACGGGCTTCACCTTCCCAGGCCTCCTTTGCGGACAATCCAAACATTTTCTCACGATTCATTATGCCCGACCCATCCCCATTCGTCAAGGAATCCGGTGCTAAGGTCCCGGCCAGGCCTTTCGCCAATGCCGTCACCAGACCGGAACCGGCCTGGTATGGCAAGCATACCTGGAGTAACCGGGGTGACAAAAATTGTACTTGGGAACAGCGGCAGAGGACAATAACCGGTTTTACTCCTGCCGGCAAGGCTTCACCCCAACGCCGGGCAAAACTCAAGTTGGAGGCGGATCGTGGGTGTCCTTGCTCGACAAAAAATTCGGTTCTTTCCCGGCCATCCGGATCCCACCAACCGGCAGAACTTTGGTGCACCAATATAATTGCGGCCGGCCCCTGACCCGCAATCCGCCGAATCACCCGGCGACGAAAAAAGTCCGGACCGGCCCATATTTCCGCCTCTACACCCTCCTGCCTCAAGGCAGCCGCCAACTGGGCAGCCGGTTGATCGCCAATGATCGCCACCCGCTGTTTTCCCCCGGCGGAAAAAGTGATCCGGGCAGGATAAATGGCCGAAGGACCGGCCTGGTCCCCATTCGCCGCGTTAAGGGAAGACTCATTTCCTACCCGGACTTGCTCCCCATCCGGGCAAACAACCTGCCAGGCCCGCCCGTCAGGGGCAATCAAGCCTTCCCCGGGCACCCACTCCTTTTGGGTCCAGCCGACGAGTTCCCCGTTATTTCCCATTACCGCCCGGCGTACACCGGCCACCGGTCCGGTCACCCGGTCCCAATTCGTCCCTACAAGCATCCCCCCGAGGACTAAGGTCGCGCAACCGGCCAGTAAAGCCACTCCCCAAAAGCCGGCGATGATCACCACAAAACCCTTTCGCCTGACGTTACAACTCACCCGTTTGATCTGTTCCCCCCCCCCGCTCCGACATCCTGACTACATCCCACAGGTAACCCAAAATAAAAACCAACAAGGCTGCCACCACTACCCGGTCAAAGGCCAGCCCTTTACCTAAGGCCAAGGGCCCGGGAAAACCCAAAAAAGGACCCAGCCCCTCCACCAAAGCACTTCCCAACAGCACGGCCGCCATCGCCCCCCGTAACTCCCCCGTTAAAGCCACTGCCCCTACGGCCCCTAAAAGGGTAAACCACCAATGCCCATCCCAAAAATAATGGTCCGGTTCCAGACCCAAGGTCTGCTGACCCAAGATGCCGACCACGGCAAACATACCCACAGCCAAACCCACCCAGCGGTTAGCCGTAAGGGGACCGGCCCCGAGCCATAAGCCAAAAACTAAAGGAACCACGGTGCCGGCAGGGTTAATTATCAATGTCGTCTCCGCCCACCGAACCGGGATCTCCAGGTAAGATAACAACCACCAGGCCGCCAAGGCCCAAAAAACCGTGCGTGGCCGTAACCTTAGGCCGGCCGGTAAGCCCCGAACCATCCCGAACAACAAAAAGATCAACGTAACCAAAAGAATTACGGATCCCAGCGGGTAGCGGGGCATTGAACCCACCTCCCGTGCTTAATCAAACCTATTCTTGCCGGAGAAAAACAAAAAAACACCCGTGCAAGGTGTCTTTTTACCGGCATTCCCGTTTCCGCGCCCAAAACGCCGGCGGAATGCCCCGCTGGACCAGCCAATCTTTAGTCGCCCCGGTAACCAGACAAGGCTGGTGCCGTAATTCTGCTACCGTCCGGCAACCGGTCAACGCCATACTTAAGGCCAAACCCTGCCGCAAGGTATCCAAGTAGGCAACCACCGCCTCCGTGTCGTAAGATCCGGTCAAACCGGCTGTTTGCTGCTTGATCCCCAACAGTTTTTTCAACACCGGGCCGGCAATTCCGGCCAACCGGGCCCCCATCGCCAAAGCTTTGGCAATTTCCCAGCCGTCCCGGATCCCGCCGCTGGCAATCACCGTAACCGGTTCACCACCCGACCCTTCAAAACACTTCCCGGCCCATAATACCTCAGCCAGGCTGATGGCCGACGGGATCCCCCACCTTTCAAACGAAGGCGCCCAGCAGTTTTGCCGGCGCAACTCAATCGCCACAAAATTAGTTCCCCCGGCCCCGCTCACATCAAGGAAACGCACCCCGCGCCTTAAAAGACGGTGGGCAACCTCTCCGGCGATCCCGCAACCGACTTCCTTCACAATCACCGGCACCGGGCAGGCCTGCACCAAGCGTTCGATATTTGCCGCCCAAGACGTAAAGTTCCGTTCCCCCTCCTGCATGGCCAGTTCCTGAGCGGCATTAAGGTGTACCTGTAAGCCGTCCGCCGCCAGCATTTCTACCGCCTGACAGGCCCCTGCCGCCGGCGTATCGGCGCTCACGTTGGCAATTACCACCCCATCCGGGTTTTCTTCCCGTAAGACCCGGAAAGAAGCGGCTAATTCCGGCCGGTGTAAGGCTGCCGTTTGCGATCCGGCGGCAATGGCGACACCGGTCCGGGCCGCAATCCGGGCCAACTGCCGGTTCACTTCGGTAACTTGCCGGTTACCCCCGGTAAGCGCATTAATTAACAAAGGCATTTTAAGCGTTTTGGCCAAAAAAACCGTCGCCGGGTCCAAAGCGGAAAAATCCACCCCGGGCAAAGCATTATGCACTAAATGAACATCAGCGAACCCGGTGGCAACCGGCCCGTCCGCCAAAGCCAGGGCCTGTAAAATATGCTCGATTTTCCGCTTTTGCCGGATATCTGCCACTCCCAAGGCCCTCCCTGTTTACCGTGCCCTTTAATCGGTGTCTTTAGCCGCCGCGGGCCGGCGGGAAAGGGCAATCTTACCGGTGCGGACCATCTCCACAATCCCGTGGTCCTGTAACACCTCACACAAGGCTTCGATCTTGCTTTCTTCCCCGGTCAACTCAATCACCATCGTTTGACGGTTGACATCAACAATTTTGGCCCGGAAGACCTCAACAATATCCATAATGTCCGAACGGGTCTCCGGACTGGCTTTAACCTTAATCAAAGCCATATCCCGCTCAATTGACGGCTCCATCGTCAAATCAATAATTTTGACCACATCCACCAACTTGGAAAGCTGGTTGACCACCTGCTCCACGTTCCGATTATTCCCTTCGACCACGATCGTAATCCGGGTCATATCCGGCTCTTCCGTATGGCTGGCCGAGATGCTTTCAATGTTAAACGCCCGGCGGGCAATTAACCCCGCCACCCGGGCCAACACACCGGGACGGTTTTCTACCATTACAGCCAGGGTATGTCGCATTTCAGTCAATCACCCCTTCGATCATCTGGTCTAGAGACGCGCCGGCGGGAACCATCGGTAAAACGTTTTCTTCCGGACAAACTTGAAAATCCATGAATACCGGTCCATCGACGGCCAAAGCCTTTTCAATCACCACCGGGACTTCCGCCGGAGTGGCGGCCCGCAAGCCGACCGCGCCGAAAGCTTCGGCCAGCCGCACATAATCGGTCCCCCCTTGGGCAAAACCGGAATACGCATAACGGTGGTGGTAAAACAACCGTTGCCACTGCCGGACCATCCCCAACACCTGGTTGTTAATGATGGCCACCTTGATCGGTAGTTTGTGTTCAACAATCGTCGCCATTTCCTGGCAGTTCATTAGGATCGAGCCATCACCGGTCACCAATACGACCAGCTCGTCCGGCCGCCCGAATTGCGCCCCGATCGCCGCCGGCAACCCAAAACCCATGGTGCCGAGACCACCGGACGTAACCAGGGTCCGGGGCCGGTTAAACCGGTAAAACTGAGCACTCCACATTTGGTGTTGGCCGACATCCGTCACCAGAATGGCGTTGCTTTCCGTTAGGCGATCAAGTTCTTGAATGACGTACTGGGGTTTAAGCACTTGGCCATCCGGTTGATAGACCAAAGGTGAATCCTCCCGCCATTTGGTGGTCTGAACAATCCATTCCTTCCGCTCCGGTGACGCCCCTAACGGCTGGGCGGTACACAGAATTTGCCGCAAGGCGGGCAGGCTCCAGCCCAAATGACCAACTACCCGCAGGTGAGCCGGTACATTTTTGTTGATTTCCGCCGGGTCGATATCAAAATGGATAATTTTTGCCTTCGGGGCAAACTTAGACAACAAGCCGGTTACCCGGTCGTCAAAACGCACCCCGGCGCCCAACAGTAAGTCACAGTCCATTACGGCCAGGTTAGCGGCGACGGTACCATGCATCCCCACCATCCCTAAAAACAAGGGGTGTCCGGCCGGGACCGTACCCAAGCCCATCAGGGAAGTGATCACCGGAATTTGCCAGGTCTCCGCCAAGTCGATAATTGCCTCGGCCACACCGGCGGAAACAGCACCACCCCCAATAAATAACAAAGGCCGTTTTGCCGCCAAAAGGGCTGCCGCTGCCTGCTCCACTTCCGCCGGTTTGCCTTCATCCAAAGGCTTATACCCCCGGAGGTGGACCTGTTCCGGATAATGATAATCAATTGTCGCCGTTAAAACATCCTTGGGTATATCAACTACCACCGGCCCCGGCCGCCCGGTCCTGGCGATGTAAAAAGCCTCTTTCATCACCCGGGGCAGGTCAAGCGGATTTTTCACCAGGTAATTGTGTTTAGTGATTGAGGCGGTTATACCCGTGACATCAGCCTCCTGGAAGGAATCTTTACCGATGATCGCCAACCCTACCTGACCGGTAATACAGACCAAAGGTACTGAGTCGGCATTAGCGTTGGCAATGCCGGTAACCAAATTGGTCGCGCCGGGACCGGAAGTAGCGATACAGACACCGACTTTACCGGTCACCCGGGCATACCCGTCTGCCGCGTGGGCCGCACCCTGTTCGTGCCGGGTTAAAATGTGGCGAATAGGGAAGTCATAAAGTGCATCATATAATGGTAGCACCACACCACCGGGATAACCGAAAATCAGGTCTACCCCTTCTTTTTGCAGACTGGACACAACAACTTGCGAACCGGTCATATTCATGCTGCACTACGGCAATTCCTGACTTACGCCGGGGAATGTACCGCTTCACCTCCGTACTATTGTATTGAATTTCAATTAAGAATAGGAAAACCCTCGTCTCCGACTAAGAGACGAGGGAAAGGCATCGCCCTTGCTAATTAACATAACACAAACCGGTTTTCCCCGTCAATAGAGCCGGGACAAACTGTCAGGACCCTGATTGCCGGTTGTGACCTGCTTAACCATTTGTTACAATATAATTTATTGAACATACAACTGGGCTACCCCCGGGAGGATCGCGATGAGCGGACTTGAAGAAACTGCCCACTGGATCGTAACCAATTTCGGCAATCTTGGCTTGTTTCTGGGCTTATTCTTGGAATTTCTCGGTTTACCTTTTCCCGGGGAAATCTCCCAGGCTTTTGCCGGTTTTTTGATCGTTCAAGGCCACCTGCGCTGGGAAATCACCGTACCGGTGTGCATCCTGGGCAGTCAGCTCGGTTCATTGACCGCCCACCTGATCGGGTACCGGTTCGGCCGGGATATTTTAGATAAGTGGGGGCCATACATCGGCCTGAAGCCAAAATACATTGTCCGCACTGAAGCCTGGTTGCAACGCAACAAAATCGCCATGATCCTGCTCAGCCGGTATGTCATCGGGGTGCGGCACGTTACCCCGTATTTTACCGGGGTAATTCGCATGCGTTTCCGGGAGGCTTTTTGGTGGAACCTTTTGGGCTCCATCCTTTGGTGTGTCCCGATTATCGGTTTAGGGGTACTTTCCGGTCACGCTTACCGAATATTTTTGAGCAAAATTCACCATTACCTGAACGCTATTCTGCTCCTTACCGGTATCGGGATCACCGTCGGCTACCTTTGTTACCGTTTTTTTCGGGCCCGGCCGGGAGTAAAGGTTCACCCTAACCAAAAAACGGTTAAGTGACTACCCCCATCAAGTGCGGAACTGGCGGATTTCCTGCAGCAGCCGTTCCGATTCGGCAGCCAGGTTTTCCACTTGCCGGGAAACCTGTTCGGTCGCCGCGGTCTGTTCCCGGGTAGCCTCCGCCACCCGCCCGGCATAAGTCGCACTTTCCCCGGAGATATCTTTAATGTTGGTGATCGCCTCCAATACGGTCATCGCGCTGGCGTTGACCTGCTGCACCTCTTGGGAAACCTGCCGGGTCTGGTCGGCTACTTGGTTCACCGAACCCTTGATATGTTCAAAAAATGCTTTGGTACTAACCACCGCAGTTTCCTGATTGGCGAAACTTGCTTCCGCCGCCGCCATCTCTTTTACCGCCTGTTCCGTATTTAACTGGGTTTCCCGGATTAAAACGGCGATTTCCTGGCTGGACTGTTCTGCCTGCTCCGCCAGCTTCTTCACTTCATCCGCCACCACGGCAAAACCCCGGCCCTGCTCTCCGGCCCTAGCCGCTTCGATCGCCGCATTTAAGGCCAAGAGATTTGTCTGGCCGGCAATACCCCTGATCACTTCAACAATCTGGCCGATCCGGGAAGATTTATCCGCTAAAGCTTCAATACACCCGGAAACAGCCCGGTTTTCTTTTTTGTTATGCTCCATAATCATAATCTGTTCCGTTACCGCGTCAGACCCCTTTTGAACCGCTGTCTGCACTTCGGCCGCCATCGTGGAAAAAGCCGTTATCCCGCTGGTAATCTCGGCGGTCGCCCGGGTCATCCCGTCAACCATTTGGGCGCTTTTTTGCACCAAACCCGCCTGTTCCTCCGCCCCCCGGGCCAGTTCCCCGACTGTACCGGCGATCTGGTCGGCCGTTTTTCCGGCTTCCGCCGTAGAAAGCCCCATCTCCCGGGAAGCAGCCCCGACAAGGTCGGAAGAATTATGGATCTTGATTACCAAGGAACGTAAATTTTCGACCATTTTGTTGAAAGCCAAGGCTACATCCGCTACCTCATCCTTACCGGCAACCGATACTTTAACGGTCAGGTCACCGGTAGCAATCTGTTCCGCACTGACAGCAAGTTCCTGGATCGGCCTGGTTACTCGACCGGCTAAAACCAGCGTCAATAAAGCCGCGACGGCTAAGGCCGCTAAATTGACACTGATGAACTTGAGCCGCAAGGTCTGTAAAGCCGCCAAGTCCTGGTAAGCAACATCTTTAGGCACCACAATTCCTAAAACCCAGCCGGTAGAAGGCAATTGCCGGAAAACAACCAGCTGGGTACCGGCCCACTCGTACTCCAGGATGCCCTTATCTTTGGCCGCCAGCTGTACCGCCAGGTCTTTGGTAACCTCATTCTGACTCAGGTCGGTCGATACCAGGCCTTCATCCGGATGGGCAACCGCCACCCCGTTGGTATCCAGTAAAAAACCATACCCCTTCCCACTAAGGTTGATGTTTTTTACTTTTTCGGTCAGGGTTTCCAAAAGAATATCCGCGGCCACTACCCCCCGGGCTTCCCCCGCGGGTGTCGGCAAGGGAACAGCCACCGATACGGCAAACTTGCCGGTAACGGCATCTAAGTAGGGGTCGGAAAAAATTGTTCCCTGTTCCGCCGTAGCTTTTTTGTACCAGATCCGCTGCCGGGGATCAAATTCCGGCGGGGGAACCCACCCACTACCATCCAAAAATGACCCGTCGGTAAAACCGATATATAGATCGCTGAAAGCCGGATCTTTTTTGTAACAATGCAAAAAAGATACCGGGATCGGTTGGTCTGCTACCACATCTTGAACAGTGTTAGCTACAGTTTCTACAACTTTCGCTTTACTGACCAACCAACCATCCAGCTCCTGGGCCTTACCTTCCGCCACGGAAAACATCTGGGTCTCTATACCGGTTACCAGTTGGGACTTGGCATTGGAATAGCCCAGATACGAGACGCTTACCAACGCGATACCCAACACCAACGAAAAAACTACAAGTAGCTTAAACCGCAGTTTCATGTACCCACCTCCTTCTCGGCCGCGTTGATCCTTCTGTCGGCGCAGACTATGCTTATTTGTTTTCGAAGATGTTTTCCTTTTTCCTGCCTAATGTTGGTTTTTTCGATCGTTATTTCCGTAATCCAAAAAACGCCGGGCAATTTATGCCCGGCGTTCAAAGTAGGTACAACTTAATTTTCTTTTACTTGGTGGAAAGCCTCCCGGGCGGCAGTGACCGTGGCGGTCAAATCTGCCGTCGTATGGGCCAAGGAGACAAAGGCCGCCTCAAACTGGGAGCAAGCCAAGTAAACACCCTGGTCCAGCATGGCCCGGAAAAACCGGGCAAAAGCCGTCGTGTCGGCCTGGCAGGCGGAAGTAAAATCCTTCACCGGACCAGGGGTAAAAAATCCGGTCAACATCGCCCCTACCCGGTTGGTCCAAAACGGGACCCCGGCCTCCCTGGCCGCTTGCGCCAACCCTGCCGCCAAATAGGCGGCTTTTTCTTCCAAGGCCGCATAGGTTCCCGGCCGTTGCAAAATCTCTAAAGTGGTGATCCCGGCAGTCATCGCCAACGGATTGCCGGACAAAGTCCCTGCCTGGTATACCGGCCCCGCCGGGGCGATTTTTTCCATAATCGCCGCTTTACCCCCATAAGCCCCAACCGGGAGGCCACCGCCAATGATTTTGCCCAGACAGGTGAGATCAGGCTCCACCCCGTATAAGGTCTGGGCCCCACCATAGGCTACCCGGAATCCGCTCATTACCTCATCAATAATCAACAAAGCCCCATATTCCCGGGTCAATTCCCTGACCCCGGCCAAATAACCGGGCAGAGGCGGCACTACCCCCATGTTTCCCGGCACCCCTTCGATAATCACCCCGGCAATCTCCGGGCCGGCAGCCGCAAAAATTTCCCGCAAGGCCGCCAAATCGTTATAAGGGGCCACCAAGGTGTTGGCCGCAATTTCGGCCGGCACCCCAGGACTGGTGGGCACCCCCAGGGTCAAAGCCCCGGACCCTGCCTTGATCAACAGGCTATCGGCATGACCATGATAACAGCCTTCGAATTTAACGATTTTCGACCGCCCGGTAAACCCCCTGGCCAGACGTAAGGCACTCATGGTAGCTTCCGTGCCGGAATTGACCATCCGCACCAGGTCCATGGCCGGAAAAGCCGCCAGAATCAACTGGGCCAGCCGGTTTTCCAGGACAGTCGGGGCACCGTAAGAAGTACCCCGGTCCACCGCTTCCTTCAAAGCCGTAGCCACTTCCGGGTGGGCATGGCCCAAAATCAACGGCCCCCATGAGCCGACATAATCGATATACCGGTTCCCATCTACATCGTAAAGGTAGGCTCCTTCACCCCGCTCGATAAAGACCGGGTTCCCCCCGACCGCTTTAAAAGCCCGGACCGGGCTGTTTACCCCGCCGGGAATCAAGCGGACCGCTTCTTGGTACAAAGCCGCCGAACGTTGATACCTGTTTGCCAAAAACACCGCCTCCGATCGGCCGGTCTCCACCGGCGAAACTTGGCTCAGTCTTCCGCGTAAAAATACCGCATACTGGTCTTTTTCAATTCTGCCGTTGAAAAAAGCAGCCGGTAATGGTTAACCCCCGTTTTGGCCGCTATCCGGGCCGCAATCGCCGCACACTCCTCCCGGGTCCGCCCGTGGAGCATAGTATAGTGGCTGAACGGCCAACCGGGAAACCGGGGCCGCTCGTAACAGTGGCTTACCTCCGGAAAAACGGCCATCAAATTACCTACCGCTACCGCCCGTTCCGCCGGTACATCCCAGACCACCATCGCATTGGCGGTAAACCCGGCCTTACGGTGGCGCAACACCGCCCCAAACCGGCGGACATAGCCTTTCGCCAGGTAATCATGGATCCGGTCCAGTACCGCCGCCTCACTAAGACCGACCTGGTCCCCGATCACTGCATACGGACGCGGCCCTGCCGGTAAGTCCTCCTGCAAAAGGCGGATCAACCGTTTATCCAGTTCCGTCAGCATGGCTGCCTCCTTTGCTACCGGTCTACAGGTAAATCCACTTTGATCTTAAAGACCCGGGAAGCCGGCAGGTTTTGGAGTTCACAACCGGTCCGGGCTTTAATTTCCGCGATAATTGCCGCCATTTTCGCCGCCGTGGGGGCAATCAAGGTAAACCACATATTGTATTCGTGTTCCCGCAAATAGTTGTGGGTTACCCCCGGGTAACCGTTAACTATCGCCACCACCGCATCCACCCGGTCCGGTGGTACCTTCAAGGCACATAAAGTCGCCCGGTACCCGAGCCGGCGGGAGTCGAAGACCCCCCCGATCCGGCGGATAATTCCCCGTTCCTTAAGCTTTTGCACCCGGGTTTCGACTTCTGCCGCCGTTACCCCCAAAACCGCCGCCAAATCAGCGTAAGGTTCCGGGGTTAGCGGAAAATTCCCTTGAATGATCGCCAAGATCTGCCGGTCCAACCCATCAATCATGGTTTAAAACCCCTTGCGCCCGTGGTAAAGGCACCATGGTTCTTCGGCCATATAATCCCCGTCATGGTAGAAATAAGCCCGGGCCCGGCACCCGCCACAGACTTTCTTAAATTCACACCGGCCGCAACCATCTTTGTACGCCATAGTGCGCAATTCCTGAAAAACCGGGGCGGTCGCCCAGATTTCCGAAAACGGCCGTTCCCGGACATTGCCGGCACTGATATTCAGGTAGGCACACGGCTGGACATTCCCCACCGGTGAAATAATGCAGTAATGCGTGCCAGCCAGGCATCCCCGGCCGAACCGCATCTTCAGCCCCATTTGCTTGGCGATCCGCATAAACTGGGGAGCACAGGTCGGCTTTAACTCAATCGGCACCGTTTTTTGTTTTTCCATGATTTCCGTCAGGATTTGCTCATACTCCTCCGCCCGGAGCGATTCTTCCTTAATGTTTACCGCCCGGCCGGTCGGCACCAGGAAAAAGGTATGGTGGGCCACCGCCCCGATTTTTACGGCAAAATCGGTGATCGCGTTTACCTCCGGCCGGTTCCAGTCCATGACTGTTGTGTGAACCTGGAAAGCCAAACCGGCTTCCCGGCAATTTTCCATCCCTTTTACCGCCCCGGCCCAAGCCCCCGGTGTTGCCCGAAACCGGTCATGTTTCCCCTGGTCCAGAGAGTCCAAAGAAATCCCCATCCCGGCCGCACCGGCCGCTTTAAGGTCTTGCGCCATTTTGGGGGTAATCAGGGTACCGTTGGTGCCGAAAACCGGTCGTAACCCCAGGGACTTGGCCTGAGCGACCAGTTCCACAATATCCGGGCGCATCAACGGTTCCCCGCCGGAAAAAATCATGATTTTAAACCCGCTTTTAGCGATCTCGGTTAACAAGGATTTCGCCTCAGCGGTGGAAAGCTCCTCTTCCGCTTTGACGCCGGCATCCCGGTAACAATGTTCACAATACATATTACAGGCGTTTGTCGTGTTCCAGGACACGATCACCGGCAACCCCTCCTTCCCGGCGGCATTCTCCGGTTTAGCCAGCCAGCCAACCGGCAGCGTCTTTAGCGTGATAAGTCAGGATCAGGTCAGCCCCGGCCCGTTTGCAGCTAAGCAAAATTTCCAGGACAACCCGCTGTTCGTCAATCCAGCCGTTGGCAGCCGCCGCTTTTACCATCGAGTATTCACCGGAAACGTTGTATACCGCCACCGGAAGGCCGAATGCATCCTTGACCCGGCGGACGACATCCAGGTAAGCCAAGCCGGGCTTGACCATTACAATGTCAGCGCCTTCCCGGATATCGAGGGCGGTTTCCCGCAAAGCTTCCCGGTCGTTAGCCGGATCCATCTGGTAGGACCGGCGGTCCCCCCATTGGGGAGCCGAGGCCGCCGCTTCGCGGAACGGGCCGTAAAAACCGGAAGCATACTTGGCTGAATACGCCATTACCGGCACGTGTTCAAATCCGGCTTGGTCCAGAGCCTGCCGGATCGCCCCGACCCGCCCGTCCATCATGTCGGAAGGGGCAACCAGGTCGGCCCCCGCCGCCGCGTGGGACACCGCCGTCCGGGCCAGGTACTCCAAAGTCGGGTCATTCAGAATCCGCCCGGCTTTCACCACCCCACAGTGCCCGTGGCTGGTGTACTGGCAGAGACAGATGTCCGTCACTACCAATAAATCCGGGTAAGCATCCTTGACCGCCCGGACCGCCTGCTGGACAATCCCGTCCGGGTCATAGGCCCCGGAAGCCAGTTCATCTTTTTTCAGGGGTACGCCAAAAACCTCAATCGCCCGGATACCGGCCCGGACGGCTTCCCCCGCCTCTTTAACCAACAGGTCGACCGACAACTGGTTGACCCCCGGCATCGCCTTTACCGGATTTTTAACCCCCCGGCCGGACACAACAAACAAAGGGTAAATCAAATCTTCCGGCCGCAGGTGGTGCTCCCGGACCATTTCCCGCAACACCGGATTTTCCCTTAGCCGCCGTAACCGCTGAACCGGAAACCCGGGAAAAAGACCGGTCATGACCACATCACTCCATCCTTTCGGTCAAGCCGATTTCGGCATCGGTTAAATAACAGGCCGGATCGGACTCCCAAAAATCACCGGTTACCGCCTCGGCCCGGGCCCGGAAGTTGCCGTTACATACATTAAGCCAACGACACTGCCGACAACGCCCCTGCAATAAAGGTTTGCGGTCTTTCAACCCGGTCAGGATGGGGTGGCCGGTGCCGGTCCAAATTTCCTTAAAAGGCCTTTCTTTGACATTGCCGAAAGTGTGATTTTGCGTAAATTGGTCGGGATGCACAAACCCCTGAGCATCCACATTACCGAAGGCAATCCCCGAACGGTTCCCCCCATTTCGTTCCATCAACCGCCAGACCGCAGCCGCCTGTTCCGGATTGCGCTCCTTGAGCCGCAGGTATAAATAAACAATATCGGCATGGTTGTCCACGGTAAGGATTTCCACATCGGTACCCTGCCGGTGAAACTCTGCCGCCTTGTCCATAATCAGATCCATCGTCTGCCGGGACTCCGCATGGCTGATATCCTCCGCCATCATACTGCCCCCCCGGCCGGAATAAACCAAATGATAAAAACATACCCGGGGGATCCCCTCTTCCTTGATCAGGCGGAAAATTTCCTCCATGTCCATCAGGTTGTGACGATTAATCGTAAACCGCAATCCCACCCGCTGACCGATGGCCAAACAATTGCGGATCCCCGCCAAGGCAGCCTCAAAAGCACCTTTTTTTCCCCGGAAACGGTCATTGTTGACCCCGATCCCGTCCAAACTGATCCCCACATATCCGACCCCGGCATTTTTAATGTCTTTCGCTACCGCCGGTGTAATTAATGTCCCATTGGTAGAAATGGTCGCCCGGATGCCGTGCCGGCCGGCCCGGGCAATTAAATCAAAAAGATCCGGTCTGAGCAAAGGCTCCCCACCGGAGAGCAGTAAAACCGGCACCCGGAAATCCGCCAGGTCGTCAATAAACTTTAAGGCTTCGGCAGTCGTTAATTCCCCCGCATATTGCCGGGCAGCCGAATCGGAATAACAATGAATACAGTGTAAATTGCAGGTCCGGGTAACATTCCAGGCCACCACCGGGCCGTAACCGGCTACCGCCCCGTGTCGCTGTCCCCGGGAACCGTGGGCATAACGTAACCGGTCGCCATAATGCTCGACACCACAAAGCAGCTTGCTGACGCCAATCATTTTTCTATCCCCTTTATTGAACCGGGTGGTTCCAATATTGCAAAAGCGCACGGGTCAACCCCGGGATGGTGTATTCACTTGCTTCCACATCCACCCAAAGACCCGCTTCCCGTAACGTTCCCGAAGTAACCGGACCAATCGAAGCCAAGACTACCCCGTTTAACAATTCCTGCCGCTCTTTGCACCCCTCAACACCCAACATTTCGATAAAATTCCGGACCGTAGACGAACTGGTAAAGGTTACGGCTTGGATTTCACGATTGCGGAGCAGTTGCCGGAGCAAAACCGCATCACCGTCGCCACGTACCGTCCGGTAAGCGACAACATCATCGACCACCGCCCCTAGATCCGCTAAACCGGTGGCCAACAACTTACGGGCAATATCCGCCCGGGGAAGCAACACTTCGATACCGTTCCAGTTAAAATCCTTTAAGCCGGCGATAATCGCTTCCGCCCGGTACTCCGAAGGCATAAACGCCACTTTAAGCCCGAATTTTTCCAAGGCTTTCGCGGTCTGGGGCCCAATCGCCCCCAATTGAATCCCGGTTAGCTCCCGAATATCCCGCCCCAGGGCAAAATACCGGTGGAAAAAACTTTCCACCCCATTGGGAGAAGTAAAGATAATCCAGCCATAACGATTAATCTTTATAATCGCCTGGTCCAACGGCCGGGGATCAAGGGGCCTGGCAATCGCAATCGCCGGAAATTCCCACGGTTCCGCCCCGAGTTCCGCCAACGCCGCCGCAAAAACGGAGGCCTGCTGCCGGGCCCGGGTGACCACAATCCGCTTCCCGAATAAAGGCCGGTGTTCAAACCAGGCTAATTGCTCCCGCAGCCGGACCACTTCCCCGACAACAATCACCGCCGGGTTTTGGAAACCCGCCCTTTGCGCCTGACCGGCGATGCTCTGCAGTGTACCGGTTAAGGTGCGCTGTTCCGGCCGGGTACCCCAACGGATTAAGGCAACCGGAGTGTCCGGACTGCGCCCGTACTCCACCAGCTTAGCGGTAATCTGCGGTAAGTTTCCCATTCCCATTAAAAAAACAAGGGTGCCGACACCCGTACTGATTTGCGGCCAATTGATCACCGAATCCCCCTTTGTGGGGTCTTCGTTACCGGTGATCACGGCAAAATCAGCCGTATAACCCCGGTGGGTAACCGGAATGCCGGCGTAAGCAGGCACGGCAATCGCGGACGTTACCCCCGGTACAATTTCAAAAGGCACCCCCGCCTCCCGTAAAGCGGCTGCTTCCTCACCACCCCGGCCAAAAACAAAAGGATCCCCGCCCTTTAACCGGACAACCACCTTCCCAGCCAAACCCTTTTCACATAACAAGCAATTGATCGCCGCCTGTTTCAAGGCATGTTGCTCCGGGCTTTTACCCACGTAAATCAGTTCCGCCTCCGGCCGGGCCGAACGTAACAGGCTTTCACCGGCCAACCGGTCGTAAACAATTACATCCGCGTTTTGAATACACCGCAAACCCTTAACGGTAATTAGGCCGGGGTCCCCCGGACCGGCCCCGACCAGATAAACCTTGCCGGGCCTTGCCCGTCCTCCTGTCATTACGATCACCGCCCCGACTCTCGTTTTACCTGCTCTAGAATCGCCCCGGCTCCTTGGGCCAATAACCGGGCCGCTAAACGCTTACCTAACTCCTCCGGTTGATCCTTGGTTCCTTGTTCCCGGCCTTGACAAACCATCCGCCCGTCCAGAGAAGCTACCAACCCCGTCAAGACCAGTTCACCGGTATTGTCTAAGGATCCGAGGGCAGCAATCGGGATTTGACAGCCGCCTTCCAAAACCCGCAACAAGGCCCGCTCCGCCCGGACACAAAGGGCGGTTGGCAAATGGTGCAAACAGGCTACCATCCTGGTTGTCTGCCGGTCACCTTCCCGGATTTCGACCCCGATTGCACCCTGACCCACCGCCGGCAAACAGATTTCACCGGGCAAGTACTGGCTGATTTTTTCTGCCCAACCTAACCGTAACACCCCGGCCGCCGCCAGGATAATGCCATCTAAGCCGGCTGTCGCCATTTTACGCCAGCGGGTTTGCAGATTACCCCGGATATCGACCAGTTGCAAATCCGGCCTGGCCCGCCACAGCTGAGCCTTACGCCGCAGGCTGGAAGTCCCCAGCCGGGCCCCCGCCGGTAATGCGGCCAGCCCGCCCGGATGACGGGAAATCAGCACATCCCGCCAGTCAGTGCGTTCACAAATCGCCCCAATCGTCAACCCTGGTGGCAATACCGTGGGTACATCCTTCAACGAATGCACCGCCAAGTCAATTTCCCCATTTAACAAAGCTAATTCCAGCTCTTTCGTAAACAACCCTTTATCCCCGATCTTCGCCAAAGCGACATCCAGGATCTTGTCCCCTTGGGTTTTAACCGGTTTAACCACGAAACACGTTTGCGGAAAACTGGCCTTTAGTTGGGCGACCACCCAATCCGTCTGCCACCGGGCCAAAACACTTTCCCGGGTACCCACGACCACAATGGGTTTTACGAGCCTGGACATTGCTGGCTCCTTGAATCTGTTTCGCTGACCGGGTGCTTCAAGCGCTGACCAGGTACATCCAGACAAAACAAGTTTTGCAATATTTCAGAATATAGATGGCCTTCCGGGCTGGCGGCATGGCAACGCACTTGGGTAATCGGGTCATGCAGCAGTTGATTGACAATCGAAGATGCCAAGGACCCAATGAGCTTTTTTTCCTTTGCCGGCAGATGTTTAAGTTTACCCAACACCCGCTCCAATTCGGTTTGTTTAATCGCCTCACCTTTCGCTTTCAGGGCAATAATCGTCGGAATAATAAACCGGGAGTTCAGCCACTTGAAAAAGTCCTCGATTTCCTGTTCAATGATTTCCTCCGCCTGAACAGCGGCCCGCCGGCGTTCCCCCAAGTTTTGCTCGGCAAGCTGCTGCAAATCATCGATATCGTACAAGTGCATACCCGGCAAATCGGCGATTAAAGGATCAATGTCCCGGGGCACGGCAATATCGACCAAAACCAGGGGCCGATTGGCCCGCTCGGCCATTACTTTTGCCCCAAGTTCCGCCTCAATGACAAAATGACTGGCCGCAGTACAGGAAATAACGATATCCGCTTCTACCATCCAGGTAGCCAAAGCGTTAAAGGGCACCGCCCGGCCACCCCAGCGGCAAGCCAACTCTTGGGCCCGGCCGGCGGACCGGTTAGTTACCAGCAGGTTTTTTACCCCATAGGCCAGTAAGTGTTTAAGGGTCAAATCACTCATCTTACCGGCACCCAAAACTAATACCGTTTTGCCCACAAGGTCCCCCAAAACTTGACGGGCCAACTCTACCCCGATATAGGAGATCGAAACGGCATGCTGATCAATGGCCGTTTCCGTCCGCACCCGTTTACCGACCGTGATGGCCTGCTGAAACCAAGTATTAACGATGCCGTTGGAGGAACCGTGGGTACAAGCAAACTGGTATGCCTGCCGGACCTGCCCTAAAATTTGCGTCTCCCCCACAACCATGGAGTCAAGGCCTGCCGCCACCCGGAAAAGGTGACGGATCGCGTCATACAAGGTATGGGAATAGAAATACCCGGTGTAATCCTCCGGGCTAAGATTTCCCCACCGCAAAACAAAACGCCGCACTGCGGTCAAGCCCTTTTCCATATCCGTAGTTGCTGCGTAAAACTCCGTCCGGTTGCAGGTGGCCAAAACAGCACAGCCCTCAATGCCTGGTTCCCCGCGCAGATCCGTTAACACCGTCCCTAACGTATTTTCGGAAAAGGAAAACCGCTCCCGGATTTCCACCGGGGCAGTGCGGTGATTTAATCCCACGACAAAGATAAACACTGGGCAATCCGCTCCTTTAACTGCTGCCGATCCCCTGTTTTGATCAGTTCCACCAGGCCGGCCCCGGCCAGACACTCAAAAATCGCCCGCCGGTGGGCCGGATCGGCAACCTCCCGTAACACTTGCTCCCGGAGACGCCCCATTAAGGCCAGATACTCCCCATATTCATCACCAAAAGATTGCTCCAGTTCTTCCCGCAAACGGCGGGCCACCGCCGGGCTGGTCCCGGCAGTGGAAACAGCAATGGTCAAATCCCCCCGGCGGACTACCGCCGGTAAAAAAAAGTTACATAAGGCCGGTTCGTCTACGGTATTGACCAAAATCTGCCGGTTAAAACAGTCCCCGGCCACCAACCGGTTGACCGCCGGATTGCCGGTCGCCGCGATTACCAGCAGGTATCCGGCCACATCACCGCTACAATACTCCCGTTGGTGCCAAAGCACCTCCCCGGAATCAACCCAAACCTGAATCTCGGGCCCAATCTCCGGGCTAACTACCGTCACCCGGGCCTTTTCCGCCAAAAGTGAACCGATTTTCCGGGCGGCAACAGCGCCGCCACCGACAACCAGACAAGGTTGTCCCCGGATCTTTAAGTTTATAGTATACAACAAATCGGCCCCTTTCTCCACCCCCGCCTGACACCGGCCCGAACCGCCGGGTGATACAAAAAGCTCCAACCCCGGAGGCAACTTTGGTTGGAGCCACAGATTAATAAGTGCGTTGGCCGACAAACTCCGCAATCAAGGCCAGGTTGTACCGGGTGGGGATCGCCGGCAACCTTTCCAGCTCTTGCTTTGCTTTGACCAGATATAACCGGGCAACCCGGTGACTGGCCTCAATGGACCCGGTATCCCGAATCAGGCGGATCGCCTCCCGCACCTCTTCCTCTGATTTCTCCCTTTTAACGACCAACTCGCTTAAACTGGGATCAGCGGTCCGGTGCAGGGCCACAATAATCGGTAAAGTCATGATCCCCTGCCGTAGATCGGAGCCTACCGGTTTACCCAATTCGACCATATCTGCTTCCATGTCCAAAATATCGTCCGTAATTTGAAAAGCCATACCCAGATAATATCCATACCATTTCAAAGCCCGGACAATACCGGCGCCGGCGCCGGCGGCAATGGCGCCAAGCTGACAAGATGCCGCAATCAATAACGCGGTTTTGCGCTTAATCCGGTAAAGGTAATCCCGAAAATTCTGGTCGGCATCAAAAGCAGAAACCATTTGCTGGATTTCACCCGCACACATTTCGACACAGGTTTTGGCCATCACCCGGGAAATGACCGGGTTGTTCAGCCGGGCAACCAGTAAAAGCGACCGCGCAAAAAGGTGATCACCAGCATGGACGGAAACCCGGTTCCCCCACTGGGCCCGAACGGTAGGAATTCCCCGCCTGGTATCCGACTCATCAATCACATCATCATGTACCAGGGTGGCCATGTGAAGCAACTCAAGGGCAACCGCCAATGGCAGTAACCGCTCCAAAGAATACTCATAAAACTTACCGGCCAACAGCACAAAGGCCGGCCGCAACCGTTTTCCGCCTGCATGCAAAAGATGACCGGATGCTGCCGTCAATGTCGGATGATCAGTATATACATGTTTTTCCAGCTCGGTTTCCACCTGCTTCAGATCCGCCTGGATCTCCGGAAAAAGATTAAATGACATCAGGTCACCTGCTTAAGCGAAAAATCACCAAAAGATCATGCAAAAAAACACGCCCGTAGGACGTGTCCCAAACCTGCTAACTATCCTTTCCCGCTTTGTCATCCTTGGGGGAGGAATCCTCTGTCTTGGGGGATACGTCCTCTGCCGCCGGCTGGGAGCTGTTATTTAGCTCTTTTTTATCCGGATTCGTGGCTTGTTTAAATTCCTTAATTCCTTTGCCCAGTGCCTTCCCTACATCCGGCAGTTTACCCGGTCCGAAAATCAACAAAGCAATGACCAGGATCACCAGTAGTTCCGGTACACCCAAACTAGGGATAAATCCAAACATAACAACAACTCCATTTTTTCTACTGTGCTTCCCGCAAAACTCCGCCGTCCCCCCAAGACGAAAACCCGGCTAATTCAACAATGCCGTTTCTTCATTCTGGTAGCCTTGTTGCTGGGCGATAACATCCAGAATGAGCGTATCAAACTCATCCAAATCCAGAGCTGGTTGCAGGGATTTCCTAGTGTCTACTGTTTTCACGTATCGCTTGCAAACCCGGCAAAAATGGATTTGGAAACCGGGGTACTTGTCTGCCGTTAGGCAGCCGAGCAGCTCCGGCTCTTCATTGGCACAATGGGGACAAGCTAACCGATGGAACTCCCAATGGGTTTGGCAATGAACGCAAATTAATTCCCGGATCCCTTCTTCTCCCACCAACTGGGCTAAGCTCGAAGGCTGCCCGCAAACCGGACAATAAGACCGTCGCCAAAGTTCAAGCTTCAGACCGGGAACATATTTCCGGCTAAAAGTGGTTAAAAAAGGACGGATCGCCTGGTTGGCCACAAACAGAAACAGTTCCGGCGTTACCCCGGTATCAACAGCCAAGGAGCGGAAATAGGCCCCATCCTGTTTCGCCGCCTTTAAGGCCAAAACCGCTAAGTCGTTTTGGTCCGCAAACCGGACCAATTTTTCTACGGCCTCCCCTAGTTGTAGGCGATGCTTACCGATCGTGGCGGCAACTTCCAGGAACAGACTTCGGAACTCATCTTTCGGCACCGGAAAAGCTACCCAATCCAGCAAAGGACGCCCTTCAAGCAAAGCAGCCCGCACTTTGGCCGGCTCAAGCTTTTCCGGTTCCACGGTCAAGGTGTAGCCCTGGTCACGGATCGTTTGGAGATCCCGGACAAAAGCCACCAAATCCGCAGGCAAGTTAACGGCTAAGGGATGGCGCAAGGCTTTCACCCTCCTTTTTTCGTTATTATCGCATAATGCATAAACCTTGTAAAGGAAAGACCCTTCCCGACCAGGGAAGATGAAAATGGAAGGGAGTCCACCGGGACCCCCTTCGTTAAAGATTCAATTACCGTTTTACCCTACCCAGCTTAATATCGACCTCTTGGGCCCACTGGGCGTGGTGATGTTCCGCAAAAGCCCGAGAAAGACTGCCGCCCCAGATGGCTTCCCATGAAGCACCGGAGCCAGGGTGGAAGCTGCCCAGGTAAGCGTGTCCCAGCACGACAGCGGTTAAGCAAGGCGCCAGCAGGGAGTGCAGTGGATAGCACCACAAGACCAGCCAGTTAGGCAGGTACTCCGGAAACCAGATAACAAATCCGGTGAAGGCTAACCCGAGACAACCGAAGCCGAGCAGATAGGTGTTTAATTTTTGGCCCCCGTTAAGGTAGCCCTGGGGGGCCACATCATGGGGCTGACCAAAGAACTTGTGGAAAAACCGGGCAATGAAATGAAAATCTTCCTTGCGCCAATGCGTGATCTGGTAAAGCACCAAGGCGAACCCCTTGGGGTTTAAGATGATCGCCAACACCGGACCGAAGAAGAAAACAAGAGCAGCAATCCGGTGGATCAGCTTGGCCGCGTTAGCGCCCCCAAAAATCAAGTTGAGCGGGCTCAAAAAGTTAAAGTAAAGACTCATCCCGGTCAAAAACAGCACAAAGAAGGAGACCAAGTGCGTTAAATGGACAACCCGGGCCGCCTTACCAAAACGCGGAAAACGGTCGTTGTCACTATACGCCATGCGACTTACCCCCTTCATGGTGGTGCAGTTTCGGTGCCAAATCCTTTTTGCGGTTCAGGAAAAAAGCAAACAAGGTCGTCCCCAACGAGGCGCAAAATGCTGCCGCTCCAAGCGGTTTGCCATACTTCTGCCACAGGGTCGCTGAGAGCGGAACCTGCGGGTCGGCGGGCAAGCCGTAAACTTCCGGAGCGTCACCGAGAACATAGATTACATGGGTGCCACCCAGTTCCTTCTCCCCGTAAACCTGGGCCTTGGTCATCCCCTGCTGCTGCAAAGTTGCCACCCGGTTTTTGGCAATCTCCAGCATCTTCTCCCGGGGGCCGAAATCCAAGGCGCCGGTGATACAAGTTGAGACACAAGCCGGTTTCAGACCGGCTTCAACCCGGTTTTCACAAAGGGTGCATTTTGTCGCTTTTTCCGTTTTCGGGTTAACCTTCGGTACCAAAAACGGACAGTTCTGGGCGCAATAACCACAACCGACGCATTTAGCCATATCCCGGTAAACAATGCCGTTTTCCAGCTTGGATAAAGCTTTTTTCTCACAGACAAGGATACAAGCAGCATCAGTGCAATGCATGCAGCCGGTCTTCTTAAAGTGCCACTGCGTACCATTTTCATTGGTGTTTTCAATGAACTCGATGATCGTATAAGTGTTTGGCCCTAAATCGGGATGACTCTGGTAGGACCCCGCAAATTTCGTCTTATCCGGCGTAGTTTCCGTCGGCAGGTCATGCCACTGTTTGCAAGCTACTTGACATCCCCGGCAGGCCGTACATTTGGTGACATCGATGAGTTTCGCCACTTCTCCCATCTAATTCGCCCTCCTTATATCGCACAGGAATGCCTTGTACTCCGGAATCGTCGTGTTGGCATCCCCTACGTGGGGGGTCAAATGGTTGGCTACGGAGCCTTTGGCTAAACCAAGGAAGCCATAGTGCCAAGGCATGCCGACTTGCTCTACCGGCTTGCCGTCAATCATTAACGGCTGGAAACGCCCGGTGACAATCACATA
The DNA here is from genome assembly GCA_028707535.1 of Heliobacteriaceae bacterium. Lineage (GTDB taxonomy): Bacteria > Bacillota > Desulfitobacteriia > Heliobacteriales > Heliobacteriaceae > STF2-203. The sequence continues at coordinate 65,722 of JAQWAU010000005.1, read as the reverse complement.
GCACTTAATTTCGCCCCTGAGGGAGGAAACAACAACCTGGTCGCCGTTTTTAATCCCTTTGGCCTGGGCCAACGTTGGGGAGATTTCCACAAACATATGGGGCATCAATTCCGCCAGCCACGGCGTGTTGCGGGTCAACACCCCGGTCTGCCAGTGTTCGCAAACCCGGTAAGTTGTGCCGACATACGGGAACTTGGTGTTATCACCTTTTTCCGTTTCAAAGACCTTGGCTACCGGGTTGACCAACACCTTGGAGAAGGGCTGCTGGTTAACCGGTGATTCCCACGGCTCATAGTGCTCAGGGAACGGTCCTTCGGCCATGACCGCAAAGAGACCGCCTTTCCCGTGGGCCTGCATAATATACGGGTCTGTCCCGCCGGGATCGCTCGGCGCCTTGGTCGGCACAAAGTCGGGCACATCGAGCCCGCCCCATTTACTGCCATCCCACCAAAGTAGCTTTTTGTCTTCTGACCATGGCTTACCATCATAATCGGCGGAGCAACGATTGTAGAGGATCCGGCGGTTAACCGGCCAGGCAAATGCCCAATCCAGGTGTTGGCCGATCCCTTCTTTCTCGGTTTTCCGGTTGCGGGCCCGGTTGTTCTCTTTGGCTGGACCATTGTACATCCCACCATAAACCCAGCAACCCGACACCGTGGAACCATCGTCTTTCAAGTCGCCGAAAGTCTTCAATTGGGTCTTAGTGGTCCAATCATAGCCGGAAATTTCCTTGGCCACTATTTCAATGTCCGGATGATGCGGATCATTGCCAAAATCCCAGAACAAATGCTTAATCGGTTCGTCCTGTGGTTTATCGGAACTAGCATAAGCCCGCTTCAAACGCAGGGCCAATTCGTGTAAGAGCATCAGGTCATCGCGGGCTTCTCCAGGCGGGTTGACCGCCTTATACCGCCACTGACACCAGCGGCCGGAGTTGGATATAGAACCCGCTTTCTCGTAAGAAGCCGCCACCGGCAACATAAAGACTTCCGTGTTGATCGTCTTCGGGTCGGCTCCTGCCTCTTTAGACCAAAAGTTGGCTGTTTCCGTCTCAAAAAGGTCCATACAAACCAACCAGTCCAACTTACCCAGAGCCGCCGCTTCTTTCCGGGCATTCGGCCCACCAACGACCGGGTTGCCGCCCCAAACGAAGCAACCTTTGATCTCACCTTTGTACATCGCTTCAAACAAAGCAATGTGGGAGTAGTTCTTTTTCGGGTCCCGCTTCGGCAGGTAGTGATAGGCAAAATCATTTTCCGCCGTCGCCTTGTCTCCCCACCAAGCTTTCAACAAAGAAGTGAAGAACTTGGGTTTGTTTACCCAGTATCCGCTTGCCGGGGTCTCCTTTTTGAGGTAATCAGCCAATAAGGCATATTCCGGTGTCGCCTGCGGGGAACTTATATAACCAGGCAGCATGTGGAACAATAGGCCAAAATCCGTCGAGCCCTGAACGTTGGATTCACCCCGCATCGCCTGGACCCCGCCGCCGGGAACCCCGATATTCCCCAACAAAAGCTGAAGCATCGCGTATGACCGGACATTCTGGGAACCAACCGTATGCTGCGTACAGCCCATGGCGTACATAATGGTTCCGGACTTGTTTGGTTGACCGGTGCCGGTATAAGCTTCACAAACCTTAAGATAAACTTCCTTGGGTGTTCCCGTAACTTTACAGACTGTATCTGCATCATAACGGTTATAATGCTTTTTCAGCAGTTGGAAGACACAACGCGGGTTTTCGAGGGTTTCATCCTTGAGGAAATTCCCTTGGTCGTCTTTCTTGAAATTCCAGGTTGCGTTGGCGTAAGTCTTTTTCTGCGGATCCCAGCCGGAAAAATAACCATCTTTGAAATCGTAACCGTCATCAACGATGAAGGCCGCATTAGTGTATCTGACGACATAATCCCGTTGGAATTTATTCTTTTGAATAGCATAATTAATGAGGCCACCAATAAAGGCGATATCCGTACCAGAGCGTAAAGGAGCGTGAATGTCGCTGCGCGCTGCTGTACGGGTAAACCGCGGGTCAACGCAAATAATCTTTGCTTTCCGCTCCTCCCGGGCTTTAGTCAGCCACTTGAAGGACATCGGGTGGTTCTCTGCCGCATTGGATCCAATGATCAAAGCACAATCGGTATTGGCTAGATCATTCCAATGGTTAGTCATTGCTCCTCTGCCAAATGACGGTCCCAGACCTGCGACCGTAGCACTGTGTCAGATTCGGGCCTGATGTTCGAAATAGACCAGGCCTAACCCCCTGTTTAGTTTAGACATCAGATAGCATTCTTCATTGTCCAAAGCGGCGCCTCCCAGACTGGCGATCGCTTCGGTACGGTTGACAATCAAGTCACCTTCCTTGTGGATGAAGGACTTGTCCCGGGTTTCCTTGACCCGCTTGACAATCTCGGTCAAGGTCCAGTCCCAATCCTTCTCTTCCCACTTGTCGGAACCAGGGGCCCGGTAAAGTGGCTTCTTCAACCGGCGGTCATTATTGTGGAGCTGGCCTAAAGAGGCGCCCTTGGAACATAAGCTTCCCCGGTTAATCGGGTGCTCCGCGTCCCCTTCCACATGGATTACCTTGCCCTCTTTGTCAACATGGATGAGAATGCCACAGCCCACGCCGCAGTAAGGACAAATGGTGGGTACAGCTTTTGATTCTTTAATTTTTAGTTCGGCAGTCTTAGCATAAGCTTGACTTAAATCAAAACCCAGGGTGCCAACCCCGGCCGCGGCTGCCGCTGTACCCGACAACTTAAGAAAGCTGCGTCGGGTAATCACCACCACTAACCATCTCCTTTCTCGATAAACTTTTCCGGCCTTCTACGATCACCGCAGACAACTCCAGGGCGCACTAATGTTGATTGACCCCCTGCGCCCGTCAGCCGGCCAATCAAAAGATCTAGCATGTATAATTCTCCGTTACCACGCTTAAGTCCTTCCTTGAAAACCAAAATACCATAATTTTGCGACAAACCGGCCAGGCCAAATAAAGCCAAAAACGCAAAATTAAGGCCCTTCCCGGGGGCTTAACGCCTCTTCCGGCTTAGGCTCCGGATCTGTCGCCGGACGGGGACGAACAAACCGGGCCAATTGCACACTGACCTCATATAACAAATACATCGGTAAGGCCATTAAGGTTTGGGAAACCATATCCGGGGTAGGGGTAAAAACGGCCGCGACGATAAACATGACCAATAAGGCGTGTTTCCGGTACCGGGCGAGAAAATCCCGGGATACCACCCCGATCCGGACTAAAAACAAAGTGACTAAAGGCAGCTGAAAAACAATACCGAAAGGCAAAATAAACGTCAACGCAAAACTGAGGTATTCGTTGATCGAGATCATCGGGTTAAAGTCACCAAACGCAATTAAAAACTTAACGCCCACTTGAAAAACGGTCATGTAGGCAAAAACCACCCCGCCCACAAACAGCAGCACGGAAACCGGCAGAAAGATATAGACCCAGCGCCGCTCATGGGGGTATAATGCCGGCACGATAAAACTCCATATTTTCCAAAAAATTGCCGGAGAGGCGACAACCAGGCCGGCAAAAAATGAAACCTTTAAGGAAGCAAAAAAACCCTCCGCCGGCCGGATGATTACCGGCTTAATCGGCTCCCCCGCCGGTGTGGTCAACGGTTTGGTCAGCAAGGCAATTATATCCGGGTGCCACAAATAGGCAATACCGGTACCGACCGCCGCAAAAACTAAGATCCAGATTAACACACTGCGTAGTTCGTCCAGGTGGGCCAGCAAAGGCATCGTATTTTCTTTTGTTTGGGTCATTGGGGCTTTTCGCCTCCTCAGAACTCCCGGAGAATCCGGTACAAAGTATCCCTTTGGGCCGGCTGTTTCCCAGCTTGGCGAATACATCCCAAAATCTCGGTCAAAGGCGCCCGATAAGAGACCCCTGCCGCCCGGACCACGTTTTCCTCCAGCATGGTTCCCCCGAAATCGTTAGCCCCAAAGGACAGAGAAACTTGGGCCAGCTTTGCTCCCTGGGTAACCCAGGAAGCCTGGATGTTGGGAATATTGTCCAACATCAGCCGGGATACGGCCAAGGTACGCAAATAATCCACGCCGGTGGTCTCCGTCCCCCCTAAGCTGGTGTTGCCCGGCTGGAAACTCCAAGGAATAAAGGCGGTAAAACCTTTGGTTTCATCCTGGGCCTCCCGGATCCGGACCAAATGCCACACCCGCTCAGGCAAGGTTTCTACGGAGCCAAACATCATTGTGGCGGTAGTTTTAAGGCCCAGCCGGTGGGCTTCCTGCATCACCATCATCCACTGACGCCACCCGATCTTCCGGGGGCTGATCACCCGGCGAACCCGGTCGTCTAAAATTTCCGCCCCACCACCCGGCAAAGAATCCAGCCCGGCTTGGTGCAGACGGCGGATAACCTCCCGCACCGGCAGCCCGTGTTTTTCGGCCAGGTGCCAAATCTCCGGCGGGGAAAAAGAATGGATATGCACAGGGAACCGGACCTTAATGGCCTGCAAAAGGGCTTCGAAATAGGGTAAGTCCAGGTCCGGATGCAAACCGCCTTGCATCAAAATTTGGGTACCGCCGGCAGCTACGGCCTCTTCAATCTTCTCAAAAATCGCCTCCCGGGACAAGACATACCCGTCTGCCGCCCCCGGCAAGCGATAAAAAGCACAAAACCGGCAACCCGCCGTGCAAATATTAGTGTAATTAATATTGCGGTCAATAACAAATGTAACCTTGTTTTCGGGATGCCGCCGTCTGGCCGCCTCCCGGGCGGCGGCCCCTAAAGCCAAAAGATCGGCGCCGGCCAGCAAAGCAACCCCATCGGCGTGGGATAACCGTTCCCCCTTACCCGCCCGCCTTAAAATCTCGCCTGTCTGTTCAAGCATCGTCTTTCGCTCCCCAAACCCGCAGTTTAACCGGCGCCGGCAGGATGCCAATCTGTGCCGCATAAGTAAAATACGTTTCTACCGCCCGTTGGTAGGTTGCATCCAGATCGTAGCGAATGGTCTGAAAATAATCGGTTAGGACTTGATCCGGCAAACTATACCTTTGCCGGGCCGCCGCCAATACAGCCTCCCGGTTTTGGTCGCTCCAGACCCGGGCAGCCCGGAAGGCCGCCGCGACCATAGCGATCCGGTCCGGGTGTTTGGCGACATAATCCCGGCGAATCGCCCATAGGGCAAAAACCATCGGCAAACCGGTCATTTGCTTCCAGACCTCACCTAAATCGATAACCTTAATTTCCGCCCCCACCGTGGTTTTATACTGTTCAGCGGCATATAAAGCATCATCACCGATTAAAAGAGCGGCCGGATACGTCTTAAGCATTTGGGTCAAATCCGGGGCTGCCGGCGAAAGGTGAGCAGTAATCCCGTAATACTTCGCCAACAAGATCCGCAGGAGCACCACGGAAGTCGCAGAAGCTGTGGTAACGGCGATCGTCCGGCCCGCCAGCTTGTCCACCGGCAAGCGGGAAAACAAAAGGATCGAAGCTACCCGGCCATCCGCACTAATCGATACATCCGGCAATACCCAGCCTGTTTCGGGCTGGCGGGCGTAGGCAATCGAAGAGATCGGGGTGATGTCCAGTTCCCCGGCCAGAAACTTTTGGTTTAATTCCGCCGGCACCCCACTGACCAACCTTGCCGTTAACGGCACCGCCCCGGAATCGAAAGCATGGTAAACAGGCAAGACATTTAAATAACCAACCCGTCCTAAACGCAACATGCCGATCAGAACTCCTTGCGCACAATATTATATAAGGTATCCCTTTCCAACGGAACACAACCAGCGGCCCGGATCATCGCCACCAGCCGGGAACGGGTCAACGCTTGACCGGTGTCGGCCCCAGCCGCATGCATAATTTTCTCCTCAATAACCGTCCCATCGATGTCGTCAACCCCGAAAGCGAGGGAAACTTGGGCCAGTTTGGCGCCAATCATGATCCAGAAGGCCTTAATATGGTCAATATTATCCAGCAACAACCGGCCGATCGCTAAACATTTCAGGTCATCATAACCGGTCGTCCGCGCAATCCCCAGGTTCACCAGCCCTGTATTCCGGGGGTAAAAGCCTAAGGGAATGAACGTCAGAAACCCCCCGGTCCGGTCCTGCTGTTCCCGCAGGCGAATTAAATGGTCGACGCGTTCTTCCAGGGTTTCTACGTGTCCGTAAAGCATGGTGGCATTGGTCCTGATCCCTAACCGGTGTGCTTCGCCATGCACCTCAAGCCACCGTTCCCCGGAAATCTTTTTTTCGCAAATCAAGGGCCGGACCCGAGGACTAAAAATCTCCGCCCCTCCCCCGGGCAAAGACCCCAGGCCGGCTTCCCGGAGGGTATTCAGTACTTCCCTAACCGGCTGTCCTGTCTGCCGGGCGAAATAATCAATCTCCACGGCGGTAAACGCTTGAATGTGCGCTGCCGGTAAAATCCGGCGGACCGTCTGTAATAAAGCAATCTGCCAGTCAAACGGCAACTCGGGGTGCAGCCCGCCAACAATATGCACTTCAGACGGGTTGCTTGGCGCCGCTTCCCAAACCTTAGCTTCAACCTGGTCTAAAGTCATCTCGTAGGCACTGGGATCATCTTTATCGACCCCAAAGGCACACAACTTGCAACGATTGATACAAATATTAGTCGGGTTGATGTGCCAATTATTGATAAAATAGACATTGCTACCATGTTTGCGGTGACGAACGATGTTGGCCAGGTAACCAATCGCCAGTAAATCAGTAGATTGAAACAAACGCAACCCATCGGCAGCGGTTAAACGCTTTCCCGCCTCAACTTTCGGCAGTAAATCCGCCAACTCACTCCGGGCAACATATTCCTTCAAAATCCCCTTACCCCCATTACTTTAACAAAATATCGACTAAAGTAAAAACAAACATTGTTACACTAATGTAACCGTTCATGGCAAAAAAAGCCGCATCGAGCCGGCTTAAATCCCGGGGGGAAACCAAGGAATGCTCATACGCTAATAAGACAACCACCACGGCAATGCCGGCAAAGTACCAGGTCCCCATCCCTAACAGATACCCAGCCCAGGCCAATAAGGCCGGAGCCGCCACATGCAGCACCCGGGCAAACCAAAGACCCCTGGCCAGGCCAAACCGCGCCGGAATCGAAAAAATACCGTGGTTCCGGTCAAAGTCCAGGTCCTGGCAGGCATAAATAACATCAAAACCGGCCACCCAGGCGGTCACGGCCAAACCCAAAATAATGACCGGCCAATCAAGGGAACCCGTTACCGCCGCCCAAGCCCCCACCGGGGCGAAACCTAAGGCTGCCCCCAAAACCAAGTGACAGGCCCAGGTAAACCGTTTAGTGTAGGAATAACCACAAAGCACAATTACTACCACCGGAAACAAAGCCATAACAAACGGGTTAAGCATCACCGCCGCCAAAAACAGCAACCCGAAACTCAAGATAATGAACAGCCAGGTCTCCGCTACACCGACGGTGCCGGTAACCAAGGCCCGGTTCGCCGTCCGCGGGTTCAAACGGTCGATGTGCCGGTCAATCAGCCGGTTGAGCGACATGGCCGCCGTCCGGGCTCCCACCATCGCCACGAGGATCCAAAAAACCACCGGCCCGGCCGGAATCCGCTGCTCCGCCACCATCGCCCCGATAAACGCAAACGGCAAGGCGAAAACCGTGTGCTCAAATTTGATCATTTCCAGAAAAGTGCCGATGCGGGCGACCACCCCGGTTGTCCCGGCCATTTTGTTCACCCTCCCTACAACGCTCCTTAATCCAGTCCGTATTCCCGCCACCGCCGGGTTACCCGCTCCTGAACATCAACCGGCATCTCCAGGTCACCCGGCCATTCGCGGGAGTAGCCTTCCTCCGGCCATTTTTGCGTCGCGTCAATCCCTAATTTCGAACCATAACACGGTAATGGAGCGGCATGGTCCAGGGCATCCAAAGGCCCGTCCACAATCATCGTATCCCGGCGGGGGTCGATATTGTTCCAGACCCGCCACCAGACCTCGCTCATATCTTGCACATTAACCGCCGCATCGACCACAATAATGGTTTTCGTAAACATCATTTGCCCCATGCCCCACAAAGCGCTCATCACCTTCCGGGCATGGCCGGGGTAAGCTTTTTCAATCGCCACAACCACCAGGTTGTGAAACACCCCTTCCCACGGCAAATTAATGTCCACAATCTCCGGCAGTTGCAGCCGCAATAACGGCAAAAAAATCCGTTCGGTGGCTTTACCCAGGTAGCAGTCCTCCATCGGTGGCCGCCCAACCACTGTAGCCGGATAAATCGGGTCTTGGCGATGGGTAATACAGGTAAGGTGAAACACCGGATAGTCATCTGCTAACGAATAAAAACCGGTATGGTCGCCAAACGGCCCTTCCCGCCGCAGCTCCTCCGGATCCACATAACCCTCAAGGATAATCTCCGCATGAGCAGGCACCACCAAATCTACGGTTTCACAGGGCACCATTTCCACCGGGCTTTTCCGTAAAAACCCGGCAAACAACATTTCATCGATATCCGGCGGCAAAGGCGCGGTTGCCGCGTAAGTCAAAATCGGGTCGCCACCGAGGGCCACCGCCACTTCCATCCGGCGGCCCAGGTCTTGATGTTTCCGCATATGCCGGGCCCCTTGCTTATGGCGGTGCCAGTGCATGCCGGTAGTTTGCCGGTCATAGACCTGGAGGCGATACATCCCCACATTACGCCGCCCGGACTGCGGGTCCTTAGAAAAAACCAAAGGCAGGGTAATAAACGGCCCCCCATCATCCGGCCAAGTAGTTAGAACCGGCAGTTGCGTCAGATCAGGGGTCTTTTGAATCACTTCCTTAACCGGGCCGGTGCGCACAGTCCGGGGTAAAAAGTTGCCGATCTGGGCGATTTTAGGTAAAGCTTTGATTTTTCCCAATAGCGAGCCGGCCGCCTCCGGTGGCTGCAAAAAACTCATGATCTCCCGGCCGGTTTCGTCCAGATCGGCCACCCCCAAAGCCATTTTCAGCCGGTCAAAAGAACCGACGGCATTGGTCAGTACCGGCAAACGGGATCCTTTGACATTTTCAAAAAGCAACGCCGGGCCACCCTGTTTTACCACCCGGTCGGTAATTGCACTAATCTCCAAATAAGGGTCAACGGCGGCCGTGATCCGCTTCAACCACCCGCGTTGCTCCAGAGCCTGGATAAATTCGCGCAAATCTTTAAAGGCCAAGTTAATCCTCCTCAAACAAAAATGTACCGGCAACAAAATCCGGAGCAACCGCCCAGACCAAACTGGCTAAACAGCTCTCCGGTAAAAAATGGCACCATCGATTAACATTGTTTCCCTCGAAACGTCAAGACTTAACCCCCACGTGAACCGCTGCCGCTCCCCCAAAGATGTTGCGAAAAAAAACGTTGTCCAGACCGATTTCCCGGAAAACCTGAGCTAAGGCTTCTTGGGGCAAAAACGCCTCTGCCGAACTGGCTAGCCAGGCATATGGCCCGTTTTTGCCGGCAGCTAACCGGTCAATCAAGGGGACGAATAAGCCAACATAAAGACCATGCAGCGACTTAAAAACCGGCAAGGTAGGTTTACCTGTTTCCAAAGAAACTACCGTTCCCCCGGGGCGAACAACCCGCCGCATTTCCCGTAAAACTTGGCGGTAATCCGGTACGTTACGCAAACCGAACCCAATCGTCGCCGTATCGAATTGGTTGTCTGGGAAAGGCAAAGCCATGGCATTTCCCTGCACAAAATCAATCGAATCCGCCAGTAATCCTTGCTCCTGTTTGCGCTTGGCGATCTGCAACATTTCCCGGTTAAAATCCAAGCCGGTAACCCGGCCGGCCGGTCCGGTACGCTCCGCCAAAGCCCGCGCCAATTCCCCGGTGCCACAGCAAACATCCAAGGCCCGGCCACCAGCGGGCATACCCGACAATTGCACCGTATACCGGCGCCACCGGCGGTCCAGCGAAAAAGTCATCACCCGGTTCATGCCGTCATAACACCCGGCAATAGTGGAAAAAGTCGCTTGAATGAACCGTTCCTTTTCGGCAGCAGAACGGAATTGCCCGGAAACCGCCAAGAAAACTACCCCCCATCCGGATAAAAATTGCGGGAAAAGGCCGTTTACCGCGCGACCAACGCCTTACCCAAGCCAGATGCCAACCGGTAATCCTGTTCACCACTCCTGCCACTGAGCTGGTCAAGCAAGTCCCGGCAGGCTTCCCGCATACGACCGGGCGGCAGTTTTTTTAAAGCATCGAGAGCCTGCCCCAGCCAAGCACTGATCTGCCCCGGCGACGCCGGTACAACCACCGCCCCGTTCAGCAGACCGATCGCCTGCCCTAACCGCTCCAAAGCCTGGATCTGGTCAGGCAAAGCCCCGGAAAGTTGCCCGGCCAAACGGCAGGCAGCCACCGGTAAACTAGCAAACTCCAATTCCCGCATGGTCTCAATCTTTTCGGTGTTTGCCGGCCCGCCCGCCAACTCCTTGCGCATCATCCCGCCTTCGTGCATCCGGCAGATGGCCACAGACAACGGGCTCAAGAATTCCAAAAGACCACTACGGCACAAGCCGGCAAAAAATTGGCCGTATAAGAGATCACCAACTAAAACGGAAAAAGGAATCCCATTTTTGTCTACGGCTGCAACCGCAGCTTCTTCATCCGGCACCTTGCGGTGAATTTCCATCGCCAAATCAATTAATTGGACCACATTCGCCAGGTAAGCCGCCTGGCGGTTCGGATCCCCAAACATGCGGGCGATCAGTAACACCAGCAGGGATGCCGGGGAAACCTGCTCCAAATAGCTGGCCGGCCAGCCCATTAGCTGCCCAACATGACCTGACCGGATCTGCATTTCTTTATCCAACCAGGCCTGCACTTTGGCCAGCTCCGGGAGGAGCGATTTCCAAATCCGCAAAGCCATTTCCAAAAACCCCTTTATAAACCTAACGAATTTTCCCCGTCAGGTCTTTTTATAATTCTAGCATAGCGGTAAAAATCCTGCCCTAGGGGATTAATGGGCACAAAAAAACTAAAGCCCGCCATCCTATATGATTTGTTGGGCTTTAGTTATAAAGCATTATTTGGTGTGTAACATATGTGGGGTAATAAAATAAATATCCCTCCTATAGGTTGACCGCCGCTTTCGGGGCTGAGTGAATTAGACCCCGTTTAACCTCTTGCGCGGTAACGTGTGCGGCCTTAAACCCTTTTTGCATGTACTGGCAAGCATCCCACGGGTTAACCTTATCCCCGCAGGTAAAAACATCAATTGCTGCGTAACCCAATTCGGGCCAGGTATGGATCGCCAGATGCGACTCCGAAATTACCACTACACCGCTAACACCTTGAGGACTAAACTTATGAAATACAAATTCGCGGATTTCCGCGCCCGCTTCCAGCGCCGCGTTCACCATGATCTCTTCAACCTTGTGTACATCGTTAAGAAGATTAAAATCACAACCGTAAACTTCTGCGAGAACGTGGCGGCCTAAAGCATTGGTCATTTATCACGCCTCCTTTTGATTATTAAATTTTTGAACCAAGGTTGATTATAGCATCACCACCCTCAAAGTCAATAAATTTATTCTCAACAAAATACCCAACTACCGGTTGTCTGGTGACAAAATTAACCCGGTTTTTTAGTCTGCCGCCAAATCGAATTTAGCGTGAACAACCTGGACCGCCTGCTTGATTTGGTCCCCTTTAACCACACAGGAAACCTTGACTTCCGAGGTTGAGATCATTTCGATATTAATTCCGGCGTCCGCCAGGGCTTCGAACATCATCGCCGCCACTCCCGGACGGGTGATCATCCCGGCCCCCACGATCGAAACTTTTGCCACCCCATCATCAAAGATAAAGTCCCCGGCCCCGATTTCCGCCTTGATCCGTTCAACTACCTTAACCGCTGTCCCTAAATCATCCTGCACAACGGTAAAACTGATATCGTTTGTATGATTGCGTTTGGCACTCTGGATAATCATATCCACATTAACCCGTTCATCCGCCAAAGCTTTGAATAGCCGGTAAGCGATGCCCGGTTGGTCAGGCACGTCAAAAAGGGCAATTTTCGCCACATTGACATCATAGGCCACCCCGCTGACCATGATTTCTTTTTCCATGGATGAACTCCCCTCCTGTACCAGTGTACCGGCATGGTAATTAAAACTGGAACGGACACGAATCGGAATCTGGTACTCTTTCCCTAACTCCACCGCCCGGGGATGCAGGACCTGGGCCCCCAGACTGGCTAACTCCAACATCTCGTCATAAGTAACGGCCTCCAGTTTACGCGCCTGGGGAACAACCCGGGGATCGGCGGTGTAAACCCCGTCAACATCGGTAAAAATCTCGCACACATCAGCATGCAGACAAGCCGCCACCCCGACTGCCGTTGTATCGGAACCACCCCGGCCGAGGGTAGTAATCTCCCCCGTATTGGTCGCCCCTTGAAAACCGGCGACAATAATGATGTTGCCGCCGTTTAATTCCTGGCGCAAACGTTCCGGACTAATCGCCAGGATCTTCGCTTTCCCGTGGACAGGTTCCGTTACAATCCCAACCTGGGGCCCGGTGAGCGAGACCACCGGGTGACCCAATTCGTCGATCGCCATCGCCAACAAGGCAATCGAGATCTGTTCGCCTGTGGCCAGCAACATATCCATTTCCCGGCTTTTCGGTTTGGTGGTGATCTGTCTCGCCAAACTAATCAAATCATCGGTGGTGTCCCCCATCGCCGATACGATCACCACGACTTGGTTGCCTTGTTCTTTCGTATCGACAACCCGCCGGGCCACCCTCTTAATCCGGTCGGGGTCAGCTACGGAACTACCCCCAAACTTTTGGACAACCAAGGCCATACTATAAAACCTCCCGTAAAACCGCCGCTTCGGTAGCCGGCACCATGACCGGCCCGCAGGCTACCGACTTGATCGCGTTGTCCGGATCTTTTAACCCGTGACCGGTTAGGACACAAACCACTTTCGCCCCGGAAGCAAAATACCCGGCCTGCTTTTTCTTGATCACGCCGGCCAAGGAAGCAGCGGAAGCCGGTTCGCAGAAAATCCCCTCTTGAGCCGCAATCAACCGGTAAGCCGCCAGAATTTCGTCGTCCGTAACATAGTCAATCAACCCACCGGAATCCCGGGCTGCCGCCACCGCTCCTTGCCAGGAAGCCGGATTCCCAATCCGGATCGCCGTCGCGACCGTCTCCGGTTTTTCGATCACCCGGTCAAAGGCAATCGCTGCTGCCCCTTCGGCTTCGAACCCGATCATCTTGGGTGTCTTAGCGATTTTGCCGGCCTGCCGCCACTCGGTAAAGCCCTTCCAATAAGCCGTGATGTTTCCGGCATTACCCACCGGGATCGCCAGGTAATCCGGCACATCCCCCAACTGTTCACAAACTTCGAAAGCAGCTGTCTTTTGGCCTTCAATCCGGTAAGGGTTGAGGGAATTAACCAGGGTAATCGGGTGCTTGGCGCAAATGTCCCGGACGATTTGCAAGGCTTGGTCAAAATTACCCTCAATGGCAATCACCTTTGCCCCGTAAATCAGGGCTTGCGCCAGTTTACCCAAAGCGATCTTCCCTTCCGGGATAATCACGATACATTTGAGACCACACCGGGCGGCATAGGCAGCCGCCGCCGCCGAGGTATTACCGGTAGAGGCACACATAATCGCCTGGGATCCGGCCTCTAAGGCTTTAGCCACCGCCATACACATCCCCCGGTCCTTAAATGAACCGGTCGGGTTCATGCCTTCGTATTTAAAATAAAGTTCCAGCCCGAGCTGCGTTGAAATCCGGGGTACCGGAAGCAAAGGCGTGTTCCCCTCGCTGATGGTCACCATTGGCGTCTGTTCAGTTACCGGCAAATATTCCTTGTAAGTAGGTATTACTCCTTGCCAAATCACCTGTTGAACCCTTCCCTTCCCTTACCCTTGCTCGACCCGGACCACATTGCTGATTGCCTTCACAATCGGTAATTGTTCCAAACACCGCAAGGCATTTTGCAAATTTATTTCCTTAACCTGGTGGGTCACCAGCACAATCTCCGCTTCATCACCCACCTGATGGGGCTGAATCACCGTTTGCAAGCTAACCCCTTCCTGACCGAAGATACCGGCAATCGCCGCCAACACCCCCGGCTTTTCCAGCACCAAAAGGCGGAGGTAGAACTTGGTTTCAATCTGGCCGATTGGTTTCACCGGTTTTTCATAATAACAGGTACAGGCCAAACGCCCGGTATTGCCGTCAATAATGTTGCGGGCCACATCAATAATGTCCCCGACCACGGCGCTGCCGGTAGGGAGTTCCCCGGCCCCCCGGCCGTAAAACATCGTTTCTCCCACCGCATCACCTTTGACAAAAATCGCGTTAAAAACATCATTTACCGCGGCCAAGGGGTGGTTGGCCGAAATCATGGCCGGATGTACCCGGACCTCTACCCGGCCATCCTGCTCCTTAGCGATCCCCAGCAGTTTAATCGTGTAACCCATCTGCCGGGCATATTCAATATCCCGGGCGGTGATTTTCGTGATCCCCTCAACAAACACATCATCCAAAGTAATCCGGGTGTTAAAAGCGATCGAAGCCAAAATGGCCAGCTTCCGGGCGGCATCCAGGCCTTCCACATCGGCGGTCGGGTCGGCTTCCGCATAACCCAACGCCTGGGCTGCCTGCAAGACCGCCGCAAAATCACTACCCTCCCGGGTCATCTTGGTCAAGATAAAGTTGGTCGTGCCGTTGATAATCCCCTTGACTTCTTCGATTTTATTCCCCGCCAGGCAAACCTTAAGCGGCCGGATAATCGGGATCCCGCCGGCAACCGAGGCCTCGAATTCAAAGTCTAAACCCTTTTCAGCGGCCAAGGGCAATAATTCCCCACCATGACCGGCGATCAGGTCTTTATTCGCGGTGACCACATTTTTCCCGGCGTGCAAAGCCTGTTTAATGTAACTAAAGGCGGGTTCAATCCCCCCGATCAATTCAACGACAATCTTAATCTCCGGATCCGCCAAAATATCCGCCGGATTAGTTGTCAACAACTCCGGAGCCACCGGCACGGCGCGGGGTTTTTGCCGGTCCCGCACTAAAATCCGCTTCACTTTTACCACCCGGCCAAGGTGCCGGGCGATCTCCTGGGCCCGGTTCTCCAAAATGCGTAAGGTGCCGCTCCCAACGGTACCTAACCCAAGCAAACCAATCCAAATGGGTTGGCTCATTTAAACTCACACCCCTTGCCTTGTTCACGTTTTAGCCGACAAACAAATCCATCAAGGTATGCCCTGCCGTGATCAGCCAACCGGTTTCCCGGGCCACCGTTTCGTCATACCCCTTGGTCCCACCACCTTGCTCCCCACCTTTAGCGTACATGATAAAAGGCACCGGATCAGCCGTATGGGTACGTAAAGCAAGCGGGGTAAAGTGATCGGGGAGCACCAGGATCCGGTAATCATCATCCTGCTCAAGGCCGTTCCAAATCATCCCCACAACTAATTCATCAATCATCTCGATCGCTTTGACCTTGTTTTCAACCGCCCGCTGGTGACCACACTCATCGGGTGCTTCCACGTGCACATACACCCAATCCTGGCCGTTTGCCAATTCCTGCAGGGCCGCTCTGGCCTTGCCGGCGTAATCCGTGTGAAACGTACCGGTGGCGCCAGGCACGTCCACCGCTTTTAAGCCGGCACAGATGCCGATCCCCTTAATCAGGTCGACAGCAGAAATTACGGACCCCTTAAGCCGGTACTTGGCAAAAAAACCCGGCAAGGCCGGCTTCGTACCTTCCCCCCATAACCAGATCCCGTTAGCCGGGCGTAGGCCTTTTTCCTGCCGGGCCTGATTCACCGGATGGCCGGGTAAAAAGGCGGCAGACCTTTCCATTATATGCCGGAGCACCTCGTTTTGGGCTCCCCGAGGCAAATGCGGGCCGATTTTTTGGTCCAATATGTCGTGGGAAGGCGTCAGTGCCAACTCTGACGGCCCGTTTTTCCACACCAGGCACTGCCGGTAACTAACGCCGGCGTAAAAAGCGATTTCCTGATTTTTAAAATGACGGTTGAGTTCCTGAACCAGCAAGGCCGCCTCAGCCGAAGAAATTTCCCCTGCACTATAGTCAAGCATGGTCTTGTCCGCATAATCGGCTTCTGCGGACAAGGTAACCAAGTTGCACCGGAAGGTAACATCACTTGTTCCCAGGTCAATACCCATACTTACCGCTTCCAACGGCGAACGTCCCGAATAGTAGGCCAAGGGATCATAACCCATCACGGACAGGTTAGCCACATCACTGCCAGGCGCAAACCCGTCAGGGACGGTTTTAACCAGACCCACGCGCCCCCGCCGGGCCAACGCATCAATGTGCGGTTTCCGGGCACATTGTAAAGGTGTACGGCCACCTAACTCGGCTACCGGATAATCCGCCATCCCATCGCCGAGAATTACTACATATTTCATGCTGCTTCCTTCATTTCCTTCCGTGTTTTAACCGCTTTGATTATCCATTAATTATACCAAGTTCTTACGTTTATCGAAAGAGGCCAAAATCCGTGACTACCGCTTTGCCCGCCGGCTCAACAATAATACCCCACCGGCCATACTGAGCAAAGCCATCACCACCAACAACTGTACGGGATTATACCAGGCCCGGACCGCCAAAAAGCGCCCCGGGTGGCAAACCGCCGTTAAAATCCCCGCTTCCGCCGGTGGGCCGACCCGTAATACATACTTACCGGTTAACCCTTCCGGATTATAGGCAATCACATAATAGTCGGCATCTCCCGGCACCACCAGCTGGAAAACCTGGGTAACCCGGTAATCGGTGCCATATGGAGAGTCCGTTTTCTCCCGTTCTTTGCCTACCGGCTTAACCGTATAAAGGCCAACACCAGGTGGTAAGACAAACAAACTGCTGTCATGGTCACCCACTGGTAATCCAGGTCCGGCAATTGCCAAAAACAGCCGGAATTTTTCCGGATTCCCCAAGGTGGGTACCGCCATTTCCACCGTGAAAACCTCACCCTTACGGCCGGAAAAAGTGTAATAGTCATACTGCCCCGGATAAGCCAACCGCCCGAAGATTGTGCAAGACTGGGCCAAAGCAGGGAGCCGGATGGCATTATCCAAATTAGTCGCCCCTTTTCCGGTGAAAAACACCTCGGTGGCCAGGACCGGCCCTACCCCACCAAACCAAAAGCAGCAGGTAAGTAAGAAAAAAAGGCATCCGGCCGGCCAACTGGTTATCCGCATCATTATTTGCCCCCCTATCCCGTATAAGAACTTATTCCCGCCACCACCGTTTTCATGCCGGGATTTCTCCCCTTGCCAAGAGGCACCATTACCCGGCCAGGTTCATAAAATGTAGCGGAATCAGTTAAAGGGGGATCCGTATAATATGAAAGACACCTGTTACCCATATTATCCCCGGTATCCCGAACGGCGTGAAATGGCCCGTTGCCCGGGCCGCCTTTACCCGGAATGCCAACCACGGGACCGGAACCTGCATAAAATGATGCAGGAAATGATGTGCAACATGATGCATGAATACGGACAAATGATGTATCATCACCTTTACCAGCATATGCGGTATATGGTTATGCACATGATGTCGGACACGACCCGTCCCCTGCCGCCCGCTTGCCCAGCCTATGAGCAGCTGAGCGATCAGCCGAATGATTATGCCGAACCCTGGGATAATGTTCCGTGGGAGGCACCGGTTCATTGCCGCCCTGGTCCGGCCCCCCTACCGGTCTGCCCACTACCGGAAATGCCGGAAATGCCTGTAACGGAAATGCCGATAACGGAAAAACCCCCGGCACCGAAACCGTGCCCGGCTGAACCAGTGGTTATCCCGCCCCCGGCACCCCCCTCCTTCCCCCGGCCACCCAAGGGCTGATCTGTTTTCTCCCCGAAGAAAAGACCCCGGCCTGCCTTCTGGGCAGCACCGGGGTCGAAACTTTTTGTACGCCTGTGCTTATTCTTCCGAATCGTAATCAGCTTCCGGGGCTATCTCCTCATCCGCGTACTCAGCCGATTCTTCTTCGTCGAAGTCTTGCTCGACTTCCCGCATACTCAAGGAAATCCGCCTTTCGGCTTGTTTAACATCCAGCACCAAAACTTTAACCAATTGGTCCACCTGGACGACATCTTCCGGCTTATTGACCCGGTAGTTGGCCAGTTGGGAAATATGAATCAACCCGTCAACTCCCGGTTCCAACTCCGCAAAGGCACCGAAAGGGGTTAACCGGACCACTTTAACGGTAATTATGCTATCGACCGGATACTTCTCCACCACCGTAGTCCAAGGATTGGGCAAAACCTGTTTGAGACTTAAGGACACCTTTTCTTTTTCCCGGTCTACCTTAAGTACATAGACCTCAATTTCATCGCCTTCCTTGACCACTTCACCGGGATGTTTAACCCGGCCCCAGGATAACTCGGAAACGTGCAGCAAACCATCCACACCGCCGATATCGACAAAGGCGCCGAAATTGGTCAAGCGGCGGACCGTTCCTTTGCGGATTTGGCCTTCTTCCAGCTCCTGCCACGTCGCCGTGCGTGCCTCTTGGTATTCCTCCTCCAAAACGGCTCTTTGGGACAATACGGCATTATTCCGCCGGGAATCAATTTCCATCACTTTCATGCGGAAAGTCTGACCTACATACTTCTCGAGGTTTTCCACATAACCCCGTTCAATCTGGGATGCCGGCACAAAACCCATAATCCCGACATCAACCCGCAGACCACCCTTGACTACCGCGATCACTTCACCAGTTACAATTTCCCCGTTTTCTTTGACTGCTTGCAGTTGCAGAATCTTTTCCCGTTCAATGGCCCGCCGCCGGGAAAGCACCATCGTACCGTCTTCTGATTCAGCCTTCAAGACCACCACTTTTATTTCATCCCCGACTTGAGCGACGCCTTCTGCCGTATCGGGAATGCGGGGCGCCACTTCACGTAGAGGAACCACACCTTCCGATTTGCCGCCAACGTCAACCAAAATTTCATCATGGCTGACTTTAACTACCACACCGGTGATTAGATCCCCTTCCTTTAACTCCTTCAGGGACGCGGCAAAAGATTTGCCCATATCCTCCACCTCAGGTTCTGTAGCGGTGGCGTCAAGTTCCGGCGTTGGGTCTGTTGCCGGTTCTAGTGAAGCCGCCTGCCCTTCAGTGGTCACCGGTTCCGGATCGGCTGTTGAAACTTCCGGCTCGGCTGCCGCTTCGACTACCGGGTTTTCCATTGCCTCATCCTGGCTGATTACCTTTTCTTCTTGTTTTTGCTCCTGGTTCAATTCGGTCATTATATGAATTACCTCCTCTATAATCCAATGGGGAGTGGATGCACCGGCAGTTACGCCTACTTTAGACACCCGCTCAAACCACTGAGAACAAAGTTCATTTGGCTCCTCTATATGATAGGTGGGTACACCCGCCGCCGCACAAATCAAGGCAAGCTTCCGGGTGTTCGAACTATTCCGCCCACCTACAACCACCATGACATCCACTTTACCGGCCAATTCCCCGGCAGCTTCCTGCCGTTGGACCGTTGCGGAACAAATAGTATTTTGGACCGTAAGTTGCACCGTTTTCCGGCGGAGCACCACCTCAATCTCCCGGAAAGTAGACCTTTGCAGTGTAGTCTGGGCCAGCAAGGCAACTCTACCCCGAACAGCCAAGTTTTCTGCGGCAGCAGCATTGGCGGCAACCAATGCTTTCCCCGCCGTCCAGGCAACAATTCCGGCCACTTCCGGATGCTGGGCCTCACCGGCGATCACTACCTGGTAACCTGTAGCCGTAAATTGGTGTGCAGCTGCTTGGACTTTGCGGACAAATGGGCAGGTAAGGTCGACCACAGCCAACCCGCGCTGTTCCGCTTCCCGGTAAACAACCGGTCCCACACCATGGGAACGGATGACTACCCGGCCTGCGGTCACCAGGGCAAGGTCGTCGATCACCGCAACGCCCAGCCGGTTCAGCCGCTCGACTACCTGCGGGTTATGGATCAGTGGTCCGTAGGTATAAACAGCTCCTGGTGTCTGCACCGCTTTCTCAACTTGGCTCAAGGCTCTTTGCACACCAAAGCAAAACCCGGCGTGATCCGCCAGGAACACTTGCAAAAAGATCCCTCCTTCTTATTCTGGTTTTATTTTCGTGATAAATCCTATAATTCCTGCTTAAAACATAAAAAATCCCCAATACTTCCCACGGCATCAGGGAATTTAAATCTGTGGGGTGATTAAACGCCGACCCTTTTCCACTTCAGCCGCAATCTTCACCATCAGTTCGTTCGCCAGGGATTGTAGGCGTTTGGAAGTCAACTTTTCCCCCTCCGGAACCTGGACCGATACAGGTGGGCCAAAACACACCGCAAAAGGCCGGAACCTGCCCCGGAAAAACACCTGCCGGCTATTGTACAAGCCTACCGGGATAATCACCGTTTGGGCTTTAGCGGCGATCATCACCACCCCGCCCTTAGCTTCACTGATTTCTCCCGTTTTACTCCGGGTTCCTTCCGGAAACATGCCGATACACTTGTCTGCCGCCAAGATATCCAGCGATGCCCGCAAGGCTTGACGGCCGGTCTTTCCCCGTTCCACCGGATAGGCGGCCAAAGCTTGGCAAATCCATCCAACCACCGGTATTCCAAACAGCTCTTTTTTCGCCATGAAGTGGATCTGCCGGTTAATAGCGCAACCAACGATCACCGGGTCCCAGTTGGAAGTATGGTTCACCGCTACAACCACCGGACCGGTTGCCGGCACATTTTCCAATCCGGCTACCTGCCAACGGCAGAAATGCCGAAAAATAAAAGTGAACAGCCCCCGAAAAAAACGGTAAGTAAACGTAGCCGTTTTGATTTCGGCATTATACCCGACCCTATCCATGCCCAGCAGCCTCCGCTTTCCGTACCAGAGCCAATACTTGTTCGACCACCGCTTCCCTGGTCAGCCCGGTGGTGTCCAGTAAAAAGGCGTCCGGTGCTTGAACCAAAGGGGATACCTCCCGGGAAGCATCATAGTTATCCCGCCGGATGATTTCCGTGGTCAACTCCGGCAAGTCTACCGGCAAACCTTTTTCCACCAACTCCAGGTACCGTCGGCGGGCCCGTTCGGCGACCGAGGCAGTCAAAAATATTTTCACCAGGGCCTCAGGCAGCACATTGGTCCCGATATCCCGGCCATCCATAACCACCTTGCCATTGGCGGCCAAGCGTCTTTGTTGCCGCACCATCGGCTCACGCACCCCGGCGACCGCCGATACCGGTGAAACATGCCGCGATATCACCGGCAACCGGATAGCTTCGGTAACATCCTGCCCGTTAATAAAAGTCCTTTGCCCCTTGGCTCCGGGTACCAACCGGATGTCGGCTTCCGCCGCCAGCCTGCTCAAGGCCTGTTTGTCGGCCAGGTCCACCTTTTGCGTCAAAGCAAGCCAAGTAACCGCCCGGTACATCGCCCCAGTATCAATATATACATAACCGAGCCGCCGGGCCACATCGCGGGCGACAGTGCTTTTCCCCGCCCCGGCCGGCCCATCGATCGCCACCTGTAGTCCGGCTTTTGTCACAGTGTTAGCTCCCTACCGCTCTTTTTAATCATCTTACCACAACTTACTTACCGGCGCAGCTTTTCCAGGGTAAAGGCAAAGCCGGGGAAAGAAACATCCAGACAACTCGTATCCCGGACAGTTGTTTCACCCCGGGCCAGTAGGCCGGCAACCGCTAAAGCCATGGCAATCCGGTGATCACCATGGCTTTCCACCATTGCTCCCCGGAGCGTTTCCCCGCCGTGCACCACCAACCCATCCGGAAGTTCCTCCACCAGCGCCCCCATTTTCTTTAATTCCCCGGCCAAAACCGCAATCCGGTCTGATTCCTTTACCCGCAACTCACCGGCATCCCGGATTTCCGTTGTTCCCCGGGCAAACAAGGCCGCCACGGCCAAAACGGGAATTTCATCAATCAACCGGGGAATTATGTCTCCCTGAATCATCACCCCATGTAAAGCGGCACTTTTTACCGTAATGTCCGCAACCGGCTCTCCCGCCACTTCCCGCCGGTTTTCCACCCGGATATCGCCGCCCATTTCCCGCAAAACAACCAGTACCCCGTCCCGGGTGGGATTAACCCCCACCCCACGGATGGTGACCGCCGACCCGGATACCAAACTTGCCGCCACGAGTAAAAAGGCTGCCGCCGAAATATCCCCGGGTACTTCCAGATCCACCCCGCGCAGCTCGGGAAAACCGGCTACCGCCATGGTCAAACCGTCGTCCTCCCGGATTACTTGAGCACCGAAAGCCGCCAAGAGCCGCTCGGTATGGTCCCGGGAAATACACGGTTCGGTAACCCGGGTCCAGCCTTCGGCAAACAGCCCCGCCAACAGGACAGCCGATTTAACCTGGGCACTCGCTACCTGGCTGACCAAGTGCAAAGGCCGCAATAGTCCGGTCTGGCCACAGATGGCCAGCGGAGCCCGGCAGGCATTTTCCCGGCCAAAAATGGCCGCCCCCATTTCCCGTAAGGGTTTGGTTACCCTTTCCATTGGCCGCCGGCGGATGGAAGCATCACCGGTTAGAGCGGAAAAAAACCGCTGGCCCGCTAAAATCCCGCACAGCAACCGGATCGTGGTTCCCGAGTTGCCGACATCAAGTACTTCCGCTGGCTCCTGCAATCCCCCCAAGCCCCGGCCGTAGACCAGAAGCTCCGTAGGCGCCACCCAGGTAATCCCCACCCCCAGTTTTTGCAGACAAGCCACTGTTGCCAGGCAATCCGCCCCGGGTAAAAACCGGCGGATCCGCGTTGTGCCCAAGGCTAAGGCGCCAAACATGGCCACCCGGTGGGAAATAGACTTGTCGCCAGGCACTTCAGTTTCTCCCCGCAGAGGGCGGCCTGGCCGGATCCGTAAGCTGGTATCTTTCGTCTTCGTCACCTGTAAACTCCCCTTTAGCCCTGTTCCGGCAAGGCCAACCGCGTCTGACGAACCCGTTCCAGCCGCCCTTTAAGGAGAGCTGCCTCCCCGGCAACATCACCACAGCCTTCAATATCCTGCACCAACTGGGCCAAATTTTGCCCGAAAAGCCGGAGCATCGCCAGCAGAGGGCCCCGGTTAGTCAGGACAACATCCCGCCACAATTGCGGATCTCCGGCGGCAATCCGGGTCATGTCCCGAAAACCTCCGGCCGCAAGCAACCCTGCCGCCGGGTGCCCTGCCGCCACCTGGCCGAAAGTATCCACTAAAGCCACCGCCACCATGTGAGGCAGGTGGCTAACCGTCGCTGCCACGTGGTCATGCTCCGGCGCCGGTAGCTTGACCACCCGGGCCCCAACCGCCGTCACCAATCTTGCTACCACCGCCATCGCCTCTTCGTCTGTTTCCGCGGTAGGAGTCAGCACGTAAACCGCATCTTGCAACAGGTAACGGTCAGCACCTTCCAACCCGGTTTTTTCCGACCCGGCCATCGGATGCCCACCCACAAAATGTACCCCCGGGGGCAAGAGCCGGTCCATTTGGGCCAACACCCATTGCTTGGTGGAGCCGACATCCGTCAAAATTGTCCCAGGCGCCAAAGCGTCTCGGATTACCCGGATGATCGCCGGGTAGGTACCGACCGGTGTCGCCAAGACCACAACGGCGGCCCCGGTAACCGCCCGCCGCAAATCCGGCTCTACCCGGTGGACAGTCTTTGTTGCCAAGGCCAAGCCAAGGGTTTCCGCATCCTGGTCATACCCCACAACTTCACCGACCAACCCTGACCGGCTTAAAGCCAGGCCAAGCGAACCGCCGATCACGCCAAGGCCGATAATCGTCACTTGCCCAACCAGTCCCTGCATATTCCCATCCATTCTTCCTTATAGTTGTTTTCCCATCACCCGGGCCACTGCCCGCAATTCCGCCATCAGGGCAGTGAAATTCTGGGGGGTTAATGACTGGGGCCCGTCACACAACGCCATTGCCGGGTGTGGGTGTACTTCAATCATCACCCCATCGGCACCCGCGGCAATCGCCGCCCTGGCCAGCGGTCCGACCAATTGCCATTTGCCGGTGGCATGGCTGGGATCGACAATGACCGGCAAGTGACTCAATTGTTTAACCACCGGAATCGCGCTTAAGTCTAAGGTGTTCCGGGTAGCCGTCTCAAAAGTACGGATCCCGCGCTCACATAAGATGACCCGGTCATTGCCGCCTGATACCAGGTATTCGGCCGCCATCAACCATTCTTCAACCGTTGCCGCCATGCCGCGTTTGAGCAGGACCGGCCGGTCCACTTTAGCTAACTCCCTCAGTAGATAAAAGTTTTGCATATTCCGGGCGCCTACTTGCAGGATATCGGAGTAATAACCAATCCGTTCGATGTTGGCCGCATCCAGCACTTCGGTAACAATCTTTAAACCGGTGGCCTCCCTGGCCTTGGCCAACAATTTTAGCCCCTGTTCTTCTAAGCCTTGAAAAGAATACGGAGAACTCCGGGGTTTGAAGGCGCCACCCCGTAAAATATTCGCCCCGGATTCTTTTACCACTAAAGCCGCTTCCAGTAGCTGCTCCCAGCTTTCCACCGCACAAGGCCCGGCAAAAACCTGACACTGGTTGCCACCAATGGCCACATTACCGAGATTTACAACTGTATCCTCCTGGTGAAAGTCCCTGCCGGCTAATTTATAGGGCTGCAGGATGGGTACAACCTTCTCTACCCCCGGTAAAGCTTCCAGACCAGAAACCGTTGCCCGGGACTTCTCCCCAACCGCACCGATAATTGTGCGTTCCACGCCTTGGGACAAATGCAAAGTGAAACCCGCGTTACTCAAACGTTGACAAACCGCATCAATCTCCGGGGCGGATGCCCCCCGGTGCATTACCACAATCACAACTTTCCCCCCTTAAGTGTTCTGCCCCAAGAAACGCTACACCGAACGAGACAACAAAAAGATAAAAAGTACTCCTTGGTGGAGTACTTTGAACAGCAGCTGGTTTCCTCCTGCCGTTCTACCATGCTACGAGAATTTTTACGACACCAACCAAACAAGCTATACTACCTTTAAATATCAATATAACACAAAAATCGTCTTCCTAGCAATATTCGACCACCATTTAAAGTACCCCGGCAAAATACAAGCGGCTAGGGCGACATACTGTTCAAGATAATCCGGAAAATCGGGCCTGCTCGATAAAGGCCCGCACCTTTTCCCAGTCTTTTTGCCCACCGGTTTCCACCCCGGTGGCAACATCCAAGCCGTAGGGATGAACCTGGGTAATCGCTTCCCGGACATTCCCGGGGTGCAGCCCCCCGGCCAAAATAAGGGGCCGGGGTAATGGTGTCCTGATTTGCGTCCAATCAAAAGTCCGGCCTGCTCCCCCCACCACTGCCGGGTGAAAAGCATCGATTAAAAAGGCGGCTACAAGGTACTCCCCGGCCCGGCAAACCAACTGGTCCCAGGTGTTGAACACCGCCGTTCCGGCCTGAGCCGGGGCCCCGCAACCAAACCGAAAAGCCTTGATCACCGGGTAAGGCCAGCCCTGGCAATAAGCCGGCGACTCATTGCCGTGAAATTGGAGTACCTGCAAACCACATTCACCGGCAATCCGGACTACCTCTGCCCTTGGGGCATCGGCAAAAACGCCGGCGATGGTGACCAAAGGCCCCAGGGCTTGAATAATTGCCCGGGCTTTCGCCGGCTCGATATACCGCTTTGCCCCAGGCACAAAGTTAAAAGCGATGGCATGCGCTCCGGCATTAACCGCCACCTGGGCATCCCGGCCAGAGCGGATGCCACAAATCTTTATCCGGGGATAACCAGCCATCACTTCATTCCCCCCGCAGGCAGCGGACCGCTTTGGCCGGATCAGGAGCCGTAACCAAGGCCTCCCCGACCAGTACCGCATCAAAACCGGCCGCTGCCAACCTGGCCGCATCAGCCGCCGATTTAATCCCGCTGGCCGCTACTTTCACCAACCCAGGGGCCACGTCCGGCGGCAGAGCGGCAGCAAGGTCCCGCACCTGTTCCGGCCGGACCTTGAGCCGGACCAAATCCCGGGCGTTAAATCCCAGGATCGGCCGCCAAGCCGGGTATCCCTGCCTGCCCTGCGCAATTGTCCGCAAGGCCCAGGGCAATTCCGCATCCCCGTGCACCTCGATCAATGGCTGCACCCCAGCCGCCAAGGCAGTCAGACACATCACCGTCAGTTCTGCCGGCCCGAGCAAACCGGCAATCAGCAAACATCCGTCAGCACCATAAGCCCGGGCCTCCCAGACCTGGTAGGAAGAAATTAAAAAATCCTTACGCAACACCGGCAGATTAACCGCCGCTTTTACCGCCGTCAAATCCGCCAACCTACCCCCGAAATATTTTTGGTCGGTTAATACTGAAATGGCCGCCGCTCCTCCGGCCGCATAAGCCCGGGCCAATTCCCCGGCAGCCGCCCCGGGCCGCAAAGGACCTTTTACCGGGGAAGCCCGTTTTACTTCGGCCAGCACCTTCACGACCGGATCACCGGACCGGGCCAAGGCCCCGGCTAAATCCCGGGCCGGGGGCAGAACGGCCGCCTGGGCCTGCAAACCGGCCAAAGGCTGCCGGCTTTGGGCCGCCCGGACAATTTGGGCTTTTTCTTCCCGGATCGTCCGGAGAAACCCCGCCGGTTCCCAGTTGAGCGCCGCCATCAGCCGACCCCTGCCTGAACGGGGGCGGCAGCTGCCGTTAAAGTGAATTCCCGCACCCGGCCCAACAGTTCCCTCGCCCGCCCGGAATCAAGGACTTCCCGGGCCACGGCCATTCCGACCGGCAGGTCGGCCACCCGCCCGGCCACATAAAGCGCGGCGGCGGCATTTAACACCACCGTGTCCCGTTGGGGACCCCGTTCACCCTGCAGCACCCCGGCAATAATCCCGGCATTGACCTCCCGGTCGCCCCCAGCCAAATCACCCGGCCGGCAATAAGCCAACCCCAAATCCCGGGGGTCAAGCACAAAACTGCTCACCTGACCCTGTTCCAGACAGGCGACCCGGGTCGGACCGGTCAGGCTGATTTCATCCAAACCGCCATGACCGTGCACAACCCAGGCCTTATCGGCACCCAAACGGGCCAGTACCCGGGCCATCACCGTTAACCGGCCGGCCTGGTTTACCCCTAACAATTGCCGTTTGGCCCCGGCCGGGTTGGTCAAAGGTCCCAGCAGATTAAACACGGTAGGCACCCCCAAATCCCGCCGGGCCGGTGCCGCATGGGCCATGGCCCGGTGGCACTGTGGCGCGTAAAAAAACCCGAAACCGGTGGCGGCCAGACAAGCAAACGCCACCTTTGGCGGTTGGTCGACGACAACTCCCAACGCTTCCAGCGCATCGGCCGACCCGGCCCGCCCGGAAACCGCCCGGTTACCGTGTTTGGCTACCGGTACCCCGGCGGCCGCCACAACCAAGGCGGCGGCGGTGGAGATGTTAAAAGTTCCCGCCCCGTCACCACCGGTGCCGCAGGTATCCACCAACTGATCCTGCAACCGGCCGAACCCGGCCGGCATAAACGGCTGCAGCTCCCGGCCGACCCGGCAACGCATTGCCCGGGCCAACCCGGCAATCTCCTCTTCTCCTTCCCCAGTCAGCCGCAGGGCGACTAAAATCCCCGCCAACTGTGCAGACGGCACTTTACCTTCCATGACGATCTCCATAATCGCCTCCGTCCGCTCTTCTCCCAACCGTTCCCCGGCCAAGAGGGCCGCCAGGCCCTCCCGGACAATCTCCCGGCTACAACTCATCTCAGCTCACCTCTAAGGCCAAAAAATTTTTCAGCAGTTTTTTCCCGGCCGGCGTTAAAACGGACTCGGGGTGGAACTGCACTCCTTCCACTGGAAATTCTTTATGCCGTACCGCCATCACTTCCCCTAAAGCCGTCCGGGCCGAAACCTCCAAACACGGGGGCAGGGCTGTCTCGGCCAAAAGCAGCGAATGGTAGCGGGTAGCGGTAAAAGGATTGGGCAAACCCCGGAAAATAGTTTTTTTATCGTGATAAATCAAAGATGTTTTTCCGTGCATCAACCGGCTGGCCCGCACCACCCGGCCGCCGAATCCTTGCCCGATTGCCTGGTGCCCCAGACAGACACCAAGTACGGGAATTTTGCCGGCAAAATGGCGGATTAAATCCAGGCAAACCCCGGCCCGGTCCGGGGTGCCGGGACCCGGGGAAAGCACCAGGTAATCCGGGGCCAAGGCTGCCAACTCACTTACCGGCAAGGAATCATTCCTGACCACCCGGAGGGTTTCACCCAATTCGGCAAAATACTGAACCAGGTTATAGGTAAAAGAATCATAATTATCAATCATCAGGATCAAGCAAATCCCTCCTCGGCCCGGGCCAGAGCGGTAAAAAGCGCCTGGGCCTTATTCAGTGTTTCCTGGTATTCCCGCTCCGGCTCCGAATCGGCGACAATCCCGGCCCCGACCTGGATATCCGCCCGGCCCTGACACATCACCACCGTCCGGATCGTGATACAGGTATCCAGATTACCCTCAAAACCCAGATAGCCCACGGCCCCGCCATACGGTCCCCGGCGGACCGGTTCCAGTTCTTCGATGATTTCCATTGCCCGGATCTTCGGCGCCCCACTTAAAGTACCCGCCGGAAACACACCGGCCAAAGCATCGAGGGCAGAAAAGGAGGGGGCCAGTTCCCCCGCCACCTGGCTGACTAAATGCATCACGTGGGAGTAATATTCTACTTCCATGAACCGTTCGACCTTGACCGTCCCCGGGCGGCAGACCCGGCCCAAATCGTTCCGGCCCAGGTCGACCAGCATCACGTGTTCTGCCCGCTCTTTATCGTCATCAACTAATTCGGCCGCCAACAGCCGGTCTTCAGCCGGGTCTTCACCCCGGGGGCGGGTACCGGCGATCGGATGAGTCTCCACCCGGCCGCCATTCACCCGGACCAAGGCTTCCGGTGAAGCACCGGCCAGGCAAACCCCGGGCAGGTTGAGATAAAACAAGTACGGAGAAGGATTCAAAGACCGTAACGCCCGGTAGACATCAAAAGGGTGGGCCCGCAGGGGAACAGAAAACCGCTGGGATAAAACCACCTGGAAAACCTCCCCGGCGGCAATGTATTCCCGGCATTTTTCTACCGCCCGGCAAAACCCGGCCCGGTCAAAAGTCACCGGTTCATCCCGGGTCCCGGCCTCCGGTTCCGGCCTCCCCACCCCAAGACCGTTATCCGGGCCTTTAAGCCTCGCCAGACACCGGTACAGTTTATCCCGGGCGGCCTGGTAAGCCTGTTCATCCCCAGCCTCGGCCAAATACACCAATGTAGCCGTATGCCGCAAATGGTCCAGCAGCAAAGTATACCGGGTAACCATCATGGTCATCGCCGGCAGGCCGTAATCATCCACCGCTTGCCGGGGCAGTTTTTCATAAGCCCGCACTAAATCATAGGCAAAATACCCGACCGCCCCGCCGTAAAAAGGAGGCAACCCCGCCCGCCGGGCAACCGGGGCCGTCCGGAACCCGGCCAGCCATTGCTGCAAAGCGGCCAACGGCCGGTCAGGGACAGCCGGTCCGCCCGGCAGGCTACCGGTAAAATAAGCCAAAGGCTCCGCCCCGGCAAAGGAATAACGGCCTAATACCCGGCCATGTTCCACGCTTTCCAGCAAATAGCCGCACCCTTCCCCGGTCAACTTGCGAAATAAAGTGACCGGTGTTTCCAGGTCAGCATTAAAGGAAACCCATAAGGGTATGTACCGGTATTCCCGGCTGAGCCTTTGAAACTCCGCCCGGGTTACACCGGTTGTTTCGGTCGTCATGTTCCCCCGTCCTTTCGGCGGCAGTGAGGAAATGTCCGGGCGTTCCGGCACGACAAAAAACCGGCCCACCGAAAAGGGGGCCGGTTTTTATCCGCCAAAAAAAGGCGCAAAAAGCACCGCCACTCTCCGCTCGACTCCACTCAAACTCCGCTCATCTCAACTCAGCTCAACAGCCTATTAAATTACTTTTATCCTAACTACCAAACCCCATGTTGTCAATCTTTATATTTAAAGCGGCGCAGGAAATCGTTTCCCCGCCCCGAATTTTAGATTGATGGAGGTGAATCCCAATGCCGGTGTTAAAAACCTTTTGCGTATTAATCAGCTTACTCTTCCTGACCCCGGTAGCCCAGGCCGCCCCGGTCCCGGCCGGTGACCCCCTGGTCAGGGAAATCCGCCAACTGGTTGAAGATTATCACGTCGACAAAAACTATTTGCCTGACCTCAGCACCCAAACCACAGTTACCGGCTTGCTGGCCGCCCTGGAAGATCCTTATACCAAATACCTGCCCCCGGCCGAATTTGCCCGGCTCTTGGAATCCCTCAACCCGGAATATGCCGGCATCGGGGTGGTAATCTTTCAATCCGGGGAAACCATCATTATCGACCACGTTTTCCCGGCCACTCCCGCCGCCAACGCCGGCCTCAAAAGCGGTGATCAGGTTCTGGCGGTCGATACGGTTTCCGTCCAAGGGCTAACCCTGGACGAAGTGGCAAGTAAAATCCGCGGCCCGGCAGACTCCATACTCACTTTGACCATCACCCCGGCCGGGGGCACTGCCCCCCGGTCCCTGAGCCTAACCAGGCGCGAGATCATCTTACCCCAAGTCGAAGGGAAACTGTTGGCCCCGGAGCTGGGCTATATCCGCATTTACGGCTTTGGTGACCGGGCAGGAACAGAGTTTGCCGCCACCTACCAGGAACTTAGGCAGGCCGGTATGACCAAACTGGTGCTCGACCTGCGCGGCAATACCGGCGGGATGGTTACCGCCGCGGAAGATATCGGCGATACCTTACTCCCCACCGGCCCGCTTTACCATCTGGTTGACGCGGAGGCGGAAAAAACCGCCCTGACTTCCGGTGACGAACAACCGCTGCCCATGGCTATCCTGGTAAACCACGATACCGCCAGCGCCGCCGAGCTTTTAGCCGGCGCCCTGCGGGACAATGCCCACGCCATCCTGATCGGCACCCCAACCTATGGCAAGGGATCAGTCCAGTCCCTGATCCCCCTGCAAGCCGGGGGTGTCCTAAAACTGACCACCGCCCGTTATTTTACCCCGGGTTGGCAGCCTGTCGATCAAGTCGGGCTCCAACCGGAAGAACCGGTCACCTATCCTTCCCTGCAATTGATCCGGGCGAAAGCCGCGCTGGACCCGACTGCGATCCGGGAGCTGCATTTTTCTTTGAACGAACCGGTCACCTGGGTTAACGGGGAAAAAATTTTGCTTGCTGACCGGCCAATCCTGCGGGAAGACCGGGCCTACCTGCCGATCCGTTTTCTCGCCGAAGCCCTAGGACTAACGGTAACCTATCAGGAAACCGCTCAACAGGCGGTAATTTCCGGGAATAACCGGCAGCTGACTCTTTCCTTGGCCCAAACGGGCGGGGAAACAACCCGCCTGCCGTTAATCAACGACCGGCTTTACGCTCCTGTCCGCCAGATCGCGGAACAACTCGGTCTCGACCTATCCTTTCAGGAA
Organism: Heliobacteriaceae bacterium; assembly: GCA_028707535.1. Lineage (GTDB taxonomy): Bacteria > Bacillota > Desulfitobacteriia > Heliobacteriales > Heliobacteriaceae > STF2-203. Next base: position 34,268 of record JAQWAU010000005.1, on the reverse strand, counting down.
AACGCCCGGACCGTCACCCTGAATGTCCCCCGGAGGTGATAATCTCATGAAACTCTTTATCTGGCGGCATAACCGCCGGTTCCACAGCTACAGCATGATCGACGAACCTTGTGTGGTTCCCGATCTGTATACTGATGCCGTTGCCGTTGTCCTGGCCGAAACCGAAGAACAGGCCCTGGCCATTTTGGCCGCCCGGGAACCCCGGTGGCGGGTAGCCGACCTTAAACGCCTGCAACCCCGGGTGATTGACCTCACCACCCCGGGAGTTTTGTTTACCTTTGTCGGGGGCAATTAATTTTTCCCCGGTCAACGGCCTCATATTGGCAGGTCCAAGGATTGCCCAAGGACCGGCGTGATTTTAAGAGCACTTCATTGGCAAAATACTGATAAACATAATTGGTTAAGGCTACCGCACACGGTGGATACACTTCCCGCTGTAAAGGGCCGAATACAACATTTTGTTCCCTTACGTATTCCGCCAGGGCAAAGATTTCCTTAAACCCAACCTCCTGCACCCGGCCGGTTTGGTCTACATACCGTAGAGAATAATCAAATTTACCGATCCCGTTCCAAAAGTCCGCCCGGCCGGAAAAATCAAACTCCCACCCAAACAAGACTTTACTTTGAATCATCCCCCGACACCTCCTCCATAAATTCCCGGAGATCGGCACCGGCGCCGCCACATTAAGCGGCGACGCCGGTTTCCATCCTTACCGGGTTATTTTTTTGCTACCGGCAAATCCAACAAAGTATCGATCGAGCCTTTTTTCTGGCCAATCTTTTCGTAAGTTGCCTGTACAAATTGGGGATCAGTATCCATCCCGGTCGCCACTTTGACAATATCCTGCAGGTGTTGCCAGTCGGTAAACCGCATAGCCATCATCCGGGCCGCTTCCGGGTTCCCGCCGCCATGCAAAGCCATCGCCGTCCAGTTGGAACCCCGGGCCATATGCTCAACAAACCGGGTTGCCCGCAGACGGTCAAAAGCATCATATTTCGGGTTGCCGGGGTTGAAAGCTTTCTGACAGATCTTGCCCACCGCCGGGTTGCGCATATCCAGTTCCGATGGGGCGGTTTCCCCGGTACCGGCGATAATCTCCCGGGCATACCGGACCGCGTTAAAGGGAATCCAGGTACAGGTCCACTTGGTGGTGTGGGCCAGCAGGGGGTTAGGTACCCAGAACCCGCTCGGGTGTTTGAACCCTTCGGTACCGGCGGCCAGGGACAGACCGTAACAGGTCTCGGCCGTGATGACCATTTCCGCCAGTTTTTCCTTAATGTGCCCGGCTTTATTGACCCCGATCATGTCCGCAATCAGGGAAGTCGCCCCGCAAAGGGCGCTGCAGCCGCCGGCTTTGCACCCGCCGGCAGTCAGGCGGTGTACTGCGGTAAAGTAGTTGAGCAACCGGCCGGCATACTGCCATTCCCCGGCCATAAAGACCCGCTCTTTGGGGACGAAAACATGGTCAAAATAGACCAAGGCCTGGTGGTCGGCATATTTTTTGCCCAGGTCGATCCCTTCGATTTTATCGGTGACTTCAAAGAAACGCTTGTCTTGGGGGGTCCGGCCCAGCACATAGGTGACACCAGGGGCATCAGCCGGCACCGCACAAGCGACGGCAAAATCTTTGTCCTCTTCCTTCATGGCGGTGGTAGGAACAATCACCACTTCGTGGGCAAACAGGATTCCGGTCTGGTTCACCTTGATCCCGCTGATCACGATCCCGTCTTCCCGGTACTCATCAATGTGGACATAGGCATCCCGGTCCGGCTGTTTATGCGGCGGCAAGGTCCGGAGACCTTTGGCGTCCGTAACGGTCGCGGTACAGGAGAGGTCGTTTTCCTGGACATACTTCATAAATGCATTAAACCGCTTAAAGTAATCGGTGCCTAGATCCTGGTCCATATCGTAGCAGCAAGGGCCAAGACCGGCAAAGGCTTCGGAACCGGTGCACCGGTGGGTGCAACAACCGATCACTTCGGCCAAAGCCCGGGCCGCTTTCGTTTTTTTGTTGGCATCTGCCGCCGACTTCAAGGGTGTCGTGTAAATGCTGACTTTACCCCCGGTTAAGTCGGAATCCACGAGCAACAGGTCCTGCCATTTTGAATCATTGTGCAGTTCATAGACCTTGGAAACAGCGTTGAAACTGGCGGCCAAGGGGGGATATGTGGTCACATCGTCGACCTTTTCCCCTAAGAACCAGACATTCAGGGGCTTCCGGGCCCGGATACTGGCTTGGAATTGTTCTTTGTTTTTCAACGGCATGGTAATTAACCTCCTTGAAATTTCTGTTTAATATTTCTGCCGGTAGGAACGCAGTTTCGGCACTATACTTGATGCTGATTCACCCCCTTCGGCTAGTCGTCCGCCACCACTGTCCCCCGGCTGGCTAGGCTTGTTTAGTCACGAGATTTTTGGTTTTTTTGAGTTTCATATAAGTGTAGAGGGTCAGCAAAACCCCAATGATACTCATTCCGGCGGCGATTAAGAAAGCCTGACCATAGGCCCCGCCGCTAGCCTGTTTAACCGCCGCGGCAATCTGGGGACCGATAATCGCCGCCAAGCCGAAAGCAGTGAACATCACCCCATAGTTGGTCCCCATGCTCTTCGTCCCAAAGTTATCCGCGGTAATGGAGGGGAAAATCCCCATAAAGCCGCCGAAACTTAGGGCGACACCGCAAACGGCAATGATGAACATCCCGAATCCGGAAGCCGTTTGCAGGAGAAACATACAGATCCCCGCTACAATGAACATCATCACTAAGGCCTCATAACGCCCGATCCGGTCGGAAACGGCGCCCCAGACGATCCGCCCCAAGGTGTTCGCCAACCCGATAATGCTCACGGAAATCGCCGCCACCGCCGGGGAAAGCCCGATCTGTTCCTGGGCAATCGGGGAAGCATGACCGATAATCATCAACCCGGAAACGCAACCAATGATATACATCAACCACAGAATATAGAACTTGCCGGTTCTCAGCATTTCCCCGGTGGTATGACCCTCCGCCGCCGGCCCGGCAGCGGTAACGGCGGCAGCCGTCTCCGGCGCCCTTTGCGGTGCGGTGACCAGCAACGAACAGAGCACAATTACGACTAAGTAAAAGATCCCTAAGGTCCGGAATGTCGTTAATACACCCGATTTTTCAATCAAGAAACTGGCCAGGGGGGCAAATACGATCGCCCCGGAACCGAAGCCGGCTGCCGTCAATCCCCCGGCCAGGCCCCGCTGGTCGGGAAACCATTTAACCGGTGTTGCTACCGTACAACCGTAGGCCATCCCGATCCCGATGCCCCCCATCACCCCATAAGTGAGGTATAAGGTGGTCAGGGACTGGGTAAACCCGGTAAGGAACATACCCAGGCCGAAGATGATTCCCCCGGCCAAGGTGACAAGCTTTGGCCCCCGGGTATCCTGAATCTTGCCGCAGGCAATCATCGCCAAGGGTACCATCCCGAAGGAAAGCGTAAAGGCCAGGGATGCCTCGGCAGTTGACCAACCAAAAATGTCGATCAACGGCTTTTGAAAAACGCTCCAGGCATAGCCCGCTCCCAAACACAAGTTGATGAGTACACAAGCAATCAGAATCAGCCAGCGGTTAGGCTCTTTTTTCATCATTCACTTTCGCCTCCTTCCGGTACTGTTGGCCCTTACTCCCCTAACGCAACAAATTGCCGGCAATGACCAATTTCTGGATCTCGGTAGTGCCTTCGTAAATCTCGGTGACCTTGGCATCCCGCATATACCGTTCCACCGGGAAACTTGTGATGTAACCATAACCGCCGTGAATCTGAACCGCCCGGTTGGCACACCAGCTGGCTACTTCCGAGGCATAATACTTGGCCATGGCGGAAGCCTGGGTTACCGGCCGGTGCTTTTCCTTCAGCCAAGCCGCCCGGTGCACCAGGCCCCGGGCCGCCTCAATCCGGGTGGCCATCTCGGCCAGCATGAACTGTACGGCTTGAAATGCAGCGATCGGTTTACCAAATTGCCGGCGGGATTTAGCGTACGCAACGGCAGCATCCAAACTCGCCTGGGCAATGCCGACCGCTTGGGCGCCAATACTGATCCGGCCGCCATCCAGGGCGGTCATCGCTACTTTGAACCCTTCCCCTTCCTGCCCGAGCAGGTTTTCCACCGGCACCACACAGTTTTTCAGGATGATTTCCGTCGTGCTGGATCCTTTCAGCCCCATCTTGTCCTCAGTCTGACCGACGGAGAAACCAGGGAAATCCTTTTCCACGATAAAGGCGGAAATCCCCTTGGTGCCTTTACTCTTATCCGTCATTGCCGCCACGATGAAAACATCGGCATAGGCCCCGTTGGTGATAAAACACTTGCTTCCGTTCAGCACATAATGATCCCCGTCCCGGACCGCCACCGTCTGCTGGGCGGCGGCATCTGAACCGGCCCCCGGCTCGGTCAGGGCAAATGCCCCCAGTTTTTCCCCTTTAGCCAAAGGCACGACATACTTTTGCCTTTGGGCCTCGGTACCCAGTTGGAAAATCGGGTAGGTGCAGACCGACATGTGGACAGACAGGATTACCCCGGTGGTAGCACAAGCCCGGGCCAGTTCTTCCGCAACCATGATGTAGGTCAGGTAGTCGGCGCCACCGCCACCATAGGCCTCCGGAATACAAATCCCCATTAATCCCAGTTCTTTCATCCGGGCCACGTTTTCCCCGGGAAAGCGGTGATTCTTGTCCACCTCCGCCGCTCTGGGGGCCACTTCCTGTTGGGCGAATTCCCGGGCCATTTTGACAATCAGTTCCTGTTCTTCGGTCAACTGCCAATCCATTTTTTCCCCTCCTTTAACAATTTTTTATTAAGGAATAATGTGCAGCTCCCGCGCCTGCCGGGTCAGTTCTTCCCGGAAGTCCGGATGAGCAATAGTGATCAATTCACGGGCCCGTTGGGAACAAGTCTTACCCCGCAACCGGGCAATGCCGTATTCGGTGACAATGTTGTCCACATCATTACGGGAAGTGGAAACGATCCCGCCCTGGGTCAATACCGGCTTAATCTTGGAAATAGTGCCCTTTTTGGCGGTGGAAGGCATGGCGATAAACGATTTGCCGCCTTTGGACCGCATTGCCCCCCGGACGAAGTCAATCTGGCCGCCGACCCCGCTAAAGTTTTTCGGCCCCAGCGACTCGGAACAGACCTGACCAAACAAGTCCACTTCCAAGCAGGCATTGATCGAAATCATATTGTCGTTCTGAGCGATCACGTAAGGGTCGTTCACATAATCAACCGGCAAGAACTCGACTCCCGGATTATCGTCGATAAAGTCGTAAGCCCGCCGGGAGCCGAAGGTGAAAGTAACGACCGACTTACCCCGGTGGATGTTTTTCCGCCAGTTAGTAACTACCCCGGCTTCAATTAAGTCCACCATTGATTCGGTGAACATCTCACTGTGGATCCCCAAATCTTGCCGGTCCATTAAGGCCTGGGCCACCGCATTCGGCATCCCGCCGATGCCTAGTTGGATACACGCACCGTCAGGGATTTCCGCGGCAATATAGGCGCCAATCTCCCGGTCAATATCACTGATCTTGCCTGAAGGCACTTCCGTCACCGGAACATCGCTGGTACAAAGGGCGGTAACCTCGGAAATATGGATAAATGAGCCGTGGGTCCGGGGCATCGCCGGGTTTACTTCCAGAAAGATTTTCTTTGCCTGCCGCCGGATTTCGGACAGATCGGCGGCGGTGCCGAAACTGAAATAGCCGTGCTTGTCCATCAGTGAAACAGTCGTGTAAAAAACGTCAATATTCTGGTTGCGCAGATTTTCGGGTACTTCACCGTAAAAAGCCGGCACATAATCGGCATAGCCGTTCCAAATCAGTTCCCGGCAATAGGCACTGACGAACAGCGAGTTATGGTGAATCCGCCCGGTCATTTCGGGCCGCAGGTACGGCTGGTCCCGCATGGTCAGCAACAGGTTGTGCTGAATGCCGGTCAAGTTCTCCCGCCGGCAGCGTTCCGCCAAGGCAGCAAGGATCGCACACGGTTCGGCCACCTGCCCGGTACTGACACAGATATCGCCGGAATTAATCTGTTGGGCGATACCCCCGGGTGTAGTCAACTTGGCCTTGTACATTTCCGCCCACTTATTCATGCTGTAAGCCCCCTTCTGTTTTGGGTCACTCTTTGGCGCAAGGTTCCCCTTCTACTTATCTTTATTAGCAATAAACGTGCCAGCACCCGAAAACCCCTTCGCATCGCGCTTCCATCCAACGGCGAAAATAAAAAAAGCCTTGAATCGATGCGGTGAGGCATCGGTTCAAGGCGGGGCAAAAGCCTTTTTTGTTTGAAATTGACTTGCAATTAACGCAATAATCGGCTTTAGGCTGGTCCTCCGGTACCGGTGATGCAATCAAGCATCACTGATGCGGCAGGGAACGTAGTTTGCGCACCACTGTCGATTGATTGATGCCCAAAGCCTCGGCAATTTTCCGGGTGCTGTCGTATTTTTCCCGGGCATTTTGCAGCAGTTGCTGTTCCACAGTGGCCAAGGCCTGTTTTAACGGCATAATGCCGTTAATCATCACTTGATGTTCCATGGCTGCCGGCTGGCAGTAGGTTTCCGGGAGGTCATACGGCATAATCTCCTCACCCTTAGCCAAAATAACCAGATTTTCCGCCAGGTTTTCCAGTTCCCGGATGTTACCCGGCCAATCATAATTAATCAAGGCGGCAACCACCTTGGGTGAAAACGCCTTGTTTTTTTGGTATTTTTGGTTGTATTTCTCCAAAAAGAAAACCAAAAGGGGTAGAATATCGTCAGGCCTTTCCCGCAGCGGGGGTACCTGGATGTTAATCACATTCAACCGGTAATACAGGTCGTCCCGGAACTTACCGGCTTGCAACATCGTTTTTAAATTCCGGTTCGTAGCCGCAATAATCCGCACATCAATCTTTTTGGTCGTTTGTCCCCCGACCCGGATAATCTCTTTTTCCTGCAAGGCCCGGAGCAGTTTAACCTGAATATCCAGGCTAGTTTCCGCGATTTCATCTAATAGTAAAGTGCCTTTATTCGCCAACTCAAAAAGGCCCAGTTTGCCCTTAGGTGATGCACCGGTAAATGCTCCCGGTTCATACCCGAATAGTTCCGACTCCAGCAAGGCAAGTGGAATCGCCCCGCAATTAATCTTAATAAAGGGGCCATTCCGGCGATGACTCAATTTATGAATGTGACCGGCGACGACCTCTTTCCCCACCCCGGATTCCCCGGTAATCAGCACCGTGGAGTCAACTTCCGCCACCCGGGTGACCATATCCATCACCTTTTGAAACTCTTTGCTGTTGGCGACAATCCCCGGAAATTTTTGCTGCTGCCGGCGCATCTCCTGGATTTCCCGAGAGTATTGCTCACTGATTTTTTGCTGTTGTTCCAACTGCCAACGCAAATTCTCCAGTTCGGTAATATCCCGGACATTAACCACCGCCGAGGTAATTTTCCCCCGGTTGTTAAAGACCGGGGTCCCGGTGGCCAAAATCTTGCGGCCCTTGTTTTCCATGATTACCGTCGAGGTTTTGCCGGACTTTAACACCTCTCCCGCCGCCGATTTTCCGTATACACCTTGGGCAACCAGTTCCTCAACCGTCCGTCCGAGAACCAGGTGGCGGGGAGCAAAAATCCGTTCCCAGGCCGCATTCACCCGGATCACCTTTCCCTGGTTATCGGTAATAAAGATCCCGTCGTAAGAGGACTCCAAAAAGATATTGATTTCCTTCAGCAGGTTTTCCGTAACAAAAAGTTCCTGTGAGATGCATTCCTCTTTGCCGGACTCGTGGAAAACAGCAAGTACCCCGATAGTTTTTTCCGCTTTGATTAGCGGGCTTAAGGTAACGACCAAATTGACTTTGCCTACGGTCAGCTTGTGTCTGCCCTGCCCTTTGTTATTCCGGAACAATTCCGCCAACCGGCGGCTGACAGCCGCCAAAGGTTTCCCGATTACCGTTTCCGGGGACAGGTTTAAGATCCGTTGGGCGGAGGGATTCAACACCAGAACCTTTCCGGCCGCATCAACCGCCAGGATCCCGCAATAGATTTTTTCCGTAATCAGCTGCAGCAGCTCGTATACCGGTTCATCGGCAATGCTCACACTTTATCGCTCCCCTTCTGACAGCCACATGATGAAACAAGAACGATCTTCAGCTAACCTTAATTTTATCTCAGCCGGCGAAGATTAACCACCGACCAAAATAAAACAAAACCCGGCCTCAAAAACCGGGTTATCATCACAAAATCAACCTTTTATTTTTTCAACCACCATTTGGCACAGCTTCTTCCAGGGAGAAACCCCTTCCCCGGCTTCCGCCACCGGTGGCATACCCCGAACGGCCTTTTTTCCCCCAACCAAAGGCTTTAGTTTAACCGGCGGCGGATTTCCACCCTCATCCGGGGTCATTGTTTCATTAAGCTTTTGCCGTTTTTTCCCCTCTAGGCGTTTCTTTTCCCGCTGCCTTTTTTTGTTGGCAGCAGCATTCTTGCTCACCATTTTCTCCGAATCATCCTTTCCCCTCAGGTCACCTCATCCCGGCAAATTTTCGCAATGTCCGAAAGTATCTGACAATTTATCTTACCATACCTTGTCCGGTTATTGCCACTTGTGATTTTCCCCGCAAAAGGTTAAGATACTTAAAATTCCAAACAAAGGGGGCCTTGGTATGCGGGTCCGGACTACAGCCACCACGGTACTCTTCTTCACCCTGTTTTTAGTCATGGTTGGTTTCGGCATCATCATCCCGTTACTGCCGTTTTTAGTCCTTCACTTCCAGGGTGGTTCCCTTGCCCTGGGCTTCTTGATGGCGGTCTATTCCTTAATGCAGTTTTTCGTTTCTCCGTTCTGGGGCCGGTTATCCGACCGGATCGGCCGCCGACCGGTCTTGTTGATCGGGCTGAGCGGCTACGGGATTACCTTTATTCTTTTCGGGCTCGCCACAGAATTATGGATGCTTTTTATCATCCGGATTTTATCCGGGATCGTCTCTTCGGCCACCTTACCCACGGCCATGGCCTATATCGCCGACAACACCGCACCTGACGACCGGGCCAAAAGCATGGGGATGATGGGTGCCGCAATGGGCCTGGGCATGATCTGCGGGCCGGCGATCGGCGGGTGGCTTGGTCATTATAGTTTCTCCCTGCCCTTTTTCGTGGCCGGCGGGCTGGGCTTATTTACCCTGCCGTTTGCCTTCTTTTTTCTGCCGGAGTCGTTGTCCCAAGCCAAGCAGCCATCCCGGACCATTGTGCCGAAACTTAACCTGGCCCTCATCGGCCACCCGCAATTTCCCCTTTTTGCCGTTGCCTTCTTCGGCAGTGTCGCCATGGCCGGCTTTGAAAGCACCTTTGCCATCTTTGCCGCTGACCGGGTTAATTTAGGCCCGAAAGAAATGGGCCTGGCGTTTGCCTTGTTCGGCGTATTGGGAGTTGTTGTACAAGCAGGGCTGATCGGCAGACTCGTCCGGCAGTTTGGTGATGTTAAACTGATTATGGCCGGATTGGCGGTTTACACCGTCGGCTTCCTGCTCCTCATCGCGGCCCCGGAAATGATCTCCCTGGTTGGTTTCGCCACATTTTTCTGCTTGGGCGGGTTTTTGTTGCGGCCCTGTCTTTCCACCCTGGTCACGAAAACAGCCGGTGACCGGCAAGGAGCATCTGTCGGCATTATGCAGTCCTTTGACAGTCTCGGGCGGGTGATCGGCCCGATCTTGGGCGGCACGATCTATGCCTTAAACATTAATCTACCGTACCTCTTCGGGGCCGTCCTTTCGGCCGGGGTTCTGGCTTATATCCGGCCCCGCCTCACTGTTTATACCAAAGGGGTGTCGTAAACCGGCCCGGCTGCGATCCGGACGGAGCCGGACCGCATCACCCAAATAGATGTGCACCATTTCCTCCTGCTTACAGGTGGTATTGATATGCATCAACACCCGGATACACCGGGGTAAGGCACCCGGAACCGCGATCTCTTTCGTATCCAATAAAGCCACATGCTGCCAACCCAACGCCCGGGCCGCGCAAGCCGGAAATTCGGCATCTAAGTCCGGAGTCACGGAAAAAATGACGGAGGCAATCGCCTCAACCGCCAAATGGTTGGCTGCGACCATCGCCTGCAACAAATCCCGGGTAGCGGTAGAAATCGCCTCCCGGGTATTTTCCTTGACCGTGATCGCTCCCCGTAAACCACGGACATAATTCACCGCCATAAACGTTCCTCCCCGCTAGGAAACAGCCCGGTGGCCCATGCCGACAGCCACCTCGTCCAAATGAAGTAAGCCAATCCCTAAAAAAACGGCAACACTGATATGGTCATGGTACCGGGCAATCCCAATCTTGCCCCCGATGTTTAAGCCCACCGCTTTGGGCATGATCTGCATCATTGCCTCATGAGTTGCCCCGGCCACAGCTCCTTCTTCCGCGTGAGTCTCCTTGATCACACCCTCCCGTTTGGCGGCAACCACCGCCCGTTCGATCACCTTTTTTACCGCCCCGATAAATTCGCCGCCGTAATCGACCGCGGCTGTCCGGATCCCTTCGGCGGCAAACATCCGCCGGAGCCGGTGTTCCTCCTCCCGGCTGTCACTCATCGCCAAGTGCAAGGCTGCCGCCGCTACCCGCTTACTTTCCGGATGTCCTATCGTCAACCGGCATCCCTCCCGTCAAGACCCATTATAATCACCCGCTTGCCCCCTGACAAATGCCGCCGCCGCCTCACCGGCCACATAACCGGTCGACCAGGCGGCCTGCAGGTTGTAGCCCCCGGTATAACCGTCGACATCGATCACCTCCCCGGCAAAAAATAAACCGGGCACTAACTTGCTGGCCATGGTCCGGGGATCGATTTCCTTCACTACCACCCCACCGGCCGTGACAATCGCCTCACTCAAAGGCCGGGGACCGGTCAAGGTCAGCCGCAGTGCCGTAAGCACACCCACCAAACGGTGACGTTCTTCACGCGTAATTTCATGCACAAACTTAGTTTCCGGCAAACCGGCCGACCGGATTACTCCGGAAATTAAAGCCCTGGGCAGCAAGTCTCCCAGGGCGTTTTTCAGTTGTTTACGTTGATACCGGCTAAAGTCACGCTGTAACCGGTTGTCTACCTGTTCCCACGTCAAAGCAGGCTTTAGATTGATTTCCAGTAACAAAGGGGGATGCTCCGGGCCGGTTTCCCGATGCCGCCAAAAAGCTGTCGCCAGATTACTCAAAGTTAAGATCACCGGGCCGGAAACCCCGAAATGGGTAAACAGCATTTCCCCGAATTCCGCCCCCAGCCGGTTACCGGTTGGCTCCCGTAAGGTCACCGCCACATTTTTAAGTGTCAATCCGGCCAATTCCCCTACCCATGATTCGGCCGCCACCAACGGCGCCAAGGCCGGCCGTAAAGGGGTAACCTGGTGCCCCAGTTCCCGGGCAATCCCATACCCGTCGCCGGTACTGCCGGTCCCCGGGTAACTCGCCCCCCCGGTGGCAATAATCACCGCCCCACCGGAAAAGACCGCTCCCTTGGTTGTGGTCACCCCGGTTACCCGCCCGGCTGGGTCCCGCCTGATCCTTTGTACACGCTGCCCAAAGCTTACCCTCACTTTTAACCGCTGCAGTTCCCGGGCCAAGGCAGCAACCACATCCCCTGCCCGGTCGCTTTGGGGAAACACCCGGTTACCCCGTTCCACCTTCAGAGGCACTCCTAACTCCGTGGTAAAAAAATCCATCGTCCGGTGCTGGTCGAACCTTTTCAGAGCACCGTAAAGAAACCGGCCGTTACCCGGGAAATTTTGAATAATCGCCGCAACATCCGGGGCCTTATTGGTCAGGTTGCACCGGCCTTTACCAGTAATCAACAGTTTTTTGCCCAGGCGATCGTTCCGCTCCAAAAGTAACACTGTAGCCCCTGCCCGCGCTGCCGTCACGGCAGCCAGCAAACCGCCGGCCCCGCCCCCGGCAACAATCACCGGCCCGAGTTCCGCCGCCAACCGCTTTCACCACCTCGTATTTTACCAAAAAGGCAACCCTGCAATCCAAGGTTGCCCAGATTTCACCGTGCCGCCAACCGCCGTTCCAGGATCTGCTGGTACTTTTGTTGTTCCTCATGCACCCGGTAAATAAACCGTTCCAAGTCAAAACGGTTCAGCATTAATTGGTCCGGTGCCAATAACTCCACTTTCCGGAATTCCTCCCGAATGGTAAACCGGAGTAAATCCTCCAAGGAATCCGTCCTTACCGTCAGGATCACCGGGGCAAAAGCGACCTCCCGGCCGGTTTTTTCGTCGATTAGAACATATACTTCCGCCCCCAGGTCGATGTCCTCGATCTCCACCCCTTGAATCGGGACGTTTCGCAATAAGGCAATCTGTTGGTCCCGCAAATCCTCTGCCTGTTTGTCCAAAGGGATACCGCTAAAAAAGAAGCGGGCCTTTTTGACGGGAGTGCGAAAATCAAATCGGACCCTGGCCCGCAAGCACGGATGGGGCCGGCCATCCCCGGTTATTCCGTTGATCAAGCTGCTACCTCCAAGTCAAACGGGTATTTCCGGATAAATTTCGCGGCTGAACGCTATTTTTCCTCTTTTTCCCGCCAAAAACCCATATCCCGCAGCACACAGGTCGCCAAATAGGCCTGGTGGAGGGCGAGTACCGCCCCGACACCTTCCCCGTACTGCAGGTCAAAAGCCAGTAAAGGCCGGAGCCCCAGATACTCCAGGATCTTTTGCTGACCTGCTTCCCGGGAACGGTGGCTGGGCAGCAGGTAGTCCCGGACCTGGGGCGCCAATTTTGTCGCACACAAAGCTGCCGTACAGGTGACGAAACCGTCCAGCACCACCGGTAACCGTTCCCCGGCTGCTGCCAGTACGGCTCCCGTCAAGACAGCCACCTCGAGACCGCCGACTGCGGCTAATACTCCTAACGGGTCATCAGGGGCCGGCCGGTGCCTGGCCAAAGCTTGTTCAACCACCCGTTTTTTCTTCACCAGGGTACCGGCCGCCACCCCGGAACCCCGCCCAACCACCAAGCCGGGCGGCAAGTCCAACAGGGCCGCAACCACCGCACTACAGGCAGTGGTATTGCCAATGCCGATTTCCCCCAGAGCCAGCCCCTCAATCCCCGCCGCAATTGCTTCCCGGACCAAGGCCGCCCCGGTGTCCAAGGCCGCCGTCACCTCTGCCGGCGTTAAGGCCGGTTCAAATAAGAAATTCCGGGTGCCGGGCGCAATTTTCCGACCCTGAAATACCGGCAAGCCGGCTCCCCCTGACGGAGAATATCGGCAAACAGGCAAGTACCCGGCTTGCAGCCCGACATCAATAACGAAAATCTCCGTCCCGGTTTCCCGGCCTAAAACCGCTGTTCCGGATTGCCCGTTCAGAAAGGCGTTCACGATTTCAGCGGTCATCCCCGGCGGGTAAGCACTTACTCCTTCCACTGCCACACCATGGTCGGCAACAATAATCAAGGCCCGTCGCCGGTTCAAAGCCGGCACCGCCTGCCCGGTAATCCCGGCCAGATGCACGACAAAATCCTCTAAGGCGGCAAGCCCCTGAGGCGGTTTGATTAAACTGTCCCACCGCCGCCGGGCGGCAGCCATTGCTTCCTGGTCTAGCGGTTTGATCATGCCGACGGCTTTACTCCTAATACTCAATTCCCCGCCGGCTGGGAATTCCCAGTTGGTAGGGATGTTTAATCTCCCGCATTTCGGTAACCAAGTGGGCCCGCTCCTGAACTTCCGGGGGAGCATTCCGGCCGGTGATCACCAGCTCCACAAATTCCGGTTTGAGATCAATTAACGCCAGCGCTTCCGCCACGGTCACGACCTCAAAATAAATCGCGTTGGTCAGTTCATCCAAAATAACAATGTCCCATTCGCCGCTGCTAATCACCTGTCTGGCCCGCTGCAAAGCCAAGGCTGCCACCTGCTTGTCCTGGGTGGTTGCTTCTCCTTTGCGCATGAAGCAGGTCATACAACCGGTACACTCCATCTCCCCTTGGCGAATTAAGGAATCATTGGGACAACTGCGGCCATACCGGGCTAATTGGATATCCGGGTAAAACCGTTGCAGGCTGAACAATTCCCCGTAATAGGATACCCCTTTCATAAACTGCACAATAAAAACTTTATAACCGTGGCCAACCGCCCGCAGAGCCAAACCTAAGGCGGCGGTGGTTTTGCCTTTGCAATTTCCCGTGTATACCTGCACCAAACCCTTTACCAGCCGTGTTCGCGCCATTGATTACTCCTCCCCCCCACTGTTCGCCGCCCCCCCGCGGCCACCGTTTTCGCCCAGACCGACCGCCCTTTTTAAGGCGGTAAGTTCCGGCGGCTTAAGCCGCCGGAACTTACCGGGGGCCAAACCTTGCAAAGTCAGCGGCCCAAAACCTACCCGGATCAGGGATTTTACCGGGTGACCAACCGCTATGGCCATCCGGCGGACTTGCCGGTTGCGCCCTTCCCGGATGATCAATTCCACCCAGGAGTCGGCTTCCCGGCGCAACAGCCGTACCTTGGCCGGGGCAGTCCACCCGTCCGTCAAAAGCACCCCTTTGGCCAAAGCCTGTAACCCCTGATTATTCACCCGCCCTTGCAGGCAGGCATGATAAACTTTTTGGACCCCATAACGCGGGTGGGTAAGCCGGTAGGCCAGTTCACCGTCATTGGTCAGAACCAACAGACCGGCCGTATCCTGGTCCAACCGGCCTACCGGGAAAATCCGTTCCTTCACTCCCGGCAACAGTTCCCGCACCGTTCGCCGTCCCTGGGGATCGGCACAGGTGGTCACCACCCCGGACGGTTTGTTTAACACATAATAAACCAAGGCTTCCCTACCCGCCACATCCTTGCCATCCACAGCCACCATGTCCCAGCCCTCAACTACTCGAACGCCAAGTTCCCGGACCACCACACCATTGACCTCAACCCGGCCGGCCCGGATCATCGCCTCCGCTTCCCGCCGGGAAGCAACCCCACAAAAGGCCAGGACTTTTTGCAAGCGAATCCCTTCCGTATTCCCAGCCCCCTTATCCGAACCATCTACTTTAAGTACCCTCACTATACCACACCAGCCAATAAGTGTAAATTTGCTCAGGGGAACAGCAACCGGCAAAAATACACCGAAGCGACAAAACTGGTCACATCGGCCAACAGGCCGGTATAAAGGCTGTACCGGTACCGGCGTACCCCGACCGACCCAAAATAAATCGTCAGCACAAAAAAAGTAGTATCCGTGGTCCCCTGCATCGTTGAGGCCAGCCGGCCGATAAAGGAATCCGGTCCATGGGTTTGGATCAACTCAGTCGCCAAGCCAAGCGCGCCACTACCGGACAACGGGCGCATTACCGCCAACGGCAGCACTTCGCCCGGAGCGCCAATCATCGCCATGACCGGATCCACGACCTGCATCACCAAGGCCATCGCCCCGGTTTCCCGAAAGATCCCGATCGCCACCAACATCGCCACCAGGTACGGGATCAGTTTTACGGCAATACTAAACCCTTCCTCCGCACCGGCGACAAAAGCTTCGTAAACCTTCACCCGCTTAACCGCACCGGCCAACAGGATCAGGGCAAACAAGGCAGGCACCGTCCACCGGGATAAGGGATCCAACAGGTCGGCTAGCATACCTTCCGCCCCCGGCGCCGAAAATAAGTACGGATCAGCCAATCGGCGGTAACAGCGACCGTCATGCCGGTCATGGTGGCCAAAATTGTAGGGCCGACAATCTCGGTTGGGTTAACGGAACCGGCCGCCACCCGGACACTGACAATTGTGGCGGGGACCAGGGTAATGCAGGATGTATTTAACGCCAAGAAAGTGCACATGGCCTCAGAAGCTACCGAGCGGTGCTGATTTAAATCTTGCATCCCCTGCATCGCTTTCATCCCAAAAGGTGTAGCCGCACTCCCTAAACCAAGCACATTGGCACTAAGATTCATAATAATGTGGCCGAGGGCCGGATGATCCGGCGGAATGGAAGGAAACAACCTGGTTGTTAACGGTCGAACCAAACGCCCTAACAGATCGACCAAACCGGCCTCCTGGGCAATCCGCATCATGCCAAGCCACAAAGCCATGACGCCGATTAGACCCAAAGCCACCTCCACGGCCATTTCGGCTCCTTTTAGCGCCCCATCGGTTACTTTCTGCACGTCGCCACCGGCAGCGGCAACCCCGATCCCCGCCAAAAGAAAAAACAACCAAATCGCGTTCATTCCCCCACCTCCCGGCACTTGGTACAAGCTTATGATTTAGTCAGACAAGCTAGTACCCGCATTCTGCAATTTTGGTGCTTTTTTCCATGTACTTGGGAGGTAAAAGCCCGCGTTACCAAGAATATATATCAAGAAACCGTCAAGTTCCTCTCAACGGCCAGTGAACGGAAAGGAGCAGCTTTTTCCGATGAGTCATTCACCGAAACCACCCGAACCACCAACACCTAACGTACAGCCAAGCAAGCGCATTTGGCGCTATATCTTGCTTGGTCTGGCCGGGCTGCTCATTTTAGGCTTTGTTGCCGGCCTGGGGACCTTAGCCTATTTTTTACGCGACCGGCCGCAATTTGACCCCGCAACCCTGGGATCCCTCCAGGCAACATCGTTTATATATGACCAAGACGGTAACCAGGTAACCACTTTACACGGGGAACAAAACCGGGTTCCCGTTAGCTTGGACCAAATCCCGCTGGTTTTGCAGCAAGCGGTCCTCGCCGCTGAAGATATCCGGTTTTACGAACACCAAGGGGTTGACTTGCGGGCGATCGCCCGGGCAGCCTTGGCTAACATTATCGAAGGCCGGTATTCCCAAGGGGCCAGCACGATCACCCAACAACTGATTAAGAATACGTTTTTAACTACCGAAAAAACGATGAAACGTAAAGTTCAAGAAGCCTACCTCGCCTGGCAATTAGAGTCCGAATACTCCAAAGAGCAAATCCTGGAGATGTACCTAAACCGCATTTATTTCGGCCACGGGTCTTACGGCGTGCAAGCCGCCGCCCAGACCTATTTCGGTAAAGACGTCTCGGCCGTCAACTTGGCCGAAGCAGCCTTGCTCGCCGGGTTGCCTTGCTTACCCAGTTATTATTCCCCGGTCACCAACCCGGAAAGAGCCTTGGAGCGGCGCAGCTATGTATTATCCGTGATGGCCAAAAACGACCTGATTACACCATACAACCTGGCCCAAGCCCAAAAACAGCCTTTGCCCCACCAGCTGCACGGCTTTACTCCCGGCCGGTACCCTTATGCTGCCTACATCGATTACGTGATCGACGAAGTCGTCAGCCGGCACGGGTTTACGGAAAACCAGATTTTTAATGGAGGGCTAAAAATCTACACCTCCCTAGACCCTCACCTCCAACAACAGATCGAAACCGTGCTGACTGATGAATCCTTTTATCCTCCCGGACCGGACGACCAACCGGTTCAAGCGGCGATGGCCGTAATTAACCATAATTCCGGGGAAATCAAAGGTCTAGGGGGCGGCCGGAATTACGATGGACGCCGTAGTTTCAACCGGGCCACCCAACTTCGGCGTCAGCCCGGCTCGGTAATCAAGCCGGTGATGGTTTATGGACCGGCCATGGAAAAAGGCTATTCGCCCGATGATGTCCTCGTTGATGAACCGGTTAACTTCAGCGGGTATGCCCCGGTAAATTACGACGGCCAATACCGGGGCCCGGTAACCATCCGCCAAGCCGTTGCCCAATCCATCAATATCCCTGCCGTCACTTTATTCAAAATGATCGGTCCGGAAAACGGGATCGCCTTGGCAAAAAATTTGGGGCTGCCCCTGACCAAGGAAGACCGTTACCTGTCCCTGGCCTTGGGTGGCTTTACCCAAGGCGTATCCCCCTTGCACATGGCCGGCGCCTATACCTGTTTTGCCAACCTCGGCGCCTACCGTCAACCCCAAGCCGTTACCCGGATCGTCGATTCCCAGGGTAATGAGTATACCCCGGTACCGGAAACCCGGCAGGTTATTTCCGCCAATGCCGCCTACCGGATGACCGAAATGCTGGTCACTACCGTGCAATCAGGCACCGGTTACCGGGCCCAAATGCGGCGGCCTGTCGCCGGAAAAACCGGCACCACCGAATTGCCCCAAGTCCCGGATTTTAAATGGCTAAAAGGAAACAAAGACGCTTGGTTTGTCGGTTATACCCCTGAGCTGACCGCGGCGGTTTGGATGGGGTATGACCACACTGATGCCAAACATTATCTAAAACAGATTTATGGGGGTTCCTACCCGGCCCAAATCTTCCGTGAAGTGCTCAACCCGGTGCTTCAGGATGTCTCTGTCCAATCTTTCCCGCAGCCGGAAGGGTATGTTGCCGCCCGGGCCGGCCGTTTCTTAGGTCCAGACAGCAGTCCCTACTCACCCCGGGCCGCCGTTAAACCACAGGAAACAGTCGAAGTTGAACAACCACCAACTGAACAACCAGCACCAAGCCCACCACCTGCCGAACCACTTCCCCCCCTATCACCGAAACCACCCGAGATCACCCCCATATTACCGTGAACATTTTTAAAAAGAAAAAAACTCCTGCCCGCAATGTGGTAGGAGTTTCTTCTTTTTTCTAAAATGGGGGGCAACAGCTACCGGTTTCCGGTGGCCTTTGTTCGTGGTCATCAAGGGGATGGGTTGGTTCTCCCGCCAACACATCCCGCAAGCGGTCCATGATCTGAGGCGCCAGGTCGATTAGCCGGTCAGCCACAGCCGACCCGTCGACCGGCAACAACCGGACATTGCCGTTATTTACAACTAAAAAAGCCACCGGTTGCACGGAAACCCCGGCGCCGCTACCACCACCAAAAGGCAACATAACATCACCATCATTTTTGCCCTCGGCGCTGAACTCAGAACCCCCGGCGGCGAAACCGCACGCTACGCGGGATACGGGAATAATCAAGCTGCCGTCCGATGCCTGGACGGCGTCGCCGACTACGGTATTGACATCGACCATTTCTCTGATGCTTTCCATCGCGGTTTTCATCAACGCTTCGATTGGATGGTTCACCTTTTTGATCACCCCTTCTAAAAAGTAACCGGGGAAGCACCCCTGACCGCCAAAGTCCGCCAACGATAATATGACCGGGCCGGAAAGTAACTATACAATCAAGCTCCATATCCCAGCGTGGTCCTTTATACCAAGGCGCCACCGCCAACCGGGGCCGCAGTCCTTTGCTGCCTGTATAGTGGAGCACATAAGCCAGCAAATTGCTCTTCCCCGCCCAAACAAGACCGGCAAGCAGGGCGGTTTCCAAGGCATCCCCACCACCAACGCAAGTTTCCCAACGCAAGCTGCGGAGCGCGATGCCATTGCGGCGAGCCCGCAGATACCCTAAGTATTCCTGCGTTTTTGGCCAGCTCTCCCGGAAAAAGTCCCGGAGTAAAGGGAACAAAGGCCGCTGGTTTTTGGCTTGGCCCTCCACCTGGTAACTAACGGCCGGAAGTAGGCGCCACTTTACACTGATCACGGGAATGCTTACCAGCGGCAATCGCCACGCGAAAAAACACCAGGTGATCCTTAAGTCGTCATTAGGCCCGCTTTTGCGGTAAGTGAGTTGAAATGTCTGGGGGGCAGAAACGAAAAAGACCCCCAGAGCAAGCAACAACAGCCCGCCCCCGAGGGTCACCAAAACCACCGGATCGTAATTCACCGGCCTTGCCACCCCCTTCACTTCAACGGGATAGCATGCCCCAAAAACCCATAATTATGAATTATTTCTTATTTCAGCCTTTCCGCTACCACGGTTACCGCTTTGTCCTTCAGCTGTCCGGCCTCGGCAATCAAGGCATCCCGCCGGGCGGTTGCCGCAGCCACATAACCGGCATCTTTAATCACCGGCAGGTTGATATCGACACTCAGCAAGGCACTCTTCAGCGAAGCCTCGGCCAAATAAGCCCCTACCCCGGCGTCGGAAATCGCCATCTTGTTGCCGATTGGGGCTAATTCAGCGGCTGCCTGCAAGATTGCCAAGCAAGCTTCGGCAATCGCCAAAGGCACCTCGGTAGCTTCCTTAGCCGCATCCTGCAAGGCCTGGGCCCGGGCTGCCTTTTCTTCCGCCGTTTCCTTCGGCAGCTTAAATACCGCCATATAAGCGGCAAAAGCGGCCATGTCCTGCCTGACCAAGTCTTCCAACCGGCCGATCACCGCATTGACTTTGGTAAGCAACCCCTGAACTTGCGGCTCCACATCCTTGAATTTTTCCTTTCCAACGGTCAGATTAGCCACCATGGCCACCATCGCCGCCGCAAACGAACCGGTCATCGCCGAAACAGACCCGCCCCCCGGTGTAGGTTGGGAGGAGGCCGACACGGCAATTACCTCACGAAACGCTTTTGCAAAGATATCCCCCATGTTCTATCCCCACCCTTTCCCTTAAGCCAGGCCTTTTTGCAGCTTTAACCCTTTAATCACATTGGCAAAAATCAACACGGTCGTACAAGCCCCGACACCCCCGGGAACCGGGGAAATCAAGCCAGCCACTTCCGCCACTTCGGCTGTCCGGACATCACCGACCAGCTTACCGTCTTCCCCTTCGTTAATGCCGGCATCAATCACCACCGCACCAGGGGCAACCATCTCTTTGGTCACCAACCCGGCTTTCCCGGCGGCAACCACGATGATTTCCCCCCGGCGCACTTCGGCCGCCAAATCCTTGGTGCGGGTATGACAAACGGTAACCGTGGCATTGCGTTTCAAAAGGAGAAAAAACAAGGGTTTTCCGACGGTTTCCCCCCGGCCGACCAGCACTGTCCGCTTACCGCTGATTTCCACCCCTGACCGCTCCAACAAGGCAATACAGCTTAAGGGGGTAGCCGGCACTAAACCAGGCTGGTCGGCCAACAGGTTACCCCGGTTTAAGGGGTGCATCCCGTCGACATCCTTCAGCGGGTCCACCGCGGCCATCACTTTTTGTTTGGCAATATGTTTGGGCAGGGGCAGTTCCACCATAATCCCGTGAACAGTGTCATCCCGGTTTAGCCGGTCAATCAAGGCCAACACCGCCGTTTCCGTGCTGTTTTCCGGTAGGTGGCAAAGTTCAAAGGCGATCCCCACGTTTTTAGCCGCCTTTTCTTTTGAACGGGCATAAACCACGGAAGCAGGGTCGTCACCGACTAACACCACCGCCAATTTGGGTTCATAGCCTTTTTCCCGGATCGACTGTACTTCCTGCTTAAGTTCTTCCCGTAGCTGGGCCGCAATCGCCTTACCATCAATGTACTGAGCTGGCACTCAAAGAACACTCCTTTTCATCAATAGTATAACTTTCCCTCATATTCCATCCTAACCGCTGTTTTCCCTGCTTTATTATCGAAATTTTCATACAACTTGCCGGGGAAACCGGATGATCAAGGTAGTCCCCTTGGCCCCGGTATTTACGCTAATCACCGCATTATGCCTGGCGGCAATATTATAGCACACCAATAGCCCCAGACCGGTTCCCTGCTCCTTGGTGGTAAAAAAGGGTGTCCCTAAATTGGGGAGCACCTCTACGGGTATTCCCGGGCCTTGGTCCTGAACCGCCAGGGTCACCGCATCTTCTTCTGCAGTGGTTGAAATGGTCAAAACACCTCCGGGTGACATGGCTTCCAGCCCGTTGCGGGCCAGATTATGCAAAAGCTGGCGTAGTTCTTTTTCGTCCAACAAAGCCGCCGGCACAACGGCTAGGTTCAGCCTGACCTCCTGCTGCCGGTTTCGGGCATCAGCCTGGAGCAAGGGAAACAGAGCTTCAACGATTTCACTCAAATTCCGGGGCTGAAGGTCGACAACCCGGTCTCTGGCCAAGGTTAAAAACTCACCGATAATTTCGTTCGCCCGGTCCAATTCTTCAATCATCAGCTCAAAATGCGGCCGGTCCGCCTGATATTCCGGTTTTCGTCCCAATAGCTGCAAAAACCCCTGCACGGTAGTCAACGGGTTGCGGATTTCGTGCCCAATCCCTGCCGCCAGCTTCCCGACCAGTTGCAGCCGTTCAAGCTGCTCTAATTCCTTGGCCAAATGCTTACTTTCCGTAATATCAATCCCGAGAGTTAAGACCAGGAGTGAGCCGTCAAGATCTTCAAAAGGATAATTATAAAGTTGATAAACCCGGCCGTCAAACCGTTGCCGCTCCCAAGTCTGAAAGCACTTGGTCGAAAACACCCGGAAATTCGGGCAAACCGGACAGGGTTCTTGCTGTTGGTGAAAAATCCGGTAACACGGCTGTCCGGCGGGATCCCCAAAACACTCCCGAAAGTACCGGTTAGCAAAACGGATCGTATAATCCCGCCCCTGCAAATAAACAAACCCTGGTAACCCGTCCAGTACGGAAAACAGCCGGTGGGTACTCTGTTCTAAGGTAGCCGCCATCTCATCGAAGGCCCGGGCCAATTGGCCGATTTCACCCGTTGTGTAAGGCACGTTCGTCCGGGTCTGCCAATCCCCACCCGCCAAACGTTTGGTAGCATTTACCAAAGCCTCAACCCCACGCATCAGGAACAACTCCCCGCCCACCCCGGCAATCACCAAAACCAACCCGGCAACCAGGCCGAGATGCTGGAGGTTGCGGGCCACCTGGGCGTCAACTTCCTTTTGGATTACGGCAGTGGGAATCCCGGCGCAGACGTAAGCCTTAACCGTACCCTGGGCGGCAGGCAACGGCGAAAAAGCGTTACAACAAGGTTCACCATTGAGTCCTTCCTTTTCAAAAATATCCTCTGTTTGGCGCTTGAGGATTTCCTTGACAACTGGTGCATCAGGTAGGGTTTGTCCCACCCATTGCGACGCGGGATAATGGGAAAGAATGGTGCCGTTTTCGTCCACGAGCACCAAGGCAATACTCTCGTGGATACCAGCCTCAGCCGCAAATTCGCATAACCATTTTAAGTCGACCGCCGTGAACAGGACCGCCGCCGAATTGCCACCGGTGACAACCACCGGGTAACTAAAGATGGCCACAGCCCGGCCGGTAGCCGGATCCACCGCATACCCGCCCCCCGCAAAGCCACCGCTCAAAACAGCCTGTTGGCAAGTATACCGGGCTACCCGGGCAAAAGGTTGAAAGGCCTCCGAGTCACTAACCGTCAGCATACCATCTGCCTTGTTCAGGCCCACAAAGGCGTAATTAGGGTAATCTGCCGTTAATCCGGCCAAAACTTGCCGGTAACCAGTGAGGTCATCCGCCCAAACCTCAGGGCTCTGCGCCATAATTACCAGCAACTGTTCGGCTTCTTTCGTTAAATGTTTGTAGTTATCCGTCGCCAGGCGGACCAGGCGAAAGACATCCTGTTCGGCCTGGCTGCCCGCCAAGCGCCGTTGTTCCCCAGCATTATGTAGAATCAGGCCCAATGCCGGCAACACCGCCAGTAGCACCAGGACCAACATGCGTGAACGCAGACCGGCAAAAATCAGGGGTCGCAACTAAACTCGCCTCACTTGTTCGCTAATTCCCCTTCCAGGGACAACGGCAGCTCCTCCTGAACAAAGATGTCTTCAATTTTGGGCAATTCTTTTAAGCTGCGGAGACCGAAATGCCGCAAGAATTGTTCCGTGGTTCCGTAAAGGATCGGCCGGCCCAAAGTTTCCTTGCGCCCAACCTCCTTAATTAAACCCTTACCCAAAAGAGTGGCTAAACAATGGTCCGCCTTTACCCCGCGCACCTGTTCGATGGCTAATCTGGTTACCGGCTGTTGGTAGGCGATAATCGCCAAGGTTTCCAAAGCCGCACCGGACAAACCCGGTTGGGGACGCCGCAACAGCCGCTCGATGTATGGTGCATACTCCGGCCGGGTAGCCAGACGGTAACCACCGGCAACTTCCTCCAACTGCCAAGCCCGGTTTTCCCGGTCATACCGGTCAGCCAAATCCGCTAAGATTTCCCTCGTGGCAGCCGGCATCAAGCCGGCGGCATCAGCCAAAGCAGCCAAAGGGACCGGTTCATCGGCCACAAACAACAAAGCCTCCAA
Organism: Heliobacteriaceae bacterium; assembly: GCA_028707535.1. Lineage (GTDB taxonomy): Bacteria > Bacillota > Desulfitobacteriia > Heliobacteriales > Heliobacteriaceae > STF2-203. The sequence goes on along the minus strand of JAQWAU010000005.1, from coordinate 10,322 downwards.
CACCCTGCTCAGATCGGCTGAAAACACCACCTTGCTCAAGCCCTTTCCCCCCCGGTAGGCACAAGAAAAATTTCACCCAAGGTTTCTGCTTGCCGTAACCGCACCTTTTGTTGCCGGACCAGCTCCAACACGGCAATAAAAGTAACCACCAATTCCCCCCGGCCGGCCCCAGGGGTAAACAAGGCTTTAAAGGATAGCAAGGCCCCGGTCCGGTGCCCCGCGAACAAGTTAAGCAATTCCTCAATCCGTCCTTGCACGGAAAGCTCTTCCCTAGGGATCGCTTGGACGGGGTCAGCCGGCCCTTCCCGGTTGCAGACCTGCCGCCAGGCAGCCAGCAAGTCTCCCAACTCGATCCCGGTCAAGGGTTTTTTATCACCCAAAAAACCGGCCAAGACAGTAGGATCCAAACCCCGGGAATAATGCAAGCTTTGTTCGCTTGCCAGCTCCTTTAAGATTTGACTCACCATTTTACACCGGCGGTACTCGACCAGCCGGTCAACCAGTTCCAGCCGCGGGTCTTCTTCCGGTAATTGTCCGGTTGTGCTCCCGGTAACCGGGGAACCGGGCAAAAGCAACCTGGCCTTAATCGCCAACAGTTCGGCCGCCATGACAAGAAAGGAGCTGGCCAATTCTAAGTCCAACTCCTGCATCTGTTTCAGATAAGCCAAATATTCTTCCGTGATTAAAGCAATCGGAATATCGTAAATATCAATTTCGTTTTTCTCGATTAAATGAAACAAGAGGTCAAAAGGTCCCTCAAAAACCGGCAACTTGACCTGATAGGTGTTCATTTCCCGTCCAACACACCTTTGACCCTCATCGCCTCCCTGACCTGTCCCAGGGTGGCCTCCGCCCGGACCCGGGCCTGCCGGGAACCGGCAGCCAGAATTTCTTCCACCTGGCCCGGCCGGGCCAACAACTGCTCCCGCCGTTCCCGGATCGGGGCCAACAACTCTTCCAGCTTGGCGGCCAACCGTTTTTTACAAGCTACACAACCCATGCCGGCGGTCCGGCAACGTTCCTCAATATCGGCCACTTCCGCCTGATTATAAATCTGCTGGTACGTATGCACAACACAAACTTCCGGATGTCCAGGGTCGGTCTTGCGCACCCGGGCCGGATCGGTGATCATCATCCGGACTTTTTCTTGAATCTCAGCCGTTGTCGCCGCCAGGGGAATATCGTTGCCGTAGGATTTACTCATTTTCCGGTTGTCCACCCCGGGCAGCAAAGGAACTTGGGATAACAAGGCCTGCGGCTCCGGGAACAGATCGACCTGATACAAGAAATTAAACCGGCGGGCCACTTCCCGGCAAATCTCAATATGGGGTAATTGGTCCTGCCCGACAGGCACATAGTCAGCCAGATAAACCAGGATGTCGGCAGCCATAAGCAGCGGATAACCCAAGAACCCGTACATGTTAATCTCTTTACCCTGGATCCCGAATTGGTGGAGCTGTTCCTTGTAAGTGGGACACCGTTCCAGCCAACTTACCGGGGTCATCATCGAAAAAAGCAGGTGTAATTCAGCATGTTCTTTAACCTGGGATTGCACCATTATCGGGCTTTTTTCCGGGTCTAAGCCGGCTGAAAGCCAATCAAGCGCATTTTCCCGGATGTTTGCCGGCAAGGCTTGGACATCTTCAAAAGAGGTGGTCAAAGCATGCCAGTCAACAATCCCAAAAACACAATCATACTCCTGCTGCAGCCGGATCCAGTTCTGTAACACACTTAAGTGCCCAATATGCAACCGCCCGGTAGGACGCATCCCGCTAAAAATTTTTCCTTTTTTCACCGGCGAATTACTCCTCCCAATCTAAAATATCACGGTTCCCAGCAGGTTACCAACCGGGCTGACAAAACCCCATAACAAGCCATACCAAACTGGTTGCAGCAATTTTTGCGCTAAACCGGTCACAATCGCTACCATCAAAATAATCGGACCGTACTGCTCCAGGCTGTAAAGCCAGCCGGCCTGCCGGTATGGCAAGATCCCGGCCAAAATTTTCGAGCCGTCCAGGGGAGGAATCGGCAGGATATTGAAGGCCGCCAGGGATACATTAATCACCAATAAGTATTGTAAAATCATATTCATTTCCGAATTCCGGCCGAACCCATGGATCAAAACTACCGCCAAAACGGCAATCAGCACGTTCATCAAAGGGCCGGCCAAAGATACCAGCATCATCCCCCGCTTGCGGTCACCCCGGAAATGACCGGGATTGACGTGGACCGGTTTCGCCCACCCGATCGGGGCAATCAACAGCATTATGGTCCCAATGAGATCAAGGTGGGCCAGGGGATTGATCGTTAGCCGCCCTTCCAACCGGGGGGTCGGATCACCCAAAAGGGAAGCCGCCTTAGCATGGGCGTATTCGTGTAAAGCCAACCCAATCAGAATCGCCGGCACCCGCGCAACAAACGTCGCCAAACTGAAATCAAACATCAAATGCCTCCTCCGGGTGGTCATAACCTTTTTCCGTCAATACTTCCCGGACAAGGCGCCATTCACCCCTCCGGTCGGTAACCTTGCCGGCCAAACACTCCCGGCGCAACCGCTGGAAAATAGCGGCGTAAAGCGGTCCCGGCGGGATCCCCGCCTTTTTTAAGTCCCCACCGGTCAAGAGCGGCTTGGTCTGCCGGACTTGCTGCCAAGCCTGCATTACCAGCATTGTTTGCCTTACCGGTTCCCCGGCCCGTAAAGCCAACAATGCTTCAACCGGCCAGTTCCGGAGAATTTTTTCCAAGACACTCAAATCTGCCGCCTGTTTCAGCCAACAGTTCAAGGCCGCCGCCGTTTCTGCCGCCGAACCGGCCAACTGCCGCACCGCCTCCCGGAGCCATCCTTTTAAGGGATACCGTTCCGCCACCACTGCCGCCCCGGCTGGGGAAATTCCCCGGGCCAAAATAAGCAAATAGACCGGCCATCGGCGTTCCGGCACCTCTAACCCGGCCGTAGCCAAGTCCCGAAGTAAAGCCGGCAAGGAGGTAACCGCTCCGGCCAATTCCTCCGTCCACCGGAATTCCGGCAGCAGATCAGCCCAGAGCTCCAGTTCGGTCAGCCGCCGTAAAGCCGCCACCGGCTGCTCTTCACTCAAGATCAACATCAGCTCGGCAAAAAGGCGTTCCGGGGAAAGCCGCCGGATCAGGCCCTGGCGAATGCTTTCCCGGGCAAAACGTAAGGTTTCCGGCTCAATCTTAAAACCATAGCGTTGTTCAAACCGGATGGCCCGGAAGATCCGGGTGGGATCCTCCACAAAGCTTAGATTGTACAATACCCGGATCAGCCCTTGCTCTAAATCCCGACACCCGTTGAAAAAGTCCACCAGCTCCCCGAAATGTCCGGGGGTCAATTCAATCGCCAAAGCATTGATCGTAAAGTCCCGGCGGTATAAATCCTGGTGCAGACTAGCCGCCTCCACCTGGGGTAAGGCCGCCGGATACTGGTAAAATTCCTGGCGGGCGGTGGCCACATCGATTCTTTGCTTCCCCCACAAAATTACCGCCGTGCCAAACTTCCCGTGTACGGTCAAATGACCGGCTAAAAACCGGGCCAAAGCGGTGGCAAAACGAATCCCGTCTCCTTCCACCACCAAATCGATGTCGAGGTTCTGTACCCCGAGCAAAAGGTCCCGGACAAACCCACCGACAACGTACACTTTCACCCCGTTAGCCGCAGCCAAACGGCTGACAGCTTTAAACAAACGCCCAATTTCCACCGGCAGCCGTTCCTGCAGCAAAGACCCCATTTGCCTGACGTGGCCGTTTGTAACCGCTGCCGGCCCGTGCGGGTAGTTGGTCCAGTAAGGGGCCGGAGCGTTTTCACCGTGGATCGTGCGCAATACATCAGTCCGCGAAACAATCCCGACCAGCCGTCCGGTGGCAATCACCGGCAGCCGGCCGATATCCCGGGTAATCATCAGGTGCTGAATTTCCCGAAGCGATGTCTCCGGGGAAATCGCCGTTACCCGGGTGGACATAAACCCTTTTACCGGCGCATGTCCCAAGCCATGCAGGTAGGCCTTGTCTAAATCACGCCGGCTGATGATGCCCACCATTTCGTCGCCGGCCACCACCGGCAGGCCGGTATGGCCATAACGCAACATCACCCTGCCCGCCTCAGCCACGGTTGTTTCCGGCGTCAAGGTTTTGACTGGTGAAGACATAATCTCCCGGGCGGTCACCTGGGGCCGGACGATTTGGTGGAGCACCTGAAGCAGGTCCTGCAAAATTTCGTCAGGCTCCCCGCCTTTTACCGTTGCCGCTGCCGCCGCCCCGTGCCCCCCGCCGCCTAACGGCTGCAACAATTCGTTCACCTGAACATCCCCCAAGCGGCTGCGGCCGACAACATGCACCCGGTTCGCCATCTTAACGGCAACAAAACAAACATCGGGGCTTTCCACCTCGGCCAGCATATGCACCACGGCAGAAAGCCCGTTGATATACTCCCCGACTGCCGCCACGGCAGCCACCACTTTTACCCCCCGGATCAGGTGAACCTGGGCATCGCGCAATAAAATCTCCAGCAACATTTTCTGCTCCGCCGATAGGGGACGACCGATAAAATCCGCCACCAAGGCCAAGTTAGCGCCACAGGATAACAAATAAGCCACTGCGGCCGCATCCCGGGCTGTGGTCGAAGCATAGGTTAAACAACCTGTATCCTCATAAATACCCAAGGCGAACAATGTCGCTTCAAACGGTGTCGGTTTAACCTCCCGCTGCTGCAACAATTCCACCATTAAGGTGGTCACCGCCCCAACATCCTCCCTAAACATAACGGAGCCAAGGATATCGTCGGCGCCGTCCGGATGATGATCATAGATATGCACATCCACATCAGGCCGCCGCAGTAAGCCGCCAAACAGACCGGCCCGGACCGGTGACTTGAAATCCACCATGATTACCCGGGTGACTTGATCCGGCGGAATGTTCCCGGCAGGCTTAAAGTCCAGGCTGTCCTTATGCAAGGCCATAAACTCCTGCACGTTTCGATGCAGATGACCAGGCAAAACCGCCACTGCCCGGGGATAAAGCTTGCGCGCCGCACAAACCGCCGCCAGCCCGTCAAAGTCCATATTATTATGGGTCAGGATAATTTCCACGCCCCGGCCTACTCCCTAAAGTTTGTCACACCTAATTATTGTACCACATTTTCTCAGGTCGAAAAAGCAAGCCTTGCGTACTTAAGACCGGCCTTGCAAATACGGCGGAATCCGGTCATTCCGGATCAGGTCATCCAACGATTCCCGTTCGACCACCACCGCTGCCTGCCCGTCGCGGACAAAAATCACTGCCGGCTTGGCCAGCCGGTTATAATTCATCGACATCGTGTAATTGTACGCCCCGGTACAGGACACCGCTAAAATGTCCCCACTCTCCACCTTAGGTAAGGCAATATCCCAAATTAACATATCACCGGACTCACAGCATTTTCCCGTGATCGAAACTACTTCTACCGCCTCCCGGTCGGCCTTATTCGCCAACATGGCTTCATAACGGGAACCGTATAAGGCCGGACGCGGATTGTCCGTCATCCCGCCATCTACCGCCACATACCGGCGCACCCCCCGGATTTCCTTGACCGAACCAACCGTATACAACGTGGTCCCCGCCGGACCGGCAATCGACCGCCCCGGTTCAACCACGACTTTTGGCACCGACAACCCGCACCGGTGTGCTTCCCGGGCTACCGTATCCAGGACCAGGCGGGCATAAGCGGCAAGATCCCCCGGTGTATCGGCTTCCGTATAACGAATCCCAAAACCACCGCCAAGGTTCAAAGTACCGACAGTCACCCCGGTCTGGCGCCGGATTTCGGCAATAAACTCCATCATCACCGTTGCGGCGTAACCGAATGAGGTCAGTTCAAATATCTGGGAACCGATATGGCAGTGCAGCCCGGTGAAAACCAAATGGGAATGGTCGATTACTGCTTTGACCGCCTCCAGCGCCTGGCCTGTCGGCAAGGCAAAGCCGAATTTGGAATCAATCTGGCCGGTGCGGATAAACTCGTGGGTATGGCATTCGATCCCCGGTGTAATCCGAAGTAATACTTTTACCGGTACCTCCCGCCCGGCAGCGAGGTTGTTTAACATGGCCATCTCGTATAAATTGTCGACAACGACTTGGCCTACCCCATAATCCAAAGCTTGCATCAGTTCCGCCGGGGTCTTGTTATTGCCGTGAAAATAAACCCGATCCATCGGAAACCCTGCCCGCCGGGCCGTGTACAGTTCCCCCCCGGAAACAACGTCTAGACCCAAACCTGCATCTTCCACCAACCGGCACATGGCCAACGTCAAAAAGGTCTTTCCGGCATAGAGCACTTCCCCAGCCCCGCCGGCACAAAAAGCCTGGTGATAAACCCGGCAATTTTCCCGGAGCAAGGCCTCATCCATTACATAAAGGGGACTGCCAAAACTTTTCACGAGTTCAACAGCATCACACCCGCCAATGGTCAAGTGCCCCTGTTCGTTAACCGTTGCGGTTCCCTGCAGTTTCATGTTTCTTAACGCCTCCATTAACTTCCGGCAAAGTATAGATTTTCACCGGTTGCACCATTCCCCTGACTTGCACGGCGCCGAGCTCCACAATCCCTTCCCGGTCTTGATTCAGACAGGCTAAGGTTCTTTCACTTAAAATCAGCCTGGTGCCATACTCCTTGTTCATGCTTTCCAAACGGGAAGCGAGATTAACCTCTTCGCCGATTACAGTATATTCCATGCGTTCCTCGCTGCCGATATTGCCGACGAGCACCGGCCCACTATTGAGACCGATACCAAGATTGAAAACCGGTTCCCCCCGGGCCACCCAAACCGCATTCATTTCGTGCAAGGCGACACACATCTCCTTCGCCGCCGCCAAGGCGTTACCGGCGTGATCCTGGGTCGGGATGGGAATACCGAATACCGCCATCAGCCCATCCCCTAAAAATTTATCCAAGGTGCCGTTATGTTTAAAAACGATCGCCGTCATCCGGGAGAAATATTCATTGAGCCGAGCCACGATCTCTTCCGGTTGTTTACCTTCACTGTAGGAAGTAAACCCCCGAATATCGGAGAAAAGCACCGTCACCGCCAACCGTTGGCCACCAAGCTTGATCATCTCCGGGTTTTTAAGCAACTGGTCGACAACCCCTGGGGAGACATAGCGTCCGAACATCCCCTTAATCCGTTTCCGCTCCTGATCGACCCTGACCAGGTTGAAAACAGTGGCCCCAAGGTAAGCCAGCAAAGCAGTGACCATCGGGGCAACCAGGTATACCCAGGTGTGCATCTGCCACCATAACAGCCAGTTCACCACCACCCAAACCCCGATCAGCAGGAATAAAATCACCAGCCCCTGTAAAGGTTTGCGGTTGGCAGTAAGCAAGTAAGCCGCGCCGCCAAATAAGGCCACCAGCAGCGTGTTCACCATGAGTGGCACCGGGTAAAAATAAAGGCCGTTACGGAAAGAGGCCAAAGCAGTGGCATGCAGTTCAACTCCCGGCGCCGGCAAGGCCCCTTTGAGCACCATGTTCCCTTGGGTAAACGGGGTATGTAACGCATCTTTCAACAGAGGTGACACCGGACCGATCAATACGGTTTTGCCGGCAAAAAATTCCGGGGAAACCGTGCCGTCAAGCACCTGGTAATAAGGCACCGTGGTAAATGTCTGGGCCGGTCCCCAGAAATTGATAAAAGGCGCCTTTCCTCCCGGTCGGGGAACCAGCAAATTGCCGGCGGTTACCCCCTGGTCAGGCCGGATTTCCAGGTTGCTGGGGGCCAACCCTTGTTCCCCCAAGGCCATTGCCAGGGAAAAAGCGGGGAAAGGCCGGCCTTGCACCTGAGTTACCGGGGTTACCGTCCGAACGACATTATCCTGTTCCGTGGGGAAATTAACAAATCCCAGGCTGAAGGTCTCCCTTAACAGAACGCCCACCGGGGGCCGCAATACCTGGATCACGTCCTGGCCGTCTTTTTCAAACGAAAAATGTGCCGGCAACACCACCCGCCCGTGCTCACGAATAGCCTTGGCCAACCGGGCATCTTCCTCTGCTGTCCCCGAACTGTTGAAGGTTAAGTCAAACCCAACCAGCCGGGCCCCGGCCAATTTCTCCAATAAGGCGGCATGGATCTCCCGGCCCCATGGCCACCGCCCGTACCGGGCCAAAGATTCATCATCGATGCCGATGATAACAATATCCGCCGGCGGGGCCTGCTGGCCACGGACCCGAAACCACAGATCGTAACCCTCGGCTTCCAGAGAATCCCACCAGCCCAACCCAACACTAATCATCATCAGACCGGTGATAACGGCGATAATGCCGTAACCAGACCGCCATTTTAATCGTTTCAGTGCTGGTCCCCCCTTAACGTAGTCGGTCAGGGATAAATTGGCCAAAAATGGCGAAGCCCATGATTATCCCGATCAGCCCGCTCCACAGATAACTCCACCGCCACAGCAGCGATTCCCGGGCTTCAGCCGACCCCTTCCGCCAAAAGACCCAACCACAACCCCAAACCCAAAACAGCAGTAACCATGCTAGTTTACCGCCCGTAAAACCCAGAACCCAACTGCAAATCCGGAGCAGCAGCCCCCGACTTTTTTCACCGGCGCCGAAAAACCGGCCGTTCACTAAGGGGTAAAGCTGGTTAAGCCGGATCTGAACCACGATGCCGGTAACATAAACGGCCAACACCAGGGAAATCAACCCCAAGGCCACCGGATCGGGACCGGTTCGTCCGAACCCCGGGTCCAACAGCAAAACCAATAAGGCCAGTAAAAGCAAATGCACCCCTTGATCGATAAAGAAGGAAAAAAGGTTCTGCCCTTTTTTCTGCCTTTGATCCCATTGAATCTTTATGTAATCCTGCCCCACATGGCAAACAAAATGGAGGCCTACAAATATGCCGATCTGGGCTACCGAATACTGGCCCAACCCAACTTCCCGGAGGACTACTAATACGGCTAAAATTACCAGGCTCACCACCAGACCATGGATTGCCACCCCGGGTAACCCCGCCATTTTTTGCTTGACCATCCTGTCGGTTTGCAGCGGGAAATCCCCGATAAAATGGGCCAGCCAGAGCCACACTATTCCTTTCAACCGGCCACCCCCGTCCCATTGTGCCCTTTATTAGTGGTATAAAGCCACAATTGGTGTCGTATCCTCGTTAATTACCGAAAAGACGAACCCTTGTTGCTGCAGCCCTTCAATAATGCCCGGCAAAGCCTTAGGCAGAGTTATTTTTCCCGGGCCGTCATGCAAAAGGATGATTGCCTCCGCTTTATCCGCCGCCTGGCGCAAAACTTGGTCCCGGATTATCTCTGCGGCAACAAGCGGAGCAGCCGTATCCCGGGAATCAACATTCCAATCATATAACTGATACCCGCTTGCAAGCACTGCCCCGGCCAGCTCGAAGGTAAAGTTCCCGCGCGTTCCCCCCGGAGCCCGAATAATCCGGGGCTGCTCACCAATCACCTGCATTAAAACCGCTTCAGCCCGGTCCAGATCAGCAAAAAATGCCTTGGAACCGGCATAAATTTGCCGGTATTTGTGGGAATAGGTATGATTGCCAATCAAATGGCCTTCCCAGTGAGCCCTTTGCACAATCTCCGGGTAACCTTCCACCTGACTGCCGATAACAAAAAATGATGCCGGCACCTGGTATTCCTTTAAGATGTCCAACACCAAAGGAGTTACTTCACTTGGCCCATCATCAAAAGTCAGGTAAGCCACTTTAAGATTCTCTGCCACTTTAGGATCTTGATCACTTTCGTCGCTATAAAGCAATGGTACCAAACCTGCCTCCGGCACAACAACCCCCAGCACCAAAGCAGCCTCGGTAATCTCAGGTTCAATAAACCGGGATGATATTTCGGTCCCCCCGGCAGAACCCGTTTGAAACCAATACATCCCTACCAGGGCGACAAAAAAGAAACAAAAAGCCATCCCGAACAATTTCAGGACTGGAACCCAGAACGGCTGTTGTCGCTGATCCAAACGATTTCAGTCCCTTCCTCCATTCTAGGTCTATTTTATTGGTTTCTTCGGCACAAATCTACTAATTTCGGTATGCTGCCGAAAAATAGAAAAAGCAGGAGTGTCCGGACTCCTGCTTTAGCCTACTTGGTTGCGGGGGAAGGACTTGAACCTTCGACCTTCGGGTTATGAGCCCGACGAGCTACCAACTGCTCCACCCCGCGATATTGGCTCCCCGAGTAGGATTCGAACCTACAACCTACCGGTTAACAGCCGGTTGCTCTACCGTTGAGCTATCGAGGAACGGCACTTCAAGGTTTTTTAGTGTTCCCTGAAAACCACACAGAGATTTGAG
>JAQWAU010000054.1:1859-7090 GCA_028707535.1 Heliobacteriaceae bacterium | reverse complement strand
CTGATCGCATTTGTGCTAAGTATTATGGCGGTTAGAAAAGAGCGAACGGTTTTAACCTACAGTTCATTAATCTTTGGGATTATGGTCGTGCTATTTTTGCTAACTCATAGCCTTTATATTCATGATTAATTTCTTAAAGCCTTTCCCAAAACTGTCACGAGCTGAAGCTGGAGAAGTAATGATAAAAGCCGCTCCGGCAAAACGCTGGAACGGCTTGATTATTGAACTTTCTGGTAAAACAAAAACCACCCACCGATAGAATTCTTTTTATCAATAGATGGTAGATAATCTGGTGGAGGCGGCGGGAGTCGAACCCAGCGTCCGGAAGACAGCCAACAAAGGCATCTACGAGCGTATTCTGTCGTTTAAGTTTTCGCCTTCCCTTCACACGGCAGACAGAGCGTTGGTCAGGCTATCTCGATCAGTTTCGCTACCGGCCTCCGAGAATTGGACGGCAGCTAGCTCCCTAAAATGACCCCTTATCCCTCACCGGGAGCACAGAAGGTAAGAGGTAAACCACTTAAATCTAAGCGGCTAAAGCGTAATTATCTTCGGCATTTAAAGCCTTCCGCCTTTTTAACGGGCCCCGGCGGCACCCCGGCTCGCTTCCTTTATCAACCATTCCCCCGTCGAAACCATTACGCCCCCTTAGTCTATTTATTATATCATGTCTCCGGGCAAATTCAACGTGCTCCACACTCTAGTTATTTCCAATATTCCCGTTTAATAGCCGGTGAACTGGCACCCGAGCGGCATAATTGGCATATGATGGACCGAAATGAGGAGGTGCAACCAGGATTATGAATTGTCGCCGAAAGCTACCCGGAGCGTACTGCCCGCCACGCATGCCTGCGGATTTGGAAACAATGCCCCCGGTATGCCCGGTTATATGTCCACCGGACGAGCGCATGGCCCCAGTTCCCCGCCGGCCCGAAATGATGCCGATGCCATCGGTTCCCCAGACAATGTGCTTTCAGCTTGCTCATGCCTATGTTCCCTGGCAGCACTATACACCACCCTTTTTCTCCCCGGCTGAAGGATTGGCCAAGGGAACCATCTTTCCTGAACTCTGGCAACCATATACACCCCGCACCAAACGCTGAGCAGGGAAGGAGAACGGCTGAAGATGACACGTGAACAAAGACAAATGCTCCGGTGCCTGCAAGAGCTCGAGTTTGTGGCTATCGACCTGAACTTGTTTTTAGATACTCACCCAACCGACCGGGCCGCTTTGCAGGACTTTAAACGGGTATCGGAAGAACTGCATAAATTAAAAATGGCTTACGAAGCAAAATACGGTCTTTTGACCGTTACCGGGTATGGCCCTGACCGTTACCCCTGGAACTGGATTGAAGCACCCTGGCCCTGGGAACTGGAATACTAACTAACCGGGGAGGAAGACAATTCCATGTGGATTTACGAAAAGAAACTACAATATCCGGTCCGGGTAGAAAAGTGTGACGTTGGGATGGCCCGGTACCTGAATGCCCAGTATGGCGGCCCTGATGGTGAGCTGGCGGCGGCCTTACGGTATCTGAACCAGCGCTACACGATGCCGACCAAAAAGGCACAAGGCCTGTTAACCGACATCGGCACCGAGGAAATGGCTCACCTGGAAATTATCGCTACACTTGTCTATAAACTTACTAAAGGCGTCTCCCCTGAAGAATTGCGCAAGGCCGGTCTCGGCGGGCATTATGCCCACCACGACAATGCCCTGTTCTATACCGACGCCAATGGCGTGCCCTGGACGGCCGCTTACATCCAGGCCACCGGTGATCCGATTACCGACCTTCACGAAGACATGGCCGCAGAACAAAAAGCCCGGGCAACCTACGAACACTTGATCAATTTGACCGATGATCCGGGCGTAAAAGACGCCTTGCGCTTCCTGCGGGAACGGGAAGTGGTCCACTTCCAGCGTTTTGGTGAAGCCTTGAATGATGTCCAGGACTTCGTGCAACACAAACGATGCTATTAGCCGGAGGCCTTTTCCGGGTACTTCGGCCGTCACTGCCGGGATCAGCAATGCTGATCCCGGCAGTTTTTTTATTAGTTTTAACCCAAAATTTTTGGGTAAGACTGGGCGGCTGCGACACATACTAGATCCGGAGGTGAATGCATTGTTCTTTGACGGAACGACCCGCCGGGTTCAACGCAAGTATTTTTCGTGGAGCCGGCTTCTCGCTGGCTTGGCTATGGGGACCGCCGTCTACAGAATGATGACCGGCGACCGCCAACGTGGTCACCACCGGTGGCTCCGCTGATAGCCTCCTTGCCGCCCGGGCCGGGCGGCTCATTTTTTCCAATTCAGAACGCCATACTATAAAAGGGAGGTGAAAAAGCCTTGAGCAGTAAAGACGAAACCAAGAGAACCTATCCGGGAATTAATGACCCCAAACAAGACGCCAAAACTAAAAGCCCCCTTGAAACTGACGTTCGCCAAAAACCCATAACGAAGGACAAGTAAGTTTGTCCTGCCGCCCCATCCGGGGCGGTTTTTTGTATGAATGACGGCACATATGCCGCCTTTGGCTGTGAGTTTCGCCAATAACCCCCTGATCAACTGTGGTAGTTCGCGATGGAAATCGGTTACGGGTATTCGTTTTTTCGGTGCGGGAGTGACTTTTACCTGGTAGCACCCCAAATTGCACCGGTGACCATAGGAATTAGCCAGATAATCCAGACGATAACACTAAATTTATGGAATTTGACCTTCATGTTTTCATTGTTTTTGATTAAAACGGAAGTTGCCCAAAGTGCGTGAAAAAACATCAGCAGTATTGCCGACAAACCGGTAATCCCATGAAAGGTAAATTGGAACAAGGTGCCAACCAGCTCGCTCATCGCCGTAGTCCCTATAGTATCGCAGACTAATCCTGACCAGAAGATGGCTGCATGCCACCATTTCAGGTTACCTTGTACTTTTTCCGCCCAAACGCCTACGGTATAAAGGAATGCCGCGAGGTTAATAAAAACAATGGCATAAATTAACACAGCTAATTACCTCTCAATCATGATGCTTGTTTATTTTTAGCTGTTATGTTTTACGCCATTCATTTATCCGGCACGGGGTCTGACTGAATATGTTGCAGGAATATGGCAATTATTATCGAAGATTCGGCTGATGATCGCGTTTTCGCGCCGAAAATCTTCAACGAGGTGAATATACCCTGATGAAGGCTGTAGTGGTGCAAGGCTTGAGTTACAGGTACCGGCCGGGCGGACCGGCCGTGATCAATAATATTAACTTCCAGGTGGCCCGGCAGGAAATAGTTGCCGTAATGGGCTTGAGCGGCTGCGGCAAAAGCACCCTTTGTTTTTGTTTGAGCGGAATTATTCCCCACTGCTGGGGTGGGGTGATGGAAGGGAATGTGCTGGTAAACGGTAAAAATACGCGGGAACTTAAACTGGCTCGTCTAGCTCTTGAAGTGGGACTCGTTTTCCAGAATCCCGATACTCAGCTTTTTTCTCCTACGGTGGAAGCAGAAATCGCCTTTGCCCCGGAAAACATCTGCCTGCCTCCTGAATCCATCCGGGAACGAGTTGATTATCTAATTGATCTCCTGGGAATAGAGGCGTTAAGAGAGGCAAATCCCTACTATCTCTCGGGCGGAGAGAAACACCTGGTAGCGCTGGCGGCTGTTCTGGCTCTTCTGGCTCTTGACCCGTCGGTACTAGTCCTGGATGAAGTTATGTCTCAGCTTGATTATGCCGGGAAAAAGAGAGTAGTCCTTACTCTGAAGAAGTTGCGCGAACAGGGAAAAACAATCATCGTCGTAGAACATGACTTAGATACAATTGCTTTTGCCGATCGGCTATTGGTAATGAATAATGGGGAATCACTTCGCTTGGACCGGACAGAGACGTTGCTGGCAGACCGGGAATTTCTGTCTGCCGGCCGCCAATGGTATGGCAGAAAGGGGGAGATGGAAACAAGACTGAATTAGAAGATAAAATGCGAGGATGAGAAAGCAGCTCAAAGAGGAAAAAATATTACGGATATCAAAATTTGGAAAAAATCTTTGGATTAAGTTTTCAGTTCCATTAGCACCGAGGGGGCAGATGAATGATGAATTTACAATCATCGGCAGATATTCAGGACCTGATTATTCGCAAAATGACTTCGGCGGAAGTAGAATTCGCGATATCCCTGGCTGCGTCTGAGGGATGGAACCCAGGGCGTAGTGATGCCGGCTGTTTTTACAATACAGACCCCCAGGGATTCTTTATTGGCGAATTGGCGGGTAAACCCGTGGGGTGTATCTCGGCGGTCGCTTATGGGGATTCGTTTGGTTTTCTCGGGTTCTATATTGTTAATCCGGAATACCGGGGCCGGGGTATTGGCAGTAAATTATGGAATACGGCGATTACATATTTGGGGGAGCGGAACATTGGGTTAGACGGGGTCTTGGAGCAGCAGGAAAACTATAAGAAACAGGGATTCCGCCTGGCTTATCGCAACATTCGATATGAAGGAATTGGGAACGGAATCAGGTCGCGAAATGTGGTGCCCTTATCCGGAATTCCTTTTACAGAGATCCTAACGTATGATAATAATTTTTTTCCTGCCGAAAGGAAAGATTTTCTTCAAGGCTGGTTAAACATGCCTAATGCAGTTTCTTTTGGGGTAATTAAAAATCAAAAGCTTTCCGGGTATGGATTAATCAGGTCCTGTGGGAGAGGCTATAAACTCGGACCGGTTTTTGCCGCTGATGAGCAGATTGCCGAAGACCTTTTTCAGTCTCTAACCGCCAATGTTTCGGGTTCACCGGTATTTTTGGATATCCCGGAAGTAAATCCGGCAGCCCTCGCCCTGGTAAAAAGACACAAGATGACTAAAGTTTTTGAAACCGCTCGTATGTATACCAAAGCACTGCCCGAACTCCCTGTTGATCAAATATACGGAATAACCAGTTTTGAACTGGGTTAGAAACAAGGGGGGGCTCCTTGATACCAGACCCGTTAGCTGAGCTTTATGCCATTTCTTTAGATGTCCGGAAACAATTCCTTCCTTCGGTTTTGGGTGCGGTTTGCCCCCGTTTTCGTCACACCGATTCATTAATTATTCGCCTTCGTTCGGTGTGAGGCGCTTGAATTCCTATAATTCCTATCGCATAATAGGTATTACAAGAGGGGGCATTTTGCGTGAAGATCTCAACAAAAGGACGGTATGCGCTGCGAATCATGGTAGATTTGGCGCAGCATCAGTCGAGTGAATTTATTCCATT
>JAQWAU010000054.1:0-1759 GCA_028707535.1 Heliobacteriaceae bacterium | reverse complement strand
CCAACAAGCTTACAGCAACGATTTTAGGAAAATTGGAATACTTCAATCCCGGTGGCAGCGTAAAAGACCGCATCGCAAAAGCAATGATTGACGATGCGGAAGCCATCGGCATTCTAAAACCGGGGAGTACGATTATTGAGCCAACCAGCGGCAATACAGGTATCGGATTATGCGCTGTTGCCGCGGCACGCGGCTATCGCATCATTATTACCATGCCCGAAACCATGAGTGTGGAGCGCCGCAGCTTAATGAAAGCTTATGGAGCCGAACTGGTTCTCACGGATGGGACAAAGGGAATGCAGGGAGCGATTGCCAAGGCGAAGGAGCTTCAAGAGACCATAGCCGACAGCTTTATCCCCAGCCAGTTCACCAATCCCGCCAATCCGGCCATACACCGGGCGACTACAGGACCTGAGATATGGGAGGATGCCGGGGGCAAGGTTGATATCTTTGTTGCGGGCATCGGTACGGGTGGCACGGTAACCGGTGTAGGTGCGTACCTCAAAGCGCAAAATCCTGAAATAAAAATCGTCGCAGTGGAGCCGGCCGCGTCTCCTGTGCTTTCAAAGGGCATAGCAGGTTCCCATAAGATACAGGGCATTGGCGCGGGATTTGTACCCGATATTCTGAATACCGCAATTTATGATGAAATCATAGCGGTGGAAAATGAAGATGCATTTGCCACGGGTCGAACGCTTGCAAGAAGTGAAGGCATTCTAGTCGGCATTTCCTCGGGTGCAGCCGTTTGGGCGGCAACGCAGCTGGCAAAGCGCCCCGAAAACACAGGCAAAACTATTGTTGTTTTGCTCCCTGATACGGGAGAACGATATCTGTCTACAGCTTATTATGAGTGAGACAACAAATAAAAAAGTAATGATTGCCATGAGCGGTGGAGTTGACAGTTCTGTTGCCTCAGGCGGCGGGAAGATTATCAAGAGGACTGACTTATGAAAATACGCGAACTCCAAGAAGCAATATTAATGTTAAAGCAGGAAAAAGATATTTGCATTCTTGCTCATTCTTATCAGGCGAGAGAAATCACCGAAATAGCGGATTTTACGGGAGACTCTTACGGACTTAGCGTACAGGCTTCAAGAGCAATGCAAAAAACAGTAATTATGTGCGGTGTCCGTTTCATGGCTGAGACGGTAAAGATACTTTGCCCGGATAAAACCGTATATCTTGCAAACCCTTTGGCCGGCTGCCCGATGGCAGACCAAATGGACAAAGAGATGATATCTGGTGTTAAAGAACAATATCCTGATTATACGGTCGTTTGTTATATTAATACCTCAGCCGAACTGAAAACCATCTGTGATGTATGTGTTACTTCATCTTCCACGGTAAAAATTATCAGTAAACTAAAAAATAAAAATATCCTTTTCATTCCGGATAAAAATTTAGGCACATTCGTGGCAGAACAATTGCCTGATAAAAACTTCAAGCTGCTGCAAGGTGGGTGCCCGACCCATTTAAGAGCCAGTAAACGTGATGTTGAAAATGCTCGGGCGTCTCATCCGAATGCGCTGATTTTAGCACACCCTGAATGCCTGCCCGTAGTGGTAAAAAATTCGGATTTCGTAGGATCCACAACAGCGATCATGGATTATACAAAATGCTCAGATGCTGAAGAATTTATTATCGGAACCGAACTGTCCATCCTTGAACATCTTCAGTACGACTGTCCTGACAAGCGATTCTATCCTCTGTCAAAAGATCTTGTTTGTCATAACATGAAAATTACCACATTAATGGATGT
>JAQWAU010000053.1 GCA_028707535.1 Heliobacteriaceae bacterium | reverse complement strand
CAGCGGCTGGTATGCACCCAGTTAACCAGGGTTGCCAGCTTGTTGCGCCGTTCGTTCAGACGCCGCTGGGATTCCAGCAATACCGCCTGGGCAACACCGGGAACCATTTCCTTGACGCCGCTGACCAGCTCCAGCATTCCGGCATTGCGTTCCGAGAGGGAGAGCACCCCATGACGCTCCAAGGCTCCCACTACCAGCCGCAGCCGGTTTTCGTCCAGCCCTGCTGCCACCAATTCTGCGGTATTGATTACCGCCCGGTGGTTTTGTAATCCCCGGGCATAAGCCTGCCAAAAGATTACCAGGTGTTCCCTGGTAAGGCTGTCATTGTTAATCATCCATTCTTGCAAGGCCCGGTCCTGGGCATTGTACAACAAAAGGCACTGGGCGGGTTTCCCGTCCCGTCCGGCCCGGCCCACTTCTTGGTAATAAGCCTCCAGACAGGCAGGCAGGCTGAAGTGAATGACAAAACGGATATCTTGTTTGTCAATGCCCATGCCAAAAGCATTGGTGGCGACCACAACCGTAATTGCTCCGTTGATAAAGGCCTCCTGTACCGTCGACCGCTGTTCGGGAGCCATGCCCGCGTGATAGGCTGCCGCTCTCAAGTTGAGCCGGGTAGTCAAATGGTGGGCTACCATCTCGGTATCCCGGCGGGTGGCGGCATAAATGATACCACTGCCTTCTTTTACCGTGAAAAGGTCCTCCAGGAGGACCAGTTTTGCCTGGCTGTCAGTCAACTGCCGGACTGCCAGCTGCAGATTGGGCCGGTCACTGCTCGCCACAACCCGAACCGCATCGGGTATCCCGAGCTGCTGCAAAATATCTTCCTGAACCCGCGGGGTGGCCGTAGCGGTAAGGGCCAGCACCCGGGGCTGCTTGCTCAATTGCCGCATGAATTCGCCTAGATTCAAGTAGTCCGGGCGAAAATCATGTCCCCATTGGGAAATGCAGTGTGCCTCGTCCACCACCAGCAGTTCCAAGGGAAGTCCCAGCAAAAGCTCGTTAAAACTATGGTTACGTAGCCGCTCCGGGGCGACGTAAATCAGTTTATGCTCCCCTCGGCGGATCCCGTTCAACCGCTTGACTTGTTCCTCCCGGGAGATTTGGCTGTTTAAGGTGGTAGCCTGGTGCAAATTCCGGGTTCGCAGACTATCGACCTGATCTTTCATTAACGCCACCAGCGGCGAGACGACCACGGTCACCCCGGATGACATCAACGCCGGCAGTTGGTAGCACAGAGATTTGCCCTGCCCGGTGGGCATCACCGCCAGGACATTATTCCCGGCCTGAACAGCCTCGATTACTTCTCGTTGTCCGGGGCGAAAATCGGTAAACCCAAAATATTTTTTTAAAGCAGCCAGCAATTCCACCACTAACCACCCTCTCTCCCCCAAAAACAACACACCCTCCACAGATCAACCGGAAAAGTGGAGGGTCATCCTTTTTCATTTATTATATTTCTCCACCCCAGCGACAAATCCCTCCATTTCCTACAGGATAGTCGAAACGTCCCCTCATCTCGTGCTAATAAACCCGTGGTTGGTTGTATTCAATTCCGGTAAGTTCCATCTGATAATAACTGAAATCTCCCGTTTTTAACCTCCAGATCGCTTCACCTTTGGTGGGAACCTTTATGCCGTTAAATTCTTGATAATCCCACAGGGGGACTACGTATTCTTCCAGGCTGTATTGCTTGCCACTTACGGTCATGTATCTTTCGCAAGTAAAGGTAGTAACCTCACCCTGCTGGTTAAAGTGAAAAACCGCGGCGGCGGTTACTCCCTTGTAGCTCATGGTAGCCCTGGCCGAATTTGCATCGATATCTTCCCATTTGATGTAGCTGCTCAACGCGGCGGTTGGGAACCAAACTGTTTCCCCAAGATATCGTAACAGGGTACCCTGATCGATCTCCTCACCCCGGGCATCAACCACTGTGATCAATGAAACCAGCTTAATCAGCATATTTCCATTACCGGCATTATACTTGTCTCTACCGACAAAGTGCAGCAACGGATTCATTTTCACCCGGGCTTTCCAAATAAAGCCCGGCTCATCTATCGTATAATACTGCTCTGCTTCCGTCGCCATCCAGGGTTGGTTTTCCGTGGTTCTCATTAATCCTTTTTGTTTAAGGCGAACAGTGCTGATTCTTGGTTTACCAATCACCTGGGAATATGCCAACCATTTTTGAACGCAAGCAGGTAACCCGGCTAAATCTGCTTGACCTACAATCGCCGTTTGCTTAGTTGCATCATTAAAAAGCGTTTTTACTTCCTTTTCTATCTTTTGGTTGAATAAGCTGTCGGCAATGATGATCACAAAAAACAATATTACGACGATTGCCGCAATAATTGTCAGGGCCAGGGTGAATTTATGCATAGCACCGTTCAGCCCCCATTTCCTAAATCCAAAAAATGTTTTAATATCCGCGCGGTGATCCCCCAAATCACCTGGTCTTGCCAAAGATAAAAATACTGGGGATAGTAGGCGGCCCGCCAGGGATAATTTTCCCCGCCGGGAATCAGTTCATAGGGATAATCCGCCGGGAAAACCGGTTTAAGGGCGATTTGCCTTTGCACCGGCACTATTGAGCCAAGCTCGGAAAGCGGTATGGAAAATACTGATTCTACTTCACTTGCGTTAGGCGTGATTTTGTTACCATCCTTGATCAAGCAAATAAAAGGGTAGACAATCAGGTTAAAAGGAATAATCAGGATATCGAGCGGGGCAATTAGTTCGATGGCCTTCCGTTCCAGCCCTAATTCTTCACCAGTTTCCCGGACGGCTGCATCCGCCTCGCTTTTATCTGCGGATTCCACACTGCCGCCGGGAAAACAGATTTCTCCCGGCTGCTTGTTTAAATGGGCCGCCCTTTTCTCAAAAAGCAAGGATAATTCACCCTGGTAATTGACCAACGGCAGCAAAACGGCGCTGCGGAAGTAGTCTTCCTGACCAATGACCCCCGGTTTACGGTTGCTTAAGTGCCTGAAACGGTCCAAAATATTCAATTTGTGCCCCCCTCAATTTCCCCTTGCCTTATTGACCCACGATGATGTGTTCCTTCACAAAATGGTACCGGTCTTCAGGCCGGCGGACGCGGAATAAGAGCAGCAGAGAAACGAGACCGATCCGGCCAATGAGCATATTCATAATGATGATCGCTTTTCCCGCCCGGGAAAGTTCACCCGTTATGCCTAGAGAAAGACCGGTCGTGCCGAAAGCGGAACATACCTCAAAAAGGATTTCGGTGGCGGAAAAGTTCTCCAGCGCCGAGAGCGTAATCACCGAGGCGGATACAAGGATCACGGCCAAAAGAAACACGACGAACGCCTTCATAATATCTTCCCGGTAAAGTTCCCGGCGGCACACCTTCACTTCACTGATCCCCCGGATGTAAGCAGTCAGGGTGAGCAGCAGCACGGCGAAGGTTGTCGTCCGGATCCCGCCGCCGCAACTGCTGGGGGAAGCGCCGATAAACATCATCACACACAAAAACAACAAGGTTGAAGAACCGAACAGATTAATGTCTATAGAGCTAAACCCGGCGCTGCGGGTGGTCAAGGACTGGAAAAAAGCCACCGCTATTTTTTGGTCCCACGGCATCGGCGCCAGAGTACTAGAATATTCGGACAGCAGAATAAAGACGAAACCGGCAACAGCGATAATCCCGAAGGTTAAAGTGGTAATCTTCGTGTAAAGGGAAAACCGCAATCTTTTCTGCTTGCGCCAGGAAATTATATTCGAATAAACCTCTAAAAGCACCGGAAAGCCGATGGCGCCCGCCAGCAATAAAAAACTGATTACAACTTTTACGACATAATCCCGCTGAAAATCCTGCAGGCTGTTGCCGAACAGGTCAAACCCGCAATTGGTGAAGCCTGATACGCCATGAAACAGACCGAAACCCAGGGCATTAAAAAAAGGCATATTGTAAGCACTAATAAAATGTACGGTTAAAATCAGGGCGCCGAGAGCTTCAAACAGCAGGGTTGCCTTGAGGATAAACAAGATGAGCCGCACCATACCCTGCAGGGATACCTGGTTATGATCGGCCCTAATCATCAAGCGTTCCCGGAGGCGAATCTGGTTGCCCCGCATGATAAACAGCAGGCTGCCCAAGGCCATAATCCCAATGCCGCCAAACTGCATCAAAAAAGTGAGGATGGTCTGACCGGCCAGACTGAAAGTATCCTTGATCACAACGGTGGTCAGCCCGGTTACGCTGACGGCGCTGGCCGCCATAAAAAGGGCGTCAATAAAGCTGATTTGAACGCCTGGCTGCAGGGAGAAGGGACGGCTGAGCAAAATTGCCCCCAGAAAAGCAAAAAGCAGGTACCCCAGCACAATCAGCTGCAATGGGGTGAGCGTAAACGCAGGCTTTTTCAGATCGCCAATATGAACCCGCTGCAGCTTCTCCAAGTTTATACCCTCCCGCTTGAATGGTTGCATTACATTTCTCCGGCCCATCGACAAATCCTTTGTTAAAAATAAAATCCTTGGAACGGGCCAAAGAGCTTTGGCGCAAGGTAAAAGGCTGGCTCAATACGCCAGCCTCTCACCAGTTCGGATTCAAGCTTGGTTTTTTCGTTTTGCGGCCCGCACGCGTTCGCTGTGTTCCAAATATTTTTTGCGCAGTCGGATCGTTTGCGGGGTAACCTCAACCAGTTCATCATCCGCTATATAGGCCAAAGCTTCTTCCAGGCTGAGAATCCGGGCTGGTTCCAAACGGACGGTTTCCTCTGACGTTGAGGAACGCATATTCGTCATTTGTTTCTTCCGGCAAACATTTACTTCCAGGTCGACATCCCGGGTATTCTGACCGACAATCATGCCTGTATATACTTTGGTGCCGGGATTGATAAAAAACCTGCCTCTGTCCTGGGCCGATAACAAGGCATAGGTGGTAGCCTCACCGCTCTCAAAAGCAATTAATACACCATTGTTGCGGGAAGGAATTTCCCCCCGGTGCTTCCCGTATCCCCAAAAAACATGATTCATCGTCCCGAGACCTCTGGTTTCGGTAAGAAATTGGGAACGAAAGCCAATCAGCCCCCGGGCAGGAACCGTAAACTCCAGGCGCTGGGTCGAAGAACCGGCAGAAGTCATGTTAATCATTTCCGCCCGGCGACTTCCCAGACTCTCCATAATAACGCCGACATATTCTTCCGGTACATCACAAATCAAATGCTCCAATGGTTCTAAGATTCCTTCTTCGCTATGCCGGTAAATTACTCCCGGACGTGATACTTGGAATTCAAACCCCTCCCGGCGCATTGTTTCCACCAGGATGGAAAGGTGCAATTCTCCCCGGCCGGATACCCTGAATACGTCAGCCGCATCGGTATTTTCCACCCGCAGGCTAACATTAGTCTCCAGTTCTTTAAACAGTCGCCCTTTCAACTTACGTGAAGTAACCTGGGTGCCTTCAAGCCCGGCAAAAGGCGAGTCGTTCACCATAAAATCCATGGTTAATGTCGGTTCATCTACCGCAGTTGACTCCAAGGCCTTCGGTTCATTGGGACAGGCGATGGTTTCACCAACACCGATGTCACTGATTCCCGTAACGGCAACAATATCGCCGGAACGCGCCGTGGGGATCTCATTACGCGTTAATCCGTGCAGCTCATAGATCCGGCTAATTCTCTCTTTTCGTGCTTCCCGGTCTTTAGCCAGGATGCTGACTTCTTGCCCGGTGGTAAGCACTCCGGCGGTAATCCGTCCGATCGCAATTCGCCCAATGTAGTCGTCATAATCCAGGGTGGTCACCAACAGCTGTAACGGATCACCGGAGCGATCCGGCAGTTGCGGCACTTCGCGAATAATTGCTTCAAAAAGCGGCTGCAAATCCGTGGAATGCATCGCTTCGTCGGTATCAGCGATCCCTTGACGGGCCGATGTGTATAAAACCGGAAAGTCAAGTTGATCTTCGGTCGCCCCTAAATCAATAAAAAGATCCAGTACTTCGTCAACAACCGCCTTCGGTCTAGCCTTAGCCCGGTCCATTTTATTAATTACGACAATTGGTTTTAACCTGGCAGCCAAGGCCTTTTTTAAGACAAACCTGGTTTGCGGCATTGGTCCTTCAAACGCATCCACGACCAACAACGCCGCATCGACCATTTGTAATACGCGCTCCACTTCACCACCAAAATCGGCATGCCCAGGGGTATCCACAATATTGATGGTGACCCCTTTATATTTAATCGCCGTATTTTTGGATAAAATCGTAATTCCCCGTTCGCGTTCCAGGTCGTTTGAATCCATTACCCGTTCAACAACCGCCTGATTATGCCGGAAAATACCGGCTTGGCGCAACATCCCATCAACCAAGGTTGTTTTCCCGTGATCAACGTGAGCAATAATCGCAACGTTACGCAGGTCACTGCGGAACATAAAGGTATACCCCTTTCTCGATGGCCAAATAAATAAAGGCACCCGCTCAGGGTGCCTGCTTACCCAAGTTCACTTCCCATGCCGGCAAAATAGCGCATTTTTTGAGTTCATAACCAAAATCATACCGGGATAACCGTCGCCTGTCCAGTCCTAGGTTAATTTTTTTCTAAGAAACATTATCTCTCCTCGACTCCGGTCACCACCCGTTCCAAACCTCGGGGCGATAGCCCACCGTGACCTTGGATCCGTTCCGCACAATTGGGGTTTTGAATAACAGCGGATAACAAAGCAGCATCTCTTCCGGATCGTGGACGATGTATTTCAGGTTGCGTTTGGCATATTCTTTTCCCGCTGTGTCGATCAAGTCTTCCAGAACAACCGCCGACTTGACCTTGTCCAGTTCACCTTTGCTGAGACCACGCACAGTCAAATCAACAAACTGATAAGGGATCCCCCGTTCTTTGAAATAGCGTTCGGCCTTCCTCGTATTTTGGCATTTCTTCGTGCCAAATATCTGGATGTTAATCTTGCCGCCTCATTTCTTCGCCGCAAACTTCCTGAACGCGACCAATTGTGCCGTTCTCCAAACGAACTTTAATCCCCCGATGATGAACCGCGCTATTGGTAAGAATATCTTTTACTACACCTTCGGTTAACTGCCCGGTACGCTGATGTTGTTTTTGGACAATTTTCACCTTGGCGCCAACCCTGATATTTTTTCGTTCTGTTCCATTCATATCAACATTCCCCATCTTATATGTGTTAACCAAATGCGGGTATTGGGAGGA
>JAQWAU010000023.1 GCA_028707535.1 Heliobacteriaceae bacterium | reverse complement strand
TTGGCCGCCGAACTGCAAGCGGCAGCGGATCGTTACCGGGTTTAAATCAAAAAGGGAGAGAATCAAAGGTGATTCTCTCCCCATTTCCCCTTGGGTTAAGGTTATTCGGTAGTGGTAAACGGCAAAAGGGCCACATGGCGGGCCCGTTTAATGGCTAGAGTAACTTGCCGCTGGTGTTTCGCACAGCAACCAGATACTCGCCGGGGCAGGATTTTTCCCCGCTCCGTAATATATTTGCGTAATTTACCTACTTCTTTATAATCAATGTCTGTGACCTTATCCACACAAAAATAACAAATCCGCCGGCGTGGTCGCCGACCTTTGCGGCCTCTACGTTCACTTCGTTCACCGCGATCTTGCATAACCAACCCTCCTTTACCCAGGATGGTAACCCTGAAGTTATTCTTTTCGCACAACCAAAAAGCGGATTACATCGTCAGCGATCTTCATGATCCGCTCCAGTTCTTGCGGAACAGCCGGTTGGCCTTTGAAATTGAGCAACACATAATAACCTTCCCGCAATTTCTCGATTTCATATTGCAGTTTGCGTTTGCCCCATTTGTCAACCTTGACCAGCTCGCCACCTTGTTGGGAAATTGCGTTGCTGAACCGGTCTAAAACGGCTTGAACAGCATCTTCTTCAAGGTTGGGGCGAAGAATAACCAACGCTTCATAATTAGACACCCAAAAAACACCTCCCTTCGGACAATGGCCCCACCACTGGTTGGGTGGAGCAGGGATGCGGCCGGAATGGCCGGTGACCATAGCTGTTTATTACTTTGTCACATCTATAAAATCTATCATATGATGGTGAAACTTGCAAGAGTTACGGAAAAAGGATAAAGCGGCAATAAGGGGGTTGAGTTTATGCCTAAGGTACTAATTGTAGGGACACCGGAAATAACCGGCGGAAACACCGCCGAAATCTTAGCGGGTGCCGGGTATGTAGTTCAAGCCGTTCCGGATGCGGCAGCTTGTTTGCAGTTGCTGGAACGGGATGTTCCCGATGTAATTTTAATGGACCGCTTATTGCCGGGGCTTACCGGGACGGAATTGACGCGGATTATAAAACAGCGAACCGAATTCCGGGACATTTCCGTAGTCTTAGTGACGGCAGATGACCAGCGAATGGATCGGTTGGCGTGTTTATTCGGGGTGGTCGAGGCTTTACCTAAATCGGCTACCGCTGCAGGGTTAATTAACTGCCTTGAAGAAGTGATGCGCCAAAAACTGGCGGTTGACCGTTTTATAAAACGGGAAAAATCCGGCACGCTCGAATTAACCTGGGATTTTTTAACCGGATTAGCAAACCGGTATCAGTTTCAAGCCCGTTTAGGGGAAGAGATTGCCCGGGCCAACCGCTATGGCGCTTATTTTTCGCTCATTATGGCTGATGTGGACTTGTTTCGTCAATTTAACGACACCTACGGATTTGAGTGTGGTGATGCTGTTTTAGTGGAAATAGCCGATATGATGCGCTTGCTGACCAGGGGGGCGGACATTGTTTCCCGGTATGGCGGTACTGAATTTGGAATTATTGCGCCGGAAACGAATTTAAGTGGTGGCTTGGCCATGGCGGAGAAGTTGCGGGTAGCCCTGGCCGATCGGGAAATCAGGTTTAGCTACCGGGGTGAGCTGAAAAGCACGCAGGTTACGCTAAGTTTCGGGGTCAGCCAGTTCCGGGAGTTCGATACTTGGGAACAGCTGTTGGCAAGGGCTCAAGAGGCCATTTACCTGGCAAAACAAAATGGGCGCAACCGGGTAGAGTACATCAGCTGACCGGCAGAAACGGGGACTTTTACCAGGCCGCCGGGGGAAACTTCATTGAGCGGAATCCGTATTTCCCGGCCGTTCCGGATGATGCTCTAGAGGAAAAATATGCGGTTAGGGGAAGAGGGTTTTGGGGTCAAATATCGAAATAGGGGCATTAACGGTGATGTTGGTAAAGGAGGTAAAAAATGAGCCAAATAAATGACGGTGCTTCGGAGATTCAGCTGGTTGTTTTTGGCCTTGGCTCCGAAGAATATGGTGTGCCAATCATGCAGGTGAAAGAGATCATCCGGTTGATTACATCGACGAAAATTCCCCAGTCACCCGATTTTGTCGAAGGGGTAATTAATTTGCGGGGAAACGTAATTCCGGTTATTGACCTGAAAAAACGTTTTGGGTTGCCTTTATCAGAGACTACGGTCAACACGCGGATTATTGTTGTAAACATTGGTGAACACACTGTTGGAGTAGTTGTCGACGCGGTGACCGAGGTGCTGCGTCTTTCCTTAAGTGCGGTAGAGCCACCTCCGCCGATGATGAGTGGGATATCGATTGATTACATAAAAGGAGTCGGTAAGGTCGAGGACCGGTTGCTTATTCTGCTGGACCTTGACAAAATATTATCCGAAAAGGAACAGGCTCTATTGGTCTAACGCTTTCGCTTACACTCAGACAATGGTACTTATGACGGTGTCGGCTCAACCCTGTTGCAACAACAGGGTTTTAGCTTTTTGGGGCTTGGCTATAATATTGTATAATAGCTTTGGGATAGTTTTGGGATTGTGGGGCAGGGTAAATGGGTGTTGATTCCTGGGTCACGGGATGTGATATTGTGAAGGTGGCGCGCATCCAAAGGGCCGCCGGGCGTCACCGGGCCTTTTTGCAACGGGTGTTTTCCGGGACGGAAATTAGTGAATGTAGGGGCCGGGCCGACCCATGGCCTTCTTTTGCCGCTCGTTTTGCGGCCAAAGAGGCAGTCATTAAGGCTTTGCCGAGGGATTATACGCCCCGGTGGCGGGAAATTGAAATAACCCGGGACCTGGCAGGTAAACCCCGGGTGAACTTTACCGGGTTAACAGCGGCTTATGTTGGGCGGACCGGTTGGACCGGCTGGACGGTTAGCTTGGCCCACGAGAAAGAATACGCGATGGCGACAGTAATTGCTTGGCGGGAGGAGGCGAGCCTATGCACTTAGTAACCGCTGCCGAGATGCGCCGGTTTGATGCCCGGGCTACCGAGGAATACGGTATTCCTTCCCTGATTTTAATGGAAAATGCCGGTATTCAAGTTGGCCGGGAGGTTTCCCGCCGGTTGCCCGGCGGAATTCAGGGTAAACAAGTTTTAATTCTCTGCGGGAAGGGCAATAATGGTGGGGACGGGCTGGTGGTGGCCCGGCACTTTCTCAACGGTGGGGCGGTGGTCAAGGTTTTTTTGCTGGCCCAAAAACGGGAACTGAAAGGGGATGCCCTGACTAACCTGACAATTTATCAACGCATGGGCGGTAAAATCTACGCCTTAACCGATTCCAAAGATTTAAACGCCTTGCGGGTTGCCTTGTTGTCGACAGATGTTGTTGTCGACGCCATTTATGGTACCGGGTTTAAGGGTGCGGTTTCGGAATTGACGGCCAAGGCGATGGCGATGATTAATGCCACCGGCCTGTTGACGGTGGCGGTTGATTTACCGTCCGGACTGGAGGCGGATACAGGCGGGTTAGCCAAGGCTTACATAGAAGCAACGGTTACAGTGACCTTGGGACTGCCTAAAATTGGGCTGGTATTGGAACCTGGGGCTTCGGCTACCGGTGAGTTGGTGGTTGCCGATATCACTTTACCCCAGATAATGTTAGCTAAATCACCGGGATTATTTACGCTACTAACCCCGGAATTGGGGCAACAATGGCTGGGCAGCCGTTCACCGACAGCCCACAAAGGGACTTTCGGGCATCTCTTGATTGCCGGTGGTAATACCGGTATGGCCGGGGCGGTTGTCCTGTGTGTGGCCGGCGCCTTGCGGGCAGGGGCCGGTTTGGTGACGGCGGCGGTGCCGACGGCGGTCTATCCTTTAGTTGTGCCGCAGGTTCCGGAGGCCATGACCTTTTCCCTGCCGGGCGGTGAAGGACTGGACTCCCTTTCTCTACAAGGTTTGGATTTGGACCGGTTTGCCGCCTTGGTTATTGGCCCTGGCATGGGCCGCCATCCTGGGGCTAAGGATTTCTTGCAGATCTGTCTGGAAAGCAGCCGGAGTGCGGTGGTTTTGGACGCAGATGCCTTGTTTGCGCTTTCTAGTGACCCTAAACTGTTAAATTTGGCGCGGGGCCCGGTAATTTTGACGCCACATCCTGGTGAAATGGCCCGTTTAGCCGGGCTGAAAACAGCCGAAGTGGTGGCCGACCGGGCCGGGGTTGCCCTCCGGTATGCCCGGGAATGGGGTTGTTTCCTGGTGCTCAAAGGCGCCCGTACCTTGATTGCCACTCCGGATGGGCACCTTTACATCAATCCGACAGGCAATCCGGGGATGGCAACCGGGGGCAGTGGTGATGTTCTGGCCGGGATCATCGGTTCTTTACTGGCCCAGGGCCGGGATGCCGGGGAAGCGGCAGCCTTGGGGGTTTATATTCACGGCTTGGCCGGGGATATTGCCGGTGAACAGCTGGGGCAGACCGCCTTAAAAGCTGGGGATATCATTACCTGGTTGCCTGAGGCTTGGAAACGCTTAGAAGTATCGGCCTAAGTATGTGAAAACAGGTTGGAGGCGGAACAGAATGATGAAGCAAGCAAGAAGTGACCTCGAAGCCGCCTTGGCCAGCCGACCGGCTTGGGTGGAAATCAATATCGGGGCTTTTATTCATAACCTGCGGGTCTTAAGGCAGGCTGTCGCCCCAGGGGTAAAAATCATCGCTGTACTTAAGGCCGATGCTTATGGGCATGGAGCGGTACCACTCGCGCAAATGGCGGTACGGGAAGGAGTTGAGGTAATTGCCGTCGCGATTGCTGCTGAGGCGGTGCCCTTGCGGGAAGCCGGCATTAAATGTCCCTTGCTGGTGTTAGGTTATACGCCACAGGCATCCCTCGATTTGGTTGTAACCCATGACCTCAGCCAGTGTATTTTCTCGCTCCAAGCCGCCGAGGCCTTGTCCCGGGTAGCTGTCCGCCTGGGCAAGACCGCCAGGGTACATCTGAAGGTGGATACCGGCATGGGCCGGCTCGGGTTCACCGGGGATCAGGGGCGCCGGGATATGTTGGCGGTGGCCCGTTTGCCGGGTCTGGAGATTGAAGGGATCTTTAGTCACTTTGCGACTGCGGATGCGACCGAAAAGACGTTTGCTTACCGGCAGCTGGACCGGTTTTTGGCGACGGTGGAATGGCTGCGGCGGCAGGGTCTGACGGTTCCCCTGCGCCACATGGCCAATTCGGGAGCCCTGTTGGACCTGCCGGCTGCACACCTGGATGCCGTGCGACCGGGAATTGCCTTGTACGGCTATTACCCCTCGGCCGCTGTCGCCGCGGGTAAAGTGGCTTTACAGCCGGTAATGACCTTAAAAGCCCGCATTGTTCAGGTTAAAGCCGTTGCGGCCGAAACCCCGGTCAGTTATGGTTGTATTTACCGGTGTTCGCAATCTACCCGGGTGGCCACGGTTCCTTTGGGTTATGCCGATGGGGTTCCCCGGGTGTTGTCCGGCCGGATTGCCGGCCAGGTGCGGGGACAGACTTTTCCCCAAGCGGGCCGGATTTGTATGGACCAGATGATGTTTGATCTGGGAGAGGTACCGCTTAACGAGGGGGACGAAATCGTTCTTTTTGGACGTTGGTGGGCTGCGGGCCGCTGGTGGGAGGCCTCGGTAGAAACATGGGCAGCTTTAGCGGATACAATCCCTTATGAAATCTTGACGGGGATCTCGCCCCGATTACCCCGGTTTTACCTTGCTCCCCCTTAAGGTGCGGTCCAGATGCGGCAGGTTTTTCCAGGATTTGGCGCGGGTGGTTTAAGGAAGACACCTTGCTTTTTTTCCGGTAGGCTTCTTATAATAGGATATATAACTGGATTTTCCCGGGAGGTGCACTTGTGCCTGATTTAAAGCGTATCCAGGTAAGCCTGCCGCAAAGCCTGCTGAGTGAGTTGGACCGGATTTTGTTGACAGAGAATATGAATCGCAGCCAGCTGATTCGAGAAGCTGTAAATTTATATATGGTAGAACATAAACGGAAGGTGTTACGTGATCAAATGCGTCAAGGGTATATTGAAATGGCCCGGATAAATCTTGAATTAGCTATGGAAGGCTTTGCCGCCGAAGTTGATGCAGAGCTCCTATATGAGGCTAGGTTGGCCAGGTAGTGCCGATGGCCATTCATAGAGGAGAGGTTTACTACGCGGAATTAAATCCCGTTGTCGGCTCGGAGCAGGGCGGCACCCGTCCGGTTTTGATTGTGCAAAACGATATTGGTAATCAGTATTCGCCAACAACGATTGTTGCGGCGATTACTTCCCAAATATCGAAAGCGAAACTGCCGACACATGTCGAGGTATCCGCCCGGCGCAGCGGATTGGACCGGGATTCGGTAATTCTACTGGAGCAAATTCGTACAATTGACAAAACCCGGCTACGGGAAAAAATTGGCGGATTAGATGAAGAAATTATGGACAGGGTTGCCCGGGCTTTGGAAATCAGCCTGGGGTTGATCGAGATCTAAGGCAAAAGGCCCGGGATACCCGGGTCTTTTCGTTAATCTGCCGCCGGGAGAAGGGGAGTCAAATGGCGAAACCGTACGTTTTAGTTACCCCGTCACTGGACAGTGGGCGGTTGTTGTTGCGGCACGAATACAGCAATGCATTGGCCTTGGCCGGATTAATGGTTTGGCCGGTTCCTTTGGCGGCAGTTGGGGTAGCCGAGGAGTATTGTGCCCAAGCCTGTGGCCTGATTTTGTCCGGGGGAGGCGATATCGACCCGGCGTGGTACCAGCAACAGCCACACG
Source organism: Heliobacteriaceae bacterium (assembly GCA_028707535.1). Taxonomy (GTDB): domain Bacteria; phylum Bacillota; class Desulfitobacteriia; order Heliobacteriales; family Heliobacteriaceae; genus STF2-203. The sequence goes on along the minus strand of JAQWAU010000023.1, from coordinate 22,847 downwards.
CTGCCTTGGGGGAAGTTAATCCGCAACGGGACGAATTGGACTTCGCGTTGCTCGCCGGGGCGATCGCTTTAGGTTTGCCGGTTCTGGCGATTTGCCGGGGGATGCAGGTAGTCAATGTAGCCTTTGGCGGCACCTTGATTCAGGATATTGGCAAACAGTGTCCTGCTGCCTTGCGCCATTACCAAAAAGCCCCCCGTTGGCATGTGTCTCACGGTGTTGATATTGCTTCCGGGTCCCGGTTGCGGACCATTTATCCGGAGGGCAATGGTCGGGTCAACAGTTTTCACCACCAGGCAATTGAACGGTTAGGTCAAGGCTTACAGGTGGGCGCCCTGGCTCCGGACGGGATGATTGAGGCCATTGAAGGTACCGGGCCAGGCTATATTATGGCGGTCCAATGGCATCCGGAGGACTTGTGGGAACGGGAAAACGCCGCCAGGGGACTATTTCGGCAATTCGCGGAAGCCTGTCTGAAATTTCAAAAAAATAGGTAGCTTTTCTTTTGCATAACCGGCATAAAACCGCTAAAATACCTATTAGGAATTACGGAAAGGGGTAAGAAAATGGCGGCGATACTGCTTGAGGAAACCCGGGGTACCATGGTGGAAAACCGGCGCCGGGGGGCCATTGTGGTGGTTGATGTGGAAGGCCGGCGGGTGGCCGGGTATGGCAAACCGGAGACAACCTATATGCGGTCTTCCGCCAAACCCTTAATGCAGCTGGTGCTGGTGGAGAGTGGCGGTTTCGACCATTTTGGGTTTCAGGAGGAACATTTGGCGGTGTTTGTCGGCTCACATACCGGTGAGGAGCCTCACCGTTACTGGGTTGCCGATGGCTTGGCCAAGATTGGTTTGACCGAAGCGGCCCTGCTTTGCGGCACCCATACACCTTTCGACCGGAAAACCGCCACTGCTTTGGTCCAGGCTGGGCAGAAGCCGACGGTATTGCATTGTAACTGTTCCGGAAAACATACGGGGGTTTTAGCCTATACCCGCTATCGGGGCGATGATGTAAGTACATATATCGATCCGCGAAACCCGGCAGAAGTAGAAATTATCGCGGTAGTGGCTGATATGGCCGGGATAGCGCCGGCAGACATTGTGATCGGGATTGATGGGTGTAACATCCCGGTTTTTGGGCTGCCTTTAGAAAATATGGCTTTATCCTTTGCCCGTTTCGGGGCGGCCAACTATGGTTCGGCAGCCCGGCGGGAAGCTTGCCGCCGGGTGGCCGGGGCAATGGTCAACCATCCGTTTTTAGTGGGTGGCACCGGTCGGTTGGATACTGATTTGTTGCAGGTAACGCGGGGGAAGGTAATCCCGAAAATCGGCGCTGATGGCATCTATTGCCTGGCTGTGCCGGAAAAAGGGCTGGGTTTGGCCCTGAAAATTGAAGATGGCAATATGCGGGCTTTGGGGCCGGTGGTGATTGAGGCCTTAAACCAGCTGGGGATCTTAACGGCCACAGAGCGGCAGGCCCTGGCCGGTTACGAAAAAATTACGATTAAGAACAACGTGCGGAAAGTCGTTGGGGAATTACGCCCGGTGTTCACTTTGGAAGGTTAGGGCCGGTGGCGGTGGTAATCGCCGGCGGCCGGGTCCTGACCATGACCGGTGTGGTTTACGATCCCGGATTCGTAGAATTTGACGCTCAGGGAAAAATCACCCGGGTGGGTGCCGGGAACCCGCCGGCAAGCCCGGATTACCTTGATGCCACCGGTAAGTTGGTGTTGCCGGGGTTCGTTGATGCCCATACCCATGCCGGTATTTTAGAGGAAGGGGCGCCGGATGCGGGAGATGACTTAAACGAGATTTCCGACCCGGTGACCCCCCAGTTGCGGGCCATTGACGGGATTAATCCGGCGGATCCGGCCTTTGGTGACGCTTTAAGCGGCGGAGTGACAACGGTTTGTGTGCTGCCCGGCAGTGCCAATGTGATTGGGGGGGTTGGCGCCGTATTAAAAACGGCGTTGCCTTGGGCGGATCGGCTGGTGCAAGTAACGGCCGGGATGAAATGTGCGCTGGGGGAAAACCCCAAGCGCACTTACGGTGGGCGGCAAAAAGCGCCGGTTACCCGCATGGCTGCCGCGGCTTTGCTGCGGGAGGCCTTGCTCCGGACCCGGATCTATGCGGAAAAGAAGGCAAAGGGGACTTTGCCGGAAATTGATTTCCGGTGGGAGGCCATGCAACCGGTATTGAACGGGGAAATACCTTTACGGGTACATGCCCACCGGGCTGACGACCTGTTAACGGCTTTGCGAATTGGTAAAGAGTTTAACGTAACCCTGATCCTGGAACATTGTACCGAAGGGCATCTGATTGCTGCCGAGTTGGCAGCGGCCGGGGTATCGGCAGTGGTTGGCCCGGCCTTGGTTAACCGGGCGAAGGTGGAAATGCGGGAAATCAGCCCGGCAACAGCCGGTGTGCTCCAACGAGCCGGGGTACCGGTGGCGCTCACCACCGATCACCCGGTGGTGCCGGTCCGGTATCTGGCCATTTGTGCCGGTTTGGCGGTACAGCACGGTATGGACGAATTAGCGGCACTACAGGCAATTAGTCTGACACCGGCCCGCTTGCTTGGTCTCGACCAACGGGTGGGCAGTCTGGAAAAAGGCAAGGACGCGGATTTTGTCATTTGGAGCGGTCATCCTTTTGATACCCGGAGCCGGGTTGAGCAGGTCTGGGTAAAGGGCCGGCCGGTATGGCCCCCCGGGTAAGCCGCGGATTCCGGCCGGTGATTTACAAAATTGTAAACATATTTTCTAGGTGTGTAGCAAAATGACCAAAATAATGTGATCTTGGAGCAGGAATTTGGGCAATAACGGCGAATTGCCAAATACATGATAAAATGTAAAATGCCTGTCGATTTATGTCGACCGGTAAGGGGTTGTGGTAAACTTGCAGCGAAAAAAAATGGTGTTGGTCGTTGATGATCAACCGGGTGTGCGGTTGTTGTTCAAAACCGTCTTTAAGGAAGCCGGTTACGAGGTAATTACGGCCGGCAATGGTTTAGATGCGGTCCGGCAGGTAGAGAAAAAAGCACCGCCGTTGGTGTTGATGGATGTCCGGATGCCGGGAATGGATGGTTTTGCGGCGATGGTAAGGATGCTTAAGATCGACCCCGGGATACAAGTGATCCTGATGACTGCCTATACCGATGAGAGTTTGCTGCAACGGGCTATAACCCACGGAGCGGTCGATTGTCTGGTCAAACCTTTAGATGTTTACCGTCTTGTCGAGCAGGTTAATGCCATCTGGCACATGCTTGAGCAAAAAGGAGACGGTGATCCGGAGCTGGATTGGCAGCTCTGTACTTCATAAACATTTTTTAAACCCCTAAAAGGGGGTTTTGCTTTTTTGCGGCGTCTCGGGTAGGATGAGGAAAAGGGGCGTTATTCGTGGCAGGGCGAAGCGAATTGGCAGCGTACGAACAAGCGGTCAAAGAATGTGTATTGTGCGGGTTGCGTAACGGTTGCCGGCAAGTGGTGTTTGGGGAAGGTGACCCGGCAAGCGGGATTATGTTTGTCGGTGAAGGCCCGGGGGCGCAAGAGGACCGTTTGGGCCGGCCTTTTGTCGGTGCCGCCGGTCAGTTGTTGGACCGGATTTTGGCCGCGGCTCATTTACCCCGGCTGCAAGTTTACATAACGAATATCGTCAAATGCCGGCCTCCGGGAAACCGGTTACCCTTACCCCTGGAGGTTAAAGCTTGCCGTTGCCATCTCGACCGCCAGCTTCAGATTATTAATCCGCAGATTATTGTTTGCCTGGGTGCCCTGGCTACCAAGTCCTTAGTTGATGCGGAGGCCCAGATCAGCCGGGTGCGGGGAATTTGGTTCCAACGGGACGGCAGATTGATTATGCCCACCTACCACCCGGCAGCATTATTGCGGGATCCGGCTAAAAAGCGACCGGTTTGGGAAGATATCCAGCGGGTAATGGTGGTTTATCGCGGGGAAAAAGCGGAAATAACGTAAGCAAGCGGTTTTTCGGGTAAAGTATCAAAGGATAGGGGAAAGGAGGGGCTGGTGGTGGACAGGGAAGTCTGGGAGGGTATCCTGCCGGATGAAAGAGCGACGGAAGCTTTGGGGTTTTGGCTTGGGGAACGGGTGGCGCCGGGGGAGGTCATTTTACTTTATGGTGATCTTGGCGCCGGAAAAACAACTTTGGCCCGGGGGATTGCCCGGGGCCTGGGTTTTTCGGACCGGGTAACCAGCCCGACATTTACCTTGATCCACGAGTACTTTGGCCGGTTACCGATGTTTCATTTTGACCTCTACCGGCTTTCCGATCCGGACGAAGTTTGGGAAATCGGTTGGCCGGATTACCTCCGGGGTTCCGGAGTTGTGGTTGTCGAATGGCCGGAACGGCTGGGTGATTTAATGCCCCATGAAGCCTTGAATGTATATCTGAACCTGGTGACAGGCGGGGACCAGGGACGTTGGGTACGGGTTGTCGGTCAGGGGGAAAGGCCGGCGGTGATGGTGAAGGAGTTGCAAACGGCTTGTACATCTTTGGCTTGGATTGTGCCACAAAAGTAACGGCATTAGGTATTGTCGATGCTCACCAGGTGGTTGCCGAAACTTTACTGCAGATCGAAAAGCCGCATTCCGAGCGGCTTATTCCCTTAGTCGAAGGGTTGTTTAAAGGTGCGGGTCTGACCCTGAATGACTTGGGTGGACTGGCGGTTACTTGTGGCCCCGGTTCTTTTACCGGGCTGCGCATTGGTTTAGCGACGATCAAGGGGATGGCCCATTCCTTGGGGATCCCGGTTGCCGGGATCCCTACCTTGGATGCTTTGGCTTGGAGTGCCTGGCTCCACCGGGGCCTGGTTTGTCCGTTGTTGGATGCGCGTAAGGCCGAGGTATATACCTGTCTGTACCAAGGTGACGGCCAAGTGATGAAAAGATTGACCCCTTATCAAGCGGTTGCCCCGGAAAAATTAGTGGCGGGGTTGCAGGAGCGGCTGGCCTGGTCACCGGCTCCGGTATTGTTTCTTGGTGACGGAGTGTCCCGTTACCAGGCTTTGTTGGCGAAATTAGGGTCCTTGGCCGTGTTTGCCCGGCCGGAAGACCGTTATTCCCGGGGTAGTGTGGTGGCCCGTTTGGGGTGGGAAAAAATAAGCCGGGGAGCCGCCGATGGATTGCACAACCTGGTACCCCTTTACTTGCGGGCTTCCGAGGCGGAAGTCAATTGGGTTAGGAAACACGGGGCTCTATCGGAGGAAGCGTAAATGCAGGCAACAACCGGGCCGTTTTTTTTCCGGGTGATGGCTCCCACCGATTTGGCGGCTGTGGAAAGGATTGAACAGGGATCTTTTCCTACCCCTTGGAGTAAGGACGCTTTTTACCGGGAAATTACGGAGAACAACCTGGCCTTTTACTATGTCGCCGGTTGCCGGTCGGAACGGGAAATAATTGTGGGCTATGCCGGGATCTGGGTGATCCTGGATGAGGTTCACCTAATGACCATCGCTGTCCACCCGGATTGGCGGGGCCATGGCCTCGGGGAACAGTTTCTTTACTATGTTTTTGCCGAGGCTTGTCTTAAGGGCGGGCAAAGGATTACCTTGGAAGTGAGGCCATCCAACCGGGAGGCATTGGCTTTATACCACCGGACTGGTTTTAAAGCTGCCGGCCGGCGGCGGCATTATTATACGGATAATGGTGAGGACGCAGTGATCATGTGGCGGGACTTGCCGGGATGAGGTGGGGTTAAATGGCGGTTTTTACGCTGCGGGGGCCGGCCGGTGAGGCCGGTCGGTTGATTTTAGGCCTGGAAACCAGTTGTGATGAGACGGCGGCGGCGGTGCTCGCCGGCGGCCGGGAGGTCAGGGCGAATGTAATTGCTTCCCAAGTGGCTACCCACCAGCGTTACGGGGGGGTGGTCCCGGAAATCGCTTCCCGGAAACACCTGGAAAATATTACTCGGGTGGTGGAGGCCGCCTTGGCCCAGGCCGATTGTGGATGGTCTGATCTCACGGCCGTGGCGGTAACTAACGGCCCCGGTTTGGTCGGGGCCTTGCTGGTTGGGGTGGCTTACGCTAAAGGGCTGGCTTGGGCACGCCGTTTACCGTTGGTCGGGGTTCACCATATCGAAGGACACATCTACGCCAATTTTCTTACCCGGCCCGACCTGGCTTTTCCGCTCCTTTGTCTGGTGGTATCGGGGGGGCATACTCACCTGGTATACCTTAAAGACCACGGGTGTTTACAGATTATCGGTGCCACGCGGGATGATGCTGCCGGGGAGGCTTTCGATAAGGTGGCCAGGGCCTTGGGGCTCGGCTACCCGGGAGGGCCTTTGGTCGAAAAACTGGCCCGGGAGGGCTCCCCGGCTGCCTATAAATTGCCCCGGGCCTGGCTTGATGAAGGGAGCTTTGACTTTAGTTTTAGCGGCCTGAAATCCGCCGTATTGAACTTGCTCAACCGGAGCCGGCAACGGGGTGAAACCATCAACCCGGCGGACCTGGCGGCTTCTTTTCAGGAAGCGGTGGTGGAGGTGCTGGTGGAAAAGACCCGCCGGGCGGCCGGTGAGTTAGCGGTGGGTACGGTCTTGCTTGCGGGAGGGGTGGCGGCTAATGGGTATTTGCGCCGGAAGTTGGACCAGGCTTTGGCGGCCGATGGTCGCCGGTTGGTTGTGCCCGTACCACTTTTGTGTACGGATAATGCGGCGATGATCGCTTGTGCCGGTTATCATCTGCTGATCAGGGGAATAACCGCTCCTGAGGACTTGAATGCGGTGCCTTACTTGCCCTTGGCCGGATGGCAAGGGTAAACCGCGAAGTGAGGAGGAGTGACGGGATGCTCAGGGGTTGGATGGGACGCTTGCTCCGGGTGGATTTGACCAGGGAACGGGTAACCAGGGAGACACTGCCGGCGACCCTGCTTTACCGGTATATCGGCGGCCGGGGTATTGGGGCCCGTTTGCTGTTTGATGAAGTGGGACCGGAAACCGGGGCTTTGACTGCCGGAAACAAGCTGATCTTTGCCGTTGGTCCCCTAACCGGGACGAAAGTTCCCACCGCCGGCCGGTACAGCCTGACGACGAAATCGCCATTGACCGGGACCGGCTTTGAATCCAATGCCGGTGGCTTTTGGGGTGTCGGTCTGAAAAAATGTGGTTTCGATGTCTTAGTGATTGAAGGCCGGGCTTCCCGGCCTATTTACGTGGTCATCCGGGATGACCACGTGATGATCAAGGATGCCGGCGCGCTGTGGGGCCGGCTGGTTGGCGAGACGACCACCAGATTAAAGCAGGCTGAAGGGAAGGGTGCTTTAGTCAGCTGTATCGGTCCGGCCGGGGAGAATCTGGTGAAAATGGCGGCCATCGTCAATGATGGTAACCGGGCCTTAGGCCGGGGCGGGGTCGGGGCCGTAATGGGCAGCAAAAATCTCAAGGCAATCGTGGTCCGGGGGACCAGGCCGGTGCCGGTAGCCGACCGGGACCAGTTGGATTATATGGTCTACCAGACGGACAAACGGCTAAAAGCAAATCCGGTCACCTCGCAAGGGCTGCCGGAGTTCGGCACCGCCGTGCTGGTGAACCTTTTTAATGAATTAGGCGTATTCCCGGTACGTAACTTTCAGGCTTCGGTTTTTGACCAGGCCGAGCAAATTAGTGGCGAGATGGTTGCCGAACACTTAACCATCAGCCGGCAAGGCTGTTTCCGGTGTCCGATCAAATGTTCGCGGGTAGTCAGCATCCCGGCGGGGACCGGCGCCGGCCCGGAGTATGAAACCATTTGGTCATTCGGCGCCGACTGCGGGGTTGCCGATCTTACGGTGATTGCCGAGGCGAATTTTTTATGTAATGACTATGGTTTAGATCCTATTTCCACCGGGGCGACGCTAGCCTGTGCCATGGAACTGGCGCAGCGTGGTCTCCTTAAGTCCCCGGTACGGTTCGGCCGGGCGGAGAACTTTAAAGCGGTGTTGCGCTCGATTGCCTACCGTGAAGGTATTGGTGATGCTTTGGCGGAAGGGTCCCGGCATTTGGCCCGGTCCGTAGGGGCCGAGGAATACGCTATGCAGGTCAAGGGGCTGGAATTGCCGGCCTATGACCCCCGGGGTTTGCAGGGGATGGGTCTGGCCTTTGCCACGGCCAACCGGGGGGGGTGTCACTTGCAAGCTTACCTGGTGGGTCTGGAGGTGCTCGGGATCCCCAAGTTGGTGGACCGTTTTGCGCAAGCGGGTAAGGCCGGCCTGACCATCTATTGCCAAAACATCAATGCGGCGATGGATACCTTGGCGCTCTGCCGGTTTATCGGTCTGGCGGTCGGCGAGGAGTATTTTGCCCGGCTGCTTACCGCCGTCACCGGAGAGACTTATCAGCCGCAGGACTTGCACACCATCGGGGAGCGGATTTGGAACCTGGAAAGGCTCTACAATCTCCGGGAGGGCTTTTCGGCCCGGGATGATACTTTGCCGTCCCGGCTGCTGACGGAACCGGTGGCGGCGGGACCTTCCCGGGGGGCAACGGTAGGGTTGGCCGCAATGTTGGCGGAATACTACCGGTGCCGGGGTTGGGACGCCGACGGGGTACCGGCGCCGGAAAAATTGGGGGCCTTGGGCTTAAGCGGCGAAGGGAGTGGGGAGAATGCTTAAGGAATTTCAACAAATCGGCCGGGACCTTTTTTTGGCCGGTTTGAACAACTCCCATAGCGGCAATATGAGTATCCGGATGGGTGACCGGATTATAATTACCCGCCGGGGTGCCCAGTTAGGGCGACTGACGGCGCGGGACTTGATTGAGACCGGCCTGACAAAGAACGATTCGCGGATTGCCCTGGCTTCCACCGAAATTAAAGTTCACCGGGCAATTTATGCCCGGACGGCCGCATTGGCGATTTGTCATGCTCACCCACCCTATGCCACCGCCTTGTCCTTAACGCAGACGGAGATTATCCCGGTTGATTCGGAAGGTAGTTATTTTACCCACAAAATCCCGGTGTTCGGCGCCGAATTGACGATTGGCAGCCAGGAGGTGGCGGCGGTGATCCCCGAAATTCTTCAAGCCTACAAGGTAGCAATGTTAAAAGGGCATGGGATTTTTGCTGTCGGCCAGCTGTTGGAAGAAGCTTATCAGTTGGTTTCCAGTGTCGAACACAGCTGTAAAATCCTTTGGTTGGCCAGGCAGCTGCCCGGGGGAACGGCAGGGTCTTTGGCGGCTAAGGCCGGGTGGTAAGTGAGGAAAACATTTTTCAGCTGGTTTTCGAGAAAAATAGACAAAGCTTCCCGGCGATAATGGGGGGATTTAGGGGGAAGATAGGCAAAAATTTGTCAGAAAATGCGAGAATTGGCGGGACCTTTGGCTTGCTTTTAGGGTTGTCAAGGGGCAAACGCGTCTTCGGCCCGGAACGGTGTGGATGACCGAAACCTGTGGATAATGGGGATAACTCTGTTAATAACTTATTTATCTGCATAGGCCCGTGTGGATACAGGCCGGCACAAAAAGGCCGGGATGGTCTGGGTATAATGGGGATAACCCGCTCAAAACAAGGTGACGGGTGGGTTAAACCTGGGGATAAAAAAGGGGAAAAATTTTTGGTTTTTTTCGTTGCCCTCACTGGCAGCTGCTGTTTTTGTTCCCCGGGGAACAAAGCAAACAGACCCCGGTGGGCCGATGCTCAAGGCCGTGGCTTAATTAAGGAAAAAGGTGATGTGTTGATGGCCGAACATATTGTCTCCGGCGATGGTGACGGGGTAACCGGTCAGCGGTTGCAAAATAGTCCTACCAGGTCCCAACCCGGAAAAAGGGAACATTACCCGCGAGTATTGACGGCTCCCGGGATGAACCGTTGCGTGGAACTTTGGCAGAAAGCAAATGCCCGGAAGGATTTTCCTCAGGAAACGCCGAAATAAGGATCAAAAATTGCCGGGGAGTGGCGGTAATGGTAGGTGGGAGGCTGGTCATCAACGCTGATGATTTCGGGCTGTCCCGGGGAGTAAATGCCGGGATCGAACAGGCATACCGGGCGGGGATGGTCAAAGCGGCGTCCTTGCTGGTCAACTTGCCTGGTTTTGCTGATGCCGTTAGGGTTTTCCGGCGCAATCCGGGGCTGGCGGTAGGCATTCACCTGAATATATCCGTAGGGCCACCGGTCACTTCACAGCCGGCGGGTTGCCTGGTTGACGCCACCGGCCTTTTTGTTAAACCGGTAGGGAAGTTGGCGACACTTAACTTTGTAGCGGTCGAGGAAGAATGGCGGGCCCAGATCCGGCGGTTGCTGGCAGCAGGGGTGAAACCAACCCATCTTGATAGTCACCATCATGTACACCTTTATCCCGCGTTATTTTCCCGCTGTCTCCAGTTGGCCACAGAGTTTGCCATTCCGGTGGTTCGGGTGGTCAATCCCCGCTATGTACCGTGGGCAGATTTGGATCAGGCTTTGAACCCCGGGGAATGGCTTAGTCCCGATGCTTGCCGGGAAACCTGGGCTTTGGCCAATAGAAGGGCAAAAGCCAAGATTGGGTTTTGCCAAGGGGTGTTTGGGTTCCCCCGGTGGCAGGATGCGCTTGCCGGCAGGTTGGCCTCAGCCTTGGGGCAAATGGCAGCACCAGGCTGGTTTGAGTTTTTTTGCCACCCGGGTTTGCCGGATCCGGAGTTGACCGCCTTGAGCAGTTTTACCACCGGACGGGGGGAGGAATTGACCGCTTTGCTTGGCCCTGGGGTTAGCCACCTGCTGACTAAGGCCCGGATCCCCCTGGGTAGTTTCCGGCAGATTCTTTAGAGGGAAGAAAGGAGAGGGAAAAATGCTGCAGGCAAAGTTTTTCGGACACGCCAATTTTTTATTGGATGACGGCCGGTACAAGGTGTTAATTGATCCATTTTTTACCGGAAACCCGGTTTGTCCGGCCAAGGCCGGGGAAGTCACCGCTGATTTTATCCTGGTAACCCACGGGCATGGTGATCATTTGGGTGATGCGGTGGCAATCGCGAAACGGACCGGGGCGTTAATTATCGCCCCTAATGAGGTTGCTGTTTATTGCGGGCAAAAAGGCGCCAATGCTCACGGGATGCATATTGGCGGCAAGCGGGACTTCCCGTTTGGCCGGGTACGGCTAACACCGGCTTTCCACGGTTCTGACATTACCGAAGGAGACAAGCTGGTCCCGGGAGGGATGCCCTGCGGTTTTTTGATTAACATGGGTGGCAAGACGGTGTACCATGCCGGTGATACCAGTCTGTACCGGGATATGGAACTGGTAAACATGTGTTATCTCCGGGGTACCCAGTTGGATTTGGCCTTGTTGCCCATCGGCGACAATTTTGTCATGGGGCCGGATGATGCCATTTTTGCGGTCAAGTGGCTACATCCCAAAACCGTGATTCCCATGCATTACAATACCTGGCCGGTGATCGAGCAAGATCCGGTGGCCTTTAAAAAAGCGGTTAACGAAACTGCTGATGTGGATTGCCGGATATTGGCCCCTGGGGATACGTTTAATCTGGAGTGAAATAGCACATCCGGCAGGAGGATGTCAAAGCCCTGGTACTCTTTTGGGGGTGCCGGGGCGGTTTTGTGTTTGGGAGTGGTCTGGTGAAAAAAGCTTTAAGGGACCAGGTATTGCAGGCCCGCCAAGGGCAAAGTCCGGCCGTTGTTGCCGCCAAGAGCCGGTGGATTAGGGAACAGCTCCGGCGGTTGCCGGTTTTTCAAAAGGCCGGGACGATTATGGTTTACGTTGACTTCCGGCAGGAAGTAGCGACCAGGCCGTTAATCCGCCGGTTATTGCGGGAGGGCAAACAGGTGGCGGTACCGGTCTGCCGGGAAGCCGGCCGCTTGATTCCGGCGGCAATCAAGGCATTTCCCGGCGACCTCCGGCCGGGAAAGTGGGGCATATTAGAGCCTCCGGAGGATCACCTGGATTCAGTAGATCCCGGGGAGCTGGACTTGGTACTGGTTCCGGGGGTGGCGTTTGACCGGCGGGGGAATCGACTGGGTTACGGGGCCGGGTATTATGACCGGTTTTTACCTTTGTTGCGGCCGGGGGCAAGCAAGATTGGCCTGGCTTTTGCCCTGCAGCTGGTCGAAGACGTTTTTCCCGGGGCCCATGATGTGCCGGTGGACTGTATTGTTACCGAGACAGAAGTGATCAAGCGGGGGTGAAACCCTACTTTGTTGCGTGGGGCAAGGAGTTGTATTAAAATGAGGGCAGGAGTAGGAATATAAAGGGGGAGTTGCCTTGTTTGTACGTGATTATATGACAACCGCCCTGGTAACAATCAACAAAAACACTCCTGTATTTGAAGCGCTGGAAGTGATGAAAGAACACCGCATCCGGCAATTACCGGTGATGGAGGGGGATAAACTAGCCGGCGTCGTCACGGAAAAGGATTTATTAACAGTTTCTCCATCGCCGGCAACATCCCTCAGTATTTATGAGATTAACTACTTATTGGCGAAAATGACGGTGGCGGAAGTGATGGTAACCAATCCGTTAACGGTAACACCGGAAACGACCATTGAAGAAGCGGCCCTGCATTTACGGGAACGGAAAATCGGCAGTGTTCCGGTCGTAACAGAAGGGAGTAAACTTATCGGGATCATCACCGTAACCGATATCTTTGATGCCTTAATCAATATCTTCGGGTATGGTCAGGCCCGGACCCGGCTGGTGGTAAAATCTCCGCAGCAACAAGACCTTTTAAACCTGGTCGGCCGGTTGCTGCAGGACGCGGGGATTCCGGTCCAAGGGGCCATCTATTTTACGGATGCAAACAAGCAGACGACGATCAGTCTGCAGTTGAATACTGTAGAAACAAGCGTTTTGGAATCTGCCCTGGCGGCCCAAGGGATGCAAACAACCAAGATTATTCGGCCATTATAAGGATGCTGAAAGGAAGTTGGGTCCGGCTTGTTGCCGTGCCCAACTTCCTTTTTTAATTGGAGGGAGATTTATGCACGAATTTGAAAAAGCATTAGCGAAAAAGATCGGTTCGGCCAGGCTGGCCCTGATTCAAAAGGCAAGTGTAGGGATTGCCGGGGCAGGTGGCTTAGGGTCGAATTGTGCTGTGTTTTTAGTGCGGAGTGGTTTTAGGCGGCTGAAAATTGTGGATTATGACGTGGTGGAATGGTCCAATCTCAACCGCCAATTTTTCTTTGCTGACCAGGTAGGGCAAAAAAAGGTGGCCGCTTTGCGGGAGAATTTACTGCGGATTAACCCGGACCTGGAGTTGGAAATGCTGGCGATCAAGATCACCCCGGAAAATGTGCGGGATATTTTCGCCGCCTGTGATGTGGTTGTCGAGGCTTTTGACGAGGTGGCAGGCAAGAAACTGTTGATGGAAACCTACGGCAATTCCGGCAAGTTGTTTGTCTGTGCCTCCGGCTTGGCGGGTTGGGGTAATGCCGATGACCTGGTCACCAGGCGGATCGGTGACCGGGTTTTTCTGGTCGGTGACCAGCGTACCGCTGTCAGCGCTGATTGCCCGCCTTTGGCGCCACGCACAACGGTTGCGGCGGCTAAGGAAGCAAACGTCGTGTTAAGCTGGGTGATCGGTGAGGCGGATGGCCCGGCCGAGATCAAGTTGGTTCACGGCTGAAAATTGCGATTTTCCCGGCGATGGCCCTTTAGTTTGATGGTAATCGGGCTGCCTACAAGGTGGTACCCCGCAGGGGACGGCGGTTCCGGGGTTTTTGCCAATAAGGCCTGTAGGGCGGGTAGGGCCGACTGGGCCGCCCGGTATCCGGCGGCAACGGTGTAGTCAATCCGGTCAAAGTCAAACATGCGGATTTCGCCAACCTGGGGGGTAAGGACAAGGTCGGCGCCTTCCTGAATATTGTTCAGATCCATTTCGTACCCCATAATTTCCACAGCCCGCAGCATGGTGTCGACCAAATTTCCCGGAGTGACTACGGCTTGCTGGGGGTTGCGCAGGTTAACACAAACCACTTTGGCGACACCCAAGGCCCGGGCGACATCTGTCGGCATGTTGGTCCGGACGGCCCCGTCAACGAGTTGATAGGGGCCCAGGGTCAGCGGGTGAAATACACCCGGGAGGCTGCAGCTTGCCCGGACGGCTTGGGCAATGGGGACCCCGGTGACAAATTTGCGGTAGGGTAAGGGGTATTGGACCTGCTGATCCCGGGAAAGAAAACAAATCGCCTGGCCGGATAAGAGGTCGGCAGCGGTAACTACGGTCGGGATGACGGCCTTTTCCAAAGGGCAGTCACCCCAAATTGAGGCCAAAAATCTTTCTAATTGGCGACCTCGCAGGATGCCCGGGGGAAGGCCGGGGCCAGGGACGCCGGCTTGCTTGCTGTAGAGCTTACGGAATAGACCGTAGACCGCCAGGCCGATCCAGTGCCAATCAAAATCAAAAAGGTGATAACGTTGGGCCTGGCGGGCTAAAACCATCATTTGCGCCGGGGTGTGACCAGTACCGTATAAGGCGGCAATAATGCTGCCCGCACTAACCCCAAGGACCAGAGAAGGCCTTAAGCCGGCTTCTTCCAAGGCCTGAATAACCCCAATGTGGGCGACACCCCGGAGGCCGCCCCCGCTTAAGACTAATGCCCAGTTCAAAAATAATCACCCGCGTACATATTATGCGGTCAATGCCTGGTAAGTGCGGGGACGGCCCTTGTTTGCCAAGACGTTTGCGGATATAATAAAAAAAACGAATTATAGCGAATTTAACAATTAAAAATAGTGATGCCTCCGAGCCGTTAAACCTAAGGTCGCTTTTCCGGCTATGGTTTTTTGGCCGATCTTCCGGGCTGTTGCCCAGGAAGTAATTAGGGCTTGTTTTATCCAGGGGATCTGGGTGGGAAACCAGCAAGCCTCCCGCTTCGGAAAGGAGAAATTATTCACGGCAGGGTTTTAGCCCCGGCGCCTTTCCAAGGACGCCGGGTTTTGATTTTTCGGGGGAGGAGAAGGGGGTAAAGATTTTGCAACTGGTAGATGCGGCGAAAATGGCGGAATTGAGAAAAACAATGGCAAACTTGGCGAACGGTGGTGTGCTTACCTGCCCGCAGGCTAGGGCGATCGCGGAGCAGTTTGATGTGTCTAAAACGGTGGTCGGGCAATTGGCTGATGAATTAAAGATCAAAATCCGTAATTGTGAGCTCGGGTGTTTCTAAAGGCGCTACAATAAAACCGGGCGAAACAGGAGGCCTACGGTGAACAGTTTTTTTCGGGTAAAACCTTTTCAAGAAGCGCAACAGATGTTAGTTGGTCCGGAGGCGCCATCCTTGCCCAAACGGCTGGAAACAGTGCCGTTATTGGCGGGTTTAGGCCGGGTACTGGCGGAAAACGTATTTTCGCCGGTTGATGTCCCGGGTTTTAACCGGTCAATGATGGATGGGTATGCCGTAATTGCTCAGGATACTTTTGGTGCGGGAGAAGAATCCCCGGTGCGTCTGGTGCTTGCCGGTGAGGTGATGATGGGCTGTATTGCGGAACAACCTTTACAATCAGGCCAGGCAATGGCGATTGCCACCGGGGCGATGTTGCCGGAAAATGCTGATGCGGTAGTCATGGTGGAATACACAGAGATGATTACCGGGGGGCAAGCCGGGGACCAAACCTTGATTGAAATCACCCGGGCGGTAGCCCCAGGGGAGAACCGGTTACGGCAGGGTGAGGATGTCGCCGCCGATCAGCAGGTATTCGCTCGGGGCACCCGGCTTGGCCCGGCAGCGATCGGCCTTTTGGCGGCCCTGGGCATCACTACGGTCCCGGTATTTATGCCGCCGGTGGTCGGCCTGATTTCCACGGGTGATGAATTGGTTAGTCCGGAAAATAACGTAGTTGGCGCCCGGGTGCGGGATATAAATTCTTACACCTTGGCTGCTTTGGCTCGGAAGCACGGAGCCGAGGTGCGGCTTTACGGGATCATCCCGGATGAGTTTACTTTACTCCGGGAAACGATGGCGCAGGCTTTGGTAGAGTGTGACATTGTTTGTCTTTCCGGGGGCAGTTCTGTCGGTACCCGGGATTTGACCCAACAGGTCTTGGCGTCTTTTCCGGGACACCAGATCTTGTTTCATGGTTTGCACTTAAAACCGGGCAAACCCACCTTGGCGGTACGGATCAAGGATAAGTTGGTTTTCGGTCTGCCTGGCCATCCGGCTTCAGCCTTGACGGTTTTTCGGGTGTTGGTTTACCCTTTGTTGGCGCCAAGCGGGCCGTTTGACCGCCTGTCCGCCCGGATCGACCGGAATGTCGCGTCCAGTGCCGGGCGGGAAGAATATTTACCCGTACGTTTGGAAAAGCGTGATGATGGGGAATGGTGGGCAATCCCGGTTTTCGGCAAGTCGGGCGTAATCCGTCCCTTGGCTGAGGCGGAAGGATTGGCCCGGATCCCCTTAGCCAAAGAAGGGGTAAAAAAAGGGGAACTGTTGGCAGTGATTCGTCTTTAGATTGGTGATCGATGTATTTAAGGGGGCAACGATTTTGGCCGCCAAACAAGACACTGTGGGCATTATCGGCGAAAAAATATTTTTGGATAACCGCCCCCGGGAAGAAGCCTTGGCGGAGTATTTGGCGATTTTTCGGGAGCACGGCTCCCTGGTTTCGCCAGTGGAAATGGTGCCGGTGGCTGCAGCCGGGCGGCGAATTTTGGCGGCGGCGGTGACGGCGGCGATTCCTTCGCCGCATTTTGCGGCGGCCGCAATGGATGGGATCGCGGTACGGGCAGCCGAGACTTTCGGTGCTTCGAATGCGGCCCCGAAACGGCTACGGCTGGGAAAAGAGACGGTGGTCGTCGATACCGGGGACCTTGTGCCACCGGAATTTGACGCCGTGATCATGGTCGAATACTTGCAGGTAATTTCGCCGGAGGAAATTGAGATCCGGGCCCCGGCAGTGCCGGGTCAACATATCCGGCGGATTGGGGAGGATATTGCCCGTGGGGCGGAGATTCTGCCTCAAGGCACCTTTTTACGTCCCTGGGATACCGGGGCTTTATTGGCCGGTGGGGTTTGGGAGGTGCCGGTTTACCGGCGGCCGGTAGTCGCCATCTTGCCAACCGGCACAGAACTGGTGCCGCCGGGAGAGATTCCTGAACCCGGTAAACTGCTCGATTTTAATTCCCGGATTTTAGCTGGTTTGGTGGCTGAATGGGGTGGGGAACCCCGGGTTTTTCCCATTACCCCTGATGATGAGGCGGTCTTGGAGCAGCAGTTGATGGCAGGTTTGGCGGAAGCAGATGTGGTCGTGGTGAATGCCGGTTCATCGGCCGGCCGGGAGGATTTTACCGCCAAATTGGTGGCCAAGCTGGGGCAGTTATTAACCCATGGGGTGGCGATTAAGCCGGGTAAACCGGTAATTTTGGGGTTTGTCCGCAACAAGCCGGTATTGGGTTTGCCCGGGTATCCGGTATCGGCGACATTAACGGCTCGTCTGTTCTTACGGCCGTTACTCGAACAAATAACCGGGCGGCAGATTCCCGAACGACGGATTAAGGCCCGATTGGCCCGTAAGCTGCCTTCACCGCTCGGGGTGGAGGAATGGGCGCGGGTAGCCTTAGAAAAAGATCCGGCTACCACCGAGGAGGAAGCTTGGATTGCGCAACCCATTAAACGGGGGGCAGGGGTAATCATGTCCTTAGTTAAGGCGGATGGGCTTTTATGTATTCCCCGGGCGGTAGAAGGATTAGCGGCGGGCGAAATGGTCGAAATTATTTGTTTGCGACAGTAATAGCGGCAACGGGGGGAGAATGAACGGAGAAACGGGGGGACAGGCGTTGCGGGACAGATTTCAGCGCGATATTCACTATTTAAGGGTCTCGATAACGGACAAGTGTAATTTACGCTGTGTTTACTGCATGCCGGCCGGCGGTGTGCCCCTGGTGAAGCACGAAGATATCCTGCGGTTTGAGGAGTTTGAACATTTAGTGGCGGTGGCGGCCTCGGTCGGTTTCCGGCGGGTACGTTTGACTGGTGGGGAACCGTTGGTCCGCAAAGGTGTCGTTGATTTTGTCAGAAGGTTGAAAATGATTCCTGGGATTGAAGATGTTGCTTTGACTACCAATGGCATTTTATTGCCCCAGTTTGCCCATGATTTAAAAAAAGCCGGACTTGACCGGGTTAATATCAGTTTGGATACCTTACGGGCGGAACGTTTTCGGGCGATTACCCGGATCGGCCAAGTAGAAGAAGTGTGGGCCGGGATTCAGGCGGCGATTGTCGAAGGATTACATCCGGTAAAACTGAATGTTGTCGTTATGGGTGGGGTCAACAATGATGAAATAGCGGACTTTGTCCGCATGACTGCCGAAATGCCGGTACATGTCCGGTTTATTGAGTTGATGCCGATTGGGGAGGGTGACCCCCGTTTCCGGGGGCAGTTTGTTCCAATCGAGCAGATGAAAACAGCGATCAGCAATGCGGGACTGGAACTGTTGCATCACCAAGGAGTCAACGGCGCCGGCCCGGCTCGGTATTTTACCTTAGCCGGGGCGCCGGGAACGGTTGGGTTTATCAGCGCGATTTCTAAGCATTTTTGCGCTGCCTGCAACCGGTTGCGGTTGACGGCGGAAGGCCGGTTGCGTGTTTGCCTCCACGCCAAGGATGAACTGGATTTACGGGCCCCTTTACGGAGTGGGGCGCCAGACGAAGTATTGAAGGACATTTTTTTGCAGGCGATCCGGCAAAAGCCCCACGAACACGCGATGACGGAAAAAGGGTGGGGAAACCAGGCCCGCATTATGTCCCAGATCGGGGGGTAGCCTGTTTAATGGACCCTTTAAGTCATTTTGACGCTAAAGGCCAGGCAAGAATGGTTGATGTGACGGTGAAAGCCGATACCAGCCGGGAGGCGGTGGCCAGAGGCCGGGTCACGATGTCCCGGGAAACCTTTGAGCGGATCCGGGAGGGTACCATTGCCAAAGGGGATGTGCTCGGGGTAGCCCGGGTGGCCGGGATTATGGCGGTCAAGCGGACTGCCGATTTAATTCCGATGTGCCATCCTTTGTTGATCACCGGGGTCAATCTGGACTTTTCCCTGGATGTGGCTCACTGGGCGGTCGATATTGAAGCCCGGGTGAAAATCAGCGGCAAAACAGGGGTGGAGATGGAAGCCTTAACCGCTGTAGCCGTAGCTGGTTTAACGATCTATGACATGTGTAAAGCAATGGACAGAGCGATGGTGATCGGGGAAATCCGGTTAATCGAAAAAAGTGGTGGCAAGAGTGGTCATTTTGTAAGGGAGGAATAGTGGTGCCCAGGATTGTTGCGGTTTGTTCCAGCCCGGATAAGGGGACCCGGAAAAAAAACATCGGGGCGGGGACCCTGATCCCTGACTCCGGTTTAGCCGGTGATGCCCATGCCGGGCCGTGGCACCGGCAGGTCAGTTTACTGGCCCTGGAAAGTATTCAGAAGATGCGGGATTTAGGTTTGGATGTTAACCCCGGGGATTTCGGGGAAAACCTGACGACCGAAGGCATCGATTTACCCAGGCTGCCCTTGGGGACCAAGCTGCAACTAGGGACGGAAGCGGTCGGGGAAGTGACCCAAATCGGCAAAGAATGTCACACCCGCTGCGCCATTTATTACCAGGCCGGTGATTGCATCATGCCCCGGGAAGGCATTTTTGTTAAGGTTCTCCGGGGGGGGCCGGTTAAGGTCGGTGACCAGGTAAGCGTTGTAGCGGAAGGTGAACCCCAGTGATCCGGGTGGGGATTGTTACCGCATCAGACCAGGGGAGCCGGGGAGAACGGGAAGACCGGTCGGGCCCGGTGATCCGGGAGGCGGTACAAGCCATTGATGGGGTGGTGGTAGCCTATCGGGTCGTGCCTGACGAACGGGAGATTTTGGCGGCAACTTTAAGGGACATGGCCGATGCGCTGAAAACCGACCTGATTTTTACCACGGGTGGTACCGGGTTTTCCTCCCGGGATGTCACTCCGGAAGCTACTCTGGATGTTGTGGAACGCTTAACACCGGGGATTGCCGAGGCCATGCGGGCGGAGAGCCTGAAGGTGACGAACCGGGCGATGTTGTCCCGGGCGGTGGCCGGGATCCGCGGTCAGACCCTGATTGTCAACCTTCCCGGTAGCCCGAAAGCGGTAAAAGAATGTTTGGCGGTAATCTTACCGGCTTTACCGCACGGAATTGAGATCTTAAAAGGGGAAGCCCGGGAGTGTGCACAACCGGAAAAATAACCGGCCTTGCGTTGAGGTAATTATGGACATCCCTTCCCGAATATCTTTTGTTAACAAAGGTGATTTGGAAGGGGGAGGTCCATGGGCCGGAGATGGGGCCGATTTTTACTTGTGCTGCTGGTTGTTTTAGTGCTTGCGGGGGTGGTCTTGGCGGGAAGGGCCAACCAGGAAAGGTGGCAACCGAAAGAACCGGCGGCTGTAGCCGGCCAGGCGATTGCCGGTACCCTGGAAAGCCGGGCTTTTCGCTTTGCCAGCACCTTTTTGATCCAGGTGGACGGCAGGGATGAACTGGTTAGCCGGTTTACCGGGGAGCGGTCCGAAGGAGACAAGTTTCACTTAAAGGGAATCATGCTGCAATCGCCGGCGGAGATTTACCTGGCGGGAAATTTGTATTACCTGTGGGATCCGGTAAAGAAAGTCTGGTATACACTGGATAAAAACAATTTCGGGCCCCAGGATCTCTTGCTGGCTGAAGTCAGCCCTTTGACCGCCCTGGATGTAAATAGTCTGGATGAAGTGACATTGAACGGGCGGGAAAAAGTCCGGGAGACCGAGTGCCTGGTCTTGGATTGCCGGACGGAGGTCGGTAACCGTTTGTTGACCACATTGTGGAAGGATTTTCGCTACCGGCTATGGCTTGACCCTTGGGAGAAAAGATTGCACAAGGGTGTTCTGGAAGCGACAAGCCGCAATGCACCTGGGGACAAACTGATTTTGACCGTGGAGTTTTGGGACTATGATGGTGATGTAGACGTAGAAGTGCCGGTGGTGGGGACTTAACTTAAGAAAGGATCTATTGACAGCCTTTTTTCGTTCCTGGTATAATTTTGACGCTTAAGGTAAAAATAACAGGCGGGTGTTGGCGTGGCCGGTATTTTACGACCGGCCTTATGGCATTGGGGGGTGCTGTTTTGAATCAGGTAATCGACCGGGTACTGATTCCGGCGGCGGATATTCAGGCCAAAGTGGTTGAATTAGGTGAGGAGATTTCGGCAGATTATGAAGGGGAAAACTTGCTGGTGGTCGGCATATTAAAAGGGGCTCTGGTGTTTATGGCTGACCTGATCAGGGCAATCCGGATCCCGATCCAGATTGACTTTGTGGCGATTACCAGTTATGGCGCCGCAACTACTTCCACCGGCGCCGTCCGGATTCTCAAGGATTTGGAACAGGCTGTGGAAGGCCGGCACATTCTTATTGTGGAAGACATTGTAGATACCGGGCTTACGCTGAATTATTTAACCGAAAACCTCCGTTCCCGGGGTGCGGCTTCGGTCAAAGTATGTACTTTACTGGACAAACCGGCTCGTCGGCGGGTTGCTATACACACTGATTATAACGGGTTTGATTTGCCGGATGAGTTTGTAGTCGGTTATGGGCTGGATTATGCGGAAAACTACCGGCATTTTCCGTATGTGGCGGTATTAAGGCGGGAGGTTTATGCCGGTACCCCTTGAGGCTGATTTTTGCTGGAGAGGAGCGAGCAGGTTTGGCGACTTTTTCGGAAATGGTGTTGGTGTTGGACTTTGGTGGCCAGCACAATCAATCGATTGCCCGGCAAGTACGGGAACTGCACGTCTATTGTGAGATGCACCCGTACAACCTGTCCCTGGCGGCGATCCGGCAAATCAATCCCCAGGGCATTGTTTTTTCTGCTGGTCCAGCAGGTGTTGCCGATCCTGGCATCGATGAATTGGGGATTCCGATTTTTCGCGCGGATGCCCACCAGACGCCGGAAGGAATGGCGAAGTTGCGTGATTTTCTTTACGGGGTCTGTGGTTGCCGGGGCAATTGGACGATGGCCAAATTTGTCGAAGAACAGATCCGGCTGATTAAGGCCAAGGCTGGTGACCGCAAGGTCTTGTGCGCCCTTTCCGGTGGTGTCGATTCATCTGTGGCGGCTACCCTGGTTCACCGGGCGGTTGGTGACCGGTTGACGTGTGTTTTTGTCGATCATGGGTTTATGCGACTTAACGAACCGGAGCGGATCGTGAAAACCTTCCGTGAGGATCTGGGAATGAACCTGGTTTTTGTTCCGGCGGCGGAACGTTTCTTGCAGAAAATTGCCGGTGTTACTGATCCGGAAGCGAAGCGGAAACTGATCGGTACCGAGTTTATCCGGGTTTTTGAAGAAGAAGCGGCCAAACTGGGCACGGTTGACTTTTTAGTCCAAGGGACGGTTTATCCCGATGTAATTGAAAGCAGTACGGCGACCGGGACGGTGATCAAGAGTCACCACAATGTCGGGGGCCTACCTGAGGATCTGCGGTTTGAGCTGATCGAACCCCTCCGGATGTTGTTTAAGGATGAGGTGCGGGCAGTCGGGCAGGAACTGGGACTGTCTGAAGACCTCATCTGGCGTCAGCCGTTTCCGGGGCCGGGGTTGGCCATCCGGGTGCTTGGGGAGGTTACCCGGGACAAGCTGGACCAGTTGCGGCTGGCGGATGATATTGTGTTCCGGGAAATCAAAGCGGCAGGTCTTTACCGGCAGATTTGGCAGTCTTTCGTAATTCTACCGACCACGATGAAAAGTGTCGGGGTGATGGGGAATGAGCGCACTTATGCTTATCCGGCCGTCTTACGGGCGGTAACTTCCCAGGATGCGATGACGGCGGAATGGGCCCGGTTGCCTAACGAGTTGCTGGAAAGGATTTCTTCCCGGATTGTGAATGAGGTCCCCGGGATCAACCGGGTTGTTTATGATATTACGTCCAAGCCGCCGGGGACGATTGAGTGGGAGTA
>JAQWAU010000022.1:8192-30465 GCA_028707535.1 Heliobacteriaceae bacterium | reverse complement strand
GCCACCTGCTGGGTCGAAGCGGAGATCTGTTCACTGGCGGCAGCCACCGCCCGGGAACCATCCTGCACCTTTTGGACAAACTCCCGCAGGTAATCCAGCATTTGGTTGAACGATGCCGTTAGCTGTCCCAGCTCATCTTTGGTGTTGGCCTCACCCCGGACGGTCAGATCCCCTTGTTCTACTTTGCCCATCACCGCTTGCAAATGCTGCACCGGCCGGGTGATGATCCGGGTGATGAAGATCCCCAGCCCGATGGCCAAAGCAACCGCGATCCCGGCAAAAACCAGCATGGTATTCACCGCCGCCGCAGACGTGGCGTCATTTTCTACCTCCAGTTTATTGGCCGCATCCAGCTTCATTTGGTACAATTTTACGATTCCATCATTAACCTCTTGGGCGGCTTTGTTTGCCGCGTCACTGAACAATAAGGCCATTGCCGCTTCTGCTTGTCCACTGGTAGCCAACTGAATAATTTGCTCCTGCAAGTCGACAAATTTCGTTGTCGCCGCTTTAACCTTTGCAAATTCATTTCGTCCTTCCTGAGTTTGGAGCTTGGCCTCAAATTTGTTCAGGTGTTCCATCACTTCTTTCGCCAGTTCTTCCAATTCCCTGACATATTTGCTTTTGGCAGCCATATCCTTTTCCATGCAGATATCACGCAAGTAGATGCGAACCCTTTGAAAACCCGCGGATGCCTCCCCGATATCCGCCAGGGGCAAGGTGTTATATTCATATAACTCGGTATCCCTGGCCGTGATTTCGTTGATGTTGATGATCCCGACATAACCGACCACCCCGGCAATCAAGGCAACAATGATAAAGCCGGCCAATAACTTAGTACCGATTTTCTGGTTGTAAAACCACTTCATTTTCAACGATTCCTCCTTCATATTTTGGTTCTGCTGCTTCAGGCAAAAATGGTGGCAATGTTCAGGATCAAGGGACCCGACTATGACTACCGGGTAGTATTTCCGTTGGGCTTTTTCCCTGGCTTTCCAAATCTTCCAGCAGCGGGTTAGCCTACACCACTTCGCCAAAATTCTGTAAATTGTTGTCCAGCATTCCCCCTAAATTTCAATTTTTGCAAGCATTCACCCCCTCCCCGGCTTCATCCTGAATTTTCCACGCCAAAATTCTTCTCCATAAATTATAACTTTTTGTGACATTTTTTTGCTTTTTTCGACAAGTTTATGGTTTTTCCTTTTTTATTTTCGAAAAAAAGGTTTTAAAAAAATTCTTAACCGTTTGCTCCATCCTTCGATCTTCAGACCCCGTGCGAGATAGACCTGGTCACTCAGCCAAAACAAAAAGGAAGGGCATGCATGCATCCCTTCCCTTTGTTCTTAACCCAGATTATCTTGGGCAAATATATCAGTTAGCCTGAAGACACAGCCGGCGGTGCTGTTTAGCCCCGGTCCTATCCCACCTGCTATTTGCCGGCGGATAGATCGGTGATGAACTGTTTGGCCGTACGCCCCGAGCGGCCGTGATAATTCATTTCCCACTCGATGGCTTTTCGTTTTAGGTCATCATCCGGTAGATTAAGCCCGTGTTTTTGCGCCAACTGCTGCACAATCCGCAGATACTGGCCTTGATTGGGAGCCGGGTAGCAAATCGTAATCCCGAAACGGTCTACCAGGGAAAGCTTTTCTTGGTGGGAATCGGAGACATGCACTTCTTCATCCAGGGATTGGCGGTCCCGCCAGGTTTCTTTCACCAGGTGCCGCCGGTTGGAGGTTACGTATAGGAGCACATTGTCTGGAGTAGCTTCCAGGCTTCCCTCGATACTGGCCTTCAAGTGCTTGTATTCCACCTCGAAATCTTCAAAAGAAAGATCGTCAAGGAAAATAATAAAGCGAAAACCGCGTTCCCTGATTTTCTCAACAATGTCGCCAAGAAAACCGAGGTCGCTTTTGGCAAGCTCGATCATGCGCAATCCGCTACAGGCGTACCGGTTGAGCAAAGCTTTTACCGATGACGATTTTCCCGTGCCTCTTTCGCCGTAAAGCAGGATATTATTCGCTCGATACCCGTTGATAAACGCCTCTGTGTTCCTTAAGAGAATCTTCTTTTGTTCCTCGTAGCCAACCAGGTCATCAAGCTCGATCGGGTCAGGGTTTTCGATCCCATGTAGACGTTGGCCCCAGCGGAAAGCGCCGTATTTTCCCATATCGCCACTGCCAATGGTTAGATAATATTCTGCCAGTGCTTCAACCACCACGGTTATATCTGTATTGCCGATGAAAAGTTGGTGAATTCCGGCCATCAAGCGGGTCCGCAACCTCTGTAAAGGATGTCCTGACGGCTGGGCCGGCCAAAGCTTTGTTAAACAGGCGGTATCGGCGGCAATATCGGCACCGATACCTTGCGCCACACTGGGCCAATTTAGATTATATAACTGCTTTAGAATGCCGAGGTCATGAACTGCCAGGGGCCAAACAGGTGAATCCGGTTGCGTTTTTACCTTTTCACAGGCAAGGCTGAAAGCATTTTCGTCCTCGAGAATCAGGTTCAAAACATAGTTCCGCCAGGGATCATCGGGCAAAACAAACGTCCTCGTCTTCCGAATAACGTCGAACCAAATTGAATAGAAACAACTTTCCGATTCACCCTTGGCCACCCGCCCCGGGTCCTGCAGCCAACCGGCTAATTGCCGGGTCCGGCCAATAACCGCATCGTTAAGCAGATTACGGTAGATAATCAGCCGTTGTAAAGGGAAATCCAACTCAGTCACCTGTTTCACTCCCCGATTGATCAACCTATACCACCGATCCGGTTACGGAATCAATAGGATGTTCCCGGTTAAGACGCAGCCTGATTTTATTCCCGAAATCATCAAAAATGGTGTAAACAACCGGCACCAAAACCAGCGTTATTAAGGTCGATAAGGCCAAACCAAACGCAACTACCACCGCCATCGGCGCCCGGGATTCCGCTCCTTCACCACCACCGAAAGCCATCGGCAAGAGCGCCAGAATGGTGGTAAGCGCCGTCATCAGGATGGGGCGCAACCTGACCGGTCCGGCTTCCAGAATCGCCTGGTTGCGTTCGTAACCTCTTTTGCGTAAAGTGTTAATGTAATCTACCAGCACAATGGAGTTGTTTACAACAATACCCACCAGCATAATGCCCCCGATCAGGGCAGGCACACTCAGGTGATGCCCGGTTAAACCCAAGCCCAGGACAACCCCGATAAAAGTGGGGGGTAAGGCAAACATAATGATAAACGGCTGAAACAAAGATTCAAACTGGGCAACCATGACCATGAATACCAAGAGTACTGACAACGCCAGCGCCATTCCCAGGGAGCCAAACGACTCGGCCATATCTTTCGCCTGGCCGCCAAGCTCAATCGAGTAGCCCTCAGGAGTAGTAATCCCGTCAAGCTTCGCCTGGATTTCCGCGTTAATACTGCCCAGGTCCCGGTCGGCAATATCGGCGGTAATCCGGACTTCCCGGGTTTGCCCGTACCGGCTGATTTGCTGTGGCGCCCGGTGGGTTTCGATCTCCGCGACTGCCGTGACCGGGACTCTGGCTCCGGTGGCGGACACGATCGTCAGGTTGGCCAAGGCCTCGGCAGTTGCGGTAGAATCGTTGGCGGTCTCCAGCCTGATGTCCACCTCGTCATCACCGGTCCGCATCCGGCTGACAACCTGGCCGTCAAAAGAAGTCCGGACGGCTGAAATCACCTGGCTGGTGGTAAGACCATACCGGGATGCTTTTTCCCGGTCTACGACCAACTGCAATTCCGAACTGGCGTCGGCCAGGGAATTCTTGGCGTTTCTGGTCCCCGCAGTTTCTTTAACATTATTTAATACCTGGTCGCCTAATTGTTCCAATACTACGAGATCGTCACCCCGGATAGAAATTTCTACCGGGCTGCTTGAAGACCCTGCAGAACTGAGATTAACCGTAATTTCAGACCCCGGCACTTTGGCGAGCACCCGGCGGATTTTTTCCGCCGCCGCTGCGGTGGTGATCGTCCGTTGTCCAAAAGGCTTCAGTTTCACCTGCAGGGTAGCGTTGTGGGTGTTTCCGATGCCAATTACGGCCAGGTCACCGGTACCGACCGTCGTGAAGATATGGTCAACATCATTAATCTCATATCTGATCAGCTTTTCAATGTCTTCAGCTACTTTTTTTGTTTCATCCAGCTTTGTGCCTACCGGCATTTTGATGTTGACCGCCATTTCCCCCTGGTCCATTTCGGGGGTAAACTCGGTACCGATTAACGGAGTGGCCGCCACGCTTAATACCAGTGCCGCCAGAACAAACCCCGCTACTTTCATCCGGTTGCCTAAAGCCCACCGCAAAAGGTTGCCGTAAAACTTGTTCAGCCGGTGCAAAAACCGTCCAAAAAAGACAACCGGATTTTTTGTTTTGATCCCGCTAAAACTCTCATCGGGTGGGGGAACATTTTTTAACAGTTTTGAAGCCAGCATCGGTACCAGCGTTAAAGCGGCAAAAAGGGCGGCAATGTGGGAAAAACTCACGGTTAAAGCCAGGGGTTTAAACAGTATTCCGGCTAACCCGGTGACAAAAACAATGGGCAAAAAGACAACAACCTGGGCCATCGCCGATGCCGTAACCGCAGTTCCCACCTCATCGGATCCCAGCTTGGCGGCTTCGATAATCCCATAACCGTTTTGCCGGTAGCGATAGATACTTTCCAGCACCACAACCGAAAAGTCTACCAGGGAGCCCAACCCCAGCAACAGACCACCTAAAGACATTAAATTGATCGTTTGGTTACCGAAATACAACATGGCAAACGTAGCAATGATGGAAACCGGTATTACCAGCACCACGACGAGCGTACTGCGGACATTGCGCAGGAACAGGAAGAGAATCAAAACGGCAAATATACCGCCCAAAAGGCCGTGATGAGATACATTATCGATAGAACGCTGAATAAATGTGGATTGGTCAAGTACGGTCTCAATTTTTACCCCTGCAGGCAGCAGTTTATTTAGTTGCGTAACTTCCGCGTGTACTTTTTTAGCCACCTGTACGGTGTTGCCGTCCGAGGCTTTCATAACGTCAATACCCAGGGAGGGTTCTCCGTTAACCAGGGTATATACGGTATCCTTCTTAAACCCGTCTTCTATGCCGGCAATATCCCCCAAAGCCAGCGTATTTCCCGTACCCGGAAGGTTGATCCTTACATTCTTTAACGATTCAACAGTATTGTACTCGCCTAGTACTCTGATCGACAGCTCACTGGAACCGCTGGTTACTCTTCCCGCCGTACCGGAGACATTATCCCCGGCCAAAGTCTGCATCACCTGACTGATACTTAAGCCGTAAGCCGCCATTTTGGCCGGGTCCAGCCGGATCTTTATTTCCCGCTCTTTACCCCCGTTAACCGTCACCGAAGCCACACCGTCAATTCTCTCGAGGCGGGGTTTAATCGTATCTTCGGTGATTTTTTTCAGCCGCACCAGATCTTCTTCCCCGGCAACTGAAAACGATATTATCGGCGTGGTGTTCGGGTCCATTTTTAAGGCCTTCGGTGACGGTACATCTTTTGGCAGCATGTTTTTTGCCAAGTCAATTTTATCCCGCAAATCGTTAACGGCATTGTCTACATCAGTACCCCAGTTAAAAATCACCACTACCAGCGAACTTCCATACTGGGAAAACGACCGGATTTCTTTAACATTACTGACGGTCGCCACTGCCGACTCAAGTGGTTTGGTAACCAGTTTTTCCACTTCCGCCGGGGCGGCGCCTTCGTAAGAGGTTATAATTGCCGCCACCGGCAGCTCCATATCCGGAAAAAGGTCTACGGCCAGGCGGGGAAGGGAAAACAGCCCTAAAGCGATCAGGGCTAAAATTAACATGGTGATCGCCAGGGGGCGTTCAATGGAGACATCTGCTATTTTCAATGGGATGCCACCCCCTGATCATTGACCACCTCAACCATTTGGCCGTCAGTCACCAGGTGATTACCACCGACAATCACCGCTTGCCCTTCCTGAAGACCTGCGGTTATTTCCACCAACTTGCCGGCAGATATCCCCTTCTTAATCTGTATTTCCTTAGCTTTGCCATCTTCCACCCCAAAGACCGAGTATTGGCCTTCCCGCTCCCTTAAGGCATCTACCGGCAAGACCACCACACCTTGGGACATGCCGGCATCAAGGTGTATGTCGGCTACCATCCCGGCTTTAATATCACCCTGTTCATTGTTTACTTGAATTTCCACGGGGAAAGCCCGGGTAGCGGGGTCGGCTTTAGGCGCTACCGAAACAACCGTACCGGTCACGGTTTTATGCAGCGAATTAATGCCTACTGAAACCTCGACCCCCGGTCGCATAAAAACGACAACGTTTTCGGCCATATGTACCTTAATCTTTACCGTTTCCAGCTGAACAACCGTTACCGCAGTTGCCTGCGGTCCCGCCAGTTCACCGTGTTCCAGATTAACGGTTGCCACCACGCCGGTTAACGGTGAGGTTACCGTAAAGTTGTTATAACTTTCTATGGCGTTTTCCAGGGCAGCCTCTGCTTGCACCAGCTGCTCCCGGGCCAGTTCTTTACCGATGAGGGCATTACTAAGACCACTTTCCGCCTGCTCAAACTGCGCTTTGGATACTGCCTGCGCCTCAAAAAGGGCTTTTTGGCGGTTATAGTTCAACTGGGCATCCGCTACCGCCTGTTCCGCCTTGCTTAATCCGGCTCTGGCGACACCCACACCGGCCGCCGCCAAGGTTTTTGCATTGCCCGCTTCAGTGGCCTCTAGTTCAAACAAAACTTGCCCCCGGCTAACCGGATCGCCTACCTTGACATATACGGCAGCTACCCGGCCGGAGACCTTGGGGGCTACCGCTACCTCGGCGCCGGCCATAATCTCCCCGCTGGTAATTACCGTGTGGGGCAGATCCGCAACTTGGGCTTTGGTAATCTCAACCGGAAGCAACACTTCTTCTTTCGGCGGTGTTTGCTGATTACAACCGGTGATCATTAGCCCAATAAAACATAACATGATTAGACCTGTTAGGCGCTTCACTTCAACAATCCCCTTTTTACGCATGATCATTTGGAAATCCCTGTAAAAAAGATATGTAAGGCGGTTTTGGCGGATCGCTCCAGGGTTTTTTTATCGTTATGTTGGGTAAACCACTGTAAACTGATCCCTTCAATAATGCCAATAAAAACATTTGCGGTGATTTCCGGATCGAAGGTTTTAAGCTCTCCATTGTTTATTCCATCTTGAATAATAGTAAGTATTACATTTTTATGGGATCTATTAGTATATTTATATACTCTATCCAATGTTTCTTTGTCTTTGGTATATAGCAAAAATTCATAGGTTAATGCCAATAGGGGAGCAACGATAATTTCCAGAAAAAAATCCACAAATTTGCTCAATGCCTCTTTTGTTGAATCAACACCTTTTAACCTGGCCAGGAGGTCTTGGTCCCAATCACTAAACCGTTTTTGGATTATATACAAAAATATTTCATCTTTGCTTTTAAAATGCCAGTAAATACCCCCCTTACTAATTCCCGATGCCTTTACAATTTCATCCATCGATGTACCACTATAACCGGAAGATAAAAAACAATTTAAGGCTGCATCGGCAATTAGGTCCTTTTTTGATGTTTTTTCCACAACGCCTTACCCCCTAAGAGACCGACTGGTCGGTCTGGAACAATTTTACGGTAGTTTTCTAAGTTAGTCAATAAAAAAAACCCGCTCCTATCCTAAGAGCAGGGTTGTTTTGCCGTTAAGGTCCTTTCCTTTATTCAATCTTGCTTTCCCGATACCGGTTGAGAATACTTTCGGCCATCTTGCACATATCTTCCCGTAGCCAGGCCGGTTCAAGCACTTCGACCGTATCGGCCCACTGAATAATCCAGGTCTTCATTTCTTTAATGCCACTCACGGCAAAAGATATTACAATTGAACCATCGGGAAGTTCCGCTTCGATCAGCTGGGAAGGGTGATAGACCGTTTTTTTTGCTCTGAGAGATACCTTAGAGCTGAATTTCAGCCTCACCCGGTAAACCTGGTGATCGTTGATGACCCCCCAGCTTTGGCCCATAAAACCGCTTAAGGAAAAATCACGAGGATATGCGAAGGGTTCAGAGGTATAAGCAAAGATCGCTTTTATCTGGTCCACCCGAAACACCCGGATCCCCTTTCTGGTCAGGCAGTAGGCAACCAGGTACCAATTATGCCGCTTACAAATCAAGCCATAGGGCTCAACTACCCGCTCGGTCTCCTGGCCGTTGTAGGCGGCGAAATACCAGAGCTTGACCCGGCAGCAATCCCGGAGGGCCTGGACCAGCTTGGCGAATATATCGCCCACCCCGGCCGGGTCTGCCAGTCGCTCCTCCACGATGTGGATCCGTTCCTGTAAGTGTTCCACCGGCAGACTCTGCGGGGAGTACTTATATTTGAAAAGCGTACCCACCAGCACATCCTTGATCTCGTTGGTGTGGCCAGCCAGGGCGGAACCTTTTTGCTGCAGTAGGCTCAAGAAGATAATCAGGGCCTTTTCCGGGCTGATCGCCGGCAGATAACCGGCGTCCAGACGGTACAGCCCGCCCTTCCGGGTGTTTTTCTCCGGCCTGACCAGCGGAATCCTTAAGTCATTTTCGATCTGGTGCAGGTAGCGGTGAATACTCCTGGTGCTGACTTCACAGGCCGCCGCCATCTCCCGGCAGGAGACGCCCCCGTATGGGCTTTTCCTGTTCAGCAGGTCCAGTAATCTGGCTATACGCAGCGCCTTTGTGGTATCCAGGTCGGAACCGGCCATTGGGATCCCCCTTTGCACTTTGATTGGAATTGATGCAATAGGAGCTTGTGCCTGAATAGGGAGATACGACCAGGTAGCGGCAAATTCCTTCTTCACCACCGGTTATTTGCAGAAGACAGGCCTTTCCAGTCCTTTAACCCATCCTGCCCAGGCATCCGCTTTATTTTCCCGGTTTTCAACGGCAGAACGGAACATATTCACCGCCACATCAATCATATCCAGGTGGTGCAGGACGGCAGCTTCCAGGAACTTGGGTCTTTTGGGCGACTGCCACTCATACTGCCCGTGGTGGCTGACGATCATGTGGGTAAGCTTAAGCCGGATGTCGGCGGGAAAATCGGGCAACCGGCGGATATATTGATCCAGAAGCCGCACTCCCAAAACAATGTGCCCCAAAAGCCGGCCTTCATCGGTAAAATCAATGTCTGTCCCGAGCCGATACTCCTCCACCTTGCCCATGTCATGCAGCAGGGCGCCGGCGATCAACAGGTCCCGGTCCAGTCCGGGGTAAACCCCGGCTACCTGTTCTGCGGCGGCGGCAACGCCCAAACTATGTTCTGCAAGTCCGCCGATGGCGGCGTGGTGGTTACGCTTGGCGGCCGGTGCGATAAAAAAGGTGTTATTGAAGCTCTCGTCGGTGAAAATAAGGGCAAGCAGACCCTTTAAATGCGGGTCTTTCAGCGAATCAATCAAGGCATTAAACCTTTTCCCGGCAGTTTCAACATCCAGTTTGCCGGTCGGGATAAATCTCCCCGGATCTATTTCGCTGTTTTGGCAGGCAGACATGGCGGTAATCTGGATTTGAACCTTGCCGTTGTATTCTGTCGTCCTGCCCTGTACACTGACAATGTCTCCCGTACGGGAATTCTGGTAAATTTCCTGAGCCGCCTCCCATACTCTGCCTTCCACCTGACCTGTCCGGTCACCGAGGATCGCGGCCAAATAATACCCCGACCCGTCGCGAAAAGTCAGCAGCTTCAGTGACCTTAAGCTGAAGATACCATTAACTTCCTGGCCCGGCCTGAGCTGCGCCACATAGATTTCATTCATAAAATGCCCTCCTGTTGAAATAACTCGTTACCTTCATTTTAATGCCCAGGTGAGCCGGCAGTCTGGCCCATAAAAAATATTTTGAAAGGAGATGACTTATTGCTGGAAATAATCGGGGTGTCAAAAAGTTATAGCCACGGGACGGTTAAGGCCGTAAACCAGGTTGATCTAGTCGTCAAAAACGGGGAAATATTCGGCTTCCTGGGACCAAACGGAGCCGGAAAAACCACGTTGATAAAAATAATTACCGGCATATTAAATGCCGATAAAGGGACGGTAAAAATTAACGGCCAAGATATCCGGACGAATCCCATTGAGGCCAAGCTGCAGTTTGGGTTTGTCCCGGATGATCCAAACATGTTTACGCGATTAACCGGAATTGAATACCTTAACTTTATGGCGGATATGTATTTGGTGCCGAAGGAAACCAGGCAACAGCGAATGAAAATTCTCTTGGATCGATTTGAGATGACCAAGGCGTTAAATGACCTGATCCAGAGTTATTCCCACGGAATGAAACAGAAAATCGTCGTCATCGGCGCTCTGCTGCATAATCCCCCGGTATGGATCCTGGATGAACCAATGACCGGCCTTGATCCCCACTCGTCCTTTGTTCTAAAGGAGATGATGCGGGAGCAAGCCGATTCCGGGCAGACCGTATTTTTCTCCACCCATATTTTGGACGTGGCCGAGAAGGTTTGTGACCGGATTGCCATCATTAATAAGGGTAAAGTAATTTTCAGCGGGACAATGAAAGAAATACACGCCCATTTCAAGGCAAATAAATCTCTGGAAAAAATGTTTTTGGAGCTTACGGAAAATGAGCAGGTTTAAAGTGTTAGCCCAAGTCTTATTGCGCATTAGCTTCGGAATACCCGTACTTAAAGCTAAAGCCTCAAGCGATAAGTTTGCCTACCTCAAGATCCTGGGGATCGGCCTCGCTGTTGCGGCCGGGTTCACTCCGGCGATGGTTTTGTATTTTAAACTCCTCCGGCAGGGATTTGATTTACTGGCGCCGCTTGGACAGCAAGGCGCCATATTGACCCTGGGCATCGTCTTGGTGAGTACCATGATCTTTTACTTTGGTGTTTTCTATGTGATCAATACCCTCTACTTTGCCGGGGACGCGGAATCTCTTTTATTCTTGCCTTTAAGAGCTTGGCAGGTGCTGGGCGCCCGCTTTACGGTCGTCTTATGCTTTGAGTATTTAACGGCATTGCCTTTTTTGTTGCCCCCGATTTTAGTTTTCGGCGTAAAAAGCCACGCAACGGCGGTTTACTGGCTATATGCGTTGATCGGTTATTTGGTCCTGCCACTGGTCCCCCTTGCCCTGGCCTCATTACTAGCCGTCCTGGTTATGCGGTTTACTAACTTTGGCCGGCGGAAAGACCTGCTGCGAATACTGGGCGGGATATTTGTTATTGCCTTGGCTGTGGCGTTCCAATTCATTTTTCAAAAACTTGGCCCGAATAAACTGGATCCGGTTTTTCTCCAACATTTACTGACTGATCCGGATAGTCTGATCCAGGTAATCAGCCGGTTTTTTCCATCCGCCAAATTTCTGGTTCTGGCCCTGGTTCATAGCCGGACATTTTCCGCCTTCCTTAACCTTTTATCCTTTATCGTCATTTCCTTGGCGGCCGTAGTAATAACTTGGTGGGCCGGAGAAAAAGTTTATTTCCAGGGGCTGATTGGCTCCACCGAAACAACCGCGAAAAGAAAAGTCCTCAGCCCTGCTGATTTTAAGCGCTTAGTTAAGGTATCGCCACCTTTGATCACTTATTTAATAAAAGAACTCCGGCTGTTAATCAGAACCCCTGCCTACTTTATGAATTGTGTTCTTTCAACCCTTCTGATCCCGGTTTTACTGGTTATACCCTTGCTCATCCAATCACGTCAGGAAAACGGCCCGGTACCCTGGGAAGGCCTGGCCCAAAATCCCCGGTTCCAAGTGATAATTTTCGCCGCTACCTGTACTGTCGTCATCTTCCTTGCCGTTACCAATGCCATAGCGGCTACTTCGCTGTCCCGCGAAGGGAAACAGTTTTTTATCTCCAAATATATTCCCCTTCCATTTGAGCAACAGGTCCGGGCCAAGTTGTTATCCGGTTTAATCTTTGGAATTATCGGAACCATCCTAATCCTGATCGCCGTCAGCGTATTGTTTAAAATAAATGCTGCCCTGGCGGGGAGCATCTTTTTCGTCTCCCTGGTCGCGATCATCCCCGTGTTGGAAGTGGGTCTATTAATCGATATCTACCGGCCAAAACTTGATTGGGATAATGAACAAAAAGCCGTTAAACAGAACTTAAATTCCTTACTTGCCATGCTGATTACTGTTCCCTTTGGGGGTGGCCTGACTTATATCACCATCAGGTACATAGATTCAATGCTGCCGGCGATTCTGTTCAATTTGTTTTGCTATGGACTGGTGGGTGTAGGGCTGTACTATATTCTAATGACCAAAGGGATCGAACAATACCGTAAACTGGAAGGTTAAACGCACACTTAGGTTTTTTTCCGGCGCCAACCCTGTTTGAAAAAGCGGATCGTCCGCTCCAAAAGGTCCTCCGCTTCCGCTGTCACCGGGGTGAGGACCACAGGGGGGCCCCCAACCGGATCCCCAGGCAAGGTGTCCCCGGGGAGGATAACCGACGCTTGGCTTTCCGCATCCGGCGGGAAAGTTATCAATTCTTGCACCCGGTCCTGCAGCCGTTTGACTTCCCGCTGCAGCCGCTCGATCTCTTCTTTGGCCAATAGGTCGTGGACCTCGTCAGTCAGCCGCAATTGCCCTACTACCAGTTCTTCACCATCTTCCCCAGCCGCCGGATCTTCCCGGAAGTCTAACCGGCCTTTAAGTTCCCGGTTCTCTTGTTCCAAGATAAAAAGCAGCTCGGAAAGTTGTTCCCGCCGTTCCTCCGAACGCGCCAATTCCTGGCTTAGGGCAGTTTTTTCCTCTTTCAGGGCTTCGATGACCACCGGTGAGGTGTGGGCACATCGGTCCTTAAGCCGCCGGTTTTGCAACTGCAATTCGTCGACCTCTGTTTCCAACCGGGCAAACCGGCAAGCGATCTCCTGTTCCCGGCGGGCCGCCACAGTCGCCTCATCCACTACCGGCGGCTTTTCCCGTTCCCCTCCTACCGCCAGCCGCCGGTAAAGTTCGTCCCGTTCCGTTTCTACGGCATCAAGCTGGGCCAGAATTACCTGCCGGCATTCTTCCCCCTTTTGCAGCCTGGCTTCCAACTGGGTGAGCAGGGTTTCCAATTCGGTCACCAGCTCCGGGTCGGTGGAACCGGCCAATGCCCGCAATTCCCGGTTTTCCTGCCGCAACCGGCTCAATTCGGCGGCAAACCGGGTCCGGTCCGTTTGGGCCTGAGCCAGCAAAGCGATTTGCCGGCTTTCCCGGTCCCTGGGCCCCTGCCACATCTGCCAGCAACGGGCAATCATTTGCTGCACCGCTTCATCCAGATTATCCGGCCATTCCTCCACCAGCCAGCAAGCAAACGGCTTAATCCGTTCCGGGGGCTGGACCAAAATAGTATATAACGGGCAATTTTTCAGGGCCGCTAAAACCACCGGCTGGTCAAATACCAGCACATTTTCCTCCTGTTGAACCAAAAACAAAAACTCGCCACCGGTAGCCGTCACGTCCTCAATCACCGCAGCCACTCTTTCAGGGGCATTCATGTTGACGTAATGAACCTGCAAATTAAACCGCCGGCCCTGGTTTATGTAACGCCGAAAACTTTCCCCGGCCCGGTTGTTGGGGGCAATGACCAAATGCACCTTAACCGAACCCCGGCCGGGGTCTACCGGCCACTCCTTCGGCCGGCGCCGGCCGAGCAAACCGTCCCGTACCAGTTGCCGCGCCTGGTTTACCCGCGATTTACCCCGGAAAGACACCACCCGCATTGTTTTAACCTGCAGCCAAGGGAACCGTTTACCCTGGCCTCCCGGCCACAATACCGGAAAACCGGTAGCCACCACAATGTTTCCCGGTTGAAATTTACCGGCTAACTCTTCCGGCACCATCCACAACATGGTTTGCCCGAATAAATCAAGGACCATCCAGAGAACAGCCTCACCTACCGGGCTACGCCGGGGCAACAGTTCCGCCGTTACCTGGAATTCACTCCTGGCCAAAACAGTTTTGGTTTCTTTTTCCACGATCCGGTGCAACCCGTCCATAAAGGCTTGAACGGAAAATGAGTTTTGCATCCCGTTTCACCTACAACCCCGTGAAATCATCCCTTCGTATTATATCGCATTATTTACCAATCCCCTTGAAAATGAAAAGGCCGGCTGTTTTCGCCGGCCTTGATCCTGGCGGTATTTTACAAGTATAACCGCTGGGTGGGTTCAGAAATTTCGGACAAAGCCTGACCGGCTTCGTTCTGGTAGATATCCACTGTAGCCAAATCTCCCAGGGAAACAATTCCGACCAGTTTGCCGTTATCCACCACCGGCAACCGCCGAATCTGCATATCGGCCATCATGTCGGCCGCCCGGTGGACATCCATATCCGGTGTCCCCGTCACCACATCCCGGGTCATTGCTGTTTCCACCTTGGTAGTATTGATGTCGTTATCCTGGGCAATCGCCCGGATAACGATGTCCCGATCGGAAATGATTCCTACATACTGATCGTTGTCAACCACCGGCACCGACCCGATATCGTTCCGGCTCATCAATTTCGCCACATCGGTGATCAGGTGTTGCGAACTAACGGTAGTAACGTTCCGCGTCATAATTTCCCGCAAACTATGGGCCATCAGCCACTCCTCCTAAAGTAAAATTTCCCCTTTTCTTTAGGATGTCTGCCTGGGTCCAAGTTATGCGCCATTACCGCTAGACCACAAGATCAATCTCCTGCACCGTACCGGCAGTGCCGTTTTCGCGGAGAAAAATGCCGGCTTTACGGGCTAAACCCAACAGCTCGTTTGCTTCATTCTTTAAGTGAAACTCTGCCGCAATGTTACCGAGGTAGATCGCCCCGATTCCTTTTTGCCCCAAGGCAAATAAAACATCATTACCGGCATCGTCTTTGGTCCAAATCCGCAACCGCTCGTAAATGGGATCGTTCTCATCTAACCAATTGTTGCCGTCGGCATCGTAAGCGGCCAATTCGGCAAACCCGTCACCACTGGCCGGTCCAAACAACTCCCGGCCATCATTGATTACCCCGTCTTCATTCCAGTCTACAGCCAAAAAACCGCTGCCCCGAGTTAGAAAGGATATCTGATCCTCTTTCCCGTCAGCATCCAGATCAAACCAATATTTTTCCTTGGATAAGCCGGCCGGGCCGCCACCGAAGTTAATTGCCAAAGGGTCGATCAACTGGGCATCACCGGCCCGGATGTTGATCCGTTTTTCCTGGAAAAACTCCCGGCCGACCTGCAATTCGACCGCAAAATTGTGCCGCCGGCCATCTGTAGTTACTACAGAGCCCTGAGCGGAAAAACTCATTTTTTCGGTTTCCCGGTAAGTTTCCCGCGAATCATACACCAGGCCCCAGCCCTGTCTTGCCGGCTGTGATGTCCCCGGTTGGTCCACCCTGGGTATATCCTGCCCGCGTTCCTGCCTCAGCTTAAATGCCGGGACCTTGAACTTAATCTTTTTCCCCAGCAAAACACTAAAGAGCTTTTCCAACAACCGGAGCTTCTGTTTGTCCGCTTCCGATATTTCGAAAACGACCAGCCCCTCCCCGGCAACCCCACCGGTGACCGGGGGTTGCTGCCCGGCAGCCATTTTTGCCTGATCGGACAGAACCAACCTGTCGACCGGCAAAGACCCCGGCCCGGTCCCACCATCTTTAGCCGGTAAGCCCGGTCCCGAATCGCCTGACCACACGGTCAGGCGTTCCTGTTTAACCTGTTTTTCTTCCAGCAGGTGTTGACTGGTCATTACCACCGCCGCATCGCCGATCCGCATCCCGGTTCGCCTCCTTTATTGCTTTTATTATCGTTAAAAGGAAGGCAACCACTTAAGGCAAAAAAAGGAACCCGGGCTAAAAAAGTCCGAGCTCCTTACGCAAAATCGTTGTAATTGGCTATTCCGGTTTTGGTTCACCAGCCAACCTGGCCAAAGCCCGCCGGCCGATATCCTTTCGGCAATGCATCCCGTTAAACCCGGTTTGGGCCACTTGCCGGTAAGCCAACTCAATCGCCGCCTTAATTCCCGGTGCCTGGGCGGTAATCCCCAATACCCGGCCACCGTTCGTAACCACCCGGTCATCTCGCAGGGCAGTCCCGGCCTGGAAAATCTCCACTCCCGGCAAGACCTGGTCCAGGCCATAAATCACCTGACCTTTTTCATAACTGCCCGGATAACCGGCCGCCGCCTGAACCACACAGACCGCCGCATCAGTGCTCCACTCTACCGGTTGAGCCGCCAGCCGCCGTTCTAAGACCGCCTGGATGATGTCCACCAGGTCGGTTTCCAACCGCAACAGTACCGGCTGGGTTTCCGGGTCCCCAAACCGGGCATTGTACTCCAGCACCTTGGGGCCGGTAGCTGTAATCATCAACCCGGCATACAACACCCCGGAATAAACACAGCCTTCCGCCCGGAGGGCTTTTACCGTAGGCCATAAAATAGTCTCCTCAACTTCCCGGGCCAGGGCCGGTGTGTAAACCGGCGCCGGGGAATAAGCACCCATGCCCCCAGTATTCGGTCCCCGGTCACCATCAAAAACTCGTTTATGGTCTTGGGAGGAAACCATCGGGATCATGTGTTCCCCATCAGTAAAGAGCAGGATGCTGACTTCCTCCCCTGCCAGGAATTCCTCAACCACAACCTGCCGGCCGGCTTCCCCGAAGGCGCCTTCTTCCAGCATCGCCCGGACCGCCACTTTGGCCTCAGCCACATCAGCAGCCACGATCACCCCTTTACCCGCCGCAAGGCCATCCGCTTTAACCACACAAGGCGGGCCGCTTTGCCGGCTGGCAGCCAGCTCGTCAATAAAGGCATATGCCGGTCCTGTCCCGGTAAATACCCCGTAAGCAGAGGTGGGGATATTGTATTTGGCCATCAGTGTTTTGGCAAAAGTCTTGCTGCCTTCAATCTGGGCCGCGGCCCGGGAAGGCCCGAAAATTAATAAGCCGTGGGCGGTAAAAGTATCAACAATGCCGGCGGTTAAAGGGGCTTCCGGCCCCACCACCGTCAAGTCGATCCCTTGCTGCCAGGCAAACGTTAACAAGCCGGTGATGTCTTCAGCCTTGATGTCTATACAGGTGGCCAAACCGGCAATCCCGGCATTGCCCGGAGCGCAGAAGATTTCCGCCACCCGGGGGCTTTGCCGGAGTTTCCAAACCAGGGCATGCTCCCGGCCGCCACCACCGACGACCAACACCTTCAGACCATCCTGCTTTAACTGTTTCACCGCTTGATCCCCCGTTTCTCCCATATCCTTAATGCTTGAAATGCCGCATCCCCGTAAACACCATCGCGATCCCGTGTTCATCGCAAGCGGTGATTGACTCCGCATCCCGCACCGAGCCGCCGGTTTGAATAATCGCTTTGATCCCGTAACCGGCCGCCAGGTCAACGGTATCCCGGAAGGGGAAGAACGCATCCGACGCCAACACGGCCCCAGCCAGGTTTCCGGCTGCTTTGGCCTGTTCCAACGCGATCCGGGCTGATCCCACCCGGTTCATTTGGCCGGCCCCGACCCCGACGCTTGCGCCACCCTTGACCACCACGATGGCATTGGATTTCACGTGTTTGACTATTTTCCAGCCAAAAAGCAGGTCTTCCAGTTCCGCCGGACTAGGGGCACGCTTAGTCACTACTTTGAGCTGGTCCGGCTGGATTTGCCCCTGGTCGACATCCTGGACGAGGAAACCGCCCCGGATCTTTTTCAATTCATATGTCGCCGCACTACCGGCAAAGGGGCCGGTTTCCATTAACCGCAGGCCTTTTTTGGTTTTCAATAATTCTAAGGCATCAGGCGCAAAAGCCGGGGCAATCACCGCCTCCATAAAAATCTTGATGATTTCTTGGGCCGTCGCCAGGTTAACCGGGCGGTTCAGGGCGGTAATGCCGCCAAAAGCGGATACCGGGTCAGCGTTGAACGCCTTGACGTAAGCTGCTTCCAAAGTATCGCCGGTAGCTGTCCCGCAAGGATTATTATGCTTAATAATCGCCGCTGCCGGAGTCGCAAATTCCCGGACCAATTCCAAGGCCGCATTCAGGTCAAGCAGATTGTTATAGGAAAGCTCCTTGCCCCAAAGTTGTTTGGCCGTTCCGGCGCCGGCCCCCCGGTAGCCGGCTTCCCGGTAAAAAGCCGCCTTTTGGTGCGGGTTTTCTCCATATCGCAGGTCTTGGACCTTCACTGCCCGGCCAGGGGCAACCAGCTGTTCAAAACCGGTCTGGTCGACACTCTGGTCCTTTAAGTAATTGGCAATGGCCTGATCATATTCGGCGGTATGGGCAAAAGCCTCCTGGGCCAAAGCCTGGCGTAAAGCTGGTGACACTTCACCTTTGGCGGTCAATTCCGCCAACACAGCAGCATACCGCCCCGGATTAACCACCACCGTAACCGCACTGTGGTTCTTCGCTGCCGCCCGAACCATCGCCGGGCCCCCGATGTCGATGTTTTCGATCGCTTCTTCCAAAGTCACTCCCGGCTTGGCGATCGTTTGGCGGAACGGATATAGGTTTACCGCAACCACATCAATCGGCTCGATCTGGTGTTCGGCCAACTGCTGCAAATGCTCCGGTACCCGCCGGGCCAAGATGCCGCCATGTACTTTCGGGTGCAAGGTTTTTACCCGGCCGTCCAGGATTTCCGGGAAGCCGGTAATTTCCGTGACGTAAGTTGCCGGTACCCCGGCCGCAGTGATTGCCTTGTAAGTTCCCCCGGTGGAGACAACTTCAAAACCAAATGCTACCAAACCCCGGGCAAACTCCACAACCCCCGTTTTGTCCGAAACACTGATTAAAGCACGCCTTTTCACCATCATCCACCTCATCGCAAAATTTCGACAACTACCAACACCGGATCACTTATCGTTACCCGGCTAGTCCTTGATTAGCACCCGCCGGCCTTTAATTTCCAGCCGGTTTTCCGCCAACAATTGTAAAGCCGCCGGGAATAGTTTGTGTTCTTCCTTGAGAATGCGCCCGGCCAGGGTTTCTGTGGTATCGTCCTGGTAAACCGGAACGACAGCCTGTAAAATAATCGGTCCCGTGTCCAAGCCATCATCGACAAAATGCACCGTACAGCCGGAGTACCGGACACCATATTTTACCGCCTGGTCTTGACCATCCAAACCGGGAAAAGCCGGCAGCAAGGCAGGATGAATATTCAATACCCGGCCGGGAAACCGGGCCAGCAACGCCGCCGAAACCAGCCGCATATATCCGGCCAAAACCACGGTGTCCACCCCGGCTTGTTGCAGCAAATCCGCCACTGCCCGGTCATAACTTTGGCGGTCAGGGTATTCCTTGGGGGGCAAATGCACAGCCGGAATACCCCGGCTGGCTGCCCGTTCCATCGCGGGGGCATCCTGCCGGTCGGAAACCACCATCACCACCTTTGCCTGGAGCTTGCCGGCATCAATGGCGTCCATAATCGCCTGCAGGTTGGATCCCCGTCCGGAAGCCAAGGCGCCAATGTGCAAGGTCATCCCCTCATCTCCCCTTTTTCATCCCTTAACCCCAAGGCATTTCTCCCTGGTAGACAACCCTTGGGGATGCTGCCCTTCCCGTGGCAGCCGGCCGAATCACCCCGATTTCGTAACAGGGTTCTCCCAAAGAGGCGAAGCATTCAACCGCCCGGGCTTTTTCTTCCGGGGAGACAACGATCACCATGCCGATCCCGCAGTTAAAAGTGCGGAGCATTTCCGGGGAAGCAACCCGGCCGGCCTTTTTAATCAGGGAAAACACCCCGGGCAAAGGCCAACTTCCCGTCGTCAGTACCGCCTCGAGGCCATCGGGCAGGACCCGTGGTAAGTTTTCCGTAAGGCCCCCACCGGTAATGTGGGCCATCCCTTTGATCGTAACCATTTGTTTTAACCTGTTCACCAATTTAACGTAAATTCGCGTCGGCTCGAGCAACTCTTCACCGATCGTCCGCCCCAAATCCGGCACAAATGTATCCACCGTGTAGCCGGCCTGCTCCAGGAGCACTTTCCGGGCAAGGGAATAGCCGTTGCTGTGTAACCCGGATGCCCGCAGACCCAACACGCTATCACCAGGGCGAATCCCGGCCCCATCGATAATCTGGGTCCGCTCCGCCACCCCGACCGCAAAACCGGCCAAGTCATATTCTTCTTCCCCGTAAAAACCGGGCATCTCCGCCGTTTCGCCCCCGATCAAGGCACACCCCGCCTGTTCACACCCGGTGGCTACTCCCCCGACAATGGCCGCAACTTTCTCCGGTTCTAGTTTGCCCACCGCCAAATAATCCAAGAAAAAAAGTGGTTCCGCCCCTTGGACAAGAATGTCGTTTACACACATGGCCACACAGTCGATCCCGATCGTGTCGTGCCGGTCTGCCAGCATGGCCACCCGCAACTTCGTGCCAACCCCATCCGTACCGGCAACCAGTACCGGGGCCTGGTAACGCCGGGGATCAAGGGCGAAAAAACCGGCAAAACTGCCGATACCGGTCAGTACTTCCGGCCGCCATGTCCGTTTTACTTTTGCCTTAATCAATTCTACGGCCTGGTTGCCGGCCGCTATATCCACCCCGGCCTGAGCATAAGTCAAGCCAGGCTCATCGCGCTGCTCCGCCATACCGTCCTCCTTACGTTAACCACCGCCGGCTCAGCCGGTTTGCCGGGGAATTTCAATCGGATACTCCCCACTAAAACACGCCGTACAATAAGTGTTTAGTGGTTTTTCTACCCCCCGGGCTGCTTCTGCCGGTTCACCGGCCATGGCCGCCAATAGCCCTTCCTGGGAAAGGTAGTAGAGGCTGTCCACCCCGATCATCCGCCTGATTTCCTCAGGTGTTTTGGTCGCGGCGATCAATTCCTGCCGCCGCGATGTATCAATCCCGTAAAAACACGGGTAGGTAACCGGCGGGGAAGAAACCAGCATGTGGATTTCCGCCGCCCCGGCTTGCCGCAGCATTTGAACGATTTTCTTACTGGTGGTGCCCCGCACAATTGAATCATCGATTAAGACAATACGTTTGCCGGCAACAACCTTGCCGACCGGGTTTAATTTCAACCGGACGGCCCGGTCACGCATTTCTTGGGTCGGCTGGATAAAGGTCCGGCCGACATACCGGTTTTTGATCAGCCCTTCTTCAAACGG
This sequence comes from Heliobacteriaceae bacterium, assembly GCA_028707535.1. Classification (GTDB taxonomy): domain Bacteria; phylum Bacillota; class Desulfitobacteriia; order Heliobacteriales; family Heliobacteriaceae; genus STF2-203. Next base: position 9,383 of record JAQWAU010000022.1, on the reverse strand, counting down.
AATCCCGGATTCCAGGGAGTAACCCAGGGCTGCCGGGGTCCCTGAGTCAGGCACCGGCATTACAATATCCGCCGCTACTTTATATTCCCGGGCCAGCATGCGGCCCATCGCTTGGCGGGCCATATAAACATTAATCCGGTCAATATCGGAGTCCGGCCGGGCCAAATAGACATATTCAAAGATACAGGCTGCCTGCCGGGGCCGGGTCAAGGCTTTTAAGGAAGTGATTCCTTGTTCGTCGATCACGACAACCTCGCCTGGTTCAATGTTCCGGACGAAAGTAGCTCCTAACGTATCGAAGGCACACGATTCCGAAGCAACAATATAAGCATCCTGCAGCCGGCCCAGGCACAAGGGCCGTACCCCGTGCGGATCCCGGACAGCGAACAGCTTGTTTTCCGTCATCAGCAAAAAGGCGTATGCCCCTTTGATTTCCGTCATCACCTGCATGATGGCTTCTTCCAAGGAAGATTGCGTATGGCGGGCTAATAAGTTGACAATCACCTCGGTATCGGTAGTCGTTTGAAAGACTGCCCCCGTCAGGGCCAGATTGCGCCTCCTTTCGGCGGCATTAGTCAGGTTACCGTTGTGGGCAACAGCGATCATCCCCCGAAAGTGGCGACAAACCAACGGTTGGGCATTGCCGAAGATACTGGAACCGGTAGTTGAATACCGGACGTGACCAACCGCAATATGCCCTTTCATCAAGCTAACCTTGGCTTCGTCAAATGCCTCGGTAAGCAGACCCATGCCTTTTTCCACAACAATTTCCCGGTTATTGGCCACGGCAATCCCGGCACTCTCCTGCCCCCGGTGCTGTAGAGCATATAAGCCGAAATAAGCCAACCGGGCGACATCTTTTCCGGGGCCATAAATGCCGATTACACCGCATTCTTCCTTCAACTTATCCCAAGGTAGTTCATGGTTAGCTTCATTAAACATTTCTCGGCCTCCTAGCCGGTAACTTTTGTTTTTAACCGTCGCAAAATCTCCGTATAGGCCGCCGTTACCCCGCCAAGGTCCTGGCGGAAACGGTCTTTGTCCAGTTTTTCCTTCGTATCCTTGTCCCAAAACCGGCAGGTATCCGGAGAGATCTCATCACCGAGCAATACTGTACCGTTACGCATCCCAAACTCCAGCTTAACATCCACCAAATCAATCGCCAGTTCGGCCAAAAACTGCCGTAAAACG
>JAQWAU010000022.1:0-8092 GCA_028707535.1 Heliobacteriaceae bacterium | reverse complement strand
GCAAACACCTCCGGTATTAAAGTTTAAGCCAGGCCAACCCGCCGGAAAAGGGTGGCAATGTGTTTTAAATGATAGTCATAATCAAACAGCCCTGCAAGCTCCTCCGGCCCCAGTTTACCGGTAACATCGGCATCAGCCTGCAACAGTTCGATAAAAGGCTTTTTGACTTCCCAAGCCTTTAAGGCATTCCGTTGCACCCAGTGGTAGGCGGTTTCCCGTAAAACCCCTTTTTCCACCAAGGCCAGCATGATCCGCTGGCTGTTGACCAACCCCAGGGTTTTCTCCAGGTTCTTCTGCATATTCCCGGGAAACACCTGCAAATTCGCCATAATATCAATCAGTTTGGCCAACATGTAATCCAAGAGAATCGTGGAATCCGGAATAATCACCCGTTCAACCGACGAATGGGTGATATCCCGCTCGTGCCACAAGGCTACATTCTCTAAAGCCGCCAGGGCATTGCCCCGGACAATCCGGGCCAAGCCGGAAATCCGTTCCGAAGTGATCGGGTTTTTCTTGTGTGGCATCGCGGAAGAACCTTTTTGGCCTTTGCTGAAAGCCTCTTCCACTTCGTGGATATCTGTACGCTGCAAACTACGCAGTTCCGTGGCAAACTTGTCCAAAGAACTGGCAATCACCGCCAGGGTGGTCATGTATTCGGCATGCCGGTCCCGCTGGATGACCTGGGTCGAAATCGGCGCCGGCCGCAACCCGAGCCGGTGGCAGACGAACTCCTCCACCCGGGGATCAATCTGGGCGAACGTACCTACCGCGCCGGAGATGGCCCCGACATTAATCGTCTCGATCGCCTGATTCAGCCGCTTAATACTCCGGCCCACCTCGTCATACCACAAGGCCATCTTTAACCCGAAACTAATCGGTTCGGCGTGAATGCCGTGAGTCCTGCCCACCATCACCGTATATTTGTGTTCTTGCGCTCTTTCGCCGATTATTTCCCGCAGTTTTTTCAATCGCCCAACCAGGAGTTCCCCCGCTTCCCGCATTTGTAAAGACAAGGCTGTATCCAAGATATCCGACGAAGTCATGCCCATATGGATGTACTTTGATTCTTCCCCGACATATTCGGCCACACACGTCAAAAAAGCCAGCACATCGTGTTTGGTGATTTCCTCAATCTCCTCGATCCGGGCGACATTAAAGGCAGCCTTGTCCCGGATCACCTCATAAGCCTCCCGGGGAACCTTGTCCAGTTCAACCAAAGCCTCACACACCGCGATTTCAATGTCCAGCCATTTTTGAAAACGGTTTTCCGCCTCCCAAACCGCCGCTATTTCCGGTAACGTATAACGCTTGATCATCCAATCAACCTCCGCCCCTAGTTTGTCCCGCCCGGACCACCGGCAGCAGACCGCAGGCCAAGTCAAAAAACAATCCCAGGCCGCTAGATTCCCCTGTTTCTTCCGGAACCTGTCCGCCTGGGTTTTTTTCCTCCTTAAATTATGCCCTTAAGCCGGTTATCCTTGGCCTCAACCTCCCGGGCCATCTTTTCTTTGTAAGCCTGATGCTTTGCATACAGTTCCGGATACTTTACCCCTAAAATCTGTACCGCCAACAGGCCCGCATTTTTCGCCCCGTTAACCGCCACCGTGGCCACCGGAACCCCCGGCGGCATCTGGGCAATCGCCAACAGGCTGTCTAGTCCTTGCAGGGCGCCGCTTTGGATCGGTACCCCAATCACCGGCAGAGACGTGTATGCCGCAACTACCCCCGGCAGATGGGCCGCCATCCCGGCGCCGGCAATCAGGACCGCGATCCCCCGCTTTGCTGCCCGGGTCGCATATTCGGCTGTACGCCCCGGGGTGCGGTGGGCCGAAGCAACGATAATTTCCGCCCGGACGCCAAAATCTTTTAGGACATTAAATGCTTCTTTCATTACCGGCCAGTCGGAATCACTCCCCAGAATAATCCCGACCAGCACTTCTGTGTTTATTGTCATGGATTGCTCCTTTGTTGCCCCGTTTGCCGGGCAACGTCAACATACAACTTATAGCTTCTTTATCTTATCAAAAGGGCCATTCCCGGTCAACAAAACAACCAGGTTCACCCGTCCGGTGAACCTGTTCCCTGCCGGCTTTTTAGGTCAGTGGCAGGTCCTGCTCTTTTTCATAATTTTTCACTAAGGGGAAAGCCCAAATCGTCCACGTTAAAGCTAAAAACGCACTGCTAAAACTAAAAAAGATAAGTTGCTTGGCGAACAACCAAGTGCCTTCCAGATTATTGGCCAGTAAAAAAACCAAAACCCCGCACCAAAAACCTTGACAAAACGGACAACTGAACAACTTCCGCCACCCGTAGTGTTTTTCCCGCAACCAGGCCCGGAAGGATTTAAACAACACAAAATCAAAGAAAAAAAACCGGAGTGCAAGCGCAAATAAAAGGTCAACTACCATCACAATGAGCCTCAATTTCCGGAAACCTGGCCACCAAGACCCGGAGTTGCTCTTTGGTCAGGGTGACCCGAACCCCCTGATCATCCTCGATTACCACCTGGCCGCCAACAACGGTAACCGTGGGGCAACATGCTTCCTTGCACAAGCTGAGCTTAACCATACGATCCCCTCCCCGGAACCGGTCCCGATTCACCAAACTATACTTCAGCTTATGAACCGGGAACCACACCGGTGCCACCTTTACGGTCACATCTGGGCCAACCAGGTTAAAGCCGCTTGTTCCCCCCGCAAAATCAAAGCTCCTTTTGCTACCAAATCCCGATAAATAACCGTGGCTTGTCCCCCGGAAAAATCGCGGTCTTCGATGACCTTTTCTTCAACCAACAATACCGGTTTGCCCCAAGCCCGGGCCTGAGCCACCGCCGCCAAGTTATCCAGGTTCCCCCGCCCGAAAGGAATATTCACCATTACACAGGCATCGGCCTGTTTAATCAGGGCCAAGTTGGCCTGATGCCGCTCCGGGGAAACCGGGCAAAAGGCCGCCTCTTCCACCAGGCTTAGGCCGAGGCAGCGGGCAGCCTCCCAATCAATGTCCCCAATATTAAGTACCCCGGTGCTCACCAGATAACCATACCTAGTCAGTAAACCGAGCAAGGCTGCACCGGCCCCACCACCACAGACCACATGCACCCGCCCCCGGGGAACTGCCGGCCGGCCCCCACCGGCGGCCAGCATCACCGCCGGCCGCCCGGTAACCGGGTTCTGCCTGACCAAGACCTCCGCCCCGTACACCGCCTTAATGTTTTCCGCCGTCAGCACCATTTCCGGCGGTCCAACAGCATGAACCTGCCCTTTTTGAACCAGGATCAAAGAATCACAGTATTCGGCGGCCAGATTCAGATCATGAAAAATACCGACCACCGTCAGCCCCAACTCCCGGTTAAGTCGCTGCAAAAGGCCGAGAATCGCCACCTGTTGGCTGATGTCCAGGTGGGCCGTTGGTTCGTCCAAGAGAATGATTTCCGGCTCCTGAGCTAAAGCCTTAGCGATAATCACCCGTTGGCGTTCCCCGCCGCTAATCTCGGTAACCGGCCGGTCAACCAGGTGCAAGGTATCCGTTAACGCCAGCATCCGGCTAACGACCGCATAATCTTTTTCCCCTTCCAGCTGAAACCGGTGCAAATGGGGAGACCGGCCCATCATTACCACTTCGGCCACCGAAAAAGCGAAATTCACCGCCGTTTCCTGGGGCACCACCGCCATTTTCCTGGCCACCACCCCGGGATGGAGATTGTACAAATTGTTGCCATCCAGGAGCACTGTCCCCCGCAATGGCCGTAACACCCGGCTGATACAGTGCATGAGTGTCGACTTGCCTGAACCGTTAGGACCGATAATCCCGGTAAAACTGCCCTTGACCACCGAAAAGTCTACACCGTGCAAGACCGGGGTGGCCCCGTAAGCACACTCCACCCCCAAGATTTTTAAGGTTACCGGCACTTACCCTTCCACCCCGCTTCCCACTAAATACCCGCATCTTTTTTCCGGCGCAGCAAATAAATAAAAAAGGGACCACCGCAAATAGCCGTAATCACGCCGACCGGAATCTCCTCCGGGGCAGCCACCACCCGGGCCAGCGCATCGGCCAAGGCCAGGAAGATACCCCCAACCAGGGCGGCAGCCGGCAACAAAACCCGGTGGTCCGGGCCGACTAACATCCGCACCGTATGCGGAATAATCAGGCCGACAAACCCGATTACACCACTGACGGCGACAGCCGCCGCCGCCACCAGGGTGGCCGCCCCCAACATCACCAATTTGAGTCTTTCGACATCAATCCCCAAATGCTGAGCCGCTTCTTCCCCCAGCAGGATCACATTTAACCGGTGGGCGGAAAAATACATTAAAATAAAGCCCCCGAAAACATAGGGCAACAAAACGATTACATGGTCCCAACCCCGCCCGGCCAGGCCACCCATCAGCCAAAAAATCACCTGTTGGAGATTCTGCCCACTGGTAATCATCGCCAAGGAGGTCAAGGCCGACAAAAAGGAGCCGATGGCAATCCCGGCCAAAAGCAAGGTCGCCATCGGTACCCGGTTGCCTTTCCGGGCAAGCGTGTAGACAACCACAACGGTCACCACCGCCCCGACAAAGGCAACCAATGGTACCGCATAGATCCCCAACACATGGGTACCCAAACCAAAAAGCATCGCCAAGGTAGCGCCGAGGGCCGCCCCGGAAGAAATGCCCAGAATATAAGGGTCAGCCAAAGGGTTTTGTAAGAGCCCTTGCAAAACTACCCCGGCCACCGCCAAGCCGGCCCCGACCAGCACCGCCAGCACTACCCGGGCCAAGCGCAGCTGGAATACAATGGTTTCAAAACTATCCGGCCAGTCACCCCGGGCGATAAACCTACCGGCCCCGGGCAACTTACGGCCCAAGATCGCCAGAACCTCACCCGGACTAATCGCTGCCGGCCCAATCACCGTACAGACCACCACCGTCCCGGCCAACCCTGCTAACAACAGACTAATCCACAACCGCCAATACTTATACCTTCTACGGGGATCCAAAAGCCAGCTCCCCCTTCTAAAGTGAGGGTTCACTTCCCGGTCTGTTCAGCGAATAGCTCCGGGTAAATGATCCCGGCCATCAGTTCCAGACCTTCCACCACCCGGGGGCCGGGCCGCAAGACCATGTTCTGGTCGGCAATATAACCAACCCGGTTTTCCCGGACCGCTTTCATCCGGTCCCAGCCCGGGCGTTTTTTCAACTCCTCGACCGTCGGGGCCGCCGCCCCGTGACGGACACAGATGATCACATCCGGGTCCCGGGCAAACAAAACTTCCGGGCTATAAGTCACCCAGTCCTGGTTCACATCCCCGGCAACGTTTCGGGCCCCGGCCGTGGTAATCAAGCTGTGGAGAAAACTCTTGGCCCCACCGGTGGTCAACGGGTTCGGCCAAACCTCGAAATAAACCAGCTGCTTTTCCGCCTCAGACAAGGCGCCGACCTTGCCCGCCACCCGGTCAATCCGCGCCCGCACCTCACCGGCCAGTTTTTCGGCCGCGGCCGTCTCCCCGGTTAATTGCCCGGTAAGCCGGATTTTTTCCGGTACCTGAGCCAAATCAAGGGCTTCGGAAACAACTACCGGCAATCCGGCCGCCGTCAGTTGCTGGCTAAACTCCTGATGAATGCCGGTGGCCAAGACCAGATCCGGCTGGGCCGCGACAATCAGTTCGGCACTGGGGGTGGCAAAACCGCCAATTTTGGGCTTGTCCTTAGCTGCCGCAGGATAATCGCAATACTCCGTCACCCCGACAAGCCGGTCAGCTAACCCCAGGGCAAACAACATTTCGGTATGTACCGGGGCCAGCGAAACAATCCGCTGGGGTGGTTGCTTTAACGTCACTGTCCTGCCCAGATCATCGGTTACCGTCAACGGAAATCCCTGGCCACCCGGAGAAACAGGTAATTGCTGCTCACCACAACCACTGATTAGGACCATCAAAACCGTTAAACCGGTAAAAGCCGCTAAAATCCGGCGCCACCACCGGATCGACGACCATCCTGTCTTCTCCGGCAAATTAATAACCCCCTTTTTTATTTCCCCGACCGTTCCCAATAGCGCTGTAAGGCTGGAACTAAAGCCCGGTGTACCCCTAAAGCCAACAAGTACCCGATGACCGTCCCCGGACCGGCATAAGGATAACCCGGCCGGCCATACCGGGCCCCAATCAAAACCGCATCCGTATTCGTCCCGGTAGCCGGCATGCCGGTTAAAGGACAAGTAACCTTTAACTCACGCAGAACCCGGGTCTTCGCTTCCGTCACCGTTTGCACCGCATTGATCAAGGCCCCGGGAGTCAAGGCCAGGGAGGAAAAGGCCATGATGTTGATCGTGCCGGGCAACCCAACTGCCGTTGGGGAGCAAACCGGTGTAATCCCGGCGGCACAGGCGTTGTTTACCCCCGCCGTAACCAGGACAGTTACCGCCAGGTCCGACGTATAAAGACTAACCCCGGCAACATCAGCCACCCGGGCCGCCGTCATCAGGGCGACCCAGCTGCCGGCCCCGGCGGCCGCCACCCCCGCCGGGCCGGGGAAATTCTTCGCCAAAAACGTCGTTAATTCCGCCACCGGGTCTGTGGCCCGGTAATCCCGGCCGACCTCCCGGTTAACAAAAAACCGGCGCCGGCCCAAACCGCCCCCAACAATCGCGGAACTGGCCGCCAGCAAAGGTTCCTCCGCCTGGACGAACAAGTATTCGGGGGTTAAGGAAACAGTCAACCCTGGGGGGAAGGCAACTTCCCGGCCCGGCAAAAAAACCAGCGATTCCTCCTTGATTCGATCCACCGGCCGCCTCCTTGTCCAATTGTTTTTTCCGGTCACCGTAGCTGATTTTTATTATACCGGATCAGCCGCTCATTTGACAGAATCCTTCGTCAGCTTACGACAATAGCCGCCACCCGGACAACCGGACGGCGGCTATTTCACGTTTAAGCTGGTTGGTGAAAAATCCCCTCTCTTTTTACCCAAGTTTTACCGCCGTGCCACTGGCGGCAATCATCAACATCCCTTCCCGAATCACCTCATAATCGATATCGATCCCGATCACCGCATCGGCGCCAAGACGTTCGGCCCGGGCAATCATTTCATCCATGGCGATACTACGCCCTTCATTAAGTTTGCTCTCATAAGCCCCGGAACGGCCCCCAACAATATCGGTAATCCCGGCAAAAAAGTCCCGGACAATATTCGCCCCCATAATGGCTTCTCCCGTCACCACTCCAAGGTAATTTTTAACCGGGCGGCCCTCAATATTATGTGTAGTGGTAACAATCACTTTTTTGTACCTCCTGTTTTTCTATCGTATTAATCTTATTATTTCTCTTCTCTCCGCCGCTACTCCTGCCATTTTCCCTGAATAGCTGCATTCCGTTCCCTTGGCTTTTAATGCATAGATTTCTTCTTAAATACACCCCCCATTACCTCGTTTATATTACTGACCGTCACAAAGGCGTTTTCATCGATTTCATCAATTATTGATTTTAACTCGCCAATCTCAAATCTGGATATCAACGAATACAATACCGGCTTAGCTTCACCGGAGTAGCCGCCTTTCCCTTTAAGAAAAGTGACTCCCAATCCGAGCCGTTCGATTAATGCCTCGGCGATAATTTCCGATTTATCGGAGATTATCTTCACTTCTTTCGTATCATCCAAACCCTGAATTGTCAGGTCAATGGTTTTAAAGGCGATAAAGTACGCAATTAAGGAATACATCGCCTTGTCCCAACCAAGAAAAAAACCGGCGCTACTCAAGATAAAGATGTTGAAAAACATGATCACTTCGCCCACTGAAAAGCCGGCTCGTTTAGACATGATAATGGCCACGATCTCAGTTCCGTCTAACGATCCCCCAAACCGAATGATTAAGCCCACCCCGAGGCCCAAGATGATGCCGCCGAACACCGCTGCCAGCAACATATCGCCGGTGACGCCCGGAAAGGGTCTTAAAATAGAAACCCCGACAGCAAGAATTACGATTGAAAATAAAGTAGAGGCGACAAATCTTTTGCCGATTCGAATGTATCCGAGCACTAAAAAGGGAAGGTTAAATCCGAAGATAAGCATTCCCAAGGGAAAATTTGTCAAATAGCTGGTAATAATCGATA
>JAQWAU010000052.1 GCA_028707535.1 Heliobacteriaceae bacterium | reverse complement strand
TAACCGGCCCTCCCCTATAAGGAGCGCCGGTTTTTACCATAATATAATTGTGGGAGGCAGGCCCTTCCGGGGCTGCCTCCAATACATCCGGCGAATCATTTTTTTCGTCATCATTAAGGAGATAGACCATGACTTTTTCCAAGCGGCCCATTGATTGGGAGAAAAATACCATCAATAAGATGATTAAAATATATTGCCGGGGCAGGCATCAACGTAAAACAGTCCTTTGTAACGACTGCCGGGTGCTGCTGGACTATGCGAGTAAACGCTTGGATTTGTGCAAATTTGGAGACGATAAGCCTACCTGTGAAAAATGCCCGGTACATTGTTACAGACCTGACCTGCGGGATAGAGTTCAAGAAGTAATGCGCTATGCGGGGCCAAGGATGATGTTTTACCATCCGCTTGATGCAATTCGGCATATTATTTGCGGATTATCCTGCCTTCCTCGCTCAGCGGAGGGTGTTGACGGCGCAAAAGATTAAGACCTATTTTGCAAGCTTGTAGGTGAACAAACCGCCTCCTTGACACCTTTTATGTTACATGGCCTCAATTATTTTCCCGTTTTGAGAAGTTGGTCTTCTTAAGATCACTTACCCGTAGGCAGATGCCGCTCAAACGTCCAAGCATCATGCCAAGAATGATACACATTATGATATCAGCCAGGATGCTGATTCCCAGCATTCTTCCCGCAAGTGTTTTCATAATCACCAGAAACAGGATCAAGAAAAAGTAGATGCGATCAAAGGAAAAGGTAATTGCCTCAACCACGGTATGTATTTGCATGGGTACCAGTCTACTCATCCAAAAACCCGCAACCAAACTGGGCAGGAAAATTCCCCCTGCCCAGGAGAGACGGAAGATGCCCGATAGTATGTCGTGATACAGGCTCAAACCAAAAATACTTCCAAATATGATCAGGATTCCGGTCCGAATCCACAGCTTGGCTCTGCTTTGTTTCATTACAGGGGGTTTCTTGCCGTCTGCCATGTTTGCCTCACTTCTGTCATGATAGGCTATCTTTCGACTTTTCGTGGAAAAATATTCATCTGGTAAAACATTACCCGGTTTTATCATCCTTGAGGGATATTCCGGGGAATGTTACAATAAGCATAGTTTTATTGCCAAGCCTTTCGGGAATGCCGCCAAGCAGCTTAGTCCTGGAAGGCTGGTTTTGTCGGTGAGGTGAAAACGATGAAAAATCTCATCCAGGTATGTGGCGATCCGACGGTCGATTGGTCTCGAATCCATAACGAAGATATCATCGTCAGGGGCGGCGTATATTATTGGAAAAAACAAAAAGAAACCGCCAAGGTGAGGCTAAGCTCAAAGCCAGGCGGCACGGCCATGGTTTTGCAATTGTTAAATGAAATGATTCCGGAAAAAGCAGCCAGGGTTGAAGGAGTAATCCTCGATGAGGAATTATTAAGTAGACCCAAAGATAGCGATATAACGACTTCCTGGACGGTATGGCGGGAATTCCCCACACCGGGATTTAATCATCAGGCTTTCCGGATCGAAAAATGGCATGAATTTGAGCCGGGTAAGTGGGATTACGCTTCGGCTAAGCTGACCGGTTATCCTGACTTACTGATTATTCAGGATAGCAACCTGGGGTTTCGCACGGCAAATGAGGGATGGCCCGCGGTTTTATCGAGTGACTGCCCTGAAAAACGGCCACGTGACATTATCCTCAAACTAGGTCAATACAACGATAGCCGTGAGAATCCGCTGCTTGACCGGATTGCGGAATTAGGGTTAGCCGATAGCACGACGATTTTTACAACCTTAAGCGACTTACGTTCCTGCACGGTAAAGATCGGCATCTCCTTATCGTGGGAAAGGATGCTGGAAGAGGTTGTTACGGCAGTTCTTAGTCCGAATTGCCCCTTTGTTGATGTGAAAGAGAAAAAGATAAAGTATAAACAAGTCATTGTCAGCATCGGGGCCAGTGGCACCGTCATTGTTGGGAAGGATACAAGCACTTTGATTTTTGACCGCAGTGGTCAAGAAGGTGACTTTGCCAGCCAGTTCCCTGGGCAAATGATGGGTTACAATACTTGTTTAATAGGCGCTCTTGCTACTACCTGGGCGGAAAACCCAGAACAGCTTGATTGGATCAAAGCGACCTGGATCGGGGTTAAATTAGCGCGCATGCTACACGTCCAGGGTTATGAAGTGGTGGAATCCGATCGTGGTAAACACTTACGATTCCCCAATAAAGCGGTCGCCGGTACTTACCGGGAGTTGAAATCCGGAGGGAAGAGGGCAGATGATCCACTATATAATCAAATTGGCGACCTGGGATGCTATAATGTGGAAAATGATACGGTAATCAATGAAGTGAACCGGGATAGCTGGACGATTCTGGAAGATAATTTATTAAAAACCCAGAAAGCAGGTGGTTATTCCCGGGATCCGCAGAGCGCAATCAATGAATGTGCGCGGAATATCGTCGTAAAAGGCGCTCTGGAAGCCTTGCCCGATGTTCCGGTCGAGACGATTGGTGCCTGGTCTAGTGCGGAACGGCAGGAAATAGAAGGCGTGCGCAGTGTAAACAATGCAATGAAGGATTACCTTCAGCTGAAAAATCCGGAGACTCCGCTCTGTGTTGCGGTATTTGGGCCTCCCGGATCGGGGAAATCCTTTGTGGTGAGAGAAATTGCCAAAGGGTTAGGTATCCGGGAAGAGGCCCAACTGACCTTTAACTTGTCGCAATTTGAATCTCCCAACGAACTGCAAAATGCTTTTCACCAGATTCGGGATCTCAACTTAAAAGGCAAAACGCCGTTGGTTTTCTGGGACGAATTTGATACTCCTTGCGAAGGCCGGCCATTGGGATGGTTACGCTATTTTCTGGCACCTATGCAGGATGGAGAATTCACCGATGAGGGCGCACTACACCCTCTCGGTGGGGGGATCTATGTTTTTGCCGGGGCCACCAGACATTCGTTTGAAGAATTTCGCACCGGCAACAACCTTGCGGACCGTAATGCGAAAAAGCCGGATTTCCTCAGTCGCCTGCGTGCCTATATAAACATCAGGGGAATCAACGGCAACCCGAATACGGTGGAAGACCGGCTCTGCATGATCCGTAGGGCATTTATGTTAAGACAATATCTTGAAACTAATGCGCCACAGATCAAAAAAGATGAGCGATTTGAAATCGAGGCCGGCGTTCTGGATGCCTTCTTACGGGTAACGAAATATACGCATGGCGCCCGTTCGATGGAGAACCTGATTAAGATGAGCAGTCTGGCCGATAAACGGAAGTTTGAATTATCGAGTTTACCCCCTGACCATATTGTGGGAATGCACGTAAATGTTAAAGAATTTAATGCCCTGACCTGCTTGGGACATCTCGAGACACTTGGGATCGGGATCGTAGGACATACAAACCTGGACCCAAACCAAATCGAGAAACTAGAACAAGCCGTATTTGCAGCAACTACTTTTATCGGAGAACAGTTCCCGGAGCATTATCTTACCGTTTTTTCCACGCTGGCCATGGGGGCCGACCGGCTCGTGGCCCGTAAGCTGTTGGCGGGAGAAGCGTCACAATTAATTGCGGTATTGCCGGTTCCCCGGGATGAATATATTAATGAATTCGGTTCGTCGGATGACTACCGGATTGACCGGCAAGGGGCAGCCCTGCGCCAAGAATTCAAATATTGGTTGTCGGAGCGTGCCACCGAAATAATTGAAATGCCCCCCTCGCCAACGAGAAGGGCAGCTTACCTAAAAGCCGGCTGTTTTATCGCGGAAAACAGTGAAATCTTAATTGTGGTCTGGAACGGCCAGGACCGGCAGAATGCTTCGGTTACCGCCCAAATTGTGGCCCGGGCCGAAAAACTCAATAGGCCAATCTGCCATATCCGGGCCGATGACGGGGAAATACGCTACGAGAATTTTCCTAAAAGAATCGCGGGAGGTAGACTTTGATGGGGAAGGTTCTGGCGATCAATGTAAGCAAGGAGAGAGGGACCGATAAGTTAAGCATTAACGAAGCCAATGTGGTAGTAGGTTGGGGAGTGGAAGGAGATGCCCATGGCGGTGACTGGGACAGGCAGGTTAGTATCTTGCCGGTTGAGGCATTGGCCAAGGTGCCCGAGCATATGCGGGATGAGGTGTTAAAAGGGGGCTATACGGAGAATTTCACCATTTCCGGAATTCCTTTAGAAGATTTGGCGGTTAACAAAGTGGTTAAAATTGGTGAAGCCCGGATAAAAATACTACACATTGGTAAAGAGGAACCGAAGGAACATGGCCGGCCTTATATTGTCAGCAGAGAAGGCCGTTTCGGCAAGGTGATTAAAGGGGGGAAAGTAAAAGCCGGGGATGAAGTCCAAATTGGAGCGGAATAATTCGTGACTTGCTGATTCCCGAAAATGATGCCTTCAGAATACCATGTAATCAGGCATTATCTATAAAAGGATGGTCGAGCATGGTAAGGGCGGATTTAAGGGACAAGATGCGGATGCTTTGGGAAGAGCATATCGCCTGGACTAGGATGACGATTATCAGCATTGCGGAAAACTTATCCGATCTGGATTTGGTTACCAAACGTCTCCTGCGTAACGCTACAGATATGGCAAATGCTTTCCGGCCTTTTTACGGCGATAGAATCGCCTCTGAATTTGGCAGATTGATGAAAGAACATTTGGTGATTGCGGCAGAACTCGTCAAAGCGGCTAAAGCCGGGCAAAGCCAAGCAGCGGCCGATGCCGAGCGGAGATGGTATGCCAAATGCAGACCAAATTGCCATCTTCCTCAGCAGGATCAATCCCTATTGGTCACGAGAAGCCCTGATGGCGATGTTGCATGAGCATTTGGCCTTGACAAAATCCGAGGCTGTTTTCAGGCTGGCTAAAAATTATGCGGCGGATATCGCGGTATTTGATAGAATTGAGGCCCAGGCTTTGGCCATGGCCGATGTATTGACGGAGGGCATTATCAATCAATTCCCTTGTGTATTCATGTATTAGTAAAAGGGGGGTTTTTCATCACGCATCCAGAATTGTTTTTCCGGGAAACCCGCCCGCAGTATCTGTTACTGACGGTGGTTTGTGTGGCCGTCGGGGCGGGAGCAGCCTTCCGGCAGGCGGGAACGCTTAATTTCGGGTACTTGTTGCTTGCCTTGCTGGGAGCACTGGCTGCCCATGTTGCGGTTAACGTGTTAAATGATTATTTTGATTATACCAGCGGGCTTGACCGGCGGACCATACCAACACCTTTCAGCGGGGGAAGCGGCCTCCTGCCGGCTAAGCAGATGTCGCCTAGCACTGCTTTGGCCTTCGGACTGGCGGCTTTGGGCGTTACCATCGCTATCGGGGTCTTCTTTTTGTTTATCCAGGGTTGGGAACTTTTACTGGTGGCTGTTCCGGGAATTCTGCTGGTTGCTTTTTACACCCAAAATATTACCCGGTTGCCGCTATTGTGTCTCTTGGCTCCCGGTCTGGGGTTCGGACCTTGTATGGTGTTGGGCACTTATTTTGTCCTTCAGGGGAGCTATGATCCGACTGCCTTGGCGGCATCGTTAATTCCCGGGTTTTTGGTCAGTAACCTTTTGTTGCTTAACCAGTTTCCTGATGTGGAAGCTGATCGCACGGCCGGTCGCCGGCACTTGCCGATCTTGCTCGGCACGGAACGCAGTGCCCTGCTGTATGCCTGGTTAGCCCTGGGGGCTTTCTGCTGGATTGGCCTGAGTGTTTATCTCGGTCTCTTGCCGTCATTTACCCTGATTGCGCTTTTACCCTTGCCTCTGGCTTTACATACTATCCGGGGAGTGCGGAAAAACCACCGGGATATTCCCGCCCTGGTGCCTTTCATGGTCCGGAACGTGGTGTTTACGTTGACCACACCGCTGTTAGTGGCGGTTGGTTTGTTTGTTGCCTGAAATTATTTTCATGAGCTCTTGGTACTCACGGTCAAGGATGGCATAATCCGGGTCACCGGGTTTATACATACTAAGTTCACTGATTATTCGGGAAAGTTTAGTTTCCAACAGCAACCTTTCCTCATCATTGACGGTGTGTTTTTTGGACAGGTAATCGGCCGGATTGCCCTCGAACCGGGTGATTTTTTGCCGGTCGAAAATGAGCAGATGGTCACAGACTCGCTCCAGGAGATAACGGTCATGGGAAATGATCAAGATACTTCCCGTAAACCGGATCAGGCTTTCTTCCAGCGATTCCCGGCTATCCAGATCCAGGTGGTTGGTGGGTTCATCAAGGATGAGTAGATCATATTCCCCCATAATCGCCTGGCCGATGGCGATCTTCATCCTTTCACCCCGGCTGAGGTTTCCCAGGACTGCACGGAAGCGGTCATAGGGTAGTCCGAGTTTAATCAGCAGTTCAAAAGTGCGCTTTTGCTCATCCCGGGGAAGTTCCTTGATTAACGCTATGAGGTTTCGCTTTTCATCCCGGGGTAATTCCTGGCTGACGTAGGCTATCTTGGCTGCCCGGCTCAGAAAGAGCTTCCCGGCATCCAGGCTTTCCCGGCCCAGGATGGTTTTAATCAGCGTAGTCTTTCCACAACCGTTTGGCCCCAGGATACCTACCTTTTCGCCCCGGTTGATATAAAACGAACTATCTTTAAAAAGCAGCAGTTCCCCATAGGTTTTCCTGATGCTGTCTGCTGCCAGCAGGTGGCGGGCGCCTGTTTCCCGGGCATTTAGGTTGAACGTTACCGGTAATTCTTCTGCCGGACGTTCTATTCCCGTCTGGCGTTTCTTCTCCAGACGCTTGATTTGTGATTTGACCGCCTGATCACGCTTTTTGGCTTTCTTACGAAAGTATTCCTTACCGCCCATTGCGCCGGCGGCTTTCCGCCGGGATTCCCGGTGGGCCTGCTCAGACCAGGCTTTTAACTGGGCGATGGCGGCTTTAATCTTCCTTTGTTCGTTCTGTTGGGCAGCATAGGCGTGCCGCTGACTTTCCCGTTCCTTTTGTTTTGCTTCCCGGTATGCGGAGTAGTTGCCCTGATATAGTTTCACGGTCCCTTTTTCGATTTCGGCGATTTGCGATACCGTACGGTCAAGAAAATAGCGGTCATGAGAAATGATGACGACTGCCCCTTTGTAGCCGGCCAGTTCTGATACCAGGTAATTCCGGCCCTGGTAGTCCATGTGGTTGGTCGGTTCGTCCAGAATAACCAAATCGGGCCGGGAGGCCCAGACCGCGGCTAAGGCAAGCTTGGTCCTTTCCCCGCCGCTTAGGTTTTGCCTTCGTTCCTCCGGCCAGTCCGGCGCCCGGTTCATACCCAGGTGGCTGGTTACCCGCCGGAATTCACCATTAACGTCAGTGTCCAGTAAATTGAGATAAAGCTCCGGTTCGGCTGCCTGACGCAGGTAGCCGATATTTATTTGCCGGCGGGCAGTGATAATCGTGCCTTCATCATAGTCGAGACAACCGGTTAGAATGTTGGCCAAGGTTGTTTTTCCCGTTCCGTTGCGACCGACCAGACCGATCCGGTCTCCTTGGCATATATCCAGGTCAACCCCATTTAAAACAAGGTGCTCCCCAAAGCTTTTTTT
>JAQWAU010000051.1:5809-7801 GCA_028707535.1 Heliobacteriaceae bacterium | reverse complement strand
GCCCAGGCCGCCCAAGCCATGCTGGCCCAAGCCAACCAACAGCCCCAAGGCGTACTGCAACTCCTTCGTTAGGGGTCGTACCCCCACACAATTCGGAAACAATTCTGACAATTTAACCAAGGGTCGGCTACCTTCGCGGTGGTCGACCTTTTCTTCGTATCGGCGGAGAAAAAATGGTAAAATAAGCAGGAAGCCGGAAATTAGGAGCGCGGGATAATGAGCACTGATTTCAAAGTAATGCGTCAGTCACTCGACCTTTCGGAAACCATGCAAAAAGGAATATCCCACATCCGGGCGAAGTTTATTGCCGGAGACTTCGAAACTGCCCTGTTTCTCTTACAAGACTTGACCCAAGCCCTG
Organism: Heliobacteriaceae bacterium; assembly: GCA_028707535.1. Taxonomy (GTDB): domain Bacteria; phylum Bacillota; class Desulfitobacteriia; order Heliobacteriales; family Heliobacteriaceae; genus STF2-203. The sequence goes on along the minus strand of JAQWAU010000051.1, from coordinate 7,441 downwards.
ATCTCCATTCAGGAGGCCGGCCGGCAGGTGTTGGCTGCCGAAACATTTGCGGCATTAAACGCCGCATCGCAAGAACTCCAAAATGGCCTGGCGAATCTTATTTGGGCTTACGAAACCCATGATTGGGGCAAGGTTGTCAGCACTTTGGATAGCGAAATAATCCCCGGGTTTCAGCGCTGGAAAACCACCTTGGAACGGATTTACGGCCCCCCAACCGCTTCGTGAAAAAAGGAGAAATATCGATGAGCAAATCCCGGCCTTTACTCGTCCCCCAGTATCTGCGTCAATTTAAATGCATCGGCCCCCAATGTGAAGACACCTGCTGCATCGGCTGGCGGGTGAACATTGATCACCCAACTTATCGCCAATACCGGCGGCTTAAGCATCCGGAACTTAAGCCCGACTTGGACAAATACATCAAACGCAACCGCTCAACCCCCAGTGAGGACCACTATGCCAAGGTAAAACTGAACCCCGACAGCCGCTGCCCGTTTTTAACGGAAAAAAGTCTTTGCCGGATTCAATTGACCCTGGGGGAAGACTACTTATCCGATGTCTGTGCCACCTATCCCCGCACCGCGAACGAAATCAACGACGTCCTGGAAAAATCGGCAACCATGTCCTGCCCCGAAGCCGCCCGCCTGGCCTTGCTCAATCCGGCAATCATGGAATTCGATGAAATAGAAGAACCGGCAACAGTGAGAAATATCGTCAGCGGAAAAATCGACACCCACCAGCTGGCTGTCGCCCGTAAACCCCAGCGGTACTTTTGGGAACTGCGCATATTCACCATCGGCTTATTACAAAACCGCCAATACCGTTTACCGGAACGCCTGATCATCCTGGGGCTTTTTCATCAGCGGTTACAGGAGTTGATTGAGCACAGGCAACCGGAAAAAATCCCTGAACTGATCGCCAAATACGCCAACCTGACGGGAACAGACGAACTGCAAAGTCAACTGGCTCAGATCCCGGTCCAGGTAGCCATTCAGATGGAATTGTTGAAAGAGCTGGCTGATGAACGGATATTCAAGGGAGTCAACAGCCGACGTTACCTGGCCTGTTTCGCCGAATTCTTAACCGGCATCCAGTATACCAAAGAGGCACTGGTGGAGGACATCGCCGACCGCTACCAAAAGGCTGAAACGGAACACTACCTGCCGTTTATGGGTGAACACGAATACATATTGGAAAACTACCTGGTCAACTATGTTTTTAAGAACCTTTATCCCTTTACCGGCAACAAAGACCTGTTTGACAATTACGTTATGCTGGTTATCCACTATGCCCTGATCAAACTGCACCTCATCGGCATGGCCGCTTTCCACCAAGGGCTGACCGAAGACTTGGTGATTAAATTGATCCAGTCCTTCGCCAAAACCGTGGAACACAATCAGCAGTACCTGCAGCATGTTTTCGATTTGCTCAAAAACAACGGCTACACCACCATGGCCTATATGGCGATATTAATCAAGAATTAGTGTAAAGGATCGCAAAAGCCAACCACCTTTCGGGGGTTGGCTTTTTTGCATAACATCGGAAGCTTATCTTTATAATCATACAGTAATCGAACATTTATTGACACTCATGTATTTAAAATGCTAAACTGGTGCTGTGAGGTTGGGAACCGTC
>JAQWAU010000051.1:3592-5709 GCA_028707535.1 Heliobacteriaceae bacterium | reverse complement strand
TCGGAAACAATTCTGACAATTTACCCAGAGACAGGGTCAACTGCCATTCCGGTGGTTGACCCTGTTCATTTCGCCAATGGTTATTAATCCCTTTTCCGAGTTTATATTCTCCGGGCCAATTCTAAGGGAAGACAATAAGATACTTAACCTGGCAGGCAAACCGAAACACAATTGACTATGCGAAGTTTGTAATTAAAAACCCTTAAACTTCCGCTAAAAGTTTAAGGGTTTAAGATGAAAACCTCGGTAGTTCGAGGCAACAGAGCCGTTTATTAGTTATATGTATTCCCACTTGTATTCTTATTATACATGAATTCGACTAGTTTTTAAATAAATTAATCCCGGGGTCGTACCCCCGCACAATCCGGAAACAATTCTGATAGTTTACCCAGAAACAGGGTCAACTGCCGGTAAGGTGTTTGACCCTGCTGCTTTTTTTCAAAAAGTGCCATCCCTTTTTCTGTATTGTAATATCCAAAACTTACCAGTATAATAGGTTTTAATAGGTTTGGATTGAAATCAGTTTACACAGCTTGATTAAGGACGGTGGCCATGTTGACCAGAGGTGAAATTGTCCGGTACTGGATTACTTCTGCAGAGCATGACTATCAAACCATGATGCATTTATATAACAGCAAGGACTATCACTGGAGTTTGTTTATGGGCCATCTGGTTTTGGAAAAATTATTGAAAGTAGTTCATGTGGCGCGCATTAATACTGAGGTTCCCAGAACTCACGATTTACTAAGACTATCCGAAAAAGCTGGCTTGAGCCCAAATGATCAGCAAAAGGACCAACTGGACCTGATCACCAGTTTCAATATTGCCGCCAGATATCCGGATTACCAGCATAGTTTTTACCAAAAGTGTACCCCGGCATTTACGAGAAAAAAATTGACGGCAATTAAGGAGTTGATGACATGGCTTCTGGTAGCATTGGAGAAGAAATAACGGCTATCGCCGAAAAATATGCGGATCTGGTCAAAAAGGAAATGAACGTGGAAGCGGTCTATTTGTTTGGTTCTTTCGTTAACGGGAACCATGATCGGGACAGTGATATAGATATCGCGGTAATTACCGATGATTTTTCCGGCGATATTATTGAGGATACTTTAATGTTAATGAAGATCCGGAGGAAGGTTGATACCCGGATAGAACCTCATCCTTTAAGAACAGACAACCCTTTTGTTAGGGAGGTAATCACGACTGGTCGTCGCATCGGATAACTAGCCTTTATCAAAAAAACCAAGCCAACCGCCTTTTCGGTGGTTGGCTTTGGCCATCATTGGAGGCTCCGCTCCCCTTGGAGAAATTCTGTGACTTCTCGCCCAAATTCCGCAAGATCGTCCACCCCGGTCTGCAGGATTTGATATATTTGCCGCTGGTCTATCTCCCAGTACACATGCACCAGCAAGTTTCGGAAACGAACCATCTTCACCAATGCCGGCAGCAAATCACGGTTAACCACATCTTGGTCAGCCATCACCTGCATAACATCTTTATAAGTTTCTCCTACGGGCCAACGGTGAGCAGCAATCAAATGGGTAGCAATATTAATCACACTTTCGATTGCCGTCTGCAGCAATCGTTCGGCCTGCAACTGTAAAGCCTGGTCAGCCAGGTACGATTTTTCCGGAGTGGTGGCCATTTTTCGTAGTTTTTGAACCCGAACCTGTAAAAGACCCAGCTGGTGGGCCAATTTATCACCGTTAAAACTTACCATGCCGGCTTCCCCTTCACACCGAAAGCCCTCATTACCGCTTGCTTTCTCGCCTCCCTCAATGGCTGGGTATCCAGGTACATGGTGATTACCCTGGCTTCATATGCCGCAACATCTTCCGGATGCCTCGTATATAACTTGATATGCCGCCGGATACAGTCAAACTGCAAGCTAAGGGGAGCTTCATTTAAGTGGACAAAATCAACCCGTTCTTCTTCAAGTGCATCACACAATTGAGAGTAAAATTCCATTAACCAGGGACGGTCGCCAGGAACGCGGAACTGACGATCAAAAAGAACGGCGACATCCCAATCGCTATTTTTCCGGTACCGCCCGCTCACCCGGGAACCGAACAGATAGATTGCCTGAATCTCGGGATGAACCTGGGAAAAATCAC
>JAQWAU010000051.1:0-3492 GCA_028707535.1 Heliobacteriaceae bacterium | reverse complement strand
CACCAAGGCCCGGGTATAGACCTTATGTTTGGGGTCGGCCAAATCAACAATTACGGAATAAATGTACAGGTAGGTTTCGGGGGCCACAAACGGTTGGACGTAGGCCATAGCCTCATCTTCATTAATTTGGCCTTTGAGTACCTTTCGCCAAACATCGTACGACAGGGGAATGATTCCGTAGTAACCTTTCAGCTGCTTTTTTACTTTACATAGCCGGAACATCATCGGGTCCTTCTGAATTAACCTACTCATGATCTTGGGTTTAGACTGCCAGCAGGTATCGAAATACCTTTTTTCAAAATTCAGCATCGCCGGGACATCCTCTAGACCAGCACACCCGATTGTAAATGCTGGTTCATCGTTTTGCATTGAATTTTCACCCCACATCTGATACTCTAATTATACATCTAATTAGCGTATCTTTGCAAGGCGGTGGTTACATACAATGGTAAAAAAGCCAATTGATGGACAGCAGGTGACCATGGTTTACCCGCATGTGATTCTCCGGCAGATTGATGAGTATAAGGAAAAAAACGGGCTTACAACCAGGACTTCCGCTGTTTTGGAGCTGATTCGTAAAGGACTGGAGGGAAGCCGGCTTTCTTCCCCCAAACAATAAGGAGTACCGGATGAAAATTCTGGTTGATGCCGATGCCTGTCCCCGTTCGGTGCTAAAAATATGCCTTAAAATCGGTCGCCGGTATGCTGTCCCGGTGTGGACAATAGCCAGTTTTAACCATAACATCGTGTCTGATTACCATATAATGGTAGGCAACGCAGCACAGGAAACGGATCTTAAGCTGATTAATCTGACGACAGCCGGTGATGTTATTGTGACTCAAGACTGGGGATTGGCCGCGATGGTGCTGGCTAAAGGCGCTAGATGCCTCAGCCCGCTAGGGCGGGAATACGACCCGGAAAAAATCGACTTTATGTTGGAAGAAAGACAGATTAAGGCAAAACTCCGCCGGGCCGGCGGACGCACGAAGGGACCCGCGAAAAGAAACGCCGAAGATGACCGGCGTTTTGAACATAAACTGGAAACCTGCTTGACTGCCCTGGTTGAAAACCCTTAGCCTTTGGCGCCGGTGGGATAGGTTAAGACCATCGAAATCGGGACCAGGGAAATCCCCATGTCTTCTAATTGCGGCAACAATTCCCGGATTACCCGGATAGTAACGGTACCCCCGGCTTCACCGACATGGCCGATCGCCACCGCACTACCGGTTTCCCGGGCCTTGGCGGCTGCCCGCAGCAGTTGGTTCCGGATGGCCGGGTAAGATTTGGCATGATCGAGAAAAACATGCCGTTCGGCATGGGGAACCCCTAGCCGTTCGCTTGCCTTGGCCAGCTGGGTCGCTTCTGTCGTGCGGCTGTCGACAATAAACCAATGTTTTTTCTGGGCCATTTCCGCAATCAGGCCGGTAATCCGCTGGTCAGCGGTGGCTTTGGAACCCATATGGTTGTTCAAACCAACCGCCGCGGGCACTGATTCTGCGGCTTCATCCAGGATTGTCCGGATGGCGGTATCCTCCATGGTGGTGGTAATCGTCTTTGGCGCATATGCTCCGGGATTAGCCCGGTTCGCCTCCAGGGACAAATGAACGATCACTTCAAACCCCAGCTGCCGGGCAGTCTCACTTTCCGCAGTGGAATTGGCCATAAAAGGCATTACCGCCAGGGTAAGCGGCCGGTTGAGCTTGAGCAGGTCTGCCGTTCCTTCCCCCCCGGCCCCGAGGTCGTCAATAATCAAGGCCAGCTTTACGGGGGGAGGCGCCACCGGTACCGGTTGATCCCATTCCTGCTGCTGCTCGGCAGCAGTCAGCGGTTCCCCGTCACACAGGAGAAGAAATGATTTTACCGGCCAACGGGACAAGGTATAACCAAGCTGTTTCATGGCCAACCGGAAACCGGCGGGATCATCGCTTAAAAACTTTGACAAGGCCGCATTAAAATCCAAAGTGACACAACCATCCCCAGTTTGGACGGATCTTAGCTGCAACTCCCCGGGAACCAGGGTTGCTGTCATCCGGGGCGGTGAAAACAATTGCCGGACAGTTGTTTCAAGATCAGGCAGCACCGGGATGGTGGCGGTCCCGGAAGCCGGGCGGCTTTTTTCAATTGCCGGGCAGGCTAAAGGGGTAACCAGCCGGCTGGTTAGGACCGGTTTTTCGGCCAGGAATTCCTGAATCCCGCTGGCGAGCATCACCGCAATTTCGGCTTGATTGTGGGAAAGAAAGCCGGCATTGACGAGGACCGCCGGAATCCGGGAGGTACGAAGCAATTGAAAGTTAGCCGTTTCCGGCACCCGGCAGGGATAAGGGGAAGAATTGCCGGTGAACGCCGGTTGTAAACCCCGCTGCAAACAGTACGCTAATTCTTTTCCCAGCACCGAGGCGGAGTGGTAGTAAATTACCGGCCCGCTTTTTTCAGGTTTGTTGCTGGTTTCACAAATGATTCCGACAAGCAGACTGTTTTGGTCTAGACCTGCCCGCTTCCCCAGCTCCCCACCCGTTGTCCGGACGACTTTAATTCCGCGGGATTGGAGTTGTTCCCCGAGCAACCGGGCAATGGGCAAGACAACATCGTTTTCCTGCCCGTGTCCGGCATCAATCAAAACCACCGGTGACCCGGACCGCTCCGGCAGCACCCGGAAGACAGCAGGAATGACAAGGCTTAAACAGATAATTACCGCCAGGGCCCCAACCACCAGCACCCTGCTTGAAAACCAAAGAAAAAGGCAAAGCCTGGATCTGCTCATTGTTTCCCTCTTTCCGGATGTCTACCATTTAAACTTTGCCACATTGTATGCCCCCGAAAGCGGCTTCAGAATAGATAGCCAAATACACAGCCATCCGGATTGACACCAAATAACAAGCTTGTTATAATGCAAGAAAAATATTGTCAAATATGCAATTTATTTGCCTAATTTAGTTTTCGAGCTGGATAACCTAAGGACTGGTAGTCTAGGGTTACCAGCCGCTGGGTCCGCTGAGAAATTGGCCGGCCTCCCGTGTTGGAAAGAAGACTGAACCAATCCTGGCAATGTAACTGTCACCGTGTCATTCTGAACGAAGCGAAGAATCTCAACTCCATGTTTAAGATTCCTCACTAGCGTTCGGAATGACAATAATCCGCTCCAAGTAACATTGCTAATTATTTCGTCGGCATTCTGACACGGGGTTTAACCGTGTTTTTTCTTTTTTAATTACAAAACCTTAAACATGGGGTGATGACTATTGGTAAAAACTAATCTTTAGAAAAAAAAAGCCACCGAAAGGAAGACACAGCCATGCAGTTTACCTCACCGGAACAAGCGTTGGAAAACCTGGTTAATCGCCACCCGGAACTGCTAAACCAAGGGGTGCGGGTAGTTACCCGGGGCTTGCCCGCCCAAGAGGCAATCGGCAAGCCGGCCCGGCAAGACTATCCCCTTTTAACCGGCAAGGAGGTTCTCGTGCAGGCCGAAATCGGCCCGGATAAAGGACAGGC
>JAQWAU010000021.1:24402-31957 GCA_028707535.1 Heliobacteriaceae bacterium | reverse complement strand
AGCGGCTTGGGCCTGGAGATCCCGGCCGGCCATAGATTGTTTCCCGGTTTCCGCAGCTGGTGCCGGCGTATGGCTAGTGGGACCGGTCGGGCCGGTGGGGCTATCGGCCGGAGTAGGCGCCGCCTGGGCCGGGTGATGTTGACCGGATTGCGGCTCCAGCCCGGCCAATGCCGCCAATAGTTCAGCCGGGCCTGGCCCGTGCAGGGCGGTATGGACCGGCTGCAGGTGGTTCATGGTAACTGGTAGCTGTTTGTTCACCACGGCCTGGATGGTGGTTAGTTTTTGCGCCGGGGTGCCGGGTGCAGTATCCAGGAAAGCCGCTAATTGCCCGACTACTTCCCGGTTTAAGGGGATGCCCTGGTCCAAGAGGACCCGGGTGGCGGGAATTAATTCTGGTGTTGGCTTAAACCCCAGGCTGCGGAGGATGCCGGCCGGGTCCGGGCCGGTCCGGTGGCCCCGGGGTGTGTCGGCGACAAGCTTGACCACCGGCAATTTCCCCTGGAGGCTTTTTACCTTAATGGCGATATACTCTCCTTGGGGCATTTTTCCTTCGATTTGAACCCGGATGGTCTGGTCGCCGATTTTGATTTCGGCTTCATTCCGGGTAAGGCTTCTTACCTGGGCCGGGTAGATCTGGCCTTCCTGCAGGCTGGCGCCGGAGGCCGACGCGGGGGAAGAGGACGGCCCCGTGGGAATTGGTTGCGGGACTTGATTGTCGACTTTCACGGGATCACTCCTTAATATTAAGGAAGCCCGGATTACCGGGCGGGATAACGGTAGGTTTTTCATTAATAATATCGGTACGGCCGGGTTTTTGCTTTAGGCTGCCGGGGATACCAGGAAGCTTTTGCAAAACTGGTCCCGGTATGGTAGGATCAAACCAAAGAATTTCACGCAGATATTTTCCGTGATCAGGTTGGCTTAGGCAGGATTTTCCGGTTTTTGCGGGAATACTAATCATTAGTATCCCGTTAGCGACTTTAAGAATCTTACTTAAAGGAGCGATGCTGAATGAACATTCAAGTACGCGGAAAGAACCTCGAGGTCACCGAAGCCCTGAAAGAGTATGTCGTCAAACGTCTGTCCAAGTTGAAAAAGTTCTTCAACCACATTGGGGAGACCCGGGTTACCCTGGCGGTCGAAGGGGACATGCATAAGGTGGAAGTCACCGTGCTCGCCTCCGACCTGGTAATGCGGGCAGAAGAGTCGCATCCCGACATGTATGCCGCCGTTGACCTTGTCTTTGAGAAGCTGGAGAAACAGATTGATGCCTATAAGACCCGGTTATCCAAACGGCTGAAGAACCAGGGGTTCAAGGAGTTTTTCCCCAGCCCGAGTGATGACGAGGATATCGACGACCCGAAAATTTTACGTTCCAAGCGGTTTGCCATGAAGCCGATGCCCGTGGATGAGGCGATTATGCAAATGAACCTGATCGGGCACAACTTTTTCGTCTTTGCCAATGCGGAAACTGAGCAGGTTAATGTGGTCTACCGTCGTAAGGATGGCAATTATGGTTTGATTGAGCCTGAATTTGACTAAAAAAACAGTGCTGCCGAAAAGGGTGCCGGTCGCGGTACCCTTTTTTTCTGTTTGGCCACTTCACCGGTTGATTGCCACCGGTAAGGGGTGGTGGTAAAATAAAATGCGGGGGACCATTGACTTCTACCAACTTTTTACTGGGGAAAGGAGTTTTACCGCTTGCTCGGGTTTATTAAAAACCTCCTGGACGATAACGCCCGGGAAGTACGCAAACTGCAAAAAACCGTCGACCGCATCAACGCCTTGGAGCCTAATTTCCAGGCGTTGAGCGATTTTGACCTGCAGCATAAAACAGAGGAATTCCGGGAGCGACTGGCAAACGGGGAAGAGTTGGAGAACTTGCTGCCGGAAGCTTTTGCTACGGTCAGGGAAGCATCCTCCCGGGTTTTGGGCATGCGGCATTTTGATGTGCAGCTGCTCGGGGGCATTGTTTTACACCAGGGCCGGATCGCCGAAATGAAGACCGGGGAAGGAAAAACCTTGGTGGCGACTTTGCCTTCATATTTAAATGCTCTTCCGGGTCAGGGGGTCCACGTGGTCACGGTAAACGACTATTTGGCCCGCCGGGATGCAGAGTGGATGGGTCAGATTCACCGGTTTTTAGGTTTAAATGTGGGCCTGATTGTCCACGGGCTGGATTTCGGCCAGCGTCACGAGTCCTACCTGGCGGACATTACCTATGGAACCAACAATGAGTTTGGGTTCGACTATTTGCGGGACAACATGGTAATTCACCCGGAGCACCTGGTGCAGCGGGAAGTGAATTACGCGATTGTCGACGAAGTGGACTCGATCTTGATCGATGAAGCCCGGACCCCGTTGATTATTTCCGGGCCGGCGGACAAACCGACGGAGAAATACTACGCGGTAGCCCGGATTGTCCCCCGGTTGAAAAATGAAGATGACTATAAGGTCGACGAAAAAGCGCATGTGGTTACCCTGACGGAAGCCGGGGTGACTAAAGTGGAAAAAATGCTGGGGCTGGACAACCTGGCCGACGCTTTAGATTGGGCCCACCACGTGAACCAGGGCCTGAAGGCCCATGGCCTGATGAAGCGGGACCGCGACTATGTGGTCAAGGATGGGGAAGTCATTATTGTCGACGAGTTTACCGGCCGGTTGATGTTTGGGCGGCGTTATTCTGAAGGGTTGCACCAGGCGATTGAAGCTAAGGAAGGCTTAAAAATTCAGAACGAATCCCAGACCTTGGCGACGATTACCCTGCAAAACTACTTCCGGATGTACAATAAATTGGCGGGGATGACGGGGACGGCGGCGACGGAAGAACAAGAATTTATCAAGATCTATAAGATGGATGTGGTCACCGTTCCGACGAATATGCCGATGATCCGGGAGGACCATCCGGACATGATTTACCGGACGGAGGCCGGCAAGTTCAACGCCGTGATTGATGAGATCGTGGATTGTCACCGCCAGGGCCAGCCGGTGTTGGTCGGTACGGTATCAATCGAAAAATCGGAGCTTTTGTCTGACAAGCTGAAAAAACGGGGTGTATCTCACCAGGTATTGAACGCTAAAAACCATGAAATGGAAGCCGAGATCGTTAAAAATGCCGGCCAGCAGGGCATGGTGACCATTGCTACCAACATGGCCGGCCGGGGGACCGACATTGTGCTGGGGGACGGGGTGGCGGTGATTGGCGGCCTCCACGTCCTCGGTACGGAACGTCATGAGGCCCGGCGGATTGATAACCAGCTGCGTGGCCGCTCAGGCCGGCAGGGGGATAAAGGTTCGAGCCGGTTTTATGTATCCATGGAAGATGACCTGATGCGCTTATTTGGTGCGGAAAACATCCAGGGGCTGATGGACCGGATGGGGATGGATGATACTACCCCGATTGAGTCCAACATGATTTCGAAGGCGATCGAAAATGCCCAGCGCAAGGTGGAAGCCCGTAATTTCGATATCCGCAAGCATGTCTTAGAGTATGATGATGTGATGAACCAGCAGCGGGAAGTAATTTACGCGCAGCGGCGGATGGTTTTGCGGGGCGATGACCTCAAAGCAACGGTAGAAGATTTTATCGACAGTGTTGTCGATAATATGGTTAACCGGTTCAGCGGTGGGGAGGAATACGTCGAAAACTGGGATCTTGGGGCTTTGATCACTTATGCCGAGGATGTTTTCCTTACCCCGGGCAGTGTCGAGCCGGAAGACCTGACCGGCATGGATAAAGCCGATGTGGTCGAGTTTTTCCAGGAAAAGGCCCATGAGCGGTACCAGGAGCGGGAGACTACCTTGGGTGAGGAGGTCCTGCGGGAACTGGAGCGGGTGATCATGCTGCGGGTGGTTGACCAGCACTGGATGGATCACCTTGACGCGATGGACCAGTTGAGGCACGGGATTGGGCTGCGGGCATATGGGCAAAAGGATCCTTTGGTGGAATACAAGTTCGAAGCCTATGATATTTTCCAGGAGATGATTGCCGTCATCCAGGAGTCCTTTTTACGGCATATCTTCCGGGTGAATGTGGTCGCGGCCCAAACGCCGCCCCAAGAGGAAACAGTCTTGAAAGATGCGACGGACAACCGTTCCGAAGGGGCCGGTCCCAAAAAACCGGTGCGGGTGGAAAAACGAATTGGCCGTAATGATCCCTGCCCTTGTGGCAGTGGCAAGAAATATAAAAAGTGCTGTGGTGTTTGAATTTTTTCAGAGAAAAAGGTGGTTAGTTTTGTATAGTGAAGTAAAGAAAGGTTTAGCGGTGGCCGGGAAGAAGCTTGAGGAATTGAGGGATTCTCTTTGACCTGCCGGTAAAAGAGCAGAGGATCGCTACGCTAGACCGTTTGAGCATGGCCCCCGGTTTTTGGGAACAGCCGGAAAAGGCCCAAAAGGTAATGCAGGAGCTGACGGGGCTTAAGGATAAGGTCCAGAGCTTTACGGCCCTTTACCTACGGTGGGAAGACCTGAACGTATTACGGGAATTAGGGGCCGAGGAAGCGGACCCGGTTTTGCTGAGCGAGGTTGAGCAAGGGCTAGCGGAATTGAATGCGGGACTGGACCGTTGGCATTTGCTTTTACTGATCAGTGGCCCTTATGACCGTAACCATGCCTTGGTGACGCTGCACGCCGGGGCCGGTGGCACCGAGGCGATGGACTGGACGGAGATGTTGCTGCGGATGTATACCCGGTGGGGGGAACAGCAGGGGTATCAAGTGGAGTTGCTGAATTTACTGCCGGGGGAAGAGGCCGGCGTTAAGTCGGCTATTTTGGCGGTTGGCGGTGAAAATGCCTACGGGTATCTGAAAGGGGAAATGGGTGTTCACCGGTTGGTGCGGATTTCCCCGTTTGATGCTTCCGGTCGCCGGCACACTTCTTTCGCCTCGGTTGAGGTTTTGCCGGAGGTTAGTGATGAAATCGTTGTGCAGATCAATGCCGATGACCTGAAAGTGGACACTTACCGGTCCAGTGGGGCCGGGGGGCAGCACGTAAATAAAACCGAATCAGCGGTGCGGATCACTCATTTGCCGTCCGGAATCGTGGTTGCCTGTCAGGGGGAGCGTTCCCAGCTCCAGAACCGGGCAACCGCTATGCGGATGTTGCAGGCGAAACTGTTTGAGCGCCAGCGGCAAGCCCAGGAAGCTGCGTATAACCAACTGCGGGGGGATCAGCAGGAGATTGCCTGGGGCAGTCAAATCCGGTCATATGTTTTTCACCCGTATAGCTTGGTCAAGGACCACCGGACCAATGCCGAGGTGGGCAATGTCCAGGCGGTGATGAATGGGGAAATCGAAAGTTTTATTTCCGCCTACCTGGTTTGGGCGGCAAAGCAGCGGGGCTAGGGTGCGGTTGGTGCCGCCGCTCGCTTGCGGCACGTAACCGCCCGGACAACGGGCCAGGGTAACTTGGGTGCCAATTGTACGCGGTATGTCCGCAGGTGTCAGGAGAACCGTCCCTGTGACACCCGCGTGAGCCGGGAAGGCGTTTTTAGGCCTTCCCGGTCTTTGCGCTCAGATAGTCTCTGGTCAGGGGTAGATTGTCGTTAATTCCTTTGGAAAACAGGATCTGGTGGACATCGATGGTGCCGATCCGGAAGGAGGCGGCGCTCGACATCAGGTATAAGCGCCACATCCGGACAAACCGTTCATCATACATGGCTTTTATCGCCTCGACGTGTTGTTCAAAGGCTGCCAGCCAGTGTTCCAGGGTAATGGCGTAATGGCGGCGCAGGCTTTCGACGTCAATGACGTGAAAATCGGATTCCGGCAGCAGCCAGATTGTTTCCCGGAGGGATGGGATGTAGCCGCCCGGGAAAATATATTTGGTAATCCAGGTATTTACAGGGTCCTCGGTCATTTGGGTGATGGTATGCAAAAGGGCTAAGCCTTCGGGTTGCAGCAGTTTATGCACTGTTTGCATGAAAGTGGGGTAATTGTCCTGCCCGACGTGTTCAAACATGCCGATGCTGACAATTTTGTCAAAGGTATGACCTTGTTCGGCAAGCACCCGGTAATCAAGCAGTTCCACATTGATTTGGCCGGCCAGACCGTATTCCGCGATGCGCCGGCGGCTTTCGGCGACTTGTTCTTTGCTCAGCGTGATGCCTGTGGCTTTAACCCCATACTGTTGTGCCGCCTTGACCAGCAGCCAGCCCCAACCGGAGCCGATGTCGAGCAGGGTTTCCCCGGGCTTCAACTGGAGTTTTTTCAGGACATGGTCAATTTTTTGGAGTTGAGCCTGGTGTAGGGAGTCTTTGGCACTCTGGAAATAGGCACAGGAGTAGCTTAAGGTGGGGTCGAGCCACAAAGCATAGAAGTTGTTGCCGAGGTCATAGTGGTATCGGATGTCTTGTTCTTGTTTGTGTAAGGTGGCGGCTTTCGACAAACCTTTAAGGAGCATGCCGGCTACGCCGTTGTTTCGCTTGTGGCCGAGAAATTCCTTGTTAAGATGGAGGGCCCGGATGATGTCCCGGTGGTTGCCGACCAAATCGAGGTGGCCGTCCATGTAGGCTTCCCCGAGGGCAAGCATTGGGTCTTCGGCCATGAGTACTGCGGAAACCGGCTGGTGAAAGACCAACTGGAAGAGCGATTGTCCTTGACCGTATGTTTCGGTGGTTTCATCCCAGTAGGTTACGGTGAAGGCGCTGTTGGTGACTTGTTGGAAACACTTTTGGATGAGTGCTTTTCCCATAAAGAATTCTCCTTTCAAAAGGACAGTAGGGAGGTAGGTTGGAAAAGATGGATCAGGGGTTGGAACGGCGGCTTACCGCCCAGGCCAGACAGATCCGGCGGCAGATTATCGGCATGATCCATGCTGCCGGTAGCGGGCACCCCGGGGGTTCCCTTTCTGCGGTGGAGATTGTTACGGCCCTTTATTTTGCGGAAATGCGGGTCGATCCGGCGCAGCCCCAATGGCCGGACCGGGACCGGTTTGTTTTGAGTAAAGGGCATGCGGCGCCGGTGTTGTACGCCGCCTTAGCGGAAAAAGGCTTTTTTCCGGCGGCGGAATTGACCGGGCTGCGGCAGGTTGGGCATTTTTTGCAAGGCCACCCGGACCGGAATAAGGTACCTGGGGTGGAGATGTCGACCGGGTCCTTGGGCCAAGGACTGTCGGCGGCAGTCGGGATGGCTTTGGGGTTACGGTTGGACCGGAGTCCTGCCCGGGTGTGGGTCTTGGCCGGGGATGGGGAGATCCAGGAAGGTCAGATTTGGGAGGCGGCCATGGCGGCTGGCCATTACCGGTTGGCCAACCTGGCGCTTTTTGTGGACCACAATGGCCTGCAAATCGATGGGCCGGTGGCTGAGGTGATGTCCTGCTTACCGATTGGGGATAAGTTTCGGGCTTTCGGTTGGGAGGTCCGGGAAATCGACGGCCATTCGTTCCCGGAAATTATTGGGGCGATTGGGGAAGCGAAGGCTACCCCGGGCAGGCCTACCTGTATTGTGGCCAAAACTGTCAAGGGTAAAGGGGTCTCCTTTATGGAAAACCAGGTGAATTGGCACGGTACGGCGCCGAATGCCGACCAGACCGCCCAGGCTTTGGCCGAGCTAGGTTA
>JAQWAU010000021.1:0-24302 GCA_028707535.1 Heliobacteriaceae bacterium | reverse complement strand
TATTTTAAGGGGGTGCCGCCATGAAGGTTGCGACCCGTGACGCTTACGGGAAGACCCTGGTCGAGCTAGGCCGGGAAATGCCCGATTTGGTCGTTCTGGACGCCGACCTGGCGAAATCGACGAAAACGATTGAGTTTGCCAAAACGTATCCTGAACGTTTTTTTGACATGGGCATCGCTGAGCAGAATATGATGGGTACGGCGGCCGGGTTGGCTACCGTGGGAAAAATTCCTTTTGCGAGTTCGTTCGCGATGTTCGCGACCGGCCGGGCCTTTGAACAGGTGCGGAACTCGATTGCCTATCCGCGTCTCAATGTAAAGGTTGCGGCTACCCATGCGGGTATTTCCGTTGGGGAGGACGGGGTTTCCCACCAGACGGTTGAGGACATTGCCTTGATGCGGGTATTGCCGAACTTGACCGTGGTCGTGCCTGCGGATGGCGTAGAAGCGGCCGGTGCGGTTCGTTGGGCGGCAGCTTACCAGGGGCCGGTATATCTCCGGTTGGGCCGGCTGGCGGTTCCGGTAATTAACGGGCCGGAATACCGGTTCGAATGGGGCCGGGCGGTAACGCTCCGGTCCGGGGAAGATGTGACGATAATTGCGGTTGGTTTGATGGTGGCGGCAGCGCTGGAAGCCGGAGAATTACTTGCCGCAGAAGGAATCCGGGCTGCCGTTTTGAATATGCATACGGTTAAACCGCTGGATACGGCGGCGGTGGCGGCGGCAGTTAAAAACACCGGTTGTATCGTCACCGCCGAAGAACACTCCGTCATCGGCGGGCTGGGCGGGGCGGTAGCCGAGGTGTTGGCGGAGCACTGCCCGGCACCTTTGGAACGGGTAGGTCTCCGGGATACTTTTGGCGAGTCCGGTAAGCCGGAAGCGCTTTTGGCCAAATACGGGCTGACCGCGGCGGCGGTGGCGGCGGCGGCGAAAAAAGCAATCAGGCGGAAAAACAGGAACTAAAAGTGAATAGGTGTCAAAATTTTCGTAGGATACGCTCCCAATAAAAGAGACGGGCTTAAGCCCGTCTCTTTTAATTTTCGGAAATTAGCGGCAATCTTCCCGGGAGATTTCTTTTAAGCCGGCAAAACAGCGGGGTGGGAGGGCGATGTATTGGTCGGTTGCCCAGTCCAGGCGCTTGCGCATGGCTGGGGGGATATCCCCGACGACTTTGGCCGGGACCCCGACGATGAGCTTGTTTGGTTCATAGACGGTGTTGCCTCTGACGAACGCGCTGCCGCCGATGCAGCATTCATCCCCGATTTGGGCATTGTCCATAATCAGGGCGTTCATGCCTACAAACACGTGGTAACCAAGCTGTGGGCCGTGCAGGACCGCCCCGTGGGCGATGTGGCTGTGGGCGCCCAAACGGGTGACGGCATCCGGCTGGGTGTGAATGACACAGTTTTCCTGGATGTTTGACTTGTCACCAATGACAATGCCGCCCCAATCGCCACGGAGCCGGGCTCCAGGCCCGATATAGCAGCCTTCGCCGATAACGACATCCCCGATAATTGTGGCTTCCGGGTGGACAAATGTGTCCTTTCCGATTACGGGACGTTTGCCTTCAAATTCGTAAATTGCCATGATAGTTCCTCCATTTAATCTTTTTCACCCATCATCTGCCTGGCCAGGGATTGTAGGCTTTCCGCCATCGCCATCAATTCCTGGCTGGTAGATGCGAGTTCCTGGATCACGGCCCCTTCTTCCTGGACAAATGAATTAATACTGTGTGATTCGGTGTTAATTTTGGTCATCGAGTTCTGGACGGATTTTAAGATGGCGGTGATTTGTTTGACTGATTCGGCGCTATTGGTGGATAATTTCCTGACTTCCTGGGCGACCACCCCAAAGCCTCTGCCCTGGTCGCCGACGCGGGCAGCTTCAATGGCGGCGTTTAACCCCAAGAGGTTGGTTTGAGTAGCGATGTTTTCAATGATTTTGGCAATCGTGTCGGTATCCTTGACCTTTTGCTCAGCAGCCTCAGCCATTTCGGTAAGGGCCTTACTGATTGCCGCCAGTTTTTCGGAATCGGTGGATAACTTTTGCAAGGCATCAGTCAGTTGCTGGCAGGAAATAGTTAGATTGTTCGATGCCTCCAGGAGAAAATCCTGGGTGTCGGTAGTTTCCGTGGTCACGATACACCCGGCGACGGCCCCGGTCTCGTCGGTGACAGGGTAGGCTTTGGCGATATAGGGGATACCGAACGGTGATGTTTTGCGGGTAAAGGTTAAGATTACCGGTTGTTTGGTACGTAAGCATTTGTCTACGGCTGTTCCTGCCGTCACACCATCACCTGATTTGACTCGCAGGTCTAGTTTATCCGAGGCTACATAGGCGATGTATGTATCATCCTCCACCACAGCGACACCGAGGTCACTTACGGTGAACTGGTTGATAAATGGGGCGATGGCGGCATAATAGTGTAGAATTTCCCGTCCCTTAAGCTGAGCAACGGACGTGGGATTAATGGACATATCCCATCTCCTTATCAAAGAAAGAAAGGAGTGGCTTTAGCACCACTCCCGCCTTGTCGAGTTTATGGTTGTTTTAAGCCGGCCGGCTGGGTGGGCTAACGGAGGAGGCTGCCAGCAATAACCATTTTTTGCACTTCAGATGTGCCTTCATAGATTTCGGTAATTTTAGCGTCACGCATGTACCGCTCGGCAGGGAAGTTAGTGGTGTAGCCGTGGCCGCCCAGGATTTGTACGGCTTTAATTCCGGCAAACATTGCTGTTTCGGCGGCAAAAAGCTTTGCCATGGCGGCTTCTTGGCTAAAGGGCAGGTTTTGGTCTTTCCGCCAAGCTGCGTTGTAGACAAGATAGCGGGAAGCTTCGATCCTGGTGCCCATTTCGGCGATCATCCACTGGATCGCTTGGAAGGTGCCGATCGGCTTCTTAAACTGGTGTCTTTCCTTGGCATAGCTCACGGAAAGATTCAGGCAAGCTTCGGCAATGCCCAAAGCTTGGGCGGCAACGCCAACCCGGCCGCCGTCCAGTGATCCCATGGCGATGCCAAAGCCCCGGCCTTCTTTACCGAGAAGGTTTTCTTTCGGAATTTTGCAGTTTTTGAAGTAAAGTTCGACGGTGCTGGAACCTTTAATCCCTAGTTTGTCTTCTTTTTGGCCGATTTCAAAGCCGGGAGTGCCTTTTTCCACGATGAAAGCAGAAATACCCTTAGTTCCCTTTTCGGGTTCGGTCAAAGCAAAAACGATGTAGATTTCGGCATAGTCACCGTTGGTGATAAAACATTTGCTGCCGTTCAGAATATAGGAATCACCTTGGAGTACCGCTACGGTTTTTTGGGAGGCGGCGTCAGTGCCGGCCCCGGGTTCTGTGAGGGCAAAGGCGCCAAGCTTTTCCCCGTTGGCCATGGGGATGAGGTATTTTTGCTTCTGCTCTTCGGTCCCCCATTGGTAGATGGGAAAAGCACTTAAGGAGGTGTGGGCGGATAGGATTACCCCAGTGGTGGCACAGGCTTTGGAAAGCTCTTCAACAACCAGGATGTACGAAAGGGTATCACCGCCACTACCACCATATTTTTCGGGGAAAGGAATGCCCATCAGGTTTAACTCTTTCATTCTGGTGACCGTTTCTTCCGGAAAGCGGTGGTTTTGGTCAACTTCCTTAGCAAGGGGAGCAACTTCTTTTTCCGCGAATTCCCGGGCGACTTTTCGGATTAATTCTTGTTCTTCGGTAAGTTTGAAATTCACAAGATCACCCTACTTTCTTAAGAATTAAGGAACCTGTTTGGTGCATTGCCTACCCATGGGGCGGGTGGGTTCTTAAGAAACGGGCTGACAACCGAGCTTGTGGGTCAAAGATGCCGTGCAATGATAGTCCCAGCTCTCTCCCCTGAAGTCATCAGCCCGGGTTCTTCGAAATCTATTTCTTCATTACGGTTGCTTTGCCTTCGGTCACTACTTTGCCATCCTGGTTAGTAGCGGTTGTTTTGAAGATGAGCCGGTTCTTTGCTTCAATTTTTTCGATTACTTCTACGGTGGCGGTGATGGTATCACCGATAAATACGGGGGCGCGGAAGGATAGTTCCTGCCCTAGATAAATGGTGTTAATTCCCGGGAGTGTAGTGCCTAAAACTGCGGAAATGTAGCTGGCGGAAATCATGCCGTGAGCGATGCGCTGCTTAAACATGGAGTTTTTCGCAAATTCGGCATTGACGTGGACCGGGTTAAAGTCCATGCTCAGACCGGCAAACGTGTAGACATCGTGTTCCGTGACAGTTTTCGACAAACTAGCTTTGTCGCCGACTTTAATGTCGACAAATTTCGGATCTAGAGCCATTGGCGACACCTCCCATAATATTCAAGGGATGCGAAAGGTTACAGGGTACACATTCCGTCAACGCTAAGTACGGTTCCATTGATATATTGTGCGTCATCGGAGGCTAAAAATGCATAGGCAGCTGCGATTTCCCAAGGTTCACCTAAACGGCCGGACGCGGTTTTGGGGATTACGAATTCTTTAACGACTTTTTCCGGCATTTTTGCCACCATTTCGGTATTGCAAAATCCAGGTGCGACACAGTTGAAGCGCAAGCCTTTCTTGGCCATTTCTTTGGCCCAGGACTTGGTCATCCCGATTACGGCCCATTTACTGGCGGCATAATTGGCTACACCGGCATTGCCGTAAAGACCAACTACCGAGGAAGCGCTAAGCACCACGCCGGACCCTTGAGCCAGCATTTGGGGGATTACCGCTTTGGTACAGTTAAAAACACCAATCAGGTTGACATTGATTACTTTGTTAAACTGGTCATGGGTCATTTTGCGCAACACGTTGTCATTGTTAATGCCGGCGTTATTAATGAGGACATCGATTCGGCCGAAGGTTTCGATGGCCTTGTCCACCATCGCTTGAACACTGTCCGGCTTGGTGACATCCACCGGCAGGGCGATGGCTTCTACCCCTTTTTCCTTTACGGTTTTTAGGGTTCCTGTTGCGTCCGCCATATCAGCAATGACCACTTTGGCGCCTTCTTCCGCAAACCGGAAGGCGGTCGCTTGGCCGAGGCCCTGGGCAGCGCCGGTGATAATGACGACTTTATCCTTTAATCCACGCATGAGAAGGGCACCTTCTTTCGTCAAAAATCGATGGTTACTCACACCTGACCAGAATGGCGTCACCCTGGGCGGCACCGCTGCAAATAGTGGCGATACCGTGTTCGAGGCCCCGGCGGCGCATCTCATGGATCAGGGTCATAAAAATCCGCGCACCGGTGGCGCCAATCGGATGGCCATAGGCAATGGCTCCCCCGTTGACATTTACCCGGTCAGGGTCCCAGCCGATGAGCTTACCGGTTACCAGAGTAACCGCGGCAAAAGCTTCGTTAGATTCCCAAAGATCAATATCCTTGGCGGTCATGCCCACTTTCTGCAGCAGTTTATTCGATGCGATACCGGGGACGGTGGCAATCAGCGAGGCATCATCAGAGTACATGGCATGGCCGACAATCGAGGCCAAGGGTTTTAGATTGAGTTCTTGCGCTTTTTCCCTGGACATCAGCACTACCGCGGAAGCGCCATCATTGGTACCCGGGGCATTACCGGCGGTTACGGTATTTTCTTTTTCAAACAGGGGAGGTAGTTTCGCCAGCGTTTCTAAGGTCGTTTCTGGTCGTGGTGATTCATCGGTGTCAAAGATCCGGGTTTCTTTTTTGGTTTTGATCGTGACCGGCATAATCTCGTCGCGCAAACGGCCGGCAGCGATGGCTTCAGCGGCTAATTTTTGACTGCGAACTGCCCATTCGTCTTGGGCTTCGCGGGGAAAGCCGTATTCCAAGGCTACCTTGCCGCCATGGACCGCCATGTGTTTGTCGTAAACCGCACACCAGAGGCCATCGTGAACCATTAGGTCAATGAGTTCGGTGTTGAACATCCGGTTCCCCCAGCGGAGGGACCGGGTAAAGAATGGAGCGTTGGACATGGATTCCATCCCGCCGGCGATAATGATATCGGCATCCCCGGCGCGGATTGCCTGGTCTGCCATGGTGATCGCCCGGAGGCTGGAGGCGCAAACCTTGTTGACGGTTTCCGAAGGGATTTCTTTAGGTAAACCTGCCTTTAAAGTCGCTTGCCGGGAAGGAATCTGGCCGCAGCCTCCCTGTAGGACTTGGCCCATAACGACCAAATCCACTTGGCCTCCTTCAATGCCGGCCCGCCGGACAACTTCCTGGATCACCATTGCGCCGAGGTCAACGGCGGGAAAATTTTTAAGCTGGCCGCCAAATTTGGCGAATGGTGTCCGGGCTGTACTGACAACTACCGTTTCCCGCATTGCCGATTGCTTCACCTCCAATAGCATATTTTAGCCGCAAGGGGCGGCTGCCCATAAAAATAAAGGTCTTTGCCGTGCCGGAACCTTTTGGCTCCGGCACGGCGAAAGACAATACTAACCGGGTTAACCGCCCCGGAAGGCCACCCCGAAGGTGCCCCGCGGATATTCCCACTTGGAAATTCCTTTGTTCTTACACATCACCCGGCAGGTGCCGCACTCTAAACAACCGGCGTAATCAAAATTGATTTCGCCGTCTTTAAGGGTGTACAAGACTGCGGGACAGATTACCAGGCAAGGTTTATCTTTGCATTTGGCACAAATTTCCTTGTCGAGCACAATGTGCGGGCAATCCTCATCTACGGTGAATTTGTTTAAGCCTAAAAGTTCTTCCGGACCCTGTCGTTTGACGGTCATATCGACTTTAACCCCCTCCAGGCGTCACCCATCAGTTGACCCATTGTCACATGTTTTTTGACAATGCCCATTAAAGCTTTGGTCATCTTAGTGGGAACTTTACCGTCTACAGTAAATAGATACTGGAAGACGTCGTTAGCCATTTTGGGATACGTGCTGAAAATGCGGGGGAGAGTTAAGATATCCGGGAAGCCGGCAACAGCCTTCATGTTGGGAATGAGTCGCATGTTATCCAATTCCTTCATGTAGGCCGGGCCGACATCAGACACTTTTTCAGCGGCAATAATTGCTTTGGCAGCGGCGGCGCCACTGACGAGGGCGAGGTCGATTCCCCGGATAATGTAACCCATGTTGATGCCGAACCCGGCGGCATCACCGACCAGGACGAGGCCGTCTCTAAAGAGTTTTTTCGGGACTCCCCGCAAACCCTCTTCCGGTACCAGGTGTGCCCCGTATTCGGTTGTCGTCCCATCACCAATTAGGGGATAAATTGCCGGGCTCATTTTATAATCTTGGAAAATTTCGTGGATCTTTTTGCCGTTCTTGGCCGCCTGTTCCGGGCTAAACACTACCCCTAGGGAAACACTGTCCTTATTGGTGTAGAGAAAGCCGCCGCCTTGAATACCTTCTGTACAGCCCAAGCTTAACTTAGCTACCCCTTCATCAGGCCCCACGTTAAAACGTTCTTCGATCGTTTTGGGTGGGAGTTCGATGATTTCCTTGACCCCGACACCAACGGAGTGGGCGGGAAGCTCACCCCGGAGTCCAGCTTTTTGGGCAATCAGAGAGTTTACACCATCAGCCGCGATCACGACATCGGCGTACATTTCATCTTCCCCAGCTTTAACCCCGATAATACGACCGTCTTTTTCGATCACGTCGTCCACCCGGATGCCGGTGGCAATCATTGCCCCTTCGGCTTCAGCCTGGGCAGCGAACCACTCGTCGAAAACCGCCCGCAAAATGGTGTAGGATTGGGGTACGTCACCTTTGAAACCAAGATCATGGTAATCAATGGTGATGGCCTTATCGCCATCCATCATCGTGATTTGTTCGCGGACCACTTTACGCTCCAGGGCTTCTTCGGCCGCTTTGGTCAGGCCTTCTTCAACCATTTCCAGGGCGTAAGTGTAAAGGCGTCCGCCGGTGACGTTTTTGCTGCCTGCGGTGACCCCACGCTCAATGACCAGCACGTTCTTTTGGGCTTTCGCCAGGAGATAGGCACAGGCGATGCCGGCGGGGCCGGCCCCAATTATTATCGCATCAAATTTTTCTTCTTCGCTCATGGGCGTACCCGTACCACCTTTCACCGGCTAACTTATTTTGCTTGCTTGATTGCCTCTGTGAGAGCCGGCACAACGTCGTAAAGGTCACCAACGATGCCGTAGTCGGCTGCTTCGAAGATCAAAGCATTTTCGTTCATGTCGATTCCGACGATGATTTTGGAGTCGCGGATCCCAGCTACGTGCTGGACTTGTCCGGAAACTCCCATGGAGAGGTAAAGGACAGGCTTAACCTTAACGCCGGAAAGGCCGATATAGGTTTCAGCCGGCAGCCAGTGGTAGTCTTCCGCAATGCTCCGGGTACACCCGACTTCGCCGCCAACAGCTGCGGCCAAATCCCGGGCGATTTTAAGGTCATCTTCTTTACCCAAGCCACGACCGACACAAATGACTTTTTCCGCCGAGGCCAGGTCGGCGCCTTCCCGGATGATCGGGCAGACATTGCTGACACTGACCGGGACATCGGTGGCGGCGTCAATGGTGACCACATTGCCTTTGCCGGCGGCGGCTGGTTCATACTGCCGGGGCGGAATGGTGACCAGGGAGAGGCCCTGAAGAATTTCCGTACATACGGCCAGGCCACCGTACATCATCCGTTCGGTTTCAATTGCGCCGTTTTCTACGCTTACTTTAAAGGCTTCAGTTACCAAGCCGGCTTTTAAGATTGACGCTAGCTTAGCGGCGAGGTCTTTACCGCGCGGGGTTGCACCGACGAAAATAACATCCGGTGCTTCTTTTGCCGCTAAATCGGCGATGGCTTGTACGTAACTTTCCGGCCAAGGGTTTTGGCCTTTAAGCACATAAACGGTTTCGGCAGCCAGGTCGGCCGCATCGGCTTCGCTAAGTGTTAAGGCGGCGACCGGTTTGTTCAAGGTTCCTGCCACTTCTCGCCCGATGGTAAGCAGTTGCTTAACTAGGGCAACGTCTTCCGAATATACCCAAATTCCTGCCATATTATTTTCCCTTTCTCCTTTTAATTAGCAACTAAACGGACCCGCCGGGTTACAGGGCACCTTCTTTGGCCAGTTCTGCCACTAGTTTGGCGACCTTTTCAGCGGTACTGCCGTCTTTGTAAATAACGTTTTTCCGGGTCATGGCATAACCCTTAAGACTCTTGACAGTGGTCTTGCGTTTGAGGTCGTCGGGATTAAGGCCGAGGTCCGCCAGTTTAATTTCGGTAACCGGTTTTTTGGAGGCCCCAAGGACTTGTTTCAAGCTGGGAATTCGGGGCTTATTGATTTCGGGAAGCACTGTTACCACAACCGGGAAGGAGGCGGTAACGGTTTCCGTGCAGTCGCCTAGTTTCCGGGTGGCGACGACTTTATCCCCTTCAATGCTCATCTGGTTGACAAAGGTGATGGCAGGGATTCCCAAGACGGCGGCAAGCCGGGGGCCGACTTGTTGGGCATAGGTGTCGGCGGCGCCTTCGCCGCAAATGATGACATCGTAATTGCCAACTTTCTTGAGCGCACCGGCCAGAACATTAGCCGTAACAAAAGCGTCCGCCTCGGCGGCAACCGGATCGTTTACCCAAACCGCTTCTGCGGGTCCCCGGGAAAGGGCGTCTTTTAAGGATTGCTTGGCCCCGGCGACACCAAAGGTCAGACCGGTTACCTTGTGGCCATCTTTTTCATTTAAGAGGACCGCTTCTTCGATGGCGTTACGGTCATAATCACTAATCTTGGACTTGGCCCGGCTGGTATCCAAAGCTAAGTTGCCGGGGTTAACTTTAATGTCCTGTTCGTCCAGAACCCATTTGTAGCAGACAACAATATTTGCCATATATACTTTCCCTTCCTTGAAAATAAAAGAGGTGGGGTGCAGGCCACCCCACCTCTGGACAGGAACCTACGCAATCAGTCGCTTATGCCTCCTGGTGGGGGTTTAAGGACCTGTATAGGTGCTAATTAAGCCAACACGTTACCACTGATGACGATCTTGCAGACTTCGGAGGTGCCTTCACCGATGGTCAGAAGCTTGGCATCACGGTAGAAGCGTTCCACTTCGAAGTCACGGCTGTAGCCGTTGCCGCCGAAGATTTGGACGCCCAGGTTGCAAACGCGGACACACATTTCGGAGGCGTAGTATTTGAGGATCGCCACTTCTTTACTGAAGTTCTGGCCGGCGCCATGCATCCGGGCAACCCGGTAAAGCAGGGTGCGGGCAAGTTCGATTTCGGTGGCCATATCGGCAAGGTAAAAAGCGATGGCTTGGAACTTGCAAATCGGCTTGCCGAATTGAACGCGCTCTTTGGAGTAAGCAACTGCCCGGTCCAAAACACCTTGCGCCATCCCGACAGCCATGGCGGAGATGGCCAGCCGGCCTTCGTCAAGACCTTTCAGGAAGAGGGGGAAACCACGGTTAAGTTTGCCGAGCAGGTTTTCTTTCGGAATCCGGACATTTTTGAAAATCAGTTCGCCGGTGGCGGAGTTGTTCAGACCCATTTTGTTTTCCAGTTTGCCGACTTCAAAGCCGGGGGTGCCTTTTTCCAGGATAAAAGCACTGATCCCGCGGTTACCTTTATCCGGGTCGGTCTTGGCGGTAACAATGTAGGTTTCGGCAGCGCCAATGTTGGTGATCCAGCACTTGGAGCCATTGAGCACCCACTCGTCGCCGTCCAAAACAGCGGTAGACTTGGTGCCGCCGGCGTCAGATCCTGCACTGGGTTCGGTCAGACCGAAAGACATCAACTTTTCGCCTTTGGCCGCAGGGACAAGGTATTTTTGTTTTTGCGCTTCGGTACCTTCGAAAAGCAAAGGCATTGCGCCAAGGGAAGTGTGGGCGTCAATGATCAAGGCCAGGGAACCGGATTCTTTGGCAATTTCTTCAATGATCAACGCTTCACTCAGGGCGTCGGCCCCTACACCGCCGTACTCTTCGGGAATGGGAATCCCCAAAAAGCCCAACTCGGCGCATCTTTTTACCCAGGCCCAAGGAAATTCGTGGGTCTCATCCAGTTGTTTAGCGACCGGAGCGACTTCGTTCTTAGCAAATTCGCGGGCAGTTTGACGCATTAGTTCCTGTTCTTCAGTCAAAAATGTCGGCATAGCTTTCCCTCCATAATATATAATTTTTTAATTGTGGGCTTGATAAGAGCCCGGGAAGTTACCTCCCCGGGCAAAAAAGGGGGTATGGTATTTGGCCTATTTTACGAATGTGTGGCCAAAGGAAAATGGCTTAAACGATGCCGGTAATGGAAACAACGGTGATGACGATGAAGACGGTAAGGGTCTTCATAACGGTAACGGCGAAAATATCACCATAGGATTGACGGTGAGTTAAGCCGCAAATGGCCAGCAAGGTAATGACCGCGCCGTTGTGGGGCAGGGTGTCCATACCGCCGCAAGCCATCGCGCCGATCCGGTGCAAGAGCTCAGGGTTTAACCCAACCTGGTGGGCCCAGGCCAGATATTGTTCACCCATAATGTCGAGAGCGATACTTAAGCCACCGGAACCGGAACCGGTAATCCCAGCCAAGGTGGTAACCGAAATCGCTTCAGACCACAGTGGGGTGCCGGTACCTTTAATCCCGAGCAAGAAAGCGGAAATCGATTTAAATCCGGGGAGCATGGAGATAACGTTACCATAACCAACCTCGGAAGCGGTGTTCATAATCGCCAGCAAGGAACCGATGGTCCCGGCGTTAAGGGAGTAGGCGATACCTTTCCGCTTGATCCCTTCTCTACCAATTATGGCGGCAAGGATAATCCCGGCGAGTAAGGCGATAATCAAGGCCCAAATCCCAATCGAGCCGGCAATGGATTTTAATGCTGGGAAGTGGACGGTATAGACCGCGGGATCCCAGGTTTGCATCCAGCGGGTCAGGACGAAGTTGCCGACCAAAACGACCAACAAGGGCAGGATTGCCAGGCTTAACGGCGGCAGTTTTTCGTTTTCATCCACATCAGGTTCATTGATGTGACCGGTGCCGTAGCCTTCACCACGGGCCTTGGCCTGCTTCCGGCGAAATTCCAGCCAGGCCATTCCTCCGGCGAACAGGATGATGGCGCCGAGCATCCCGGTGATCGGGGCGGCGAAACCGGTGGTACCGAAGTATTTGGTCGGAATGATGTTCTGAATCTGCGGGCTACCCGGCAGGGCGTCCATCGCAAAGGTGAAGGCACCAAAGGCAATTGTGCCGGGAATTAACCGCTTGGGAATATCTGCTTCTTTGAACAAGGAAGCGGCGAACGGATAGATCGCAAATGCGACGACGAAGAGGCTGACGCCACCATAAACGAGAATGGCACAGGAGATGACTACGGCGTACATGGCCCGCTCCTGCCCAATCAACTTGATTAAGGAACGGGCAATACTTTTCGCGAGGCCGGTATCCTCCATAATTTTACCGAAGACTGCCCCAAGCATGAATATGGGGAAATAGTTCTTGATATACGCCACGGCCTTGGGCATGAACATCTCCGTATAACTGGGAAGCAGTTCATAACCGGAGAAGGAGGCTGCCAACAAGGCAAATACCGGGGCAAACAAAATAACTGAGTAGCCGCGATAAGCCATAAAGATTAAAAGGGCAAGACTCAGTAAAATACCTAATTCCTGCATACGACACCTCCTGAAATCAATGTTTTAAGGTCGCCGAAGGACCTGCTATTTCTTGGGAAGGTATTTTGAGGAGAAGTTGGGTTGCCGTTTTTCGACAAAGGCACCCATTCCTTCGGTCTGGTCTTCGGTGGAGAAGCAGTGACCGAAAACAAACGCCTCGAAGCGGTTACCGGTCCGCATGTCACAATCCAGACCATGGTTGATTGAAGCTTTGGCCAGGCGAACAGCGGTCGGGCTCTTAGCGTTGATCATGGCACAAATCTTCAGGACTTCGGCCATAAGCTCTTCGTGAGGGACAACCTTTTCAACTAGGCCGATCCGCAGAGCTTCCTGGGCGTCGAGCATCATCCCGGAGAAGATGATCAACTTGCCCATGCCGCGACCGACGATGCGGGGCAGGCGCTGGGTACCACCGAAGCCGGGGATAATGCCGAGATTAACTTCGGGTTGGCCGAATTTGGCCTTATCTGAGGCAATCCGGATGTCACAGGCCATAGAGATCTCGGTGCCACCGCCGAGGGCAAAGCCGTTAATTGCCGCGATGATCGGCTTTTCAAATTCCTCGATTTTGTGCAGCAGTGCTTGGCCCAGGTAGGCGAATTCCTTACCTTCTTGCACGTTCATGGGCTTCATTACCGGGATGTCCGCGCCAGCAACGAATGATTTCGGGTGGTTACCGGTCAAAACGACGACATTGACTTCGTCATCATTGCGGATTTGGTCGAGGAGGTCCCAAAGTTCGTGCAACACTTCCAGGTTGAGGGCGTTCAGAACTTTCGGCCGGTTAAACTTGATGATGCCAACGCGGTCCTGTTTTTCGAATAATAAGGTATTCATACCGATTCCTCCTTAATTCTTAGCCTTGGCTGTAATTTCCGGAGCTAAATTCATCAGCTCATCCTTAAAAATCCGGGAATCCATCAGCTTCAGGTTTGGTGAAACCTTAACCTCGGCGTCGAGCTGATCCAAGACTTGGGTCTTGAGGTCGATGCCAGGGGCAATTTCCGTCAAGACAACCCCTTCGGAGTTTAATTCGAAGACAGCCCGCTCGGTGATGTAAAGCACCGGTTGTTTGACTGAACGGGCATAATTACCGCTGAATGTAATTTGTTCCACTTGAGGGACAAACTTTTTCGATTTGCCTTCCTTGACGATTTCCAGTTTCCCGTCTTTAACGGCAACTTTCAGGCCGCCTGCTGTCAACGTACCGCAGTACACCACTCTTTTGGCGTTTTGAGAAATATTGATAAAGCCACCGGGTCCGATTACTCTCGGTCCGAATTTACTGACGTTGACGTTTCCTGCCGGGTCGAATTGGGCCAGCCCCAGGAAGGTTAAATCCAGGTTACCGCCATCATAGAAGTCAAACTGGTAGGTATGGTCAAACATGGCTTCCGCGTTAATCGAAGCCCCGAAACTCAGACCGCCGGCCGGTACGCCACCGATCGCGCCACCCTCTACGGTCAGGGTCATGACATGGTTAAACCCTTCCTCGGCGGCAACAGCGGAGACACCTTCCGGTACGCCGATCCCCAGGTTTACTTTGGCGTCAGGCAGCAGTTCCATGGCGGCCCGGCGGGCAATAACTTTGCGCTCATCCAGGGGAATGGGCGGAATGGCATCCAGGGGAACCCGGATTTCAGCAGTATAGGCGGGGTTGTAGTATTCGCCAAAAGTTTGGTTAAACTTGTCTTTGTCGCCAACTACGATGTAATCGACAATCACCCCGGGAACCTTGACCAGTTTAGGGTCTAAGGTGCCGTTGGCCGCGATCCGTTCCACTTCGGCAATGACAATACCGCCATGTGATTTGGCTGCTTCGGCGATGGAGATCGCTTCACAGTAGACACACTCCCGCTCCATGGTGATGTTGCCCCGCTCGTCGGCCGTGCTGCCCCGGATAATGGCAACATTCAGGGGGATAGACTTATAGAACAGCCATTCTTCCCCGTCGATTTCCATTACTTTTACAATCTCTTCTGTGGTCTTGGCGTTAAGCTTGCCACCTTCGACCCGGGGGTCAACGAACGTACCTAAACCTACCTTGGTGAGCAAACCGGCTTTCCGGCCGGCTGCTTCCCGGTACATATGGGCGACGACACCTTGGGGCAGGGCGTAGGCTTCGATTTTATTCTCAATAACTAACTTGCCCAACATCGGTGCCAAGCCGTAGTGGCCACCTACTGTCCGGTTGACCAGGCCTTCGTGGCCGAAATGGCCGGTTCCCCGCGTTTTTCCGTCGCCGATCCCGGCGCTGAACATCAGGTTGAGGTTACGCGGGCGGCCGGTATTTAAGAAACTTTCTTCAATCGTTGAAGACAAGGTCTCTGGGTGACCATTACCGACAAAGCCGGCTACACCTACCCAGTCGCCATCTTTGATTTTGGCCACGGCTTCTTCTTTGGTGATAATCTTACTCAATTCTCGTCCTCCTTTCGTGCAGGTGTTTTGTTCAGGATTTTGGTTACTAACCTCCTCTCTTTGGTTTTAGGGTGTCGGTAAAATCTCACAATTATGCAAATCACTAAGCTGGTATTTTACTGGAATGATTGTTGCCAATAATTATGAGACGCGGCACTTCCAATACATTATCTATTGCAAAAGGCGTGCCAAAGCTAAAAAGCGGTCGGGAAGAAAAGACGCTATCCCAGCCTAACCCATGCCGAACCAGGGGGAGGAAAATTATTAGAAAATAAAGAAAATATTAAAAAATTCCTTAAATAAAAAAAGAACCCGACTTAACGGGTTCTAAAGATATGCAGTTGTGCATGTTGTTCGGAGAAAAGCTGGCGGGATGCGTGTAGGGCCTTGGGTTTGACCGGGATATGCAAATATGCACACCGGAAGTGCAAAATTACAAGGGCAAAGATTTTTCGGTTTTATAAAGTCCGTGCTTTTGTTTTTTTCGGGTTAAGGTCGAAACATCGATCCGGAGCTGTTGGGCCGCTTCCTGAAGGGTCCGGTTTTTCTTTAAGGACTCATAGATTACGGCCTTTTCAATCTTTTCGATAATTGCTTTGAGTGACAGTTGGTCGGATAGACGGACCGCTTCCTTGACCAGCCAACTGGTACCGCTGAATTCCTTGGGCAGGTGTTCCGGCCGGATCACATTTTCGGGGCACATGATGATGACCCGTTCGATGGTATGTTCTAATTCCCGGACATTGCCCGGCCAAACGTATTCCATAAAGGCATCCATAACTTCCAGACTTAGGGTCTTGTCTTGGTTGTACTTGGTATTGAACCGGTTAACAAAAGTAGTAACTAATACGGGAATGTCGTATTTGCGTTCCCGCAAGGGCGGAATCGAGATTTGAACGACATTTAGCCGGTAATAAAGGTCTTCACGGAAAGTGCCTTCTTCGACCATTTTCTTAATGTCCTGGTTTGTGGCGGCAACGATCCGGATATCGATGTCTTTGGACCGCACATCACCAACCCGCATTACTTTTTTCTCCTGCAACACGGTTAACAATTTAACCTGCATTGGCAAAGGCAGTTCGGCAATTTCGTCAAGGTAAATCGTCCCGTGATTGGCCAGCTCAAAAAGCCCGGGTTTGCCTTCCCGGTTTGCGCCGGTGAACGCCCCGGCAGCGTAGCCGAACAATTCCGATTCGAACAAGGCTTCCGGGATGGCGCCACAGTTGACGTGAATGAAGTTGCCTTGGGCCCGGGAGCTCTTCTTATGAATATAATCAGCTAACACGTCTTTACCGACGCCGGATTCACCAAGGATGAGAACGGTACAGTCTACCTTAGCGACCTGGGATGCAGAGCGCAACACATTCCGGGTTTTTTTGTCGCGGAAAACCAAGTCGGTGTTTTCAGCTTGCTTCATTTCTTCCAGGTGTTGCTGGCATTGTTGCGATTGTTCGATAATTGCTAAAATTTCTTCGCGCAAGGCGGTTAACTCGTCCCAGTCCTTTAAGGTACAGACGACCAACTTGATTTTGCCGTTACTGTCGAAAATAGGGCTGCCGGTGACAATGACATCATTGGGGGTCTTATAATCAACGATTTGATTGACTCGGCGCTCTTCTTTAAGCACTTGGGTAACCACCGAGGAGGATATATAACCATAGTTTACCAGATTGCGGACATCGGTGCCGATGATATCTGCCCGCTTAAGCATGGTAATCTTTTCGAAATAATTATTGGTGTGGAGGATCATGCCGTTGCCATCAGTAATAAACACCCCGACCGCCAGGGCTTCCAGTAAATTATCGCAGTCGACAGGAAATGCCGGTGAACAGACAGTCATGGTTCGCACCTCTTCAGCAAAAGTATTTTGTCGTTCCCGCTTATATTATAGCGTAAATTACCCCGGGTGAAAATTGTTTTCCTATAAATTGTTGAACAATACTGCCCAAATTACCTTAATATTTAATCTGAATATTAGGAAAATTCGGCTCAAACGCTACGAGCATAGAAAATAATGGGAAAGCCTGTCTTTTTAGAGGAGATAGTTTTTTTTTGTCGAAATCTTTTTTACGGAGGATGTTTATAACATGATCCAGATGCACAAAGTGACGAAAGCTTATCCGAATGGGGTTACCGCGTTAGACGATGTAACCGTGCGGATTCAAAAAGGCAGTTTCATATTTTTGGTGGGACCATCAGGGGCCGGCAAGAGTACTTTGACGAAGCTAATCTTTCGTGAGGAAGTGCCTACCCGTGGTCAGGTGCTTTTTAACGGTAAATCGGTCAACCGGATGCGGGCGCGCGAAGTGCCTTTTTTGCGCCGCCAGATTGGGGTTGTTTTTCAAGACTTCCGGTTGCTGCCGCATAAGACTGTTTTTGACAACATCGCTTTCGCGATGAAGGTTGTCGAAGCTTCGGTAAAAAAAATTCGCTACCGGGTTCCCGAAGTTTTGGAGATGGTTGGTTTGGCGACCAAGGTCAATGTTTATCCCCACCAACTTTCCGGGGGGGAGCAACAACGGGTCTGTATTGCGAGGGCGATCGTCAATGAACCATTGCTCATTATCGCTGATGAGCCGACCGGCAATCTCGACCCCGATATGGCCCGGGAAATCATGACCTTAATGCTGGAAATTAACCGGCGCGGTACGACGGTGGTGATGGCTACCCATGCCCGCGAAATCGTTGATGTAATGCGGCGCCGGGTGATCGCCTTGGAGGGCGGCCGGATTGTCCGGGATGAGGAACACGGCAGTTATGAGCAGAAACGGGGGCCCGCCCGATGAAGTTCCGGACATTAGGCTATTTTTTCGGGGAAGCTTTTCGTTCCCTCGGCAAAAACAGCTGGCTCAGTATTGCTTCCATTGCGACGGTGGCGATATCCTTGCTGATCCTGGGCAGTTCGGTGATGATGGTACTGAACTCCCAGTATTGGGTACAGACCTTGGCTTCGGATTTAGAAATCGCGGTGATTATGGATGTCGATACCCCGGCCGGCCAAGTGAAAATGGTTGGGGACAAGCTGCGTAACCACAACCTGGTCAGTGAGGTTACGTTTGTTCCCAAAGCGGAAGCCTTAACGGAGATGCGCCAGAAAATGGGTGACCGGGGCGATTATTTCCGGGCTTTGGGGGACCAGAACCCTTTTCCTGATTTGTTCCGGGTTAAGGCAAAAGATCCCCGGGATATGGCGGTTTTGGCCGGGGAGTTTCAGGGTTATCAGCGGGTTGAACGGGTTCTTTACGGCCAGGGTGTTGCCGAAAACTTGTTGAACTTGAGTTACTGGGTCCGGATTGGCGGTCTGGTGGTGATGGGCCTGATGGGTGGGGCGGCGGTGTTTTTAATTGCCACCACTATCCGGTTGACGGTTTATGCCCGGCGGCAGGAAGTCGGGATCATGAAATCGGTAGGGGCAACAAACTGGTTTATCCGGTGGCCATTTTTGCTGGAAGGAATGTTTCTGGGTTTTTTCGGCTCTTTGGTGGCGGTTTCGTTGCTTTTTGCCGCCTATGCCGTGGCTTGTCACTACATCCAAACCGCTTTACCGTTTGTTGCCGTCCGGACTGATCCGGCATTTTTATGGCAAATATTTGAGGTTCTCGCGGCCGCCGGGGTGGCAATCGGCGCTGCGGGCAGTATGATTTCCCTGCGGAAGTACCTGCATGTTTAAGCTTAAGGAGGGTTGGGCTTTGCGGCTGAGAAAAAACCGGGTGATTGCCGGCACGATCGGGTTGTTCTTGTTAGTGGTAATGGCAGCCGGCCTGGGCTGGCAGAATGCCCGGGTGGCGGCGGCTGACGAATTGACGGAAAAGCAGCAGGAACTGGACCAGGTCCAGGCGTTGGTTGAAAGTACGCGCCGGGAGCTGAACGAGAAGCAGCGGCAGGAAAAAGGTGTCCTTGGCCGGTTGAACGCTGCCAAACAGGAAATGAACCAGACGGAAGTGACGATTGACGGGATCAACCGTCAGAGCAAGGAAGTTGAGGCGGCAATTGCTGACCTGGAGCAGGAGATTGCGGCGACCCAAAGCCGGCTTGACGAACGGTTGGCGCTGTTAAAAGCCAGGCTGAAGGATATTTACATAAACGGTAATATGTCTTACTTAGAGGTTTTGTTTCAAAGTGAACACCTGATGGACTTTTTGACCAGATGGGATTTGATGCAAAGAGTAATCGAACAGGATGCTGATTTAGTCCGCCAGATTGAAGTTGAGCAAAAGGCTTTGGAGGCCAGGAAGGCAGACCTGGAATTG
Organism: Heliobacteriaceae bacterium; assembly: GCA_028707535.1. Classification (GTDB taxonomy): domain Bacteria; phylum Bacillota; class Desulfitobacteriia; order Heliobacteriales; family Heliobacteriaceae; genus STF2-203. Next base: position 5,079 of record JAQWAU010000021.1, on the reverse strand, counting down.
CGGCAAAGTGAGCTTGCCGGTTTAAGGGTTCAGGCCGAGGCGCAAAAACAGCGGCTGGACCAGCAAAGCCAGGAACACCAGCAGCTGTTGTCCACCGTGAAGGCGCAAAAAGAGGTCGTCAAACGAATGCTTGACGACCTGGAAGCGACCTCCAACCGGTTGGTGGGTGTAATCCGGAGTTTGCAGGCCAAGCAGAACCGTCCGAGCATGGGCAGTGGTCCCATGGCCCATCCCTTGCCGAATTATGTGGACATTACTTCACCGTTCGGGCCGAGGATCCACCCACTCTTAAATACGCCCCGAAACCATTCCGGGGTTGACTTCTCCGCCGCGGCCGGCCGGCCGGTTAAGGCCGCCCAGACTGGAGTGGTGATTTTCGCCGGCGAGATGGGCCCTAACGGTAATACGGTAATTGTCGACCATGGGGACGGGGTTTCGACACTCTATGCGCATTTTTCGGTGATCGGTGTAAAGGAAAACCAAACCGTGCAAAAAGGGCAGGTAGTCGGTAATGTCGGTTCCACCGGCTGGAGCACCGGTCCCCACCTCCATTTTGAAGTCCGGGTAAACGGTAATCCGGTTAACCCCCTCGGGTATATCGGGGGGTAAACCCGTGTACATGAAAACAAGTCCGAGTGTATATAAATAGAAGGGATTAAGACCTTGAGGGTGGTGAAGCGGTTGGGTGGGCGCCGGCGCGGGCTGGGGATTGCGATCACCTTGGTAATCATTTGCAGTGTTTTGACTACGGCTACATTGGGCGTAATGGTCCTGGGCAACTACCAGCACCTGGGCCGCCTGGTTAAAGTGGTGCGGCTGGTCACAACCGAATACTTGGAGCCGGTTTCTTTAACGGGCCTCGTCGACGGAGCGATGAAAGGCATTGTCGGTTCGCTGAAGGACCCTTATTCCAGCTATATGGATCCCCAGGAGTACAAACAACTTTACGAACAGATTCAGGGCAGTTTTTCGGGCATTGGCATTTACGTCAGCAAGCGGGATTTGAACAAGATTGTGGTGATTTCACCGATTAAAGGTGGCCCCGCCGACCGGGAGGGGATTGTGGCCGGTGACGTGATTGTCAAGGTCAACGGTGAAGAAGTCGCCGATATGGATGTTGATGTGGCGGTGTCAAAGATTAAGGGCCCGGAAGGTACCGAAGTTCACCTGACAATTTTCCGGGAGGCGGAGCAGCGGTTTTTAGATTATCAGCTCAACCGGGAAAAAGTAAATATTCCGGTGGTTACTGCCGAATTGGCCAAGCAGGACAGCCGCATCGGGGTGATCCGGATCAGCCAGTTTAACAAAACGGCAGCAATGGAAGTGGACAATGCCTTGCGCAATTTCCGGGAAAATAAAGTACAAGGGATTATTCTCGACCTCAGGGATAACCCGGGCGGGGAGCTGGAAGCTGCGGTGGATATTGCTTCGAACTTTGTTCCCCAAGGACCGGTGGTGCATGTGGTCGACCGCAAGGGGGCTACGGAAACCTTCAATACGACCCGGTCCCAGATGGTACTGCCGTTAGCGGTTTTAATCAACGGGGGATCCGCCAGTGCGGCGGAGATTGTCGCCGGTGCGGTTAAAGATGTGGGCACCGGTTCACTCGTGGGGACGAAAACCTTTGGCAAAGGGATTGTCCAGTCGGTTATTCCCCTGGACGGCGGGGCGGCGATTAAGTTAACTACGGCCAAATATCTGACGCCCCGGCTGAACGATATCCATAAAATCGGGATTGAACCTGATGTCAAGGTGGAACCGGTGGCAGGAACAGGGAATGGTGAAGAGGATAAAATGCCGTTACCGACCCATCCTAATAACGAATCTGACCTGGTGCTTGACAAGGGTGTCGAAGTAATACACACTATGTTACGCTGACGAGGTTTTCTAAGATGGCAGCTTTTGATCTATTGGGTATTGGCGATTTGATTTTACAGGGTATTTCACTGCTGGTTTTGCAGCCCTTGGAATACCCTTCTTTGTTTTGGCCGGTAGTGTTGATTATTGCCCTGCAATACCGGCGTTTGGCCCGGATGAAGGCACAGATGTTCGGGATCAAGCGGGAAAAGATTTGGCGGCCGGTATTGATTGCGGTGATCTACGGGATTCTTGGCGGGTTTGTCGGTTCCGCCCTGATGATTACCTTCGGGATTACGATTACCGCCGAGGGGTTTGCTTACCTGTGGCCTTTAGCCTTACTCCTGATGTTGATCAACATCAGGTATATGTGTTTTGCCTATGCCGGGGGCCTGCTTTGCCTGGGGGCCATCATCTTCGACTGGCCCGGGATTAGTGTTGCCCAAATCATGGGCCTGGTTGCGATTTTGCATATGATTGAAGCGTTTTTGATTTTCGTTTCCGGGCACCAGGGCAATATGCCGGTATATGTAGGCAACCGCCGGGGGTTTACCGTCGGGGGCTATAACCTGCAGAGTTTCTGGCCGATTCCTTTGCTGGTTTTGACCCTGGTGGTTCCGGAAAGTAGTGCCCAGGTGAGCGGGATGTCGATGCCTTCCTGGTGGCCTTTGATTGCGCCGCCGGAAGTTTTCCGCCATTTTTCCCCTGATGATTTGCTCTATCTGCCTTTACCGATTGTCGCCGGGTTAGGCTACGGTGATCTGGCGGTGACCGGAACGCCACGGGAACATTCCCGGTTTTCGGCGGCTTGGCTGGCCGTTTACAGCTTTGTTTTACTTGGCTTGGCGGTGCTGGCTTCCTTTGTGCCCGCCTTAGCCGTCCTGGCCGCGCTTTTTGGGCCTTTGGGTCATGAGGCCTTAATTTTATGGACCCAAAAACGGGAGTTGGAAGGAACCCCCTTGTTTGTGCATTCACCCCGCGGTGTCCGGGTACTGGCGGTTAGACGGGGATCACCGGCGGAAAAATTAGGCCTAAAACCAGGAGATGTGATCGGTTTTGTCAACGGGATGGCGACCCATAGCAACCGGGAATTGGCTTTTGCCACGAACTGGTCTTCCCCGGTAATCACGGTGGCTTACTTGCCCGGAGGCCGGGACGGTCTTTGGCACCAGGTTCAGGGACCCAAGCAGGGTAACGAGTCTTTTGGCGTTATTCCGGCTCCCGATCCTGAAGATCAGCCCTTGGTGGAGGTCCGGACGGTTGGTTTAATCGGCCGTTGGTTGGGTTGGGACCGTAAACAGCATTAACTGTGGTAACCAGGGTGCAGACTTCTTGGTCGGTGGTTTGGGCGAACTCCTCGTAGTACATCCCCACGGCGAAAAAGGGCTCCGGTGTATGGGGACAGATGACCTTGCCGGCCTGCCTAAGCTTGGCCACTACCTCGGGCGGCCCGACCGGCAAAGCGATCAGCAGACAGGCCGGGTGGTGGTTTCGGATGGTCTTTAAGGCGGCCATGAGGGTGTAACCGGTGGCTATGCCGTCATCAACCAGAATGATGTTCTGTCCGGTGAGCCGGTTGAGGTCAACCGGGGCCGGATAGTTTTTTTGCCGCCGGCTGATTTCCGCCAATTGCCGCCGGCTTTCCTGTTCAATGTATTCGGGTGAAATCTGCAGGTCGGCAACCACCGCGGGATTTAACATCAAGGAACCGTCCGGGCCGACAGCGCCGACGGCAAATTCCGGTTGGCCCGGGGCTGCGATTTTCCGGGGGGTAATCAAAGAAAGGGGACAACCTAAAGCCCGGACAATCGGTACGGCGACTTCGACACCGCCACGCGGGACGGCAATGACCTGGTGCCAGACCGGTGGCGGTTTTTTGCGGATGATGGCGGCAAGCTGGTTGCCGGCATCCCGGCGGTCTTTGTAATACATAATCGTTAAGCCCCCTTTAACTTAAATTGCCGTTTTATGATCAGCTTTGGTGAAAACTGTGTGAAAAAAGGATTTTTTCAATTGGCAGCGAACAAAAATCATATGCATGTTTAGATATGTGTGTCCGGAAAAGCTGATGTGTAACAACAAGCCAGGGAGAATTAAAGTGTATGCGTTTAGTTAGTTGGGTAACAGGTTTGCCCCTGGCGGTTAGGGTAATGGCGATATGTTGCCTTTGGTTGGCCGTATTGCCCTGGTTGCCGGAAACTTGGCAGCCGTTAGGGGTGGCGGTACCGGTTACTTTATTGGGGTTGAACCTATTAATCTGTCTTTTGGGGCGGTGCCGGAGTTTAACCGGAAACCGGCGCCGGTATTCATTACCCGGCTGGTTCATCCACTTGGGTTTAGTTTTAATCATTCTGGGCGGTCTGGCAAGTGGCGGGGATGCCGGGCAAGTGGTGGAATTCAAGCAAGGGCAGACCCTTAACCTGGGGGACGGGTTGACCGTGCGGGCGGAGGAAATTAAGGCGGATTTTTACCCGGACGGTAAGGTTAAACAGTATTTTACCACCTTGGCAGTATTAGAAGACGGAACTGCGGCCCGGACCTTAACTGTCGCGGTGAATCATCCGGTGAAGCATCAAGGGTTGAAAATGTACCAATCTACCTACCGGGAAACGGCCGAGGGCAAGATCAGCGGGCTCCTGGTGAAGCAGGCTTCTAATCTGACGCCGGTTTGGGGCGGGTTTGGGCTGTTGATCGGTGGGTTGCTGTTTACAACGTGGAGGCCGAAATAATGCCGGAAAACCAGCTTTTCCTTGGGGGGTTTTTTTGCTACCTGGCGGCGGCGGTGAGCTTTCTCGCTGCCTTTTGGCTGCAGGCCGGCCGGGCTACCCGCTGGGGAATTATCTTTTTCGCCTTGGCCTTTGTGGGCCATTCCCTGACGGTAGGGGTACGTTGGCTGGCGGGTGGAGGCTGTTTCAGCAGTATTTACGAGTTTATTCTTTTGTTTTCCTGGGTATTGACCGCTTTATTTTTGCTGGCCGGGGGGAAATTCCGGATTTGGCCGGCCGGGGTGGTGGTAGCCCCCTGCCAGGTAGGTCTGCTTAGTTATGCGGTGACGGTGCGGCATGCCGTGCAGCCGTTAGTGCCGGCTTTGCAGAGTGGCTGGTTGGTGTTTCATGTGGCGGCAGCCGTTTTAGCTTACGCCTGTTTTACCTTGGGCGCCGGGTTTGCCGGGGTGGATCTTTGGCGCCGGGACAGCCGGATGGCGGCTACCGGGTTGATCTA
>JAQWAU010000020.1 GCA_028707535.1 Heliobacteriaceae bacterium | reverse complement strand
AACACGGCGACCATCCGGCCACCTTTAGTCGGGGTGGTGGTCGATACGGTCAAAGAGCAAGGGGGACGCCCGTTTCTTACCGATACCAATGCTCTTTACCGGGGATACCGGAATAATGCGGTGGACCACTTAAATACCGCCGTAGAGAATGGGTATGCCTATGCCGTAGTCAAGGCCCCGGTTGTGATTGGGGATGGGCTGACCGGTAAAGATTACCGCTTGGTAGCCGTAGCCGGGAAACACTTGAAAGAAGCGAAAATTGCCGCCGCCGCCTTGGATGCGGATGCCATGATCGTTTTGTCGCACTTTAAAGGGCATGAACTTACCGGGTTTGGTGGGGCGATCAAGAATTTGGGCATGGGTTTGGCGGCCCGGGCCGGGAAGTTGGTTCAGCATTCGGTGGTGAAGCCGTTCATCGGGCCTCAATGCCGGGGATGCGGCAAATGTGTATCCTGGTGTCCTGTTGAGGCGATCAGCATGGAGGGAAAAGCGGTTATCGCTGCGGATATATGTATTGGTTGCGGGGAGTGTACAGTTACCTGTCCCCACCGGGCTATCGCCATAAATTGGAAAACAGAAACCCACCTGATGCAGGAGAAAATGGCGGAGCATGCCTTTGCGGCTGTGCAGGATAAAATCGCCCAAGGGAAGATCGGGTTTGTTTCCTTCGTGATCGATGTCACCCCGTTATGTGATTGTTGTGGCTTTAGTGATCCGGCCATTGTACCGGATATCGGCATTTTGGCTTCCCGGGATCCGGTTGCCCTTGACCAGGCTTGTTATGATCTGGTTTGTCAAGCCCCCGGGTTGGCCGCCAGTAAGTTAGGGGAAGCCGTTCCGGCAGGACCGGATAAGTTCCGGTTGCTTTACCCGGAGGTCGATGGCACGGTACAATTGCGGCATGCCGAAATGTTAGGTTTAGGCAGCCGGTCTTACAACCTGGTACACCTATCCGAATAAGCGGAATCCCGGAAATGCATATGCAAAAAGCCCTTCACCGGATGCCTAGGGGGATCTGGGGAGGGCATTTTTTACTTTCCATGGGAAAAAGGGAGAAAGTAGGATATAATGGCATCGGCTGACTGCCGGGGGGCGGCCGGCTGGGGAAAGTAAAAAGGGGGGGCGTTGGTGGAGCAATTACCACAAGCTTATGATCAGGACTATCTCGGGATCTTAGTGCTTGATCCGCAACAAATGTTTATTTATTGGGAGCTAAGCAGCCTCACGGCTAAGGCGGTTCGGGCCCGGGAGGGGGAAACAACGCTGGAACTGCAGGTGCGGTTATTTGCGGGGACCGGGGAAACCGGCAAGGTTACCTGGCATATTGCCCGCCAGGTAACCTTGCCGCCGGAGACCGGTCACATGTATTTAAATGGGTTGCCCCCAGGAGCGGTATGCCGGGTACTGATTGGCAATGTTGCCGGACCGGGCTGTTTTAACGTGTTGTTGACCTCCGAACCAGTCGCTTTACCACCGGTAAGGCCAGGGGAAACGAAGGAGAGCGGTGGTAAGGAAAGCACGGTTGGGGCGGGGGAAAGGCCGGAGTTGCTTGGCCGGCCGGTAGGGGTGCCGGGCAGTCCGGCTTGGCTTGCCGGGTGGCATAGCTAAACGAAAGCGAGGGTGTAAGGGTGAAAAAGAAGGGATATTGGTTGCTGGTGCTCCATGCTCACCTGCCTTACGTCCGGCACCCTGAACGGCCGGCCTACCTGGAGGAGAGATGGTTGTTTGAAGCCCTGACCGAGTGTTACATACCATTGACAATTTCTTGGTTGCGGCTGCGGGATGCGGACATTGCCTTCCGGCTTACCTTGTCGTTATCCCCGCCATTGGCCGCGATGTTGACCGACCCGCTGTTACAGGACCGGTACTTACGGCATTTGGAGCTGTTGTTGCAATTGGCGGCCCGGGAGGAAAAACGCACCCAACTTGACCCGGATTTAGGTCCGTTAGCAATTATGTACCGGGAAAACCTGGAGCAGACCCGGGAATTTTTCCGGGACCGCTGGGGCTGCCAAATTATTGCGGCTTGGCAATCTTTGGCCTTAAGTGGTCACTTGGAACTATGGACCTCGGCCGCTACCCACGCATTTTTACCGTACGTGACGGAAGCCAGTTGGGTGCCCCAAATCCGGACCGGATTCCGGGAACACCGGCGGATTTTTGGGCAAGATCCCCGGGGAATCTGGCTGCCGGAATGTGCGTATATGCCTGGCCTCGAAAAGACTTTAGCCAGGGAGGGTTTGCGTTTTTTTGTGGTGGATACGGGGGCGTTTGACCGGTCTGTCCCTGGCCCGGCTAATGTTTACCAGCCGTTACATCTTGGTAACGGGGTGGCTGCTTTCGGCCGTGATCCGGAAACATCCCAACAGGTATGGGATCAGCGGGCCGGCTACCCGGGAGATGGAGACTACCGGGATTTTTACCGGGATATTGGTTATGATTTGCCCTATGCCCAGGTGGCCCCTTTTTTGGGCAGTCCAGAGCGGGGAGATACGGGGTTTAAGTATTACCGGATTACCGGGGATACGGACCGTAAAGAACCATACCGGCAGGAACGGGCAAAGGCAAAAGCGGCGCAGCACGCGGCCGATTTTATCACAAACCGCGAACGCCAAATCGCTTATTGGCAAGAAAAAACAGCCCAGCCCCCGGTGGTGGTTTCGCCTTATGATGCCGAGCTGTTCGGTCATTGGTGGTACGAAGGACCGGTATTTTTGGAAAATGTGTTGAAGCAGTTGGCCTCCCCGGCTTCTCCGGTGGCTTTGACGACGCCGAGCCTTTACGTGGACGATTTCGGTCCTGGCCCGGCCGGCCGGATTTTCTTTTCTTCCTGGGGGGCGGAAGGTTTTGGTAAAGTTTGGGTTAACCCGGCAAATGACTGGATCTACCGCCATGTGCACCAGGCCGAAAAAGAGATGGCTGCCTTGGCAACGGCCATGCCGGCAGCTACCGGGGAAACAGGGCGGGCCTTAAACCAGGCGGCCAGGGAACTGATGCTGGCCCAGGCCAGTGATTGGGCTTTTATCATGAGTACCGGGACGACGGTGAAGTATGCTACGGAGCGCTTGCGGGAACATTTGCTGGTGTTTTGGCAGCTTGCCCGCATGGTCCGGCAGGGGAATCCCGATCCAGCTGTTTTGACAACGGCGGAATGGCGGTATCCGCTTTTTCCGGATGTGGATTACCGGGATTTTGGTTTGACGACGGAGAGCCCGGCGGCGGTTTGGATGTTAACCTGGGAATACCCGCCCCGGATTTTGGGGGGGCTGGGGCGGCATGTCGCCGATCTCAGCAAGGCATTGGCGGCCGGCGGGATCCCGGTGCGGGTGTTCACCTGTGCCGTACCCGGCAGCCCGCCGGTTGAGGTGATTGACGGGGTACAGGTGCACCGGTTTTCGGTACCGGGAGAACCGGAGACCGGCGATTTTTTAGCTTGGATCTGGCGGTTCAATGCTTGTTTGGCGGCCGGGGTGTCGGCGGTGAGTGAAGCAGCCAGGCCGGTGGTAATTCATGCCCATGACTGGTTGGTGGCGATTGCGGCCAAGGAGCTCCACCGTTTATTGGCAGTACCGGTGGTTGCCACCATCCATGCTACCGAATCCGGCCGCCAGCAGGGGTTACATAATCATTTGCAGCGGTACATTCACGGGGTGGAAACAGACCTGGTTACCGGTGCGGACCGGGTGATTGTCTGTTCGGAGTTTATGGCGGCTGAGGTCCGGAACTTGTTTAAGCCGCCGGTGGGCCGGATCGTGACTATTCCTAATGGGGTTAACCCGGTAAACGTGCGGACCGGGCAGTTAAGCAAGGCGCCGGATGAGGAAATAATTCTTTATATCGGCCGCCTGGTGACGGAGAAAGGACCAGGGGTGTTACTGGAAGCCTTGCCGGCGATTTTGGCCACCCGGCCCCAGGCGAAACTGGTCATTTGTGGCCGGGGGCCCTTGGAGCAAGAGTTGCGGGAAAAGATTGCGACCTTAGGGTTGGCGGACCGGACCGAACTGACCGGGTTTGTAACTGATGAAACCCGCAACCATTTGCTGGCGGCGGCGGCGGTAGCCGTGTTTCCCAGTCTTTACGAACCTTTTGGGATTGTGGCTTTAGAGGCAATGGCTGCCGGAGTTCCGGTGGTGGTTAGTGATACCGGCGGTTTGGCGGAAATCATTCAAAACGGCGTCAATGGGGTTAAAGTGCCGCCGGGAGAAACGGCGGCCTTGGCCGGGGCCGTAATTCAAATGCTGGAGGACCGCAACCGGGCCCAGGCCCTGGCAAACCAGGCCAGGAAAGATGTTGATTCCTTTTATGCCTGGGAGGTAATTGCCCGCGAAACAGCACAGGTTTACCGGCAGGTTACCGGATAGGCTGGTCTTTTGGGGCCGGTCCTTTTTTTTAGAAAAAACTTCGGTGGTTGTTGTATAATTAAACAGACCGATTGGATATTTCGTCACGGGGGGCATTGGGCCTGCCCGAAAACAAGCGGGGGGAGATCCGGTGACGACGGGCAAAGGGCGGGCCAGGCCGCAAGGCAGGATGCCGGTCGAAAAACAGCATAGAGCCAATCCCCCGCCGAATGAGGCTGAGGCCCCGATAAGCCGGACCAGGCGCGAGGTGATCGTCGGTGGCCTGGTGGCGGGTTTGGCGGGATTGACGGGTTTGGCCTGGCGGTGGGGCGAACCGGCCTTAAGGCCGGGGCTGAGCACCGGGCAGGCCCAGGCCAGGGGTGAACAGCGGCGGATTAACCTGACGCGGATATTGGATCATATAGCTGTTTTGACCCAGCCGGCTTGGACCGGTCGCCGGGCCGGGAGTATCGGCGAGGCCAAGGCAGGGGAGTATATTGCCCGGTTGTGGCAGCAATGGGGTCTTCAGCCGCAAGGAGAAGCCGGGACCTATTTTCAGACCTTTCCTTTGCCGGACTTGTCCCTGGTTATGGCCGGGGAACGGTGGCGGCTGGTTGGCGGCGGTTCCGGTGGTGTGGCAGATAATCTGATTGGTTTTTTGCCCGGACGGGATGCCCGGTTACGCCAAGAGATCGTAGCGGTTGCTGCCCATTACGACCATTTGGGTCAAACCGGGGAGGATTATTTTCCGGGAGCAAACGATAACGCCTCCGGGGTGGCGGTGATCCTGGAACTGGCCCGGTTGATGGCCTTGGTGCGGCCCCGCCGGAGTATGGTATTTTTTGCTTTCTCCGGCGAAGAGGCTGGCTTATTAGGTTCTCGTTACTTTGTGGCTCATCCGACGGTGCCCTTGGACCGGATCTGTGGGTTGGTGAATTTTGATGCGGTGGGCAACGGCAATCCGGGAGATTTTGTTTTTTGGTCCGGGGAAGCTTTGCCCTGGCAGGAAGCGATTGCGGAAGCTGCCCGGTGCACGGGGATCCGGGTTGAACGCCAAAATGAGGTAAATCACTCGAGCGATCACCAGCCGTTTTTGGCCGCCGGTGTTCCTGCGGTTACCGTTACCTCTGCTTCCTGGCTGATCGAAAACCATACCCCTCAGGATAAACCGGCCGGGGTAAACACAGCCAAACTCCAGAAAATTACGGAATGGGGCTGGCACGTGTTACAGATTCTAACGGCAGGTTCCGAAAAGTAAACTCCGGATGTTTTGGGTAAACCTTGACAAGGAAAAAAGGAGCAAGTACATTCTGGTTATAAACCAATTCAATCAGCATACAGGAGGAAAAACAGCATGATTATCGGCGTGCCAAAAGAAATGAAGAACAATGAGCACCGGGTGGCGGTCGTTCCCTCCGGGGTGGAGGCCTTATGCCATGCCGGTCACCAGGTTTTAGTGGAAACAGGGGCTGGAGTCGGTTCCGGAATTACCGATGAAGCATACCAGGCTGCCGGGGCGAAGATACTCCCTTCGGCGGCGGCAGTTTACGCGGCCGCAGCGATGATCATGAAGGTTAAAGCGCCATTGTCCGCGGAGTTTGATTATTTGCGGGAAGGGCAGATACTGTATACCTACCTGCACTTAGTGGCGGAACCGGATTTGACCAAGGTTTTGTTGGCCCGTAATGTCGTGGGTGTCGCCTACGAAACGGTGCAGTTGGACACCGGATGTCTGCCTTTACTTACACCGATGAGTGAGATTGCGGGTAAGATGGCGGTGCAAATCGGCGCCCGGTTCCTGGAGGAGCCGCATGGCGGTAAAGGGGTTTTGCTGGGCGGCGTATCCGGGGTAGCGCCGGCGGATGTGGTAGTTGTCGGGGGAGGAACCGTCGGTTATAATGCGGCGAAGATTGCGGCCGGGATGGGCGCCCAAGTCACGATCCTGGATTGCAACCCGGAAAGGTTGCGCTGGCTGGATGACCATTTAAGCGGCCGGGTACAAACGATCATGTCCAATCCGTACAACGTCGGCCGGGCGGTATGTTACGCCGATTTATTGATCGGGGCGGTGCTGGTGCCCGGGGGCCGGACCCCGCAATTGGTGACCGAAGAGATGGTCAAAAAGATGAAGCCTTCGTCCGTCATTATTGATGTCGCTGTTGACCAGGGCGGCTCGATTGCCACGATCGACCGGGTTACAACCCATTCGAACCCTTCGTACATTAAACACGGGGTGGTACATTACGCGGTAGACAATATCCCGGGCGCGGTGGCCCGTACCTCAACCTTTGCGTTGACCAACGCCACCTTGCCCTACGCCCTGGAAATGGCGAACAAGGGGATTGAAAAAGCGGCCCGGGAAAGCCGGCCTTTGGCCCGGGGGATTAATGTTTACAAGGGCAAGGTAACTAATGCCGGCGTTGCTGATTACTTGGGCTATGCTTATGTTCCGCTGGATGCCGTACTGGAGGCGTAAGGGTGGAATGGATTGTGGGGATTTCCGGGGCGAGCGGTGCTTGCTACGGAATCCGTCTGCTGGATTGCCTGAAAAATGCGGGCATCGGGGTGCATTTGGTGGTGACCAAGGCCGGGGAGCGGGTAATCAGGGAAGAAACAGGGCTTACCTTGACTGCCTTAGCTGTCGGGTGCCGCCGGTATGATGTGGATGATATCGGGGCGGCCGTTGCCTCCGGTTCTTTTCCGGTACACGGAATGTTTGTTGCTCCCTGTTCGATGCGGACGGTGGCGGCGATGGCGGCAGGGTTAGCGGACAATCTGTTGACCCGGGCTGCCGATGTTACCTTGAAAGAAGGAAGGCCGTTGATCGTTGTCCCCCGGGAAACCCCGCTCAGTTTGCTCCACCTGGAAAACCTGACCCGGCTGGCCCGGGCCGGCGCCCGGATTGTGCCGGCGATGCCGGCCTTTTACCAGCAGCCACGGGATGTGGCGGCTGTAGTTGACTTCGTGGTGGGTAAAATACTGGACCAGGCTAAGGTTCCCCACCAATTGTTTTCCCGCTGGGAGGGATAGCCGGAAGAAGGCTTTGAACAAGCAAAAAACAATGTATACTAAAGGACCGGGTCATTTAGGACCCAGGTCCTTTTTTTTGTGTTCGGCCGTAAAGCACGGTGGATAAGCAGGAAAACGGGCGGGAATGTGGAATTTAGTGGTGGATAGTAGTAGCTAAGTGGGTGCAAGTAGTTTAAAGTGGGGAATATACCGATGTTTATGGGGGAATACCAGCATACGGTTGACGCCAAAGGCCGGCTTTTTATCCCGGCCCGTTTTCGCGAGGCCTTAGGTGAACGCTTTGTAGCTACCAAAGGGCTGGACGGGTGTTTGTTTGTTTACCCACTAGAAGAATGGAAGCGCCTGGAAGCCAAACTTAAGGGCTTACCTTTTACCAGGGCGGATGCCCGCGCTTTTCAACGGTTCTTTTTTTCCGGGGCGGCGGAATGTGAAGTCGACCGGCAGGGCAGGATATTGATCCCTGTCCACCTGCGGGAATACGCGGCTTTGACCAAAGAAGCCGTGGTAATTGGGGTTTCTACCCGGGTAGAAATATGGAGCCACGAGCGGTGGCAAGGCTACAATGCCGAGACAGCCACCAGTTATGAGGAAGTGGCGGAACACCTGGTTGATTTTGACCTTTAGGCAGGAGGTAAATCCGCAATGCCTTTTCAACATACCCCTGTTTTGCCGGCGGAAGTAATCCGGTATTTGGCCCCCCGGCCCCAGGCTTGGTACCTGGATGGTACCGTAGGTGGGGCGGGGCACAGTCTGGCTTTAATGGAGACGACCGGGGGTCAGGCCAATTTAATTTGTATGGACCAGGATCCGGCAGCTCTGGCTGCCGCCCGGCGCCGGTTGGCTCCTTATCTGGAGCGGGTGGCGCTGGTTCGGGCAAATTTCCGGCATTTGCCGGAGATTGCTTCTGCCCAGGGAGTACTGGGGGAACTGGCTGGTGTTTTGTTGGATATCGGGGTTTCATCTTACCAGTTAGAAGCGGTTGAACGGGGGTTTTCCTACCGGGACGATGCTCCCTTGGATATGCGGATGGATCCAGGGGCTAAACTTACTGCTGCCGACATCTTAAACGAGTATTCCGGGGCGGAATTGGCCCGGATTTTTTGGGAATATGGCGAGGAACGCTGGGGTAAACGGATCGCCGGGTTTGTCGTGGAGCGTCGCCGGCGCCAGCCTTTTTCCCGTAGTAGCGAACTGGTCGAAATAGTTAAGGCGGCAATTCCGGCTGGGGCCAGACAGGCGGGTGGTCATCCGGCAAAACGGACGTTCCAGGCCTTACGGATTGCGGTTAATGACGAATTGGGGGTCTTGCAGGAGGGATTGGCAGGTGCGTTGGCGGCTTTGGCCCCCGGTGGCCGGGTAGTGGTGATTAGTTTTCATTCGTTAGAAGACCGGTTGGTTAAACGGTTTTTTGCCGCCCAGGCCACCGGCTGCATCTGCCCGCCGGATTTGCCGGCTTGTGCTTGTGGCAAGCGGCCGGCGGTAAAAATATTGACCAAAAAACCGGTAATTCCTTCGGTTGAGGAAATAACGAACAATCCCCGGGCCCGTAGTGCCAAGCTTCGGGTTGCCGAGAAACTTTAAGGGCGAATCCGGGCGTGGCGGTACCGAGTGTTCTATTGACCAGGGAGGGTGAATAGGTTTGAATCGAGCTGTGGCACGGGTTTCCTATCGGCAGGAAACAACGGTAACCCCGGCAAAAACGGGCCGGCTCCCGAAGACGAACCGGCGGAATAGTCGCCGGTGGCATCGGCATTTGGTTGGTTATACTTTGGTGGTGCTATTCTGCGGGTTGTTTATCGCGGCCCAGTATTCGGCCATTACCCTGCTGGGAAAACAGGTACAGCAACTACGTCGGGAAGTTGTCCAGGAGAAAAAACAGGTTGAGTACCTGCAAATGGAAGTTAACCAGTTACAGGCCTTAAACCGGATTGAAATGATCGCGACAACAAAATTGGGCATGCAGCCGGTACAAGGCAAGGAATTACTGGCCTTGGGTCGGGCAACGGCACCGGCGGCGGCAGCCGGGCGGGCCGGAATCGAACCGGCGGCAGGGGCCGTGGTGGCGACCGCAGAGTTACCGGTGGGCAGCAATCCCTTAGTGGCGGCATTAACCCGCTTTGTTGAGCGGTTACGCCCTGGGGCTAAGGTTGCCCGGTCTTGAGGATTAGCTTGAACACAAACAATGACGTCAGGCAAGCAAATCGCCGGGCGGTTCCTCCCGGAAAACCGGGAGGATTTGATTTTGGGGTGGGGAGAGGGTCCTTTGTACACTACACCGGGACAATTGCGCAAAAGGGCTACCCAGTTGTTTTTGGTGTTTGCCCTTTTGTTGGTAATTATGATTATACGGTTGTTTTGGGTGCAGATTGTGAATGGGGCTTTTTATGCCGCCAAAGCGGAGGATGTCCGTTTGCGGGATTTGCCGGTAGAGGCTAAACGGGGCCCGATTTATGATCGAAATATGCGCTCATTGGCGGTTTCCGTGAGTGTTGATTCAATTGTGGCCAATCCGGCAGAGGTACGTAAAAGCGAGCGGGAACGGGAGATCGCCCAGGAACTGGCTCAAGTCTTAGAGATGGATGTAGAAAAGGTATTCGCCTTGATCACGAAACCAAATACAGGTTTTGTCTGGGTAAAGCGCAAAGTGGAGCCGGACAAGGCGGCCCAACTGCGGCAAGCGCAATTGCCGGGTATCGATTTCATTCCGGAAAGTAAGCGGTATTACGAAAAAGGGAAACTCCTGGCCCATGTCTTGGGGATTACCGACACTGATTCCCAGGGGATTGAAGGGCTGGAGCTGCTGTTTGATGAGCAACTCCGGGGTTTGCCCGGGAAGATTGTTGCCGAATATGACGCCGATAACCGGGAACTGCCCCAGGCGGAACACATGTTTATCCGGCCTGTGGATGGCCATGGTTTGGTTTTGACCATTGATGAAACTGCGCAATACATAATCGAACGGGAACTGGACAAATTGGAACGCGAATGCAAGCCGAAGGGCGCCACGGTAATTGTGATGGAAGTGAAAACCGGGCGAATCCTCGGGTTGGCCAACCGGCCCAGTTTTGACCCTAACGAACGGGATAAATACTCGGGTGCCTACCGGCGTAACCGGGCGATTAACGATTGTTACGAGCCGGGGTCAACCTTCAAAATCGTTACCGCTGCTGCGGCCATGGAAGAAGGGACGGTCAAGGATTCCGACCGGTTTTTTGATCCCGGTTATGCGCAGGTGGGTAAGCAACGGGTCAAGTGCTGGAAAGATGGGGGCCATGGGTCGCAAACCTTTGCCGAGGTGGTCCAAAATTCGTGCAATACCGGGTTTGTCAATATCGGCATGAATTTAGGGGCCGAAAAGTTTTATGATTATCTGCTGGCTTTCGGGTTTGGTTCGCCGACCGGGATTACGTTAAATGGCGAAGAAGGCGGGGTTCTGGTCCCCCGAAAAGCGATCAAGCCGATTGATGTGGCCACTATGTCCATCGGTCAGGCCAATGCGGTTACCCCGCTGCAGTTGATTACGGCGGCGGCGGCGGTTGCCAACGGCGGTAAACTGATGAAACCCCAATTGGTTGAAAAGATTGTTGATCCCCAAGGAGCTGTTCTCCAGACATTCGAGCCGGTAATGGTGCGCCAGGTTGTTTCTCAAGAAACGGCCCAACGCCTAAACTTGATCCTTGAGACGGTTGTTTCGAAAGGAACCGGGCGCAATGCCTTTATTGAAGGGCACCGGGTAGGCGGCAAAACCGGAACGGCCCAGAAGATTAAACCGGGTGGCGGCTACCTTGAAGGTGAGTATGTCGCTTCGTTTATCGGCCTTGCCCCGGCCAATGACCCGGCAGTAATCTGCCTGGTTGTGATTGACGCTCCCCAAGGGGGGACGTATTTCGGCGGCCTGGTTGCGGCCCCGGTTTTTCGGGCGGTCATGACTGATGTGCTCCGGCATTTAGGTATCCCTCCCCAGGTTAATACCGGTGATCTTCCGGCGGCGGTGGAAGACCGGGTCGAAGGGGCGGTGGTACCCTTGGTTACCGGGATCAATTTGAGTGAAGCGGAAGATAAACTGCGGCGGGTCGGGCTGGGGATTGCCACCGAGGGGTTCGGCACCAAGGTCGTTGATCAGTTGCCGAAACCAGGGGAAAAGGTCCTCCCGAATACGGCGGTGATCCTTTATTTGGGTAATGAGTCAAAGGCCGTGACGGCCCGGCCGGGTGGTGAAGCGGTCTGCCCGAACTTAGCCGGTAAAAGTATTCGCCAAGCGGCGGAACTGCTGGCTAAAGCAGGGTTGTCCTTTGAGCCGGTTGGTTCCGGCTTGGCCCAAAAGCAAAGTATTCCGGCGGGTCGCAAAGTATCTGTCGGTACCGTTGTACAGGTCGAATTTGCCGCTCTGGATGAATCAGGACCATAAGGTGTATAATTCTTAAGAATCCCCTTTGCCGTTTTTGGGAAAAATATCAAGGAGAGGGAGGGGAGCGTGTGGAATTAAGCCGGATTTTAGCGGAAATGGATGTGGCGGAACTCAGGTTGGCTGCCGATCCGTCGGCATCGCTATCCCACCTTGATGTAAAGGGCTTGGCCTATGATTCCAGGCGGGTACAACCGGGATTTGTTTTTTTCTGCATTCCGGGACAGCAATTTGATGGTCATGATTTTGCGCTGGAGGCGGTAAACCAAGGAGCGGTCGCTTTAGTTGTAGAACGGTTTTTGCCTTTGGCTGTCCCCCAGATCCTGGTGGAGTCAGCCAGGGAGAGTATGGCCTTGGCGGCGGCCGCTTTTTACGCTCACCCGGCCCGCCGCCTTTTAATGGTTGGGGTAACCGGTACAAATGGCAAGACGACGACCTGCCATCTGATCGAGGCCGTATTGCGGGCCTACGGGTATTCGGTAGGGGTGATCGGTACCATTGGTAACCGGATGGAAAAAAGGAGTTGGCCGGCTACCCGTACAACACCGGAATCCCTGGACCTCCAGGCATTGCTGGCTGGGATGACCAATGCCGGGGCCGATGCGGTCGTTATGGAGGTTTCGTCACATGCCTTGGAACAACAGCGGGTGCAGGGAGTGGAATTTGACCTTGGTGTTTTTACTAATTTGACTCAGGATCATTTGGATTACCATGGCACTTTGACCAGCTATCGGGCGGCGAAAGCCCGGTTGTTTATGGAACTGGGGCAGGGGAGTAAATTCTCGAAAAAAAAGGCGATAATTAACGCTGATGACCCCCAAGCTAATTTTTTTGCCCAAAAATCGGCGGTGCCGGTGATTACCTACGGAATCGACGCGGCTGCCACGGTTCGCGCTACCGACCTGGTGGTACAGGCGCAAGGGACCAGGTGTAAAGTTGCTTATCCGGGAGGTACGGTATCCTTAAGTTTACAGCTGACCGGGCGGTTTAATATTGCTAATGCCTTGGCTGCTTTCACGGTTGGCTTGGCAGCCGGGGTGGATCCGGATGTAGGGGTCCGGGCACTCGGGGCGGTGCCGGGGGTGCCGGGGAGGTTTGAGGTGATCAAACAGGGACAGCCTTTTAGTGTAATTGTGGATTACGCCCATACCCCGGATGGGCTGGAAAACGTGTTGACTACGGCCCGGACGGTTACCTCTGGCCGGGTGATCACGGTGTTTGGCTGTGGCGGGGACCGTGACCGGACGAAACGGCCGAAAATGGGTTCTGTGGTGGCCCGGTTGAGTGATGTGACCGTGGTTACTTCGGATAATCCCCGCACCGAGGATCCGGAAAACATCATCGGGGACATTATTCCCGGCATTCAGGGGGTTAAAGGTGCTTCTTACCAGGTGGAGGTGAACCGGGCGGAGGCCATCCGTTCGGCTTTACAACAGGCCCGGCCGGGTGACCTGGTTTTAATTGCCGGTAAAGGGCACGAAACTTACCAGGTGGTAGGGAAAACCGTTTTGCCTTTTAATGACCGGAAGGTAGCCGGAGCGGTATTGCGGGAGATGGGCTATGCGCGGGGTTGATGTCGCCGGATTGGCCGGGTGGGCCGGGGGAAAAGTGTTTGGGGATGCCACTACGGCCATAGACGGGGTGGCCCGGGTTGACAGCCGGCTGGTTACGGCAGGCGATGTTTTTTTTGCCTTGCCGGGGGAAAAGGCGGATGGCCATTTATTCGTGGCGCAAGCACTGGCTGCCGGGGCGGTCTGTGCCGTAGTCCGACAAATAGAGGCAGCCTGGCTGCCGTTGTTGGGGCCGGGTAAGGCGATTTTGGAAGTGGCTGATGGCTTGCAGGCGTTACAGGCCTGTGCCCGGGCATACCGGGAGACATTGAAGCTGCCGGTGATTGCCGTAACCGGTTCTACCGGCAAGACTTCAACGAAAGACCTTCTGGCCGCGGCTCTGGGTACCCAGTTCAAGGTTTGGAATAATCCCGGCAACTTTAATAATGAAATTGGGTTGCCGTTAACGGTTTTGGGTGTGCAGGCTCATCACCAGGCCCTGGTGGTGGAGATGGGCATGCGTGGTCCGGGGCAGATTCGGGCCTTATGTGCGATTGCCCGGCCGCAAATTGGGGTACTTACCAATATTGGCCCGGTACATTTGGAATTGCTGGGAAGTTTGGCCGCGATTGCCCAGGCAAAGGGGGAACTGCTAGGGGCCTTACCACCGGACGGGACGGCGGTTGTCAATGGCCAGGTGCCGGCGGTGGTAGCCCAAGCCCTCCTTTGCCGGCGGCCGGCGGTTTATTACGGGCTTTCTCTGGAAGAGTTGATGCAGGGGCTTATTGCCGGTGGCATGGCGGGTGGACATTTGGTAACCGCGGTGATCGCCGACAAGGTCGAACTTTTACCTGAAGGGCAGGGTTCTTCCGTCCAGGGCCGGGTTGTTGTGCTCGCCGGACCAGAGGGGCCGGTAGATACAATCGAGAATTTTGCATTTTTTCTGCCCTTGCCGGGGAGGCACCAGGCGGGTAATGCCCTGGCCGCTTTGGCGGTTACCTATGTTCTTGGGGGCAATTTGGCCCAGGCGGCCCAAGGGTTGGGGCAGGCCCGGTTGTCTGCTTTGCGGTGGGAAACCCACCGGCTTCCCGGGGGGATCACTTTGATTAATGATGCGTATAATGCCAACCCGGCAGCGATGGAAGCGGCTTTGACGACGCTGGCCGGTTTGGCGGGGCTTCACCGCAAGGTTGCGGTTTTGGGGGAGATGTACGAGCTTGGCTTTTTGGCGGTTGATTCTCATGAACAGGTGGGTAAACAGGTAGCTGAATCGGGCTACGATCTGTTGGTGGCGATTGGCAACCTGGCGGCCCACTGTGTTGATGGCGCCTTGAAAGCGGGGATGAATCGTGAGAACATTATGTGGACACCTGATGTCGAGACAGCCGTCAAGGTGCTGCCGGGCTTGTTGCGTCCCGGGGACTATATCCTGGTGAAAGCTTCCCGGGGCATGCATTTGGAACGGCTGGTGATGGCGCTAAAGGATTAAAGGGATGAAGACATGGAACCTGTAATATACGCTTTTTTGATTGCCGGCATGGTCGGGTTGGTTACCGGGCCATGGTTGATTCCGGTTTTGCGCCGGTTAAAATTTGGGCAAAATATCCGGGAGGATGGCCCCCAAGCCCACATGCGGAAAAGTGGCACCCCAACCATGGGTGGGGTGATGTTTTTACTGGCCATTCCTGCCGGCGCTTTGATTGCGGCTGGTTGGTCACCGGTGCTGGGCATGTTGTTATTGGGCACCTTGAGTTTTGGCTGTATCGGTTTTTTGGATGATGCAATTAAAATTATTTTTAAGCGTTCCTTGGGACTTAGGGCTAAACAAAAGATCCTGGGCCAAGTGTTAATTGCGGTGGTGTTAACCTATGGGATTGTCCACGGTTTGGACCGCGGCACGGCTCTTTACATACCGGTCGGCGATTTTTGGTGGGAAGCAGGAAACTGGTATTATGTTTTGGCCCTGGTACTGATTACGGGAACAACTAATGCCGTCAATCTGGCGGATGGGTTGGATGGTTTAGCGGCAGGAATGACCTTCTGGGTGGGTTTGGCCTTTTTGGTGATCGCCTTGGCGCAAAACAGCATGGTGGCTGCCGTCTTTGCTGCTGCCCTGGCTGGTGGTTGTCTCGGTTTCTTGTTCTTCAACCGTCACCCGGCACGTATGTTTATGGGAGATACCGGTTCCTTGGCCTTAGGGGGAAGTATCGCCACTTTGGCGATGGTGACCCGGACGGAATTGGTGTTACCGGTACTGGCCGGTGTGTTTGTGGTCGAGGCTTTATCGGTGATTTTGCAAGTGGTTTCTTTTCGCTTGCGGGGTAAGCGGATTTTCCGGATGAGTCCGTTACACCACCATTTTGAACTGTGTGGTTGGCGGGAAGAAGTTGTGGTCTACTCCTTTTGGGCCTTAGCCCTGGTGGCGGCAGCTGCCGGGACCATGTTGGCATTTAATATCCGCTTTTAGAGGCGCTTTTTGGAAGGAATGAATTCTTTGAACAAACGGTGGCAGGATGGGCCTAAAGTATTGGTGGTGGGCGCCGGGAAAAGCGGGCTGGCGGCAGCCCGGGTTTTGGCCGGCTTAGGCGCCCGGGTGACGATTTGCGACCAAAAACCGGCCTCGGCCATCCCGGGTTGCCGGGAATTGCTGCAGCTGGGGATTGAAGTTCATGGTGACGGGTATCCCCCGGCCGTGGCGGGGGGGTTTACCGAAGTAGTAATGAGTCCGGGGGTTCCCTTGAGTGTTCCCCCGGCCCAAGAGGCCCGGCAAAACGGGATCCCGTTAACCGGTGAATTAGAATTGGCCTTTTTACTCTCACCGGTTCCTTTTGTTGCGATTACCGGAACTAACGGCAAAACAACGACGACGGCAATGGTCGGCGCAATTCTCGATGCTGCCGGTTGGCAGCCTTTGGTCGGGGGTAATATCGGCCGGCCGTTGGTGGCCGATGTAGCCGGGTTGACGTCCGGGCGGTGGGTGGTGGCCGAGGTATCTTCTTTCCAGTTGGAAACGGTCACAACGTTTCGCCCGCGCTTGGCGATGATCTTGAATATTACCCCCGACCATTTGGACCGGCATGGCACGATGGCCGCATACCGGGAGGTAAAGGCCCGGATTTTCCGTAACCAAAGGGCTGGGGATTTTTGCGTGTTGAACGCCGATGACTCCTTGGTTGCCGGTTTGGCCACCGAATGTCCGGGCCGGGTGTGGCAATTCAGCCGCTCCCGGGAAGTCCCGGCCGGCGCTTTTTTGCGGGATGATCTGGTCTGGTTTGCCGGGCCTGCCGGTACGGTGCCGGTAATCCGGACCGGTGACCTGCAGCTTAAAGGGGTCCATAACCTGGAAAACGTGCTTGCTGCTTGTGCCGGCGCCCTTAGTCTGGGGATTCCCGGACCAATCGTTGCCGGGGCCTTAAAGGCGTTCCAGCCGGTGGCCCACCGGATGGAACTGGTCGGGATGGTAAACGGAGTCACTTATATCAATGATTCCAAGGGGACGAATCCGGACGCAGCGATCAAGGCGATCGAGGCCTACGATTGTCCGGTGGTATTGATCGCCGGTGGGAAGAACAAAGGCAGTGATTTTTCCACCTTTGCGGCGGTGATTGAGCAACGGGTTAAAGGGCTGGTGTTGGTGGGCCAAGCGGCGGGGGCCATCGAGGCGAGTGTACGGGCCACCGGTTATAACCGGATCGTCCGGGTGCAGGAATTTGGGGAGACGGTTAAGGCGGCAGCCGGATTGGCCCGGGCCGGTGATGTTGTTTTGTTGAGTCCGGCTTGTGCCAGTTGGGATATGTTTACGGATTATGAACAGCGGGGTCTGAAATTTAAACAACTGGTACAAGAATTAGAACCGTAAATCTGTTAAGCAGGCTACCTGCGGCAGCAGTGGATGACAGGAGGGGGGTATTTTGCGGCTTAAACAGCGAGCGCCGGATTTTGCCATTTTTCTAGCGGTTTTACTCTTGTTAACTTTTGGCATTATTATGGTTATGAGCGCCAGTTCCGTTACGGCGGCTTATATGCACAATGACCCTTACCACTTTTTTAAGCGGCAGGCGTTATGGGCTTTTCTAGGAATTGGGGCAATGCTGTTGGTGATGCGGGTTGACTACCGCCGTTTGATGAACTACCGTAAAGGCTTTCTGGTAGCCGGCCTGGTTTTGTTGTGTGCAGTGTTTATCCCCGGGGTTGGTAAAGAAATCAACAACTCCTGGCGGTGGCTCAACTTGGGGCCGGCGACATTTCAACCTTCGGAACTGATGAAATTAGCGGTAATTATTTTTGTTGCGGGTAATCTGGCCAAGGCGCCATATAAGCTGGCCAGATTTCGGACTGGGTTAGCCCCTTATTTAGGGCTAATGGCCTTGGTTGGTGTTTTGATCGTGTGCCAGCCGGACTTGGGTACGGCATTGGTGATTTGTGGCACCGTTTTTGTCATGCTGTATGTTGCCGGGGCTAAAAATTGGCATATGGGTCTATTGGGTATCGGTGGGGTGGTTGCGGTGTTGGTGGCCGCCCTGATCAAACCTTATCGCCTGAAGCGGCTTACCGGTTTTATCGACCCTTGGGCCGATCCGGTCGGCAGTGGTTACCAAACCTTACAGTCATTGTTTGCCTTGGGCTCCGGTGGTTTGTTCGGCTATGGTTTGGGCCAGAGCAAGCAGAAGTATTTTTATTTACCGGAACGGCATACCGATTTTGTTTTCGCTATTTTGGGGGAAGAATTGGGTCTCATTGGTGCGGTATGTGTTATTTTGCTTTTTTTCATCTTGATTTGGCGGGGCCTCCGGATCGCGGTAGCTTGTCCGGATAGCTTCGGGAGTTTGCTGGCGGTTGGCTTAACGACCCAGATTGCCTTGCAAACGGTGACTAACATGGGCGTTGTCAGCGGTCTCTTGCCAGTGACCGGGATTACCCTGCCGTTCATCTCTTATGGGGGCTCATCCCTGGTCTTTTCCTTGGTTGGGGTTGGTCTTTTACTGAGTGTTTCCCGCTATACCCCACGCTAAAGGCCTTTGGTCCGGGAGGAATCATTTTGGAACATAAAAAAAAATGTTTCGTTGTTACTGGTGGTGGTACCGGGGGGCATATTTACCCGGCAATAGCCATCGGGCGAGGCCTTCAGAGCCGTTTTCCCGGCTGTACGGTTTACTATGTGGGTGGGAAGCGGGGGCTCGAAAATACGATTGTGCCCAGGGAAGGGTTACCGTTATTTACGGTGCATTCCCAGGGGTGGGAGCGGCGTTTCAACTGGCGAATGGTCAGTACGGCCTGGACAAATGTCCGGGGTGTAGCGGAGGCGTTCCGGCTGCTGAAGAAGCTGCGGCCGGATGTGGTGATCGGTACCGGTGGCTTTGTCGCTTTTCCCGTTGTTCTGGCGGCAACCTTGGCCGGGATTCCGGCTTTACTGCATGAACAGAATGCCTATCCCGGGATCGCCAACCGGTTATTGGCTTCCCGTGCCGATTCTGTCTTGCTCACCTTTCCAGCGGCTCGCAAGCATTTGCCGGCTTGTCACACGGTGGTGACCGGGCTGCCGGTCCGGCCAAATATTGTGGCCGCATCCCGGGATGCGGCCAGGCAGTTTTTTCAACTGCCGGCAGAAGCTCAAGTCTTGCTGGTTGTCGGTGGTAGCCGGGGGGCCCGCCGGTTGAATGAAGTGATTGTTCCCTTGGCCGGCCGGTGGGCGGGTAAACCGAGGTATCAGTTGTTACTGGTTACCGGGGAGGCGAATTATTCCGGTACCCGGGAACTTTTGGCGGCAGCCGGAATATGCCTAGCAGATAGTGGCAATATTAGAGTAATGCCGTATATCGACCGGATGGATCAAGCCCTGGCGGCCAGCGATCTTTGTATCGGGCGAGCCGGGGCGGCCTTTTTGGCTGAAATCACTGTACGGGGGCTGCCGGCTGTTTTGGTGCCATACCCTTATGCCACGGAAAATCACCAAGAAGCTAACGCCCGCAGTTTGGAAGCCGCCGGGGCGGCCCGGGTGATCCTGGAACGGGAACTGGATGGGGATTGTTTAAGAGATCTGGTAATCAGCCTTTTTGCGCAGCCGGTCGAACTTGGCAAAATGGCCCGGGCAGCTAAGGCAGCCGGGCAAAAGAATGCCCTGGTGTCGATCGTCGCGGAAGTGGAACGGGTTTTGACGTCCCGGCGGTAAACCGGGGCTTATTTTGATGACCGGGGAGACAAGCTTAGGAGCAGCAATCAGGGTGCTGCATAATATGTAGGTGTCCAGGTGAGGAATGGTAGGAAGAAACGGCCTGGGGTGATCCCGGGGAAGGAGCTGAGCGTTTAGTGTTACAGCGGGGAGCATGGGTGCATTTCATCGGTATCGGCGGGATCGGCATGAGCGGCCTCGCCCGGGTATTATTGGCTTTGGGGCATAGGGTCAGCGGGTCGGATTTGGCGGATACCCCATTGACCCGGCAGTTGGCTGCCTTGGGGGCTACCGTATATACCGGGCACCAGGAAGCAAATGTCGCCCCAGGGGTAGATACGGTCGTTGTTTCCACCGCTGTCCGGGGAACGAACCCGGAACTCCTTTTGGCGAGGGAACGTGGGCTTTTGATTAAACACCGAGCGGATCTGTTAGCCGAATTAATGCTTAAAAAAAAGGGGATTGCCGTCGCGGGGGCGCACGGGAAAACAACGACCAGTGCGATGATTGGGGTGATTTTGGAGCAAGCCGGTTGGGATCCGGCAATAATTGTGGGGGGCGAGATCCGGGAAATCGCCGCCAATGCGAAGTGGGGCCAGGGCGAATTTCTTGTCGCCGAAGCGGATGAAAGTGACGGATCATTCCTCAAGTTGCAGCCGCAAATGGCGATCATCACCAATATTGAGGGTGATCACTTAGACTATTACCGTTCGGTGCAATCGATTGAGGAGGCCTTTGATCAATTTGCGCAGCGGGTGCCAACCGGCGGTTCTCTGGTGCTTTGTAGTGATGATCCCAAGTTACGGGTAATGGCCGAGAAGATCACGGGCCGGAAGGTGATCACCTATGGCCTCTACCACCCGGCGGATTATGTGGCCGCCAATGTTGCCCCTTTGCCGGAAGGTTCCCGTTTTGACGTTATCACCGGTGGTCGTCTTTTGGGGCAGGCTGGGTTGACGGTCCCCGGTGCTCATAACATAGCCAATGCCTTGGCCGCTTTGGCGTGTGCCGATCAGTTGGGGGTACCGTTCAGTGAAGCCGCTTCGGCGTTGCAAGGGTTTCACGGAGTGGGGCGGCGGTTCCAGTTGCGTGGTGAAGCCCAAGGGGTGCGGGTAATCGATGATTACGCCCACCATCCGACAGAAGTTCGGGCAACCCTGGCGGCGGCCCGCCAGGTCCGGCCACAGCGCTTAATTGCGGTTTTTCAGCCGCACCGGTATACGCGAACCCAGGCCCTTTACCAAGAGTTCGGGGCCGCCTTGACTGCCGCCGACATCGTCGTCATTAACGACATATATTCCGCCGGTGAACCGGCAATTCCGGGGGTAAGCGCCGGGTTGATTGTTGAGGCCATCAAAGGGCATAACCATGGTCAGGTTTGTTATATTCCGGACAAAGAAAAGATTGTCGATTATTTGGTTAATCTGGTCAGACCCGGGGATTTGGTGCTGACCATGGGAGCAGGGAATATTTGGACGGTGGGGGCCCAGTTGGCGGGCCACCTGGCAAAGCGGTAACAGCTGTAGGGGGGAGACCATGAAGGATACCGGGGGGGTACCACGGGACTACAACCGGGTCCGGAACGGCTTTCGGGGAGACTGGAAGGAATCCGAGCCCATGAGATTGCATACCTCGTGGCGGATCGGGGGGCCGGCCGATGTATTTGCTGTGCCGGTAGATGTTGCCGATTTGGCTTTACTGATCCGGAATTGTCAAGATAATGGCACACCGTGGCTGGTGGTTGGTGGTGGTTCAAACCTGTTGGTAGCCGACCGGGGGATTCGCGGTGTGGTAATTTACTTGGGGTCGAAGTTTGGCCAAAAAGAGCTGGCCGGAACCTTTTTTTCGGCAGGAGCGGCTTGCCGGCTGCCGGCTTTAGCCCGGTTTACCGCCCGGCACGGTCTACGGGGTCTGGAGTTTGCCGCCGGCATTCCGGCAACCTTGGGTGGTGCAGTGGTAATGAATGCGGGGGCCCACGGGCGGACTTTGGGTGATGTCGTCCGTATGGTGGAGGTTATTGATGGGGCAGGGCAACTAAAGCGCCTGATCCAATCGCAGCTCGGTTTCGGGTACCGCAGGTCCTGTTTGCAGGGGAAAAAAGGGGTGGTTATCCGGGTCGAGATGGAGTTGTCTTTTGACGTCCGGGAGGCGGTTGAACGGGATTTAGCTGCTGTTTTACAGCAACGGCGGGCGAGCCAGCCCTTGGAGTGGCCCAATGCCGGCAGTGTGTTTATTAACCCGCCGGGGCAAGTGGCCGGCGGGTTAATCGAAACCGCCGGGCTCAAGGGTTTTGCGGTCGGGGGTGCCCAAGTTTCCACCCGTCACGCTAACTTCATTATTAATACGGGCGGAGCTACGGCGGCGGATGTGTTGGCGGTGATGGCCACAGTAAAGAACCGCGTACTGGCAACCTGTGGTGTGGAGTTGGAGTCAGAAATTCGGGTGGTTGGAGACACCGGGGGGGCAGGTTAATGAGTGCGAAACCCAGGATTAGGATTCGGGGCGGCAAGGTGTTGCGTGGTGTCGTCGAGGTCAGTAGTGCGAAAAATGCGGTTCTGCCCGTGCTTGCCGCATCATTGATGGCTTCCGGTTTATGCACCATTAAGGCTGTACCGCAGTTGACCGACGTGGCAGTGATGGTCAAGTTATTGCGGGCTTTGGGGGCCGAGGTTAAACAGAATGGAACTAGTTTAACGGTAGATGCTTCCCGGGCGGCGATGGTAGAAGTGCCTTCGGACCTGATGCGCCGGTTACGGGCTTCTAATCTGGTGCTCGGACCATTAATCGGCCGTTTTCGCCGGGTCAAATTGTTTCATCCCGGGGGTTGTTCAATCGGCAGCCGGCCGATGGATTTGCACCTTAAAGGCCTCCAGCAAATGGGCGCCCGGGTTTCGGAACGGCACGGTTTCTTCGAGGTGGAAGCAAGGCAGTTAAAAGGTGCGGAAATCCATTTGGATTACCCCAGCGTCGGGGCCACGGAAAACCTAATGACCGCAGCTTGCCTGGCCAGGGGGACTACCGTGATTCGCAATGCGGCCAAAGAACCGGAGATCGTGGACTTACAAAACTTTTTGAATGCCATGGGGGCCAAGGTGCGGGGAGCCGGTTTGGATGTAATTCGGATTGATGGTGTTTCCGGTTTACACGGCTGTTGTCACCAGAGTATTCCCGACCGGATTGAGGCAGGCACCTTTATGGTCGGCACGGCAATTACCGGCGGTGAGGTGTTGATTACCAACGTAATCCCCGAACATTTGGAGCCGGTAACCGCCAAACTTCGGGAGGCGGGAGCGGAAGTGGAGGAGGACGGGGATCAGGTGCTGGTCACCGGACCAAAGGTAAATGGGGCGGTCGACATCAAAACGATGCCTTATCCCGGTTTCCCTACCGACATGCAACCGCAAATGATGGCGTTGTTGGCGGTTGGTGAAGGAACCAGCGTGATCTCAGAGTCGATCTTTGAAAACCGGTTTAAACACGTTGATGAACTGCGCCGGATGGGTGCGGATATTCGGCTTGAAGGCAGGGTAGCGGTGATCAAGGGCGTTTCCCGGCTCAGTGGGGCGGTGGTGGAAGCCACCGATTTGCGGGCCGGTGCAGCGTTGGTG
The DNA here is from genome assembly GCA_028707535.1 of Heliobacteriaceae bacterium. GTDB lineage: Bacteria > Bacillota > Desulfitobacteriia > Heliobacteriales > Heliobacteriaceae > STF2-203. The sequence goes on along the minus strand of JAQWAU010000020.1, from coordinate 9,199 downwards.
CTGGCCGGCCTGATGGCTGAAAATAGCACTATTGTGGAGAAAACGTTTCATATTGATCGGGGTTACGATCGTTTTGCGGCGAAACTTGCCGCCTTGGGTGCGGATATAATCAGGGAAGCTTAATTGACCAGCTTGTCAATGGGCGCACTTAATGCCGTTTACAGGCAGTGCGCCATTGGTTTTTCCTGGACAGGACAGCTATTTTAGGCCTTTTGGCTCTTGGATGCCCAGCGGAATTTTGCTATAATTACTCTATGGCAGTTTTTCCCACAAAGGGGGCGGCATAGTGAACCGGGGACGAGCCAATGTACTTATTTTCTTTTTCATTTCCCTGATTTTACTTGCCGCGTATTATTTTTTACAATCACCCTATTTTGGAGTCTCTCAGGTGATGGTGAAAGGTACCAGTCTGATTGACCAAGATGAATTGATCCGCCTCTCCGGCATCCGTTTTGGCGAAAACATCTGGAAACTTAACGTAGACAGGGTGCAACAACAGTTGACATTCCATCCTCAGGTCGAGGCCGTAACAGTTAAACGGGAATGGCCTTCCGGCATATGGCTGGAAATCCGGGAACGAAAGCCGGTAGCGGTGTTGGCCCAGGGTAGTGATTTTATCTTGGTGGATCAACGGGGAATTTTTTTACAGAAGGTCACCTCTTTGCACGGAATTCCTTTGCCGATGATTACCGGGTTACCGGTGCCGGTGACGGTAGGGCCGGGGCAGACCCTGGAAATTGACGGGTTGCCGGTGGCGTTGCGGCTGTGTCAGGAAATGTCTTCTTCTTTAATCTTGCAAATCGGCGAAATTCACGTGGCGAATAAGGAACGCCTGGTGTTATATACCGGGGAAGGGCTGGAAATTCGCTTTGGTTCTCCGGTAGATATTGTTGCAAAAGGAGAGATCTTGACGGAGATTCTGGGTGAAATATCGCGGCGGGGTGGGGCCAAAACAGTGCAATATGTGGACGTTTCCTCCTTAAATGTGCCGGTGATAAAAACCAAATCCGGCGGGAATACATATCCCAAAAAAATTGGTAATTAAAAAAGGGAATATGCATTTTCTAGCGAAATAACTAGATAAGCAATGACAAAAAAAGGTTAATATTAACAATTGCATATAATTCTTAGTTTTCCCGATCGATAAGGAGGTACTATGTGTTTGAATTAGACGTAGATTTAAACCCGCTGGCGGTTATCCGGGTTGTGGGGGTTGGTGGCGGGGGTAATAACGCTGTCAACCGTATGATTAGCCATGGGGTGCGGGGTGTCGAGTTTATTTCGGTAAACACGGACGTTCAGGCGTTAAAACTTTCCCGCGCCGAACAGAAAGTGCAGATCGGGGCTAAACTAACCAAGGGGCTAGGAGCGGGAGCTAATCCGGATATCGGCAAAAAAGCGGCTGAAGAGAGCCGGGAAGATTTGCTGGCCATTCTCAAGGGAGCGGATATGGTTTTTGTTACGGCAGGTATGGGTGGTGGCACCGGCACCGGTGCGGCGCCGGTGGTTGCTGAGGTGGCGAAAGAGTTAGGCGCCTTGACAGTAGGGGTGGTAACCCGGCCCTTTACGTTTGAAGGCCGAAAACGTTCTTTGCAGGCCGACCGGGGGATCCAGGAATTAAAAACAGCAGTGGATACCTTGATTACAATTCCTAATGACCGGTTGTTACAGGTAGTGGACAAGCATACCCCGATGAATGAAGCTTTTCGCCTTGCCGACGATATTTTACGGCAGGGTGTGCAGGGTATTTCTGATTTGATTGCGGTACCGGGACTCATTAACCTGGATTTTGCCGATGTTAAGACGATTATGACGGATACTGGTTCGGCTTTAATGGGGGTAGGGACTGCTTCTGGGGAAAACCGGGCCGTTGATGCGGTTAAAAAAGCGATTTCCAGCCCACTTTTGGAGACTTCTATCGAGGGGGCCAGGGGTGTTTTAATGAATATTACCGGTGGGGCCAATCTGGGGATGTTGGAAGTCAACGAAGCGGCCGAAATTGTGACTGAGGTTGCCGATCCTGAGGCAAATATTATTTTTGGGGCGGTAATTGACGAGGCGATGGAAGATGAAGTTCGGGTGACGGTAATTGCCACCGGCTTTGACCAACGCCATGTCCAGACCGGTCCGCAACCGGTTGCTAAGGAAAACATACGGCAAAAACCGCAGATTACCATGGACGTAAAAACCGCTTTTCCCGCCGATGAAGTCGATATTCCGGTTTTTTTGCGTAAGTATCGGGGATAAATTTATCCCCGCAGCCGATAAACCTTACGGCAATAGTTGTAAGGTTTATTTTTTTTTGCCGGCAAAGGGTTTGGACGCAGGAAGTGACAGAATTTACAAAAAGAGTCAGGTATAATTAAGCAAAGGTGTCGGCGCAGAGGTGGTGACGCAGAGGTGGGCGAAAGGCTAATTATCTACTGGGATATTTTGTGGCTAATCAATTTTGTGATGGATTACCTTTTAATAAACCTTTGCGGCCTGGTAATGCATTTGGCCCTCCGTCCGGTTCGATTTTTAGTTGCGGCAGCAGTGGGTGCAACCTTGTCAATAGTAACCTTGTGGTGGCCAATGGGTCTGGTGGTGACCTGGGGTTTCCAGCTTGGGCTGAGCTGGCTTTTGCTCAGGATCGCTTTTTCCCGGCAGCCAATATGGCAGAGGGTCCAAACCTGGGTGGTTTTCTACCTTGGCGCCTGGGTTACCGGTGGTGTGTTGTACGCTTTAGTCCCGGCTGATGCTACCTTGGGTCCTTGGTGTTTTTGGCTGTTATGCTTGTTGGCCGGAGGAATTGCCGGCGGCAGCCTGCTGTTTTGGCGGCAAGTGCGGCAGCAAGGGGGCTGGCTGACGGAACTTTGGGTTCAGTTGCCGGCGGGGGCAATCGCGGTACCGGCACTGGTGGATAGCGGCAACCGCTTGTGGGACCCGGTTTCCGGAGACCCGGTAATAATCGTGGAATTTCAGTGTATGGCCCACCTTTTCCCCGCGGGATGGTGGCATGACCCGGCAACAGGCGGACTGGCATATCAGCCTCGGTATATACCATATTCGGCCCTGGGCAAGCCGGATGGATTGCTGCTGGGGATCCGGCCCTTGCAGGCCGGGTTGCGCCGGCAATCCAGAAAGGTTGTCTGCAGTCAGGCGGTAATCGGGTTGACCGAACAGCAACTGGATCCGACCGGGAAATACCGGGCCTTGGTCCCGGCTATTTGGGAATTTTGAGCGAAAGGAGGATTTGGCGTGGAAAAATCGGTGCAGGCTATTCGCTTAGGAGGCAGTTTACGTGTTTTCGTTACCTCCGGCATGATCAAGCTCTTACGGAAACTCCGGTTGATTTCCGAAGTGCATTATGTTGGCTCGAGTGAGGCTTTGCCGCCACCATTGTCCAACGATGAAGAAATCAACCTGCTCTGGCAGTTAGAACAAGGTGATTTAACCGTTAAATCTATTTTGATTGAGCGAAACTTACGCCTGGTGGTCTACATTGCCCGCAAATTCGAAAATACCGGAGTGGGGATCGAAGACCTGGTTTCCATCGGCACCATTGGTTTAATTAAAGCGGTTAACACCTTTGACCCGTTAAAAAAAATAAAGCTGGCTACCTATGCCTCCCGGTGTATCGAAAACGAAATATTAATGTATTTGCGGCGGAACAACAAGATCCGTTCGGAGGTTTCTTTTGACGAGCCGCTCAACATCGACTGGGATGGCAATGAGTTGTTGCTTTCCGACGTTTTGGGCACGGAAAGTGACATCATTTACAAAACGATTGAAGAAGAAGTGGATCAAAAGTTGCTCCAAGCGGCGATGAGTAAATTGACGACCCGGGAACGCCGGATTGTTGAGTTGCGGTTTGGGCTGCAAGATACCCAGGAAAAAACCCAAAAGGAAGTGGCCGATCTGTTAGGGATTTCCCAATCCTATATATCCCGGTTGGAAAAGCGGATTATTAAGCGCCTGCGCAAAGAAATTAACCGGATGGAGTGAACGGGGGGATTACGGGGCGCCTGGGGTAAACCGGTGATCACGGTATAAGTCTGTAACATCAGGCTAATACTAGTGGATGTAAATCAGGCACCGGTGGGAGGGTTGCCGATGATGGTCAACAAGGTGGAGATCTGTGGCGTAAATACCGCGAAATTAAAGGTGCTTACGAATGCGGAGATGCGAACCTTGTTTCGGGCCATGCAGGCAGGTGACAGATCTGCCCGGGAAAAGTTGATAGGTGGCAATTTGCGCCTTGTGCTTAGTGTGATCCAGCGGTTTACCAACCGGGGCGAATATGTTGATGATTTGTTTCAAGTGGGTTGTATTGGTTTAATGAAGGCGATCGATAACTTCGATTTAGGTCAGAATGTGCGTTTTTCTACGTATGCGGTACCCATGATTATCGGGGAAATTCGCCGCTACCTCCGGGACAACAACCCAATCCGGGTCAGCCGTTCTCTCCGGGATATCGCTTACAAAGCGTTGCAAATCCGGGACCGGTTGGTTAATGAACTTTCCCGGGAGCCGACTGTGGGGGAAGTGGCCGAAGCCCTCGGTTTTAAACGGGAAGAAGTAACTTTTGCCCTTGATGCCATTCAGGAGCCGATTTCCCTGTTTGAACCGATTTACCATGACGGTGGTGACCCGATTTTCGTCATGGACCAGATTAGTGATGAAAAGAGTCAGGATTCCCAATGGCTGGAAGGGATCTCCGTCCGGGAAGCGATGCGCAAACTGAATGACCGGGAGAAATTGATCCTGACCTTGCGTTTTTTTGAAGGGAAGACCCAAATGGAAGTGGCTGCCGAAATCGGCATTTCACAAGCCCAGGTTTCCCGATTGGAAAAAGCCGCCTTAAATCATATGCGAAAATACGTTTAACCGGCACAAGTCTGCCTGTTCCTTCATAGTATATAGCACCGAAGGAGGTGGCGGAGGCGTGATTAAAATATCCGACCTGCGGCTGCGGGACATCGTCAACATCACTGATGGGCGCCGGTTGGGCATGATCAAGGACATCGATATCGATCCGGAAATGGGTAGAGTTAGGGCGATTGTTCTGCCTGGGCAGGGAAAGTTGATGGGTTTTTTTGGCCGGGGTGAGGATATGACGGTGCCCTGGGAAAGGATCAAGAAGATTGGTGTTGACGTGATCCTGGTGGAAATAAATGCTTTTAGCGAACCACATCAAGATGTGGTTTAACGGGGGCGGACCGGCTGGGGTTTGGTTTTCAGGGCCAAACCTCTTTTATTTTTCGCTTTTGGCTTGGTAATAAATGGCTTGACCCGCCACATGTAGGGGCGGTATAATTAAAAAGATCTACATATAGTGCTGGGGGGGAGACCCTGTGCAGTGCTTCTTCTGTGGCCACGGTGAAACCAGAGTACTAGAAACCCGGGCCCAAGATGAAGGTAAAGTGATCCGCCGCCGCCGGGAATGTTTGGTCTGCAACCGGCGGTTTACCACCCAGGAAAGGGTTGAGGAGACACCATTACTGGTGCGCAAAAAGGATGGTTCCTGGGAAGCTTTTGACTGCAACAAGGTGATGAACGGTCTAGTTAAGGCTTGTGAAAAAAGGCCTGTACCACTGGAGCGGTTGGAAGCCTTAGCGGCAGCGGTGGAGCGGGATTTACGCAGTCAATACGAACGGGAAGTCCCTTCCCGGCAAATTGGGGAGCTGGTCATGGACCGGTTACGGACGGTAGATGCAGTGGCGTATGTCCGTTTTGCTTCGGTTTATCGTCAGTTTCAGGATGTCACTTGTTTCATGGAGGAAGTAGCAGGGTTAATTCGGCGAAAAGAATAAAAAGGCTGATTTTTTGCATCAGAGGAGGAAGCAGTAATGTTTAACCATATTCAGAAACGGGATGGCCGGGTGGTAGATTTCCAGGAGGTAAAGATTACCGATGCGATCTTTAAGGCGGCCCGGGCCGTAGGCGGGGAAGACCGGCAACTGGCGATGGAGTTGACCCTGGATGTCCTACGGATGCTGAAGGCTGAATATAACGGCCAATTGTTCTCAGTCGAAGATGTCCAGGATATGGTGGAAAAAGTCCTGATTGAAAATGGCCATGCCCGGACGGCAAAGGCCTATATACTTTACCGCAACAAGCGCACCCGGATCCGGGAAGCGAAGTCTGACTTAATGGGTGCGGTACAGGAGATTTTGAAGGAAACCAACCGGGAAAACGCCAACGTTTCTAATAGCCCTTCGGCTAAGGTGCTGCAGATTGCTGAGGTGGCTTCGGTGGATTATTACCTTAACCGGGTAATTCCGAAAGATGAAGCGAGGGCACATCAGGAGGGAGACATTTATATTCATGACCTGGCTTGGTACGGAAAAACCCTGACCTGCTTACAGATTCCTTTGGCCCGACTGTTGGCGGATGGGTTCGACAATGGACATGGGTATATTCGGCGGCCGAAAAGCATAAAAACGGCGGCTGCTTTGGCGGCAATCATTTTACAGTCGAACCAGAACGATATGCATGGGGGGCAGTCTTTTGCCTTTTTTGACCGGGATATGGCCCCTTATGTCACCGCCGAATACCGGCGCCAGGAAGCTGATGTCAAGCGGGCGTTCACGGATTTACAGATCACGGTTGATGCGGAAAAGGTGGACCGGTTGGTGCGGGAACGGGTAGAAAACGAAACCTACCAGGCGATGGAAGGGTTTATTTATAATCTTAATACTATGCACAGCCGGGCCGGCGCCCAGGTGCCGTTTTCCTCCATTAATTTTGGGACAGATATTTCTTGGGAAGGCCGGTTGGTGACCCGGGCTTTTTTGCAGGCTTACGAAAAGGGCCTGGGTAAGGGTGAGGCCCCGATTTTTCCTAATGTTTGTTTTAAGATTAAAAGCGGGGTCAATTATCAACCAGGGGATCCTAATTACGACCTCTTCCAGTTATCCATGTTGGTCGCCTGTAAACGATTGTTCCCCAATTTTGCCTTTCAGGATGCTTCGTTTAATCGAGGGTTCAACGAACAGGAAGAGGAAGTCGCCTATATGGGGTGCCGGACCCGGGTAATCGCGAATGTTAACGGGCCGGCGGTGACGGATGGCCGGGGGAATTTGTCGTTTACCACGATCAACTTGCCCCGGTTGGGGTTGAAGGCCCAAGGGGATTTAAGCATTTTTTGGCGGGAACTTGACCAGGTAGTTGATTTGGTGATTAAACAGTTGTTGACCCGTTATGATGTGCAGAAGAATCTGCGGGTGAAGGACTTTCCCTTTTTGATGGGGCAGCGGCTTTATCTGGATAGTGAGGACTTGGCCCGGGAAGACAAGGTGGAACCGGCAATTAAGCATGGGACGTTATCGATGGGCTTTATCGGTTTGGCGGAATGTTTGATTGCTTTGACCGGTCAACATCATGGCGGCTCGCCGACTGCTCAGGAACTGGGACTAAAGATTGTTGCTCACTTGCGGGAACGTTTGGACCAAGCAACCAAGGATTACGGGCTTAATTTTTCGTTGCTGGCGACACCGGCGGAAGGTTTATCCGGCAAGTTTACCAAAAAGGACCGGGAACGGTTTGGTGTGGTCCCCCGGATTACCGACCGGGAATGGTATACTAATTCTTTTCATGTGCCGGTGGATTTTGAGATCAGTGCATTTGACAAAATTGCGATCGAGGGTCCTTACCATAAACACACGAATGCCGGACACATTTCGTATGTGGAATTGCCATCTGCCCCGGTGCACAATATTGCCGCTTTTGAAACGATAATTAAGGCGATGTATATGGCGGATATGGGGTATGCCGCCGTTAATTTCCCGGTGGATATTTGTAAAACGTGTGGTTTTAACGGGGTGATCCCGGAAGATGTCTGCCCTCGTTGTGGTGGTGGGGTTATTTCCCGGGTGCGCCGGATTACCGGGTATCTATCTACCCTGGATCTGTTCAATGACGCGAAAAAAGCGGAGGAACGTAACCGGAAGACACATTTGGGCTAGGATGACCGGGGTCTGGCCTGTGCGGTCAACTTCGCTTTTGCCAACTGGCAGCTGATTACCCATGATGTCCGCTGTGCTTTTGGCGATGTGTTTAAATGCAATCCGGCTGAATACCCTGGCCGATATCGGCCTGACCCGCCCGGTGGCCAGATTGCTGCTGCTGGCGGTGATTAAAGGGAAGGATTAAAGGCAAAAATAGCCGGAAGTGAATCCCAATTTGGCGGGAGTCGCTTCCGGCTTAACTCTACTGGAACTGAATATCATTGACACCCGATTTTTTCAAAACCTGCCTGATTACATCTTTGGCTTTTTTGTCTGCGGTATCCAAAATACCGGATTGCTCCGCTTGCTTAGCATAATCCGTGAGAGCCTCCGATTCCAACACATGGATTTCCTCAATAGTCATTTTCCGGAAAAAGCTGTTATTTACAAGGATTTCCCAAGAATCATTTTCAATCATTTTATAGAGAATCTGCGGTTTTGGCGTTTGAACAATTACCGAATCTCCAGCAGTGTTTGTTATCGATATCTGTTCTACATCAATCCCGGCAACTACTTTTCCCCTGCCTACGGCAACGTATTCTCTCTTTGTTCCAGGAACAGGAATAGGTAGCTTAAACAACTCCAAGTTTGTTTGGTCGTTAAACTTGATTATTACCGGTCCTGAATACTCAACCGTAGCCAGTTTCGCCTGTTCTTTGATTTCTTCAATTAGATAAACAAAATCCTTGTTGGCTTCATTGGTCTTATTTACAGCTGTTCCGAAGTAAGGCGGCCAAACATATTCAAAGCATATTTTTCCCAGAAAGAAGGCAGCTGTCAATAATAGCCCGTAAACAAATAGGGTTTTTACCGTTTTCGGCATACTCGTCTCCTCGTAATATCGGCATTCAATTGTCAGTGGTATTGTTATGCTTTCGACTTTTTTCGATGGATTTCCTGCCCGATCATCAACGGGTATTAAAGCGCAACCAGGTTTGGTTTACATGAAAAAACCCCTGGAACGATCCGGGGGGGTTAAAAAAATCAGTCCAATAGCCGCGGCGACGATTTTTCGGGTCGTATGTTCCGGTATCAGCCGGTCATATAAAACCCGGCTTTTTTTTTCGGATGAGTATTGACATGCGAGAAATAATGAGCGAAAATAAAAATAGAACATTACACAATGTATAAGATTGCAAAGTGTATAAAGAGTTGTTTTGTCTTTCGATATTCGGTATCGGTAAAGGCGGCACATATAGGAGGCGAAA
>JAQWAU010000050.1:6008-8031 GCA_028707535.1 Heliobacteriaceae bacterium | reverse complement strand
GTGTATAATCGTGCCAATCCGGCGCAAACCACTTGATTCCGATGCTTTTTTGACCGGTATGGTCGGCCCCATTGCACTGCAACTCGGTTGCCGGTACCGGCTCCCCGGCCACGGCAATAGCGTACTCCTCAGGAGCCGCCACATAAAAGGTCAGGCCGCGCACCGCCGCCAAGTCAGGCACAAAGGCCCCTAAATGCGGGTCGGCAATCCGCCGGATATCGATTGTGTACCCAACCTCCCCCGCCACCACCGCAAACTCCACAAACTGTTCCGCCAAATTGTAGCGGAGCAGCCGGGAAGTCCGGGCCACCAGGATTTTCCCGGCAGCCTGTTCGGCGGCCAAGGCCCGCAAAGCAGCGACCGCCGGTTCCGGAAAAGGGAAATAAAGTTCGTTCGGCCCACCGAAGTGCTGGGCAACCGCAGAATACCAGCCATTGGTTTTCCAACGCTGAAAATTATCCGCATTCAACTGCAAATGCAGCTTGTACGGGTTCCACAAAAACCGCGCCGCCCCCCGCCGGTCCCGCCCGGCCGTCGAGTAACGGGTAAAATTCCAAATCTTCTGCCCATCCCGCAACCGGCGTGGCCACAACAGGGACTTGGCCCCCACCGGGTCCTCCTGGGCAGACCGGGTCGCCGCCCAGCCAAACCGGATCCCGTAAGGGACCGTCAAATCAGTATGGTAAAAAGGAGAAGCCGGGTCATCACCCTTTTGGTAATTACGCCGCCAGCCATCCGAACCGGCAAATGACTGCACATTCGCCGCATTGCCGTGGTCGATCCAAACCTCAATCTTCAGGCCGGCCTTTTCCAGCTCCTGAATAGCCTTTTCGGCAATCTCCCGCCGGAAGGTAGCTGCCCCAGGAGCTGTCGGGTCGGTTTGGTTAAAATCCCCCCAGGAATGCAGGCTATCAATCCAGCCGCACCGGATATACCGGGCGATCTCTTCAGCATGGAACGGTTTAGCCAAATCGACACCCTGCCACCAGGCCAACTGGTGCCGCACCCCGTAGCCATCGACATCGATATCCCCTTCCCAGTCGGAACCGACCACCATCCAAAAGGAATCCCCGACATCCAACCCGAGCCCCGGCCCGGCCGGCGTCTCCTCCCTTGTATTCAAAAACCGGTGAATTTTTTCAAACTCCCCTAAAGAACAGCCGTCTACATCGGCAGTCAAGGCCACCATCGCCTGATACGGAAACGGAAATTTCCTTAAGGCCACTTTTCCCCCCGGCCCGGACACCACCCGGGGCGTTTGGTCCGGCTGACCGGGACGCCAAGCAGGCCAGCCATACCGGTACACCACCGCCGAAGCAGCCAATCCGAGGGCAAACACCCCGGCCCCGGCCAAAAACCACCGTCGGGAAATACCTTCATCCGCGTCCATTGTTGCCGCTTGCTCCTCCATTCATACCTCTCCCAAAAATTCCGGACTTTACCGGAAGAACCGCCCGGTCTTTTCCCGGACCAGGGCGACCAGCATACTTAGCTCTTCCACCCGCAACAACCAGATCAAAAACCCGTAAACTACCACCCCAACCCCGATGGCGCCGGCCACCTCCACCAGTTCACCCCAGCCCCCGTACTGCCCCCAAAAGGCGTAGAGCAGGTTGTCCACCCGGTAAACGACCAGGCCCATCACCAGGGCGGCGACCACGGACTTCGCCAAAACCCGCAACTCGTTCCCCAAGGCCCAGCCACCGGTGCGCTGCCATAAAAGCCAGCCCAATACAACCATATTCAAGGCCGTGGCGATTGAAGTAGCCAAAGCCAACCCGCCGTGAGCCATATACCGGATTAGGATCAGGTTCAAAACGATATGAATCGTGACACAAACCGCCCCGACTTTTACCGGGGTCCGGGTGTCCTGCAAAGCGTAAAACATCCGGGTATACAAGTCCCGCATCGCCGACGGCACCAGGCCCAACGCGTACCAGAACAAGGCTACCGCCGTTGCCACCGTATTTTCCGGGGTAAACGCCCCCCGTTCAAAAATAATCCGGATAAAAGGCACCGCCAG
>JAQWAU010000050.1:0-5908 GCA_028707535.1 Heliobacteriaceae bacterium | reverse complement strand
CCCGGCCGGCCGCCCCTGCCGCTTCCGCACCCACACCGGCTTCGCGGGCCTCGACCAGCAGTTTGGTAAACGTCGGGATAAAGGCGGCTAAAAAAGCGCCGGTCATGGTTACCCCGAAAATATTCGGCAAGGTGTAAGCAACCACATAGGCATCCACCAAATCCACCGAAAAGTGGCTGGCGATCAGCATTTGCCGAAAGAAACCGAAAAAACGCCCGGCCAGGGTCACCACCATAATGAGGGCCGCGGCCTGGGCGATACGATTCACCTGCGCCATATCACTTCCAACAACTCCACAAAAATCAGCCGGCGATTACCCCGCCGGCGTTTTCCCCGGGTCAACCAGTTGCCGGTACACCACCTGGGTGCGCTCCGCCATCCGTTTTACCGTAAACCGCTCCTCGATCGTTTTCCGGGCCGCCTCACCCAAGCGCTGGGCTTCCCCGGGATTTTCGACCAACCGCAACAAAGCGGCGGCCAACCCCAGCGAATCCCCCGGCGGCACCAGCAAGCCGGTTTTCCCGTCAACGATAATCTCCGGGTTTCCGCCGACCGCACTGGCCACCGCCGGACACCCACAATACATACTCTCCATTAAAGTTAAACTTAAGCCTTCGGATAAAGACGGCAAAGCCAGGATGTCCAAAGCCCGGTAAATCGCCGCAATATCATCCCGGAACCCCGTAAAAACAAAATACGGTTCCAGGTGACGTTCTTTAATATCGTTTTCAATCTCGGCCCGGATAATGCCGTCACCAACCAACAAAAAACGGACCGCCGGGTTTAGCTTGACAATCTCCTGGGCCGCCGCCACCAAAAACTTGTGCCCTTTTACCGGGTGAAACCGGCCCACCATCCCGACCAAAGGCGCATCCGGCGCAATCCCCAGTTCCATCCGAACCGCCTGGCGCCCTTCCCCGGCCTCGAATTTAGCCAAATCAATCCCGTTTGGGATCACCACAATCTGTTCGGCCGGAATACCTTGGGCACACAAACTCTTTTTCAAAAAATCCGCCACCGCGATAAACCGTTCCGTAAGACCGGCGGTAAGCCGTTCCATCCGGTAGTTCAGCCACCGGGCCGTATTATCCGGGTAATCGTGGGCCAGCACACTGTGAACCGTGGTTACCGTGTGGCGCACCCCGGCCATCTTGGCCGCCAAACGGCCAACCAGGTTTGCCCGGACCCCGTGGGTATGCACAATCTCCGGGTTCAGCCGGCGCACCACCTGAAAAACCTGCCACAAACAAAAAACATCCAGCTTGCTCCGCATGGCCACCGCCACTGCGTTGATCCCCTGCTGCTGCGCACGCTGCAACAAAGGCGCCGGAAAAAGACAACACAAATAAAAATCCATCTCTAAGGGTGAAAGATGCCGGGCAAGATCCAGGATATGGATTTCGGCGCCACCGATCTCCCCGCCGCCGATAATGTGCAAAACCCGGATAGGCCTGGCCATGGCTACCTCCATTACGCCGGAATTGATTTCATTATATCGGTTATTCCGGCGCAAAACAAGAGCGCCTGCCCCAAAGGCCTTAACCGTCTGTGGCCACCGTCACCGCCGCCAACACTCCTTGCGGCAAATTTTCCCCCCCGGTCCAAAAAAATTACCCGCCGCCAACCCGAAGTAGGCTGGTAGCGGGTAGCTCATTTTTACCCCGTAACCGGGTCAATCCGTGATCGAAACCGTCCTGGTCGCCGGGTCGTAACTTACCTGAGCGCCCAAAGCCTCGGCCACCAGGCGCAGCGGTACCAACAGCCGGCCGGTCGCCACATCTACCCGGGCCGGCACATCCAAATAAAAGGTTGCCCCGTTGACAAAGGCCGTCGCCGAACCAACGGTCAACCGGACCTCATGGGCCGGCTTCCGGCCGGTTACCGTACCGGTTGCCCCATCCCAGGCCAGTTCTGCCCCCAGCAACTCGAAGACCTGGCGCATCGGCACCAACACCCGGTCATCCTCCAAACGCGGTTCCCCCAAAGCAGGGTCGCCTGGTACAGCCGCCCCGTTATAGCACAACGTAATCCCCGCAGAAACCGGCACTTCCCGGACTGCCCGCCTTTGGGCCCCTTGGTCGTCTTCCACTACCAGCTCCACCTGGTAGGCGCCCGGCACGGTGAATTCATAGGCCGCTTCCTTACTTCCGGTCTGAAATACCGGCGCAGCGCCAACCGGGAAAATCCGCCACTGGTAACCGGTGATTTGACCATCCGGGTCATAAGCCTGGCCGGCGTTAAACGCCACCTTCAAGGGCGCCGGACCACCAGCCGGTTTTACCGTAAATTCGGCCACCGGCAGGTGATTCTTGGCCAGGATATCGACCACACCCGGGTCAACCCGCCGGGCATACTTGAATTTAGCCAAGGCCTCGGTATCGTTCCCCTCGGCCCGGGCTAAATAACCCAGGCCCAGATGGGGCCGGCCGTCTTGCTGGTTCCGGACTACCGCCTGATTGAACCACTTTAAGGCATCACCCAGCCGCTGTTGTTGCAGACAGGTGTAGCCCAGGCCCACCGGGCCGTTGACCGTTTCCCCGGACTCCAACTGCATCAGACGGAAAAAATAATCCTCCGCCGCTTTGTCCCGGCCTTCCTCAAGCGCAACCAGCCCCAAGCCGTTTAAGGCTGCCTGGTTCCGGGCATCCAAAGCCAAGGCCTGATGATAAAATTCTTCCGCCCGCCAGTGGTGCTGCCGACCGTAACAGGCATCACCCAGGGCAACCAAAGCCTCACCATCACCCGGCTGCAGTTTGACCACCTTGGCCAGGACGGTTTCCGCCGCTTCGTAACGTTTTTCGGCCAGCAAAAACCGGCCGTAAGCAAGATTAACCACCGGGTTTTCCCCCGCCAGCTGTAGCGCGGCCGCGAACTGTTCTTCCGCCGCCGCCGGTTGCCCTAAACCGGCATAGACCTGCCCTAAAGAAACCTGTAAAAGGGCCGATTCCGCACCACCAGCCATTGCCTTTAAGTAGGCTTCCTTCGCCAGCTCAAGCTTCCCCTGGACAAACAAAGCATCACCCAACCGGGTCAAGAGATCCCCCTGGTCACCGGCCAGGGTGATCGCCTGGTGATAATAACCTTCGGCCATGGCTGCCTTGCCCCAGGTGGTATACAAATCACCCAGGTAAGCAAAGGCTTCCGCGTCAACCGGGTTCATCCGCAAAGCCAGGTTAAATTCAGTGGCCGCCGGATCGAATTTTTCCTGGGCGTGGTAAACCACACCCAAGCCTTTACGCACCGCCGAGGTATTCAGCCCGTAACGCAAGGCATCCCGGTAAACCTGCTCGGCCGCCGTTAAATCTCCCGCCAGCCGGTAGAGCCGCCCTAAGACCAGGAAATTCCCGATTTCATAAGGATCTTTGGCGATTCCGGCCCTTAAGACCGGGATTGCTTCCGTAGTTTCTCCCAGGGCCAGCAAAGCATTGCCTAAGCCGGCATTAGCCGCCGCCGGGCCATCCGAGGCGACAGCCTGCCGGTAGTTCTCCACCGCCGCTTCCACTTGGCCCAAGGCCCACCGGACATCCGCCAAAGCCTTAAGGAAGAAAGGGTTCTGTTCTAACCGGTTCGCGGTTAGTAAGGCCTCTTCGGCAGCCTGGTATTGCCCTTGGCCGTACAAAGCCCGGCCTAGACCATAATACCCATCCGCCAAACCAGCCGCCATCTTGATCGCTTCCCGAAATATCCCGGCTGCTGCCGGGAAATCCCCGCGTTCCAGCAGCATTTCCCCCTGAGCGCATTTGCTGATTGCTTCCGGTTCACTTGCCGCCACCGGCCCGGCCCCGGCTAACCCGAAGGTCAAGGCCAACACCATGATTGCCGCCATTACCGGCGAAATTCGCCTACCCGCCATTTCTGCTCCCGCCTATCTACTTAAACAAATAAACCGTCCGGGTCAAGGGATCCCAATCGGCCTTAATCCCCAAACTCTTCGCCACAAACCCCAACGGCACAAAAGTCGTCCCATCGATAATCTCCGGGGCTACCGCCAAGGTCATTTCCTCATTATTTTTCAACGCCTCAAGCTTACCGGCCCAAAGCTTGACCGCAACCTTACCGTAATCGATATCGATCCGGCCTTCCGTCCCGTCCCACTTTACTTGGGCCCCAAGGTTGTTGGCAATCAAGCGCAAGGGAACCATCGTGTAACCTTCCGGCTTGATAAAAGGTGAAACCGCCGATTGTACCGTTTCCCCGTCAATAATCAACCGGAACCCTTCCGGAGCGGGGTCACTCAGTTTTTGGCCGGCATTTGACCAGATCAAGGCATACCGTCCGTAACCTCTTAACGATTTTCCCTCTACCTGGCCGGTTGTCCCGTTCCAGAAAATTTCCGCCGGCACGGTTGCCCAGGCGTTTTGCTTTTCATCCCAGAAACCAACCCCGAAATTCGTGACCGGGGCGCCGCTGCTGCGACTGGCCCGGATGTAATCGAGTTCATAGAACTTAAACCGCAAACAAACCGGACTATTGGTCGCGGTGATCACCTGGCCGGATTTGTTTTTCATCGAGATATCCACCGACCGGGTCACGTAATAATCTTCCTGGGGCACCAACCGGGAATAATCGGTCGGGTTCACTTCCACGTTAATCGCCTGGCTATAAACTTTCGCCGGTGCAAGCAGCGACAGTTCCGCTTCCGGCACGGGAATCACCGTCGCCGTCGACCCGAAGTAACCTTTGACCGGCTCCGCCGCTGCCGGGAGGCCGCCCGCCAAAACCCCGGCCAACACCAACAATAAAGCCAAAACTAACCCTTTACGCATTTGCTTCACCGTTTTCACCCTTTCTTTCAACATTCCACCATATCCCGTATCGGGCAATTACTAACCACACACCCCCCGCCTGCCCTACCGGCTTTCCTTGCCAATGATATGATCTTTATTCCATCTAATCTGCCAAATTCCTGCTAACCTTGCACAGTGATTAAGGCCAAAACACCCTGATTCAAGGGCCTGCCGGCCACATCCGTAACCACCCGGTGGACCAAAAGCCAGTAAGCGCCCCCGGCTGCCAAAGGCTCATCGGGCGCCACCTTCACCTGCCGGTCGTTTAGGGGTAAAAACGTCAAAGGCACCCGGCTGCCGCTATCGACCGCAATCAGTTCCACCCCGGCGGCGTTTACCGTGGCAAAATCGAGCCCCCGGGAAAAAGTAACTGTAAACTGCTTATCCGGGGGGACAGCATTCATCCTGGCCACCTGCCGGTAACCAGGGTAAAACAAAGGCCAGCGCTGGTCCGCAGCGGCAGCGTCTACCGGCTGCCAACCGGTTTGGGTCCCGGTTTTGAAGGCGTCCGGTTGCCGGGTCGCCAGCAAGGCTGCCCAAACCGGCCAATAACGTTCGGTCCGGGCCAAAGCCAGATCAACCGTGAAAGTTTCGGGACCGGCGGCAACCTGCACATACCCGGTGTTATCCCCCGGGACCGGTGCGGCGGTCAACAAAAGCTCCGCCGCCAGTTGCTGGTCGGTATCCGCCAGTTCCCAATCCGGCGAAACCCCGGTTTCATTGATTGACTTTCCTTGCGGGGAATAAAACCGGTCGATGGTCAACTTCAATTTCCCCCCGCCGGTCAGGCCGTACATCCCCTGCACGGTCCCTTTGCCGTAGGTCCGTTCCCCCAACAAAAGGGCCTGGCCGTAGTCCTGGACACAGGCGGCCAGGATCTCGGAAGCACTGGCACTGTAACGGTCGGTCAACACAATCGCCGGCCGGGCGAAAATAAACCCGTGGTCAGTCCCCCGGGCCGAACGAAAACCGGTATTCTTGTTCTTAAACTGCACCGCCGTCTGATCCCCGGCAAAATAGCCGGCCAGGTCAAGGGCCACCCCGAGGTAACCCCCGGGATTACTCCGGAGGTCGATAATCCAGCGGTCGGCCTGCCGGTCCTTTAACTCCCCGGCCACCCG
>JAQWAU010000019.1:12478-32870 GCA_028707535.1 Heliobacteriaceae bacterium | reverse complement strand
GCAGTTTTAGCGTTGGAAACGGTGGATGAATGCTACCGCTTTTTTGCGGATATTTGTACGGTAGCGGAGTTGAAGGCCTTGGGCCAACGTTTTGCGGTGGCGCAGATGTTGGATCAAAATTACAAGTATAGTGAGATCGCGGCTCAGACCGGGGCCAGTCCGGCGACGGTTTCCCGGGTCAAACGCTGTCTCAATTTCGGCGCCGACGGTTACCGGTTAATTTTACGGCGGTTACGGGAGAAAAGCCGGGAAGCCGATTGACAGGGGCGAAACGCCGTGTTAGGTTAATTGTATTACCTATTCATTACGATGAAAAGTTAAACAGGTGAACAAAAAAGTGGCCAGATAAGGAGGGATGCTGATGCCGGAAAAAACTTGGGAAATTCCCCCGGGGATGCGGGATTTTTTGCCGGGAGACGCCCGAGAAAAGCGGGCTTTGGAAGACAAGTGGGTAGAGCTGTTTACGGCTTGGGGCTACCAGGAAGTACTTACCCCGACGGTAGAATATTTGCCTTCACTGACGGTGGACAGCGGTGACGAAATCCGGGACCGGCTGTTTCAATTTTTTGACCACCAGGGCCGGATCCTTGCCTTACGGCCGGAGATGACCATTCCGATTGCGCGCTTGGTGGCTACCCGCTTGACCCGGTGGTCTTTGCCCTTGCGCCTGTATTATGCCGCTAATGTTTTCCGTTATGCAGAGCCCCAGGCGGGCCGGCAGCGGGAGATTTTTCAGGCCGGGGTGGAAGTAATCGGAGCGCCGGGACCGGTGGCCGATGCCGAAATAGTTGCTTTGGCGGTCGAAGCTTTGCGTCAGGCCGGTTTGACCGATTTTCAAATTTCTCTCGGGCAAATCGAAGTATTTAACGGCCTGATGGAGGAATTGCCTTTAGCCGGGGAACACAAGGCCCGGGTGCGCCAGTTGGTGGCCAAAAAGGATTTTGTGGGCTTACGGGAACTGTTGGCCGCTACGGGGTTACCGGCGGCCCAGGCCGACCTTTTGCTGCACCTGCCGACTTTGCACGGTGGCCCGGAAGTTTTAACGCAAGCGGCTTGTTTGGCGGTCAATCAACGGGCTGCGGCCGGATTGGAAAACCTGAGCCAGGTGTATGCCGCCTTACAGGCATTCGGGGTGGAAGCATTCGTTGCCCTGGATTTAGGTGTGTTGCGGGGGTTTGATTATTATACCGGCGTAGTTTTTGAAGGTTATACGTTTGGGGTCGGGTTTCCAATTTGTGGCGGGGGCCGTTATGACCGGCTTTTGGCCAGGATGGGTTATGATTGTCCGGCTACCGGTTTTGCCATTGGTTTGGACCGGGTGTTGCTGGCTCTTTCCCGGTTGCGGCAACCGGTGGCTGCCCCGGTGGCGGATGTTTTGGTTGGTGGTGTCGATTTAGCCCAAGTGATTGCCATTGCCCGGGAGTTACGGGCGGCCGGGTTGGTGGTGGAAACCGATTTGTTGGGCCGGGATCGGGCTGGTTTGGTTGCCGGTGCTACGGCGCGGGGAATCAAGACGGTCCGGTTTGCTGCCGGGGCGGCCGGTGAAATGGGGGCTGAATAAATGAAGGATAGTTTAACGATTGCCTTGCCCAAAGGCAAATTGTTTCCCGATGCACTTGATTTGCTGGCGACTGCCGGTCTGTGGACCGCCGGTTTGCGGGCGGATACCCGCAAGCTGGTGATTGAATACCCTCCGGAGCGGTTGAAGTACATCATTTGCCGGCCAACCGATATTCCTACTTATGTGGAATATGGAGCGGCGGATCTGGGAATTGCCGGTAAGGATACGATCGTGGAGCAGGATAAGGATGTTGTGGAACTGGTGGACCTGCGGTTCGGGTTTTGCCGGTTTGTGGTCGCCTTGCCGGAGGAAGCGTTTCAGGGCCGTGACTTGACCCAGTTTAACCACGGGCGGGTGGCGACCAAGTTTCCCCGGGTGGCGGCAGCGTTTTTCCGGGAGCAAGGGATGCAGGTGGAAGTAATCAAACTGCACGGCAATATTGAATTGGCTCCGGTGGTGGGGTTAGCGGATCTGATTGTGGATATTGTTTCTACCGGCCGCACTTTGCGGGAAAACCGGCTTGTAGCGGGAGCGGAAATTTTTCAAGCCACCGCCCGCTTGATTGCCAACCGGGTCGCTTACCGGTTGAAACACCAACGGCTTCAGCCTTTGGTTGCTTGTGTGCGCGAGCTGGTTAAAGACCAGCCGGTACGTTGACCAAGCTGGGAGTGGCAAGTCATTTGGGGAGATTGCGTTTTAGGAGGTGGGCCGTTGATTAGGGTATTCCGGTATCCTTCGGCAGAACTGGATCAATACCTGGGGAGAAAGGCCGGGGAGGACGAACTGGCTGTCGCCCAGGTGGCCGCGGTATTGGCCAGGGTGAGGCAGGAGGGTCTGCCGGCCTTATGTGAGTACATTAAGCATTTTGACGGGGCGGTGGTGACGGAAGCCAACCTCCGGGTGAGCAGCGTCGAAATCGAACAGGCCTACACCCGGGTTGATCAGGATGTTTTAGGGGCGTTGCGCCGGGCGGCGGCGAATATTCGGGAGTTTCACGAAAAACAACGCCGGGTTTCCTGGTTGGAGCCGGCAGCCGACGGCACAGTGCTGGGCCAGCTGCTGCGCCCATTGGAAAGGGTCGGCGTCTACGTCCCGGGCGGGCTGGCCGCGTACCCATCTTCGGTCTTGATGAATGTGATTCCGGCCAAAGTTGCCGGGGTACCACAGGTGGTGATGGCTACCCCACCGAATAATACCGGTGGGATCAACCCATACACCTTGGTTGCGGCGGCAGAAGCGGGGGCTGATGAGGTTTACCGGATGGGTGGCGCCCAGGCGATTGGGGCCCTGGCCTTTGGCACCGGGCTGACGGCTGTTGATAAAATCGTTGGCCCGGGCAACATTTACGTTACCTTGGCCAAGAAACAGGTCTTTGGGACCGTTGATATTGATATGTTGGCCGGCCCGTCGGAAGTGCTGGTGATTGCTGATGCCGAGGCGGATCCGGCCTATGTGGCGGCCGATTTCTTGTCCCAAGTGGAGCACGATGTCCGCGCGGCGGCAGTGCTGGTAACCCCTGCAGCCAGTTTGGCCGAGGCGGTTTTGGCGGAAATTGACCACCAGTTGGCCCGGTTGTCCCGGCAAGCAATTATGGCGGAGGCTTTGGCGAAGCATGGGGCGGTGGTGGTTGTGGAAGACCTGGATCAGGCCTGTATGGTGGCTAACCGGTTTGCACCGGAGCATTTAGAGGTGCTGACCAGGGAACCCTGGGCTTTGCTGGGGCGGTTGCGCAATGCCGGAGCGATCTTTTTGGGACCTTATTCACCGGAACCGGTGGGGGATTACTACGCCGGACCCAACCATGTGCTGCCGACCGGGGGTACCGCCCGGTTTTATTCGCCGTTAAATGTCGACATGTTTATTAAGAAGACGAGTGTAATTGCCTTTTCGCCCCAAAGGTTTCGGCAGGCGGCGCCGGATATCCTGGCCTTGGCCCGGGTAGAGGGCTTGGCGGCCCATGAGGAGGCGGTTGCCGTAAGGCTAAGGAAGGAATTTTGCTGAAGAAAGGAAGTTGGCTGTGGCTGCGGATCCATTGCGGTGGGTGCGGCGTGACATTCGGGGGATTGTTCCCTACCAGGCCAAGGTTTTTCCTCAGGGGATAAAGCTGGATGCTAACGAAAACCCGTTTCCCTGGCCGGCGGTATTTACGGAGAGGCTGGGACGGGAGGCTTTTACTGATGCCTTTAACCGTTATCCTGACGGGGCGGCTACGGGACTACGGCAGGCTTTGAGTGGATACACCGGCCGGGAGCCGGCGGAAATTCTGGTCAGTAACGGCTCTGATGAGGCAATTCAGTTATTTTTATTGACCTTCGGGGGTCCGGGTCTGGCGACGGTAGTAGCTAATCCCACTTTTGTGATGTACGCGATGGCAACCCGGTACTTAGGGGGCAAAGTCATTGATGTGCCGCTCCTGGAGGTAGAAGGCGTTTTCCATCTGGATGTGGCGGGGATATTGGCGGCGGCGGCCCGGGAGGAAACCCGGCTGATTGTAATCTGTAACCCTAATAACCCGACCGGGAACTGTTTTCCGGAAGAGGATATCCTCGCGGTGGTAAACGGTACGGATAAACCGGTGGTTGTCGATGAAGCCTATTATGAGTTTTCCGGCCAAACCTTGGCTCCCCGGTTGGCGGAATTGCCTAATTTATTAATCATGCGGACTTTTTCCAAGGCCTTCGGGCTGGCCGGGCTACGGGTCGGGTACACTTTAGGGGCCCCGGAGTTGATTCGGGAAATCAATAAGGTGCGCCAACCTTTCAATGTGAACGCTTTTTCCCAGGGGGCCGCCCGGCTGGCGTTGGCCGAGGCCCCGGCTTTTCAGGCCCAGGTGCGGCAGGTGTTGGCCGGGCGGGAACGGCTGTGGCCGGAATTGCACCGGTTTGCCTGGCAGGTGTATCCCACGGACGCTAATTTTATCTTTCTTCGGCCCCGGGCGGCCGACTTGGCAGCCGGGGTCCGGTTGGCAGGGGCCATTTTTCAAGGGCTGTTGGACCAGGGGATTATGGTGCGCCGGCTAGGTGACGCCTTGCGGATTACCATCGGCCGGCCGGTGGAAAATGAAAGGCTGCTTGCCGCCTTAGCGGTTTTGCAGGAGACACAAAACGGGGGGTGGTCGGTATGAGCCGGCAAGGGAGTTATGCGCGGCAGACGGCGGAAACTATGGTTAAGGTGCAGATCGAGTTAAACGGGGAAGGCCGGTTTTCCGGTTCAACGGGGATCGGTTTTTTAGACCATATGTTTAACCTGCTGGCCGGGCACGGCCGGTTCGATTTGACCGTAGAGTGCCGTGGTGACCTGCAGGTGGATTGCCACCACACGGTAGAGGATTTGGGCATTTGTTTAGGCCGGGCGTTGGCTTTGGCTTGGGGAGATAAGTACGGAATTTCCCGGTATGGTTACGCTTATGTGCCAATGGATGAAACCTTGGCCCGGGTATGCCTGGATTTAAGCGGGCGTCCTTACCTGGTCTACCGGGTGACGGTACCGGCGGAACGGGTCGGTCAGCTCGATACCGAGGTGGTTGCCGAGTTTTTCCAGGCGATAAGCAATGCGGCCGGAATAACCCTCCATATCCACTTATTGGAGGGTAGCAACAGTCACCATATTATCGAAGCTGTTTTCAAAGCGTTTGCGCGGGCGCTGCGGCAGGCGGTAGCCTTGGATCCAGACGGCCGGGACTGGGTGCCGTCAACGAAAGGGGTTCTTTAGAAAAATGCTGATTTTCCCGGCGATTGATTTAAAAAATGGGCAGTGTGTCCGTCTCTATCAGGGGCAGCCGGACGCAGTGACTGTTTACAATGCCGATCCTGTGGCCCAGGCTTTACATTGGCAAGCCTTAGGGGCCCAAATGATTCACGTGGTGGACCTGGACGGCGCTTTTTGCGGTGAACCGCGCAATTTGGCGGCGATCAAAGCGATTTTGCGGGCGTTGACGGTAGCCGTGCAGTTGGGCGGGGGCATCCGTGATCTGGCTACCGTTGATTTTTACCTGCGGTTGGGTGTAGCCCGGGTGATCCTGGGCACGGCAGCGGTAAAAGACCCCGAATTGTTGGGGACGGTCTGCCGGGAATACGGCCAGCGGATTGTCCTGGGGCTGGATGCCCGGGACGGCTGGGTGGCCACTGACGGCTGGGCCGGCACCAGCAAGGTCCGGGCAGTCGACCTGGCCCGGGAAATGCAAAACCGGGGAGTAGGCCGGGTTGTTTATACGGATATTGCCAAGGATGGCACGTTGACGGGCCCGAATCTGGCGGCTACGGCGGAGTTGGCCCGCCAAACCGGTTTGCAGGTCATTGCTTCCGGCGGGTTTGCTTCTTTAGCGGATGTCCGGGCGGCGGTGGCGTTGGTTTCCCAAGGGGTGGAAGGGGCGATTCTCGGTAAAGCTTTGTATACAGGGGCGATCCCTCTGTCGCAGGCTTTAGCTTTGGCCCGGGAGAGCGGGAAAGAGGTGGCAGGGCTTTGATGGTTGAACGGGAAAGGATTGACGCATTTTTGGCGGAACTTAAGTTTGACCACCAAGGGTTGATTCCCGCGGTGATTCAGGATCAGCTGACCGGACGGGTGCTGATGCTGGCTTATATGAACCGGGAGGCGGTCGTTAAGACCTTGGAAACCGGGCAGACGCATTTTTACAGCCGCAGTCGCCGGGAGTTGTGGCATAAAGGCCTGACTTCCGGGCACTTCCAACAAGTGAAGGCGGTTGAAGTGGACTGTGACCGGGATACCCTGTTGTGGCAAGTGGAACAGACCGGGGTTGCTTGTCATGAAGGGCGCTGGTCCTGTTTCCGGCCGGCGCAACCGGTGAACGAAGCCTCGAAAATTAGTTATGATCTGGAAACATATCCGGATATTGGTGATGTGCTGCGGGATTTGGCTACGGTGATTGCGAGCCGCCAGGCGGAAATGCCGGAAGGATCCTATACGGCTTATCTGTTTCGCGAAGGCCAGGACAAAATCTTGAAGAAGGTTGGGGAAGAGGCCGCCGAAGTGATTATTGGGGCGAAAAACAATTCGCGGGCGGAAATCGTTTACGAGTGTGCGGACTTATTTTACCATATCCTGGTTTTGCTCCGGCACCAGGGGATTACCTTGCCGGAGATTGCCGCCGAACTCCAAAAACGCCGATAAAAAAATCCCTGGTGCCGGTGCACCAGGGAACAGTGTTACTCTTGGGTATCCGGGGTAGAGGTGTCGGGTGATGTGGCGAGTCCCCGGTGTTTGCCCGGGCGTTTTTCCCCTTGCCAGTTTTTGTCCGGGCGGGGGCCTAGCTGTTTACCCTGGAACGGATGGCAGTTGGTAAACCCGGCCTCTTGGCGGGCCTTAAATTGGGCGTCCATGTGTTCGGTGATTTTTTGGGCCTGTTCTGCAGTTAACTGGCCGTATTCAACGTTTTTCTGGACGATTTGTTTTTGCAGGTTGAGGATTTGTTCATGCAAGCCGGCAATTTCCTGGGTTTGGTCGGGAGTCAAGGCGGCAAAAGCCGTGCCTGCCAGGCCTACGGCCAGGGCGACAGCCAAGCCGGTGGCCAGCCAGCGCTTTTTCAAGGTGGTCAGGACTTGTTGAAACATTGTTTTTTCTCCTCCTTTCCGTTTTATAGCGTTGTTTCATCCGGTATTTATTATACCGGGCCAATGTAACAAGATCGCGACAGTCAGGTTACAGTCTGGCAACATTCCCACTAAATGGCGAAATAAATTTGTAAGACAATCCCAAGAATGATATAGTAAAAATGGCTTCGGGAGGCGGAAGTTTGCAGCCTGAAGGAAAAACGTCCCCGATCTTATGGGGGGAAAAACGTTATCACACCTGGAATTACCATCTGCGCCAAATATTTGGGCAAAAGGTGGTCAAGGTTGCTTTAAATGCCGGATTGACCTGCCCCAACCGGGATGGTACGGTGGGCAGGGGTGGCTGTGTTTTTTGCGGGGCAAGTGGTGCGGGTGACTGTGCCGGCAATCCGGACCAACCGGTAACCGAGCAGTTTCACCGGGTGCGGGAAGGTCTCCGGCGAAAATGGCCCCAGGCCAAGTATATCGCTTATTTTCAGGCATTTTCAAATACTTATGGTGACCCTGACCGGCTATACCGCCTTTTTGAAGCAGCCTTAGCGCAAGACGGGGTTGTTGGTTTGGCGATTGCCACCCGGCCGGATTGTTTGCCTCCCCTAGTGCTGGACCTTTTGGCCGATTTGAACCGGCATACTTATTTGTGGTTGGAGTTGGGTTTGCAAACGATTCACGACCGTACTTTGGCGTTAATCAACCGGGGCCACGATTTGGCTGCCTTTAACCGGGCTTTGGAAAAAGTCCGCTCCCGCGATATCCGGACTTGTGTCCATATTATTTTCGGGTTGCCGGGCGAATCGGCCGCAGATATGCGGGCCACGGGGTCGGCGGTCGCCGGGATGGATATTCAGGGTGTTAAGATTCATTCCTTATATGTTTTACAAGGGACGGTCCTGGCAAAGTGGTATGCCGCCGGGCATTTGCGTCTCCTCGAACGGGAAACCTATATTGACTTGGTTGTGGACACTTTAGAGCAGTTGCCGCCATCCCTGGTGATTCAGCGATTGACCGGGGAGGCCCCGGCCGGGATGCTGGTTGGACCGGCTTGGACAAGGCAGAAATGGGTGGTGTTGCAGGGGATCGACCGCTTGTTGACGGGGCGCAATTCCTGGCAGGGTAAACATTACCGGCCATCCGGGTCTGGTTAGTGCTAAGAAAGGCGAGGTTTTGCAGAGGTTGGCACGGAAACATGTGACGATTTATACCGACGGGGCTTGCCACGGGAATCCTGGCCCAGGTGGATATGGCGTGGTACTCATGTATGGTGATCACCGGAAAGAGTTGTCCGGCGGGTACAATAATACAACCAACAACCGGATGGAACTCTTGGCGGCCATAAAGGGCTTGGAAGCCCTTAAAGAGCCGTGCCGGGTTACAATTTATAGTGATTCCCGTTATCTGGTTGATGCGGTCCGGCAGGGTTGGGCCAAACGCTGGCAGGCCAATGGCTGGCGACGGAATAAGACTGAGCCGGCTCTTAATGCGGATCTTTGGGAGCGGTTGCTCGGTTTATTGACCGGCCACGAGGTGGAGTTTGTCTGGGTACGCGGCCACCAGGGCAATCCGGGGAACGAACGCTGTGACGCCCTGGCCAATGTGGCGGCCCGGCAGCCGGATTTGCCGCCCGATGAACCTTTGGATGTGGCTGGACAGTAAGGCCTGATTAGGTTAAGATTGAAGTTAAGGAACGGGTGGGATTGTTGGAGTGAAGAGGAGATCGGGAAGTTACCCGGTTTTCCCTCTTCCTCTTTTTTGTAATATCATTGGGCGGAATGATTGGAGGGGGAGGCAGATGGGTAACGGCCCGATTATGATCACCAAATCAGACCTTAAACGTTTGCAGAAATTGGTGATGGAAGTCAAAGATTTGAGCATTAAGGACAAAGAATATGTCCGGAAGCTCGAACAGGAACTTCGGCGAAGTGAAGTAATCACCGGCGACAAAGTCCCTGCTGATGTGATTACGATGAACTCCAAAGTGCGCCTGAAAGATGTCGATTTGGGCGAGGAAATGATTTTTTCTTTGGTTTTTCCGGTAGATGCGGATATTAATGAAGCGAAGATTTCGGTGCTGGCGCCGATTGGTACCGCTATTCTCGGCTACCGGGTGGGAGATACTATTTCGTGGGAAGTGCCGGTGGGAACTCGCCGGCTGAAAGTGGAGGAAATCATTTACCAGCCGGAAGCTGCCGGAGATTATGACCGTTAGTGTGGGGGGAAAAGTATGGATCTGATTCTGTCCCGCAGAAGCATTCGGAAATATACGGATGAGCCGGTTGCCGACGGGGTAGTGCGGGAGTTGTTAAAGGCGGCCATGAGCGCTCCGTCGGCCGGTAATCAGCAACCATGGTATTTCGTGGTGATTAATCAGCGCGAAATTTTAGATGCTGTTTCCGAATTTCATCCTCACTCCCTGATGTTGCGGCAAGCACCGGTGGCGATCTTGGTGTGTGCCGATTTGCAATTGGAAACACACCAAGGATACTGGGTCCAGGATTGCTCCGCGGCAACGCAGAACATTCTGCTGGCGGTACAGGCCAAAGGATTAGGGGCCTGTTGGCTCGGCATCTATCCCCAAGCGGAACGGATTGCCGGCATGTGCCGGTTGGTGGGTCTGCCGGAGCACGTTATTCCCTTGGCCCTGGTCGCAATTGGCCACCCGGCAGTAACCAAACCACCGGCAAACCGGTTTAATGCGGACCGGATACGGTATAATCATTGGTAAGCTGTGGTTATGTCAGCAAAGTAAATGCCTTCCCCTTATCCCGGTGGGAATTTAAGGAGGAGGGCATTGCTATTTTTCCAGGGGGTTAAAACGGGGGAACAAGGATTTTGCTGTCTGGTGTAGAATCGGTAAAACGGTATTTGAAAAAATTCCGGGGAGCAGGATCGCTATGGGGGAACATTCCAAAGGGCTTGTTTTGTTTTTTACCGGTGTTTTGGCGGTTTGTCTCGTTTGCCTGATTGCCGGTTGTGTGCGGCAAACCGCAACGGTATCCTCGCCGGAGGCGGCGGCCGGGGAATTGACCAGACCGGCGGAACCAAAAGTGGAACCAAATCCGGACCCGGTTGGGAGTGTCCCGCCCGGGCATGATGGGGTAGTTGCGGTGCTGATGTACCATCACCTTACCACCCGGGGCAATTGGGGGGGCAATGACGCGGTTGTCGTCGTGGATGATTTCGCGGAGCACATGGCTTATCTTAAAAAAGAAGGTTATAATGTTGTATCTTTACGGCAAGTAGCCGATTTTTACCGGCACGGTATCCCGTTGCCCCCCAAACCGGTGGCGATTACTTTTGACGATGGGTATGAATCTACCTACCAGTTGGCTTACCCGATCCTGAAAAGATATGATTTTCCGTTTACCGTATTTATTGTTGTGAACTGGATCGGCGAGGAAACCACCGGGCCTTTCCGGCCGGAACAAAAAGAATTAATCAGCTGGCCCCAGCTGTTGGAAATGTACGAATCCGGATTATGTAATGTGCAGCCCCATACTTTTGATGCTCATTACCGGTTTTCTGATGGCGGTTATCCAATCGCCCATGCCCGGTCAGACCAGATTTTCGCCGATTTGGAGCAAGCCAAAACCGTCTTGGAGGACCGGTTGGGGCACCAGGTGTTTGCTTTGACTTATCCTTGGGGGGTGTATAGTCCGGCAACTTTGCAGGTGGCGGACAAACTGGGTTATGAAGTTGCGTTTACGATGACGCAAGGGGCCAACCCCAGGCAGGCCGATCCGCGCACATTGTTGCGGACCGGGGTGTTGCAGTCTGATGGCGTGGCGGGTTTCCCCAAGAAATTGGCGGCTCAACGGCAGGCGGCGCTGGCCCGGCAGTAGGGCCGGGTAACGAACGCCGGCCGTTTAGCTTTTCATTTCCCCTGGAGGATTTCCCGGCAGAGGGCGAGCCGCTGGCGGTAGTACTTGACTACTTCAAAGTTGGGATCGCTCTTGCGCATTTCCTCAGCGAGCAGGCCTTGATAGTTTTTGAGATTATTCATGGCGCGGATTTTTTCAAAAGCCGAGTATACGGGGTTGTAGCGCATGTGCTCATTTTCCTTCCGGTTTGAGTTTGCTTTTTGTTGCTAGTCTTCCCGGCTTTTTCGGCTTCTTAAACGGTGTTGTTCACTTACTTCGGGATTGTGGTAAAATAAGCGTATACTTACGCATGCCTGGGAAGGAGGACCTGTTTTGGTCCAGGATTTATTGGGAACGCTTAACCCTGTGCAACGCGAGGCCGTTCTGCATCAAGAGGGGCCTCTTTTGATTCTGGCCGGCGCCGGTTCGGGTAAAACCCGGGTCTTGACGCACCGGATTGCCTATTTGATCAAACACCGGCAGGTTCACCCCGGCCAAGTGTTGGCAATTACCTTTACCAACAAAGCCGCCGGGGAGATGCGGGACCGGCTGGAGCAATTGATCGGGCCCCAGGCCCGGGAGGTATGGGTGGCTACTTTTCACGCCACTTGTGCCCGGATTTTGCGGCGGGATGGTGACAAAAACGGCTGGCAGCGGAATTTTGTTATTTATGATACTGATGACCAGCGGCGTTTGCTGAAAACCTGTATCCAGGGACTAAATTTGGATGAAAGCCAGTTTTCACCGGTAGCGATTGGCGCCGTCATCAGCAAAGCAAAAAACATGTTGCTTAGCCCGGTTGCCTATAGCCAGCAGGCCAATAGTCATTTTGAGCAGGTGGCAGCAACGGTCTACGAGCAATATGAGCGAAAACTTAAAGCCCATATGGCTTTGGATTTTGACGGGTTATTAGCGGAAGGGGTACGCCTTTTTCAAGCTAATCCGCTGTTGCTGCGCTATTACCAGGGGAAATTCAACTATATTCACATCGATGAATACCAGGATACCAATCATGCTCAATACATTTGGGTGAACCTTTTGGCCGCCGGTCACCGGAATCTCTGTGTGGTTGGTGATGACGACCAAAGTGTCTATGGTTGGCGGGGAGCAGACATTAAAAACATTTTAGATTTTGAACGGGATTATCCGGAGGCCAGGGTCTTAAAATTAGAACAGAACTACCGTTCTACCGGGCGGATTTTAACCGCGGCCAATGAGTTGGTCAGCCACAACCGGGGACGTAAGGCCAAACAGCTGTGGACTACTAATCCGGAGGGGGCCCTGTTGGTTACGTACACGGGGGATTCCGAGCATGAAGAAGCCCGGTTTATTATGCAGCAGGTGAAAGACCTCGCAGCGGCGGAGGGACGGCGGTACCGGGATTTTGCGGTCCTTTACCGGATGAATGTACAGTCACGGGTGCTGGAGGAACAATTGTTGTATGCCGGTATTCCTTACCGGGTCTTCGGGGGTCTCAAATTTTATGAGCGCCAGGAGATTAAGGATACCTTGGCTTACTTGCGGTTTATCGTTAATCCCGCTGATCTGATTAGCCTGCGGCGGGTGATCAATGCTCCCAAACGGGGCATTGGGGCGGCGACGGTTAAAAAGCTTTTGGCCTTCAGTGCAGAGCAAGGACTGCCTGTACACACAGTCTTGGAACGGGCGGCCGAAGTGCCCAATTTAGGCCGGATTGCCAACGCGGTTACCGGGTTTAGTGAGTTGATGGCGAAGTTGCGGGAAGCTGCCCTAACTTTGCCGGTGCCGCAGCTAGTCGAGTTTGTACTCGAAGAAACCGGGTACCGGCAGATGTTGGCGGCAGAACGGACGGATGAGGCTACAGAGCGCTTGGATAACTTAAAAGAATTTGTCGCTGTTGCCGGGGAGTTTGACCGTCAGGCGGTGGAAAAGGATTTAGGGGCGTTTCTGGCCGGTGTTTCGCTGGTAGCCGATATCGATGATTATCATGAGGATGATGATGCGGTCGTATTGATGACTATGCATGCGGCTAAAGGACTGGAGTTTCCCGTGGTTTTTTTAGCTGGGATGGAAGAAGGGTTGTTTCCCCACAGCCGGGCCCAATTTGAGGAAAGGCAATTGGAAGAAGAACGGCGGTTATGTTATGTTGGGATTACCCGGGCCCGGGAACGGCTTTTCCTGACCCGTGCATGCCGGCGAATGGTTTTTGGCAATACTGTTTCTAGCCTTCCTTCCCGTTTTTTGGCAGAGTTGCCAGGGGATTTATTGGTGGTAGCCGGTGATGGTGCGGCTAAGAAGCGGGTCTCTGCGCCTGTTACCCATTACCGCTACCGGCCTGGTGACCCGGCGGACGAGCTTATTGCCGGTGATCAGGTTGAGCATGGTGTCTTTGGTTCCGGGGTCGTGGTTATGGCTAGTGGGAAGGGAGCAGAGCAAGAGGTGACGATCGCTTTTCCCGAAAAGGGGATCAAGCGTTTTTTGCTTAAGTACGCACCACTAAAGAAGGTATAGCCAAAGGAGGCAGGAAGGGGGCAAGGGGCGATGGGAGACAAACCGGTGGAAAAACGGGTGGCTGCTTTGCGGCAGGGAATTCAGGAGCATGATTACCGCTATTATGTTTTGGATGCGCCGGAAATTCCTGATGCCGTTTATGACCGCTTGCTGCGGGAATTGGCGGAACTTGAGGCCCGGTTTCCAGAACTGGTTACCCCGGACTCTCCCACCCAACGGGTGGGTGGCCGGCCATTGGCTGCTTTCCGGCCGGTCCGGCACCAGGCACCCTTATTGTCCCTGGCTAACGCTTTTACGGAAACGGAGTTATGGGAATTCGACCGCCGGGTCCGGGAACGAACCGGTCGGATAATTACTTATATCGTTGAACCCAAGATCGATGGCTTGACGGTGGTGCTACAGTATGCCGATGGGTTTTTGGCGCGGGGAGCCACCCGGGGGGATGGGCTTACCGGTGAGGATATTACCGACAACCTGAAGACAATCCGGACTATTCCCTTAAAGTTAATTGAGGGTCCCGGCCGGCTGGTGGTTCGGGGGGAAGCCTTTTTACCAAAACAGGCTTTCGCGGGACTTAACCAGGAGCGGGAGGAAAAAGGTGAGCCGGTTTTTGCCAACCCGCGCAATGCCGCTGCCGGGTCTTTGCGGCAGTTGGATCCGCGGGTTGCCGCCGCCCGGCCTTTACGGGCCTATTTTTACAGCGTTTTGGATTTAGCGGCTGGTAATGTGCCTACCCAGGCCGAGGCGTTAGCATTGATGGAAAAGTGGGGTTTGCCGGTTAATCCGGAGCGCCGGTATTGCCCCGGGATTGAGGCGGTGATCGTCTATTGCCGGGAGTGGGCGGAACGGCGGCATTCCTTGCCTTTTGAAATTGACGGTTTGGTAGTTAAAGTTAACGAACTGGATCTATACCCCTTGTTAGGGGTAACCGCCAAAAGTCCCCGGTATGCCATCGCTTACAAGTTTCCAGCGGAGCAGGCCGTAACCCGGGTCCAGGCAATTTCGGTCCGGATAGGTCGTACGGGGGTACTTACCCCGACGGCAGAATTAGACCCGGTCCGGTTGGCCGGCACAACGGTTACGCGAGCGGCCTTGCATAATGCGGACTACGTTAAAGAAAAAGACATCCGGATTGGGGATTGGGTAATTGCCCAAAAAGCGGGTGACATTATTCCCGAGGTGGTGGCGGTGCTGCCCGAAAGGCGGACCGGCCGGGAGCGGCCGTTTGAAATGCCGGATCACTGCCCGGAATGTGGCGCCCGGTTAATCCATCTGCCTGGTGAGGTGGCGATCCGGTGTCCGGCTACGTTTTGCCCGGCGCAAGGCAAAGAAGGGCTGATTCATTTCGCGATGCGGGATGCAATGGATATCGAAGGGCTAGGTCCGGCCGTAGTCAGCCTTTTGTGGGATGCCGGCCTGGTCCGTAACCCGGCGGACCTGTATGATCTTGAGGCTGCCCAAGTGGCCGGGCTGGCCCGGATGGGCGCAAAATCGGCGGAAAACTTGATTGCCGCGATCGAAAAAAGCAAGACCCGGGGATTGGCGGCTCTCCTTTTTGCTTTGGGGATTCGGCATGTTGGTCAGGCTGCCGCCAAGCTGTTAGCCAAACGGTTTGGCAGTATGGCTCGCTTGATGGTCGCACCACCAGCGGAACTACAGGCGGTACCGGAAATCGGTCCCAAAATGGCGGCAGCGATGGTCAATTATTTTGCCGTGCCGGCTAACCGGGAATTGATTGACCGGTTGGCAACCGCCGGGGTTGAGATGACAGAGATGCGGGGCCCGGGGGAACGAACAATGGTTTTGGCCGGCAAAACCGTGGTATTAACCGGGACGTTGGCGGCAATGGACCGCCGGCAGGCCAGGGACTTGCTGGAAAGTCTTGGAGCCAAGGTGACCGGCAGGGTGACGAAAAATACGGATCTGTTGATCGCCGGGACGGCGCCAGGGAGCAATCTGGCTAAAGCCCGGGAGTTAAAGGTTATCGTGCTTTCCGAAGCAGATTTTTTGGGTTTGGCCGGTGGAGGGGATAAGGAGGTTGACCAGGGATGAAAGTGGTGCCGATTTCGCGATTTTTTGCCCTGGCGGCCCCTTACCGCTTGCAAGGGATTATTTCGGTGGTGATGGTTTGGGAACGCCGGCGCCAGGGGGTCAATGGTTTTTTTCTGCACTATGTTTTGGCGAATCCGGGTTTGTCGCAAGTTGATTGGGTAGACAACCTGCCTTTCGGGAAAGGTGACTCTTTACTCGATGGGTTACCGGACCATACGGTTGAACTTAATTACCGGGAAGCCTACCAACTATGCCAGGGGGCGATGGAAGCAATCAAAGGCTTGGACCATGATTTAGATCCGGCGGTGTTTGACTACTGGGCGGAATTGGAACAACCGGAGCCATTGCGGCCGGACGAGTGGCTGGCTTTGGTGTACCGCTTGTTTGACCGGCCCCTTGAGCCGCGGGAAGTGGTGCACGCCTTCTTTCAGGCCTGGGCGGTGGAAGACTGGGCTTTGGCATACCAATTACTACCGAAAAAGACACGTTCCCGTTACCGGCACCATCAGGATTGTGCCCGGCGGTTGGCCACCAAGCATCAAGGGGAAAGTTTGTTGCGGGGGATTGTCCGGGAAGAGAGCTTCAAGAAAAAAACCGCCAAACTGACCACGGAAGTGCTAATTGGTAAAGACCAGTTTTTGTGGGTGTACCGGGCTTTTTTCTATTTGGTCCAGGAGGATGGTCGCTGGTTGATTTCCAGTATTCGCAAGGAAGAACCGTGTCGCGTTACCTTGGGCCAGGAACCGTTTTTTCAGGACTATTGGTATTGGCAGGTTTTTTCTACGAAAAATGCGGGTCGGATCCAGGAAATGCTGCAGCAAATGGATGGTGTCCATTTGGAAACAGGGGAACGGGGTACGGCGGTTGCTTATCTCGGTCGTTTGAACGATCCCATTGATCTGGGGGTGGATATTGCCCGGGATGCCCGGGGCCAGGTGTGGATCGGCCGGCAGGAAATAGTCGTTGGTGCGGTCAACGAAAACCAGCTAGCTGTTTTGATCGGGGAATTGCGCCGGGAGCGGGTGGTTGGGCACAATCCCGGCAGTGGGCCTTACCGGTTGCCGGAGATTGCCAACTATGTATACCGGGAAGGTACTACTCCGGGGTACATGGCCTTGTTGGCCTCCTGGGAGGCCAGAACGGAAAACGGTCTAATTTGCCCCAAGGGGTGGGATGAAGGCCTTGAGCCGGAAACCGGCCAAATCGGGGCATTGTTAACCGAGTTTATTCAATTGCGGTTTGGGAGCTTATGGCGACGGGAATGGACCGGTTTTGCCCGGCAAAGTGCCGAACCGGACACGTCATTTGAGGACCATCCCCAGGCGGTCCTGTTTTGGGAATGGTTTGTTTTTGACCGCCGCCTGCGGGGCGGGATCACGGTCATCGAAGCCTTTATGCGGGAAATCGGCGGCCATTTGGCCCCCCAGTTGCACCAAGCTGTCCAGGCCTGGCGGGAAAACCGTCCCGGCTTTTATTTGCTGACTTCAGTGGAAGAGAAGGGCTATTGGGTGCGGGATTTGTTTACTGAAGAGGCCTTTTTTCTGCAGGATGTGGACTTCGTGTCCGGGGAGGCTCCCTTTAAGCCGGGCTATCTCCTGTTTGCCCGGCTTATTGCCTGGGAGGGCAGTTACCGGTATGGCGGGGTTGCCCACTTTTTCCCGCCCTGGTATGCTTCCGTAGTTAACGGTTTTATCCAGGGGCTATGGGCCTCCGGACCGGGGAAAAAACCCTTCTCCTGGCGAGAGGTTTGGGCGCGGCAATCCCGGCGGATTTTAGCTTTTATCCTGGATCTCGGCATTAACCCGGTTACCCCGAAACTGGTTACCCCGGAAGGTCACCAGGTCGGTATGTTCCGGGCTTTGTACCGGGTGGGGGATTTTAAGGCCTTAAAGGCAACCATTGAAAAGATTCCGGAATTCCTTTTTTCGGCGCGAAAAGTGTGGCAGACCCAAGGACCGGTATTCAAGTATGATTGGATTGACTGGGGATTGACTGCCCAGTTGATGGCCGGCATCCCGCCGGGGTCACCGGGGTTGGAACAGGAAGCATTACCGGTGGCCGATGTGATGCGGGAAAGAGCGGATGGCCAGAGTTGCCGCCAGTTAGGAACCTTGACTTTGCATAAACAGTATGCGGTGATTGATACGGTTTCCCGGGAGCGGTTGGAAGTGCTTAAACGGGTATTGGTCAAATACTGCGGCTTTTATCTGGTTCACGAAAAGGACCTCTTTGAGGAAGTCGCTGTTTCACCCAAGGTGGTATTGAAAGAAGAAGGAAGGTGAAATCATGGCTTTGTCCATTGCTCGGGTGGAGCAGGTGGCCATGCTTGCCCAGTTGGCTTTAACGGAAGCGGAAAGGGAACAGGTTACCGGCCAATTGAACGCTGTTTTGGCGGAGGCGGACCGGTTGCAGGCCTTGGATACTACCGGTGTACCGCCGATGATCTATGGACTGCCTTTACGCAATGTTTTCCGGGAGGATGGGGTTGAACCATCCATGGCCAGGGAGCAGATTTTGGCCAATGCTCCGGTCGCGGAGGATGGGTTTTTCCGGGTGCCCCGGATTTTGCTGGATGATTAGGGAGCAAGGAAACGGAGGTTGGCTGTGAACGATTTGCACACCAAAACGGCCCATGAACTCCATGGCCTTTTAGGGAAAAAAGCCATCAGTGCTACCGAATTGACCCGGGCTTTGATCGAACGGAACCAGGCAGCTGAGCCCTTGGTTCAGGCATTTATTACGCCAACCCCGGAAATCGCCTTGGCCGAGGCAACCCGGGTGGATGCCCGGTTACATGCCGGGGAACCGGTTACTCCTTTAGCGGGGGTGCCGCTGGCTTACAAGGACAACATTTGTACGGCCGGGGTGCGCACAACTTGTGCCTCCAAAATGTTGGCCAATTTTGTCCCGCCCTATGATGCCACGGCAGTAGCCAAACTGAAAGCTACCGGGGCAGTGATGTTGGGTAAGTTAAACATGGACGAGTTTGCCTTGGGCGCTTCCACCGAAAATTCGGCGTTTTTCCCTTCCCGGAACCCCTGGGACCGGAACCGGGTGCCTGGTGGCTCCTCCGGTGGTGCGGCGGCTGCCGTGGCGGCCGGGGAGGTGGTTTACGCCCTGGGTTCGGATACGGGTGGTTCTGTGCGGCAGCCGGCGGCTTTCTGTGGTATCGTCGGCTTAAAACCTACCTATGGGGCCGTATCGCGGTACGGGGTGGTCTCGGTTGCTTCCTCACTGGACCAGGTTGGTACTTTGACCCGGGATGTCCGGGATTGTGCCTTGGTGCTGAACGCCATCTGCGGGCAGGACCCATTGGACTCTACTTCTGCTCCCGTTGAACATCCGGACTATACCGCCTTGTTGGGCCAGCCGGTAACGGGATGGCGGATCGGCATCCCTAAGGAATACTTAGGTGCGGAGCTTGATCCCCAGGTACGGGCAATCTTGGAAAACGCGGTCAAGGTACTTACCGGGCTTGGCGCCGAGGTGGCGGAGTGTTCTTTGCCCCATACTGAATACAGCCTGCCGGTATATAGCCTGATTACTGCTGCCGAAGTTTCGTCAAACCTGGCCCGTTATGACGGGGTGCGGTTTGGGTTACGGGTGGAAGAAGCTGATTTAGAGACCATGTTCCGGAAAACCCGGGCCGCCGGTTTCGGTCCGGAAGTGAAACGCCGGATCTTGTTGGGGACCCATATTTTAAGTGCCGGCTATTATGAGGCCTATTACCTGGAAGCGTTGAAAGTACGCACCTTGATTAGGCGTGATTTTGACCAGGTGTTCCGCCGGTTTGATCTGCTCTTATCCCCAACGTCACCTACGGTGGCATTTAAGTTCGGGGAGCGCTCCACTGATACCCTGGAAACGGACCGGTCGGGTGTTTATACCTTAGCGGCCAACTTGGCCGGGATTCCGGCAATCTCCGTAAACGGTGGTTTTGCCGCCGGCCTGCCGGTTGGGGTGCAGTTTATGGGCAAACCCTTTGCCGAGCCCCAGTTGTTGCAGGTGGCTTACGCTTTTGAACAGGCAACACAGGGTCACCGGCCTTTACCGGATTTGGGGGTGTAAGGGATGCGGGATTTTGACTTCGAAGTTGTGATTGGGTTGGAGGTCCATGCCGAATTAAGTACCGCCACCAAGATTTTTTGCGCCTGTACTACGGCCTTCGGCCGGGAACCAAACAGCCAGGTTTGTCCGGGATGTCTGGGAATGCCCGGGACTTTGCCGGTATTAAATAAAAAAGTGGTTGAGTATGCGATCCGGGCGGGCTTGGCCCTAAACTGCCGGATTGCCGAATTTTCCACGTTTGACCGCAAGCATTATTTTTACCCGGATTTAGGGAAAGCGTACCAGATCTCCCAGTTTAACCAGCCGGTTGCGGTAAACGGCTGGGTGGAGATTGCCGCCGGTGACCAGGTTAAGCGGATTGGGGTCCACCATTTGCATATGGAGGAGGATGCCGGCAAGTTAGTGCACGGTGGGGCTAATCTAGCGATGGCGGACTATTCTTTGGCGGATTACAACCGTTCCGGGATGGCCTTGATCGAGATTGTCTCCGAACCGGATATGCGTTCGGTGGCGGAAGCGGTGGCCTACCTGGAAACCCTGAAGGCGATCCTGGAGTATACGGAAGTGTCCGACTGCCGGATGGAGCAGGGCAGATTGCGGTGTGACGCCAATGTATCCCTGCGGCCTTGGGGGCAGGCGGAATTGGGGATCCGTACCGAAGTCAAGAACATGAACTCTTTTAAATCACTGCAGCGGGCTTTGGCGTATGAGGTAGACCGCCACGCGGAAATCTTGCGGGAAGGCGGCACGGTAGTCCGGGAAACCCGGGGTTGGGATGACGAACGCGGGATCAC
>JAQWAU010000019.1:0-12378 GCA_028707535.1 Heliobacteriaceae bacterium | reverse complement strand
AAGGAACGGGCGATCGGTTTTCTGGTCGGTCAGGTGATGAAATTGACGAAAGGGAAAGCCAATCCGGGCTTGGTCAACGACCTGCTACGGGAGGAAATGGACCGGATTTAAAAGGGTAAAGGCCCGGCAAAGGTTTTTTGCCGGGCCTTTTTGACTAAGGGGTTCTAAGTTCCCGGACCTTGTCGTCCAAATGGGCTGTGGCGGCGGCGACAATGCCGAAGATGCCGAAGGCGACCCAGGAAACCAGTAACCCTAACGGACCGAAGGCCCAAGAGAAGGTAAGTTGGCCTTGTAAAGCGGTGGCCAACCCTACCACTATCCAGACCAGGGTGCCATAAATGCTGCCGATTACCCAATGGGGCCGGATGGCAAAGGCTTTGTTTTTACTGATCAGGAGCCAAAGGAACCAACCGGCGACTTGGCCAATTACCAGCATGACAAGGATTTGGGCGCCGTTCGCCGGGGAAAGCAGCACCGGGATCCCGACAATGTCGAACATAAACATCACCATAAGTTGGGAGGCTGACGCGATCAGAAAACCCAGCACAAAACGGAAAAACATGGGAACACCTCTTTTCTACGAAAAATAAATATTCTGCATTTAAGCATAAATTACCCGGCCGGGAAAGGGAAGTCCGGAAAGGGATTATTTGTTCCGGCCCCGGAGCCAGGAAAAGGCAATCAGCAACAGGGGCAGGGGGAATACGAGCAGGTAGGTCCAAACCGTCCACGTTTGGCTGATAAATTCGACGACATGTCTTTGGTTTTGAAAAGCAAACTCCGCAATTAACAGCTGGATTACTGCCAAGGGGATGACCAAAGACCGGTATGCTTTCAGACCCAGGGTCTGTGCCCCGGTTACACTACCGGCGAGCAGGAACAGGCTGGTTTTTACAAACACGGTCGGGACCCAAATAATCATTATCAAGGGGTCCAGGCGTTCGATGAATTCGGCCAGGGCAACCGTCCGGGCCAGGGAGAAAAAGTCAAAAATTAGAATGCCGGCCTGTTTACCGCCAAAAACCATGATCACGGCGAACATCACCCAGGTACCCAACCCGGTAAGCAGGAAGGTGGACATCGTCAGCGCCCGGCCGATTTCCCGGGGGTAGCGTAGAAACGGCAAAAGGATGAAAAAGAGAATGAACTCCCCCATAAAGGCCATTTCGGCAAACCCGCCGGCGATCACCGGCCGCCAGCCGCCGGCCAGAAAAGGGCGGAGGCGCTGGGGGTCCATGTCCGGAATGGCCAAGAGTAAAAGCAAGAAAATGATGAAAAGGGCGGCCGGCAGGATCAGATCATTACTGCGGGCGATTACTTCCAGTCCGGACAACACGCCATAGACAACCAGCAGGGTCAGGCTCAGACTAATCAAAAACGAGGGGGTTTGCTGCAAAAAGGTCCCGACGACGAAGGTGGTAAATTCCCGGGTAAGCAACCCGGCGCTGAAAACAAGCCAAACCAGCAGCAGCAGGCCGGTGATTTTCCCGCCGGGTTTGGTGAGCAAGGTTTCACTTAAAGGGACCAGGCTTTCGCCGGGGTGACGGCCGGCCAGGTACCCGATCGTTCCGGCCAGGTACAGGCCGCCCAGGGGTGTAAACAGGAGGATGGCGAGCCAGGAGTCCTGCCGGGCGTGCTGGGCGACGAGAGTAGGCAAAAAGAGTAATGCTGTTGAGGCCACCATCACCGTGCTTAACCAGACCGCCTGCCGGGCCGAGATGTATTCTTTAGCCAAGATGGTCGCTCCTTAAGGCTTTGTTTCCGGGTTTTCCGGGGTGATGGTGCGGCTGATCAGTCCGGTGCGGCGCAGTTCCAGGTCGACCTGGATATCCACCGGCAAGGTGCTGAATACCTGGGGCCAGTTGGGGGCTAATGCGGCCCAAAGGGTAGGGTCGTACCGGTAGATTTCCCGGCCGAAGCCCAGGATATCGGTTTGGTAGCTTTGCACTTTACCCAGGCCCTGGGTGATGGTTTGCCGTACTGTCTCGCCGGCCAGTTCCTGGAGGCGGGCGACATCCTTGGTGGTCGCCTGGCCAAAGGCGCCCTGGGCTTCCACCAAATCCATGATCCCGCGGATTTTCACCAGCATCGTGGGGCCGTTAGGGCCGTCAACCACCCGGATTTTGGTCCTTGCGTACAGGAGCCGCAAAGCGGCCGGACCTTGCCCGGTATCGACCGTGATTGGCCCATGGCGGACTTTATTTAACAGCCAGAGCACCCCGAAGGTTTCGGTTTCGGTTAACCAACCGACAAACTGGCCTTGCTTGAGGACCCCGAGGCCGCTTAGGGTGGCAATTTTTTTTGGCGTGGTTGGGGACGTCCCGGCGACGGTACCGGCGGCATGTTCGACGAGGTACACCCGGGGGAGGTAAACCTCAGCCATCGGCGGTTCAAAGTGAAAAAGATCCTGAAGCGTGACTTTAGCTCCCCGGTTCCAGAAGTGTTGCTGGTTGGCCATCCCGTGTAATTCTTTGGTTTTTAGGGTTTCGATTTGCCTTGGCGACCAGATGATGCCGGCTGCCTTTTCGGCGGTCAGAAAAAGATCGGTGGTCCGCCGGGCTTCCGGGTAGCGGGCAAAAAAGTCGAGTGTCTGGAAAAACTCTTCGCCGGTAATGGCGGTGTTGAATACTACAGCATGGACTTGGCCCCAGTAGGGTTGTCTGGGGAGTTGATAATTGAGTTCCTTGAAGGCGTCAAATATGGTTTTTCCCCGGCTCTGGAACTGTTCTACCGGACTGCTTGTCCCGCCGCTCATGCTTTGATCGCCGCCGCGGTGCAGGTTCCGGGGTTGAAGGACGGTTACGGAAAGGAGGAGTTCGTCGTCTGTTTTGTCCAGGGCGACACTGGTGATAATGCTGATTTCATTAAGTTCCATCCGGTCCCAGCAACCGGTGAGCACTGGGGTGATCAGGAGGCATAAACCCAGGATAAACCTTAAACCGCGCCCCATTCGGCATTCTCCTTAAGGCTTATTTTTTGGCGGCGGCGGGGCCGGCCGGTCGCCCGGACTCACCCGGAAGGTTTTGTTTTCGGCCGCGAGACGTGGCCGCTTGGTAAGCATAAACCACGGGAACCGGACCGGGGCGTCTTTCAGGCCGGTCAGGTCTAGGGGGCCGAATGGGTAAAGATAGGGGACACCGAAGGACCGCAAGGAGGCCAGGTGTACCAGCAGGAAGGTTAACCCCAACACGACCCCGAAAAGGCCTAAGGTTGCTCCTAAAAAGATCATTGGGAACCGGGCGGTCCGGGCGGCAATCGAGAAATTGAAGTGAGGGATCACAAACGAAGTAATTCCGGTTAGGGAAACGATGATCACCATCGCCGGGGATACCAGGCCGGCGTTGACGGCGGCCTGGCCGATGACCAGGGCGCCGACGATGCTGACTGCCTGGCCGGCGGGCCGGGGCAGCCGGATGCCGGCTTCACGCAGGACTTCAAAGGTGATCTCCATCAAGATAACTTCCACCAAGGCCGGGTAGGGGACAGTTTCCCGCTGGGCGGCCAGACTGATCAGCAGGGTGGTGGGAACCAGCTCCTGGTGGAAGGTGGTAATCGCGACATAGAGGGCCGGGAGGGTTAAGACCAGCAGAAAACTGACCCACCGGAGCAGCCGGAGCAATGAAGCCGGGATGGGGCAGGCATAGTAGTCCTCACTGGACTGCAAAAAATCGGTCAGCACGGTCGGTACCACGAGGGCAAAAGGGCTGCCGTCCACCAGGATGGCGATCCGGCCTTCTAAAAGCCCGGCGGCCACGGTATCCGGGCGTTCTACCGGGGTGATGGTGGGGAAAAGGGTATAAGGGTTGTCACACAGGAATTCTTGGAGCATCCCACTGTCCAGGATGCCGTCAATTTCGATTTTGCCGAGCCGGAACCGGGCTTCCGCCGGCAGGCGGGGGTCGGTCAGGCCTTCGATAAAAAGCAGGGCTAACTGGGTGCCGCTGTACCGGCCGAGGCGCAGGGTTTCGACCTTAAGCTGCGGTGACTTGATTTTGCGGCGCAGCAAGGTGATGTTCCGGGTCAGGGTTTCGGTGAAACCTTCCTGAGGGCCGCGGATAACCGTTTCGGCCAGCGGTTCGCCAACTTGGCGGCCTTGCCAGTCAGCGGTTTCGGCGACCAAAGCGTTAGGCATTCCCTGGACCAAAAGCAAAGCCTGGCCGTCGAGCACGGCCTGAACCGCCTTTGGCACCTCCGGGCAAGGGATTATTTCCGTCACCGGCAAGGAAAGCTGCAGCAGTTGTTCCGTCAGGCCGGCGCCGGTGCCGGTGTTGGTCGCAGTGAGGATATCCGGCTGCAGCAGGCTTTTCAAGAGGCTTTCTTCGATCACCCGGGTATTAGTGGCCCCAGCCAGGAAGATGAGTCCGGCCGGAACCTGCCCGCCCAGGCAAAATTCTTTAAATGTAATATCGGCGGCAGGACCGAAGATGGTCCGCAACTGGGAAAGGTTACCGGATAGGTCGGGGCTAAAAAGATCTCGGTTGTTCCGGGTTTGGCTGATTGCCGGTCCGCCGGGCCGGTTGTTTTGCGGGGAACTAACCCTGGTGTTACGGCGGTTGGTTTTTTTCGAATGGCGGTAGTGCATCCTTCTCCCTCTTCCTGTGGGATGGCGCAGATTCTTGTCGCTTCCTGACAACTATTGTTTAAGAATTCCGGCCGGGTTATTCTTGGTTCCGGCTACATTCAACAAAGGGAGGTAATTGCTGGTGTATGTGGCGATACCCGGAAGAGAAACCCTAGACCTACGGTTTTTGGTCTTGGATTTTAATGGTACTTTGGCCAAGGATGGCCATATCCAGGAAGGGGTTGTCCCTTTGCTGGCCCGCTTGGCGGCAGAATACGAAATTCACGTGCTGACTGCGGATACTTTCGGTACCGTGGCGGCCCAGTGTAAGGGTTTGCCGGTGAGGCTTCAGTGTCTGCCCGGAGAGCACCAGGTGGCCGCCAAAGAGGCGTATGTCCGGTCTTTGGGCGTTTCCCGGGTGGCGGCGGTCGGCAACGGGGCCAATGATGCGGGGATGCTGGCCACGGCAGCCCTTGGCTTGGCGGTGTTGGGGCCGGAAGGGTGTGCCCGGGAGGCTCTGTTCGTAGCGAACATTGTGGTGGGGTCAATCACCGACGGTTTGGAGCTGCTTTTATCCCCAAATCGTTTGGTGGCTACTTTGCGGCGTTAAACGCCATAAAAAAAAGACCGCCTGGTTTGGCGGTCGCAGACTATCGAATGCTCTGGTCATAATGCTCAGAATTAGCCGTTTTTTTGCTGGAATTCCCGCATGAAGCCGGCTAAGGCAACACAGCCTTCCCGGGACATGGCGTTATAGATGGATGCCCGTAAACCGCCGACCGACCGGTGGCCTTTTAAGCCGACCAAGCCGGCCGCAGTTGCTTCCCGGACAAAGGCCTTTTCCAGGTCTTCACCCGGTAGGCGGAAAGTGATGTTCATCAAGGAGCGGCTGTCGGGTACGGCGTGGCCCCGGTAAAAACCGCCGCTGTTGTCGATTACTTCGTAAATCAAGGCTGCTTTTTCTGCATTGTGCCGGGCAATTGCCGGTAAGCCGCCTTGGTTTTTTACCCATTTCAACACCAGGTTCACCATGTAGATGGCGAAACATGGGGGGGTGTTGTAGAGGGAGTCGTTTTTCGCGTGGATGTCGTACCGCAGCATACTGGGAAGGTTGGTAGAAGCTTTTTCGAGTAAATCCTGCCGGATGATCACGACGGTTACGCCGGCCGGTCCGAGGTTTTTCTGGGCGCCGGCATAAATCAAGGCAAACTTGTTAACGGCAAACGGGCGGGACAAGATGTCACTGGACATATCCGCCACCAGGGGTATGTCACCATCCGTCGGGAATTCGTGCCACTGGGTCCCGCAGATGGTGTTGTTGGAGGTAAGGTGAATATAAGCAGGGTTGGGGCTGAAATTGATTTCATCGGTAGGGGGAATGCGGTTATGCCCGGTGGTCGTGGTATCGGCGGCGATGTGGGTCTTCCCAATTAGTTGGGCTTCCTTGTGGGCTTTTTCCGAAAAAGAGCCGGTGATCAGGTAGTCGGCAGTTTGGTCCCGGCCGAGGAAGTTTAAGGGAACCATAGCAAACTGGGTGCTGGCGCCGCCTTGGAGGAATAACACCCGGTAGTCGTCGTTCAAGCCCAGCAACTCTTTGGTCAGGGCTTCCGTTTCCGCATTGATCGCTTGGAACGGAGCAGACCGGTGACTCATTTCCATAATGGACATCCCGGTCCCGTCGTAAGCGAGCAAGTCCCGTTGAGCTTCCGCTAACACCGGCAAGGGCAGGGCTGCCGGACCTGGGTTGAAGTTAAATACGCGATTGGCCATCGGTGTTGGTCCTCCTATAGTGTAGTTGTAAGGTAGTAAGGTATTTGTCATATTATAGCTTGTTCACCGGGTGTGTTACAATGGGATGAGAAAAAAGGGACAATTGTGGAAAAGGAGGTTGCCTGATGGAAGTCAGGTTTAGAGGTGGGGCCAATCGGCTGGAATTTCTGGTTGGGGATATCACCAAACAGGATACGGATGTGATTGTCAATGCCGCTAATCCCGGGCTAAGGGGTGGCGGGGGTGTAGATGGCGCCATCCACCGGGCCGGCGGGCCGGCGATCATGCGGGAATGTGACCGGATCCGTGAGGCCCAGGGAGGCTGCCCGACCGGACAGGCGGTGATCACCACCGGAGGCAACTTGCCGGCCAAATATGTTATTCATACGGTAGGTCCGGTTTGGCATGGTGGTACGGAAAATGAGCCGGCTTTACTGGCCGGAGCCTACCGTTCCAGTCTAACGCTCGCCAAGGAGCGGGGATTGCGTTCGGTTGCCTTCCCGTCGATTAGTACCGGCGTTTACGGCTATCCGGTGGCTAAGGCGGCCCGGGTTGCCCTGGAAACAATTCGGGAGTTCCTGCTGGCCCATGATTTTGGGGAAGTGCGGTTTGTCTTGTTCCGGGAGGCTGACCGGGAGGCCTACCTGGCTGTTTGGCGGGAAATCACGGGTTGATTTTTCCTTCGGCAAACCGTAAAGTCGTCGTATTCCAATAAAAGTGGGCGGTTTCGCTCTGGGTTCCTTCCAAGGTAAATTCGGCAGGCATGGTTTTTGGGTCACCCAAGGCGAGGTAACGGGAAACTTTTTTGGCCACGGTAATTTCTTCCGGATTG
The DNA here is from genome assembly GCA_028707535.1 of Heliobacteriaceae bacterium. GTDB lineage: Bacteria > Bacillota > Desulfitobacteriia > Heliobacteriales > Heliobacteriaceae > STF2-203. The sequence goes on along the minus strand of JAQWAU010000019.1, from coordinate 5,215 downwards.
GGGAAGGTGAAGGTGTTGTCTTCGTTGACCCGGTGCCAGTACAGACCATCCGGTTTGTCCCAGGCGTCATGCCAGTAATATTCCGTTGTTTTGACATAGGCAAAGACTTGCTGAAATACATTATTTTCATCGAGCCGGAACACCCGGTGCCAAGTGGTTTGTTCAAAACCACCGACCATGTTGTCATAGACTTCTGTAACCAGGATACCTTTTTCCGCTAGGCCGGGCAAGGTGAATGGTGTGATACTGGGGATAGCAGCCAAATCCCGGGATACCCCGATCAGGTAACCATTAGGGTCAAAACCGGCCAGAAAAGCGAGGTTTTTGCCGAGGTTGATCGCCAGGATAGTTTCTTCCCCCGGCAGTGGTGAGGCGTCAAAAGCCAGTTTGATCACCTTGACCGGTTTGAGGGAGGCCAGGCCTTTGGCCTGCAAGGCCCGCTGTACCAGTTCGGTTTCCGGAACACTACCGGAAATTGTATTTTTGGTGAGATTAGGCCAGTGACAACCACCCAGCACCGCCAGGGCTAAAATGCCCACACAGGTAAAAATCAGCAGTAACTTGCGAAACATTTGCCTGCACCCCCACAAAAGTTTTTGTATACTATGCGGGTGGGGTGCTGCCGGTTACCCGGCGGGAACGCCAATTTTTGGGCGGAACGGGCAGGATTAGTCAAACCCGAGCCAGGTTACCCGGTCCGGCCGCCGGGGTGGGGCCGGCGGGGATTGGTCCGGGTAGCCCAGGGTAACGACCGCCACCAGGTCCCGGTCGGTAATGCCGAGCACGTGGTTGATTTCTTCCGCCAGGTATAAGGGGGCGGTAAGCCAGCAGGTACCCAGGTCGGCGGCATGGGCCGCCAGCAGCAGGTTTTGAATGGCGGCGCTGACACTCTGCAATACCGTGGTCCGGTTCAGGTGGAATGTACGCAGTTCGGCGGGGTTCAGGTCAGGCGGTGGCAAAGTAAATTCTCCCGGACCATAGCAAAAGATTAAAATCGGGGCTTGTCCCATCTCTTCGAAGAATTTCAGGGTAAAGGCGATCACTTTTGGTTTGGCGGCGAAATTTTTTTGTAGTTTGGGGAGCAGGGCCTGGCCGGTCCGGCTGAGCACCGGGAGCAGGGCTTTCCTTTTTTCTCCCCGGACAACAACGAAATGCCAGGGCTGTTGGTTCATATTGGAGGGGGCCCAAAGCCCGGCGGTGATGATTTTTTCAATGACGGCGAATGGGGGCTCCTCCGGTTTGTATTTCCTGATGCTCCGGCGGCCTTGGATGATTTGGGTTAAATCCATAGCTGAGCACTCCTCCTCATGGTTTTTTCTTGTTGGCATTTTTCGGCGGTTGCGGGGGAAATACCTCTTTTCAGGCAAAGAAAGGATGAGGCAATGCTCGTCGATTATCATGTTCACGCCATGGGTCACGGTACTTCACGGCATACCCCCGAGGAGATTGCCCTTTATTTGGCGACCGCTGCCGGGCGGGGAATTGCGCAGGTCGGGTTTGCGGACCATGACTGGTATTTGGCTGATTATGACTTGACCGCGATCAAGGCTGCCGCTGGGCGTTTTCCCGGTGTACAGGTGCGGCTGGGTGTGGAGGTAGATTTTCTCCTTAATGCCGGGGAGCGGTTACAAGCCCTGGTTTCCCGGTACCCGTTTGATTTTGTGATCGGTTCGGTGCACCAGTTGGGTGAATGGGGGTTTGACTGTGTTGAGGATGTGGAGCGTTATCAGGAGTGGGATCCTGATGTTCTTTACCGGGAATATTTCCGGCACGTTGCCGCCGCGGCGCAATCAGGGTTGTTTAGTTTTATCGGCCATCTGGATTTAATTAAGATTTTCAATGTCCGCAGTCGGCAGCCGGTGGCAGAGTTGGCGGCAGAGGCCTTGGCGGCGATTCGGCAGGCCGGCTTGCCCTGTGAAATCAACACCAACGGCCTAAATAAACCGGTTAAGGAGATCTACCCGCAAAGGTCTTTATTGGAACGTTGTTTTGCTCTGGGCATCCCGGTTACGTTAGGGTCTGACGCGCATTTTGCCGCTGAAGTCGGCCGCGATTTAGCTTTGGCCCGGGAACTGGCCTGGTCGGTCGGGTACCGGAAAATCGCCACCTTTTTTCAGCGGCGGTGTATTATGGAAAATCTTTGATTACCGGGAAGGGGAAGGAGGTAGTTCAATGAACATCGCTGCCCTTGCCGGGCAGGAGGCGCCGGAATTGCAGCAAGAATACTTGGGGGCGGAATTCCGGGTAGCCCAAATGTTGACCGATATCCAAAAGATCATTGTGGATGGAGTGCGGGATTGCTTCCCGGCTGCCGAACCGGAGGAACACAAATAACGTGGGCGGGGTGGCAGTCTATATTTCCGCTGATTTGGAAGGGGTAGCCGGGGTGGTGTCACCGGGTCAACTGACCACCGGCCCGGGGTATGAAACCGCCCGGCGCCGGCAGACCCGGGAAGTGGCGGCGGCGGTCCGGGGGGCCCGGGCCGGTGGCGCCGGGCGGATTTTAATCAATGATGCTCACGAAGGAATGATGAATTTACTGCTTGATCAGCTGCCGGTAGGGGTAGCGGTTGTTTCCGGCCGCCCGAAGGCCTTGGGGATGATGAATGGGATTGACGGTGGTTTTGATCTGGCTTTCTTTTTGGGTTATCATCCGCGTCAAGGAACCCCGGGTACCTTGAGCCATTCTTTCAGCAGCCGGCTGATCAGGGGTTTGTGGTTAAACGGAACCGAAGTTGGGGAACTAGGTTTAAATGCCGCCTTGGCCGGCTGGTTTGGCGTGCCGGTTGTGCTGGTCAGCGGTGATGCCGCCCTGGCCGGGGAAGCGGCAGGGCAGTTGGTGGGGACAGAGTTTGTGGTGGTTAAGGAACCTGTCAGCCAGCAGGCGGCGCAAACCATGTTGCCGGCAACGGCTGCCACCCTGATCGAAACCAGGGCCAGGGAAGTGGTTACGGCCGGGAACGCCGGGCAACTGGTTTGTACTCCCTGGCGCCTGCCCCAGCCTTTCCGGTTGACGGTGGCTTTCCACCAGCCGGTAATGGCGGATGTAGTCACCTATATGCCGGGTGTCCGGCGTTCCGACCCTTGCCGGGTGGAGTATGTCCACGAAGCGATGCCGGTAGTGTACAAGGCCTTCCAGGCGATGTTGGTATTGGCCGGCAGTGTGGCCGGGTGAGATGGGACAAACATTGAAACGACTATTATGGGCCGGTTGCTTATTTTTGGCCTTAGGTTGGCTGGCCGGGTGTGTTCCGGGGGTAGTTAACCCGGAGGCCTCCCCACCGGTAGAGCAGGCGCCATCATTGCCGGATTCTCCACCGGCGGTTGAACAGGTTCCGGCGCCGGGAACGGCAAAACCGGTCGCCAAAGTACCGGTTTTGATGTACCACGAGGTTGGGCCGCATGAGAGCCAATTGAGTGTGGATGCCGGGGTGTTTGCGCGGCAGATGGAGTTCTTAGCCAATGAAGGTTACCACCCGGTGACGTTTGATGCCTTGGGGGCCAATTGGCGCAATGGTGAGCCGTTGCCGCCGAAACCGGTGATTATTACCCTGGATGACGGGTATGCCGATAATTATACGAACGCTTGGCCGGTGCTGAAACAGCACGGTTTTACCGCCACGGTCTTTTTAATCAGTGATGCGGTTGGGCAGCCGGATACTTTGAATTGGGAGCAGATTAAGGAGATGCAAGCAGGTGGCATCTGCTTTGGTTCCCATACCCGTGATCATCCTGATTTGCGGCAGGTTTCTACCGCCCGGCTCGAGCGGGAGGTTGCCGGGTCCAAAGCTGAATTGGAAGCTAAGTTGGGTATTCCGGTCACTGTTTTTTGTTATCCGGCGGGAAAGTATGATGACCGGACTTTAACTTTACTTGCGACAAACGGGTTTAAACAAGCCGTAACAACTCAGTACGGGTTTGCCGGTCCGGAGGACAACCCGTTATTACTGCCGCGCATCCGGATCAACCGGAGCGACGGCTATGCCGGGTTTGTGCGTAAATTAAAGGCCGGGGAAAAAGGTTAGCCGGAAGGCGGTTTGCCGGCTTCCCGGTATTTGGTTAAGATTAGTTGGGCTAATTCGGCCCGGGTCAAGCTTACTTGGGCATCCGGTTCAAACCGGCGGGTGCCGTCCGGGTTTTCATAGCCACCGACCAGCCCGAGCCGGAAGGATTCTTCTAATACTGCGTAGTACGGGTGGCCGGGAGGCACATCGGCAAAGGTTTGGACCGGCGCCGGCTGGGTGGTCGGCGGGCCGGCCTGGGCCCAAGGGTCCTGGTAGGGCAGGCCAAAGTAATTGCAAATGGCGATCGCGTGTGCTTTGGCCAAAATCCAGTTGTGCTCTTCATCGGCACACCAGATCGATTCCTGGTCATTAGTGACAAAACCATTTTCACTGAGGACACAAGGGATCTTCACGTATTTCAAAACCCCGATGCCCTGGGGAATTTCCTTGATTCCCCGGTCGGCCATGCCGGTATGGGTGACCAGTTCCGCCAGCAGCCCCTGGGCCAGGCTGACCTCGTAGGGGTTTTCTGCCGGGTAATTGGTGTAGAGGACCTCGATCCCGTGGGCTGCCGGGTTGGTAAAGCCGTTAAAGTGGATGGCGATGGCGATATCGGCCTCGCTGTTGTTGGCAAACCGGGTTTGGTTGGTCACATCCCGGCTGACCGTAGTGGCCCCACTACAAGCAATGTCTTCTTCCCGGCTTAGCACCGGTTCGATGCCGTTTTCCCGGAGTAAGTAACTTAGTTTGAGGGCCACAGACAAGTTCCCGTCACATTCCCGGACCTTATTACGGGGATTGACGGCCCCGGGGTCAAAACCGCCATGTCCCGGGATAATGGCTACTTTCGGCAAGGGAAACAACTCCTTAATCATTCTGGCTTTCTTATTCTACCATATGCTGGGAACGTCGATCGAGGAAGGGTGATGCAGTGATGACCGATGTATTTTTTGTATCCCGCCAGGTAAAACACGGGAAGGGGTTGGCGGACAAACTCCGGCGGTTGTTATCGGGATCCGGGGTGCTTGATTGTATGGCTCCCAAGGATCTTGTAGCGATCAAGCTGCACTTTGGTGAGCGGGGCAACACGGCGACCATCCGGCCACCTTTAGTCGGGGTGGTGGTCGATACGGTCAAAGAGCAAGGGGGACGCCCGTTTCTTACCGATACCAATGCTCTTTACCGGGGATACCGGAATAATGCGGTGGACC
>JAQWAU010000018.1:29928-34679 GCA_028707535.1 Heliobacteriaceae bacterium | reverse complement strand
TCCGTCCGGGGCCTTGACTGCCCCGCCTGTGCCGCTAAATTGGAGACCCGAATTAATGCCGTCCCCGGGGTTACCGGGGCCAAGCTTACCTTTGCCACCGGCCGGTTGACGGTCACCCATACGGGCAGCCCAACCGCCATCATCCATACCATCCGGGAAGCCGGTTACACCGTGGCCTTGCCCAACCTCCCGGACAGACCGGCAACCCGTTCCGCCAAGGCGGTCACCCTTCCCAGCCGGCCCGACCGTCGGCTGAGCCTGACCGCCGTCTCCGGCATCTTCTGGGCCGCCGGGCTTACCCTTTCCTTAATCGGCACCGACACTGCTCCCTGGGCCGTTCCGGCCTTTCTCCTTTCCATCCTTGCCGGCGCGCTGTTGGTCGCCCGCCCGGCCTTTGCCGCCCTCAAAGCCTTTACTTGGGACATGAATGTTCTCGTCCTGGGGGCCGTTACCGGGGCAATCGCCCTGGGGGAATGGGCCGAAGCAGCCACGGTGCTCTTTCTTTTTGTTACCGGGAATGCCCTCCAGGCGATGACCCTGGAAAAGACCCGCAGTTCCTTAAAATACCTGATGGCCCTGGCGCCGGCTACCGCCCTGGCCCGGCGGGGGGAAAGGGAACTGGTCCTGCCGGTGGCAAAAATTCACCTGGATGATACGATCATCGTTCACCCCGGGGAACACATCCCCCTGGACGGCACCGTAATCACCGGCCGGTCGGCCGTCAACCAGGCGGCAATCACCGGGGAGTCCCTGCCGGTGGAAAAAACTCCCGGCAACCCGGTTTTTGCCGGCACAGTCAACGAAAACGGCGTCCTGACCATCCGGGTGACCAAACTGGCGGCCGACACCACCTTGGCCCGGATCGTCCACCTGGTGGAAACCGCCCAGGCCACCAAGGCCCCGACCCAGGCCTTTATCGACCGGTTTGCCCGATACTATACCCCGGCCGTTATGGTTCTCGCCTTCGCTGTCGCCGGACTGCCGCCACTCTTCGGCCAGCCCTTCGCCCCCTGGTTTTACCGGGCCCTTGAACTGCTGGTCATCGCTTGCCCCTGTGCCCTGGTCATTTCCACCCCGGTAGCCATCGTCGCCGCCATCGGCACTGCGGCCAGGCAGGGGATCCTGATCAAAGGCGGCCAGTTTCTGGAGGCTGCAGGCAAGCTCCAGGTACTGGCCTTTGATAAAACGGGGACCCTGACGAAAGGGACACCCCGGGTGACTGATTTTGAACTTGCCGGTTCCCAACCGGAAGCCGTGGTGCTCGGCTGGGTGCAGACAATTGAAAACCGCTCCACCCACCCTCTGGCCCGGGCCTTGACTGACTTTGCCGCCACCCGGAACGTAACCCCGGCCGCCGGGTCCGATTTTGCCGCCCTTCCCGGCTGGGGGGTAACGGGAACCGTTGCCGGCCGGCGGCTGGTGATTGCCGCTCCCAAGTGGTTCGGTGAAAAGGCCCTGTCCCCGGCCCTGCAGACCAAAACCGACCGACTGCAAGCCGAAGGGAAAACGGTAATGCTCCTCGGCGACGACACGGACAAACCCGATATCTACGCCCTGTTCGCCGTCGCGGACACCATGCGCCGGGAAAGCCCCGGCGTCATCGCCGCCCTCAAGCGGCTGGGGCTGGAACGCACCGTTCTCTTAACCGGTGACAACCGGCAGACCGCCCGGACCATCGCCCGGCAAACCCGGGTGACCACCGTCCACAGTGACCTCTTACCGGAGGATAAGGTGGCGGTAATCCGGCAATACACCAACCAGGGGAAAATTGTGGGCATGGTCGGTGACGGGATCAACGACGCCCCGGCCTTGGCCACCGCCCATGTGGGAATTGCGATGGGGGGCGCCGGCGCCGGTGCCGCCATCGAATCCGCCAACATCGTCCTGATGAGTGACGACCTGACCAACCTGCCCCGTTTGGTCCAACTCAGCCGGCAGGCCAGGCAAATCATCCGGCAAAATGTCTGGTTCGCGCTGGTGGTCAAGGTGCTTGCCCTGGCCCTGATCATCCCCAACTGGCTGACCCTCTGGCTGGCCGTGCTAAGCGATACCGGGGCAGCGGTATTGGTCACCTTGAACAGCCTGCGGCTTTTACGTTTTCCCCGGTCCTATTGACATCAAGCCGGCACTAACCTATTTTTAAAAAGGTTGATCAAAAAACAGTAAGGGGTTGCAGGCTTGAATCAATACCTTATCGCCACGGTGCTCGGCATCGTTGAAGGCTTAACCGAATACATCCCCGTATCCTCCACCGGCCACCTGATCTTAACCGGCGCCTTGCTTGGTTTTACGGACCAAAAGGCGGCCACCTTCGAAGTCTTTATCCAGTTAGGGGCAATCCTGGCCGTCCTTTTGCTCTACCGGGAGCGGTTCCGCCAGATGCTCCGGCTTTTTCGCCGGAACGGCCTTAGCGTAAAAAGCGGCGGTCTTTCCGTCGTCCACATCGGGGCCGCCATGGCCCCGGCTTTAGCCATGGGGTACCTCTGCCACAAGGCAATCAAAACTTACCTGTTTTCCGAAGAAACGGTGCTGATCGGTCTCGTTGCCGGGGGGATTTTCATGCTTCTGGCCACCCGGTACCAGGCCCGCCGGCCGGTCGACAGCCTGGACGAAATCAGCGTCAAACAAGCCTTTTCCGTCGGCCTCTTCCAGTGCCTTTCCCTCTGGCCGGGTTTTTCCCGTTCCGGGGCCACCATCGCCGGGGGGATGCTCAGTGGACTCAAGGCTAACGTTGCGGCCGAACTTTCCTTTATAGTCGCCGTCCCGGTCATGTTTGCCGCCACCGGGTACGACCTGCTGAAATCTTACCAGTTCCTGGCTGCCGGTGATTTGCCTTTTTTTGCCGTAGGCTTTCTGGTTTCCTTCTTCGTCGCCTGGCTGGCCATCGTCTGGTTCCTCCGGTTGTTGAACAAACTAGGGTTGGCTCCCTTTGCCTGGTACCGGTTTGCCCTGGCGGCGCTCTATTGGCTTTTTATTCTTTAGCATAATTCGTTTCCCCCCTGCTAATGCTGAAAAAAAGGCTCAAAACTTAGCAAAGGAGACAAAAGCCATGACCGAACCTGCCGGAAACGTTGCCGTCGAAGTGTACTGGTTAAACCCGCCGGTCTATAAGGGTGGCTGAGGCCCGTCCTGGAGACCGAGTTGCGGTCCCGACGAAACAGCTTCCCCGGCGGAAATCACCGGAGCGGTAAAAAATCTGGAAACAACCCTCCAAAAGGAATACCCGGACAAAGTCACAGTAAATTTCCTTGATGTTACCGGTCAGGATCCTGGCGCCTATGCCCCCGTGTTCAAACTGGCCAAAGCCGGTTACCCCACCCCTTATGTTTTTATCCAGGGAGAACCCCGGTTTGCCGGCGACATCGCGGTCGACCCGATTAAAGAAGCAGTAGGATCTTTGCTCCAGGTTTGAAAAAAACGGCCAATTGCTTGGCCGTTTTTTAATTGTAAAGGTGCCGGCGGGTTAACGGCAGGTCATTGTTAATCCCCTTGGAAAACAACAGCTGGTGGACATCCAGCCCACCGCTGCGAAAACCGGCCGCACTCGCCCGCAGGTATAACCGCCACATGCGGACAAACCGCTCCCCGTATTTTTCCCTAACCTGGTCCACATGTTGCTCAAACCCCTCGACCCACCGGTCCAAGGTGAGGGCATAATGCTGCCGTAAACTCTCCAAATCCAGCAGGTGAAAATTAGCTTCAGGCAAAAGGCCGACCACCTCCCGGAGTGACGGAATATGGCCCCCAGGGAAAATATACTTTAAGGTCCAGGCATTTACCGGTGCTTCGGTGAGATGGGTGATCGTATGCAGCATTCCCAGTCCCCCGGTTTTTAGCAGGCTGGCCTGTACCGCCATAAACTGCGGGTAATTCGCCTGACCCACATGTTCGAACATGCCCACACTGACGATTTTATCGAAAGTGCGGCCTGTTGCCGCCAGTTCCCGGTAATCGATTAACTCTACTTCCACCCGGCCGGTCAAGCCCAGTTCCTGAACGCGCTCCCGGGTAGCCTTGTACTGCTCTTCACTCAAGGTGATCCCCAAACCATTGACCCCGTATTCCTGGGCCGCCCTAATGATCAACCAGCCCCAGCCGCTGCCGATATCCAAGAGGGTTTCCCCCGGCTTAAGCAGCAGCTTTTTTAATATATGGTCGATTTTCTGCACCTGGGCCTGGTAAAGGGTGTCGGTCTCCTGCTCAAAATAACCGCAGGAATAACTTAAGGTTTCATCCAGCCAAAGGGAATAAAAATCGTTGCCTAGATCGTAGTGGTGCCGGATATCTTTTTTCTGCTGCGCGATCGGGGTTCCTTTCCGCAGCCGGTCCTGTAACCGGTGCAATACCCCGTTCCGCTCCCCAAAAACACCCTTGTTTCGGTCCAGCAGCCCGGCTACCGCCTCCCATTCCCCACTCAGGTCCCAAACCCCGTCCATATAGGCTTCGCCGAAAGCCAGCACCGGGTCTTCGGCCACCGCCTTCATCCCTGGCCGTTTGTAAAAAGCCAAGGTAAAGGCAGGCGGCCCACCCCCGTAATTCATGGAGGAACCGTCCCAGTAGTTGACGGCAAAGGCTCCGCCTTTGACCCGCCGGAACATAGTATCGAGCGCTTTTTTCTCTATCACCGGTGTTTGCTCCTTTACAGTTTTTCCCTATAGTATGTCTTGTTCCACCGCTACTATTCCCCCGAAGCCCTGCCTTGACACCGGCAAAGCCAGGCCCTTAAGATCCGACGAGCGGCAACACCGGTG
>JAQWAU010000018.1:0-29828 GCA_028707535.1 Heliobacteriaceae bacterium | reverse complement strand
CCGGTGTTTGCTCCTTTACAGTTTTTCCCTATAGTATGTCTTGTTCCACCGCTACTATTCCCCCGAAGCCCTGCCTTGACACCGGCAAAGCCAGGCCCTTAAGATCCGACGAGCGGCAACACCGGTGAACGCTACTTAAGCACGGCGCTTTTTCTGTAAAAAACCGGCCTGCTGACAGGATTTTTCTCCATTGGTGTCAAATATAAAGGTTGTTTGCCTTTATTAGGCCTATTTTGTCAATGGAGGAAGCCATGAATTCCGATTGGGAAACCAACCTGGAACAGCGCCGGCAAGAACGCCGGACCCGCCGCCAACAGCGGTGTCAAGCCCGGCGGCGAACCCTGACTGGTCTGGGCGCATTCGCCGTCCTGGTGATGCTGACCACCATTTTCGTCCGATTCGGACCCGCCCTGCCGGCCCTCAATCTCGCCAATGCTACCCCCCCGGTACCGGCGGAAATTCTTTGCAACGATCAACCGGTGGTTAAATTAGCCTCTTATGCCGAAGCCAAAGATGTCATCGAACAGGTGATTGCCCATTTTACCACCGGTCAGGAAAAAGAAGGCCGGTTGGTCGAATTCAAAGTGATTAACGATGTCGCTATCCGGGAAGGAGACTCCGGCGGCTTGCCCCTGAGCACCCCGGAAGCGGCTTATGAGAGCTTGATCAGTTTAAAGCAGGAACCGGTAATTTACGAAGTGCAACAAGGGGACGTGCTTTCGGCAATCGCCGAAAATCAGCGGATCCCGATGATGGAAATTATCGAATCCAACCCGGGTCTCGACCCGGACAAGCTGCAAATCGGCCAAACCCTCAAATTGGTTAAACCGGTGTACCACATCACGATTGAGTCCAAATTTGAAATCGACGCCGAAGAAGCGATCCCCTTCGGGGTAGAAGAAGTTTACGATCCCCAGCTCGGCTGGGGCAAAACAGAAACCCGGCGGGAAGGCCAGCCGGGAAAGCGTAAGGCAACTTACATTTTAACGAAAGCAAATTGTGAGGTCGTCAACCAGGAACTGACCGCCGAAACCGCAATCGAAGAACCGGTGGCCAGATTGGTCGCCCGGGGGGACCGCTATATCGTGGCTTCCCGGGGCCCCGGACAATTCTCCTGGCCGGTGCCTAGCCGCAAGGTCAGTTCCCCCTTCGGTTCCCGGTGGGGGGGCACCCACCATGGTGTCGACTTTTACGCCGGGATCGGCACCCCGATAGCGGCTACCGCTGCCGGTGTAGTTACCTTTGCCGGCTGGAACGGCCTTTACGGCAAAGAAGTGATTATCTCCCACGGCAACGGCCTTGAGAGCGTTTACGCGCACTTGAACACCATTTTAGTCGGACCCGGCCAGCGGGTGGAACAAGGGGAAAACATCGGTCGTTCCGGCGCTACCGGGCGGGTTACCGGCCCGCATTTACATTTTGAAATTAAAGTCGCCGGTTCCCACCGTGACCCCTTGGAACTTCTCCGGTAACCAAAGGGCCTTAGTCCTCGCCCCGGCGCAACCGGCAATAAAGCGAACTGCGGGAGATATCCAGGTAACGGGCGGTTTCCGCCTTATTCCCCCGGTGCATAGCCAAAGCCTGCCGAACCAACCGGTCAAGAAAATCTTCCAAGGGAAATTCCCCGCTAGGCAAGGTAAAGTTCCCCGGATCGAGCAGGTTCTGCTTCGGTTTTACCGTCCCTGCCGGACCCGTTTTTTCCAGTAGTTCCAGGTGCTCCGGCTGGAGTACACGGTCATTATACATAAAGACCACCCATTCCATCACATTGCGCAACTCCCGCACATTGCCCGGCCAGTGGTAATCGAGCAACAACCGGCCGGCTGCTTGCCCGATGGTTTGAAAGTTTTTGCTCTTTTGCCGGGAAAACTCCCGCAGGAAGGTCGTCGCCAAGGGCAGAATATCTTCCCGCCGCTGCCGTAAGGCCGGCACAACAAGGTGGCCCACCTTCAACCGGTAGTAGAGGTCTTTGCGGAACAAGCCATTGGCCACCTGTTCTTCCAGGTCAACATTCGTTGCACAGATGATTCGCACATCTGTCTTTATTTTTTTTAAACCGCCAACCCGGTAGTACTCTTTTTCCTGGATGACCCGCAAGAGCTTACCCTGCAGTTCCAGGGGGATTTCCGCCACCTCATCCAGGAACAAGGTACCCCCAAAAGCCAGGTCGAGTTTTCCGCTCTTGCCTTTGATCAAGGCCCCGGTAAAGGCCCCGGCGTCGTACCCGAACAGTTCGTTTTCAAATAGGGTCGCGGTAAGCGCCGCACAGTTGATGTCGACAAACGGGGTAAAGGTGTCCATATCGCTGAAATGGATCACCTTGGCGACAACCTCCTTGCCGGTCCCGGTTTCCCCCTGGATCAACACCGGCATCGAACGGTCGAGATGGTATTGGCGAGCTTGCCGGAAAACGTGATGCATGGCCCCAGAGTGCACTTCCACCGCGTGAACGCCGGAAAATTTGGCGACGATCTCCTTCAACCACGACAACTCCCGCTGCCGCTGTGACCGTTCCGCTTCCAAGGCTAAGGCGTAGTTTTTGACGGCCTGCTCTTTTTCCCGCAACTTGGCCGTCTCCCGGCGTTTCCGGTCCGTGATGTCGGTAAACAACGCCAAGAGACCGGCTAACCGGCCCACCTGGTCAAAAAAGGGGGAGACAGACACAATCGTCCAGACCTCCGTCCCGTTACGGTGGCGTAACCGGCAGTCATGCTGGCCTTGCCCGGCCTGTTGGCTTTGCAGCCACCAAACGTCTTCCTGCCGCCAACTTTGCACATCGAGAAAAGACGGAAACGGTTCCCCGATCATCTCGTTAACACTATAGCCCAGGATATCCGCCATTTTTTGATTGACAAAAATGGTCTGGTAATCCTGATCCACCAGCCAAATGCCGTCTGAAGCGGTTTCCACAATCCGGCGGTACCGTTCCCGGCTTTCCCGCAGGGCGTTTTCCAATTGTTTTCGTTCCGTAACATCCCGCATCGACTCAATCGCCCCGGCCGGCCGGCCGTGTTTGTCAAACAAGGCGGAGGCGGTACCCCAAAGATAGGCCCCTTTGTGATTATAAACGCAAGGCACAAAAACCTCGCCATACAAGGTCTTGCCTTTACGTTGAAACCACTCGTACCGGTGTTCCACCTCCCGGGCGGTCAAGTTCACCAAGTCAATCAAAAGTGGCCGGGGCTCCCCGTAAAACGGCACCGCGTAAAGGTGTTCACCTTTGTCGATCATCGCCTGTTTTTTTACTCCGGAGAGTTCTTCCATCGACCGATTCCAAGCAATCACCCGCCCTTCCCGGTCAATCACAAAAGTAGGGTCAGGCAAAAACTCCATGATGTCCAGCAATCCTTGGTATTCAGCTGACTTTTCCGACAATTTCAAGGCTATCTGTCTCCTTGCGCTTACCAAATCAGTGGGCTACCACCAATTTGCCATCGTTGTTGATGATAATCTTGTTAAATTCCTGCACCAAGGCCGGGTCGAATTGCACCCCTGCACACTGTCTCAACTCTAAAATCGCCTTTTCCCGGGAAGCCGCCCGGCGGTATGGCCGGTCACTGGTCATCGCGTCATAAGCATCGGCAATGCTTATGATCCGGCACTCCAAGGGGATTTCCTCCCCCTTTAACCCGAACGGGTACCCCTGGCCATTCCACCATTCGTGGTGCTTCAGGATAAAATCGGCAATCGGCACCAGGTCCGGCGCCGCCAAAGCGATCCCGTAACCAATCTCACTGTGCCGCTGCATCTCCAGCCGTTCCTCAGCAGTTAAAGGGCCTGGTTTGAATAAAATCCGGTCCGGGATCCCGACCTTACCAATGTCGTGAAACTGGGCCAACAACCGCAAGTCGGCCAGACTGCGGTCAGACAAGCCCACCACCAACCCCAGACTTAACGCCAGTTCCTCCAACCGGGCGGCATGCCCTTCCGTAATAAAGTCACGGGCCTCCAAGGCTTTCATTAACGTGCTGACAATGGCACTGCGCGTACTTTGCTTGCGGTGCAGCTTTTCCCGGTACATGTTGTTATCGGCTTCCTCAAACAGTCCCAACATATTACCCGGGGTCTTGCCGGCCGCAAAGCCAATCGAAATGCTCAAGGGCAGTTTGGGATGCCGTTGGTTGTAATCGTCGATCGCCAGCCGGATCCGGTGGCAGGCCGCGGCTACGGTTATCCGGTCGGCGCCGGGCATCAAGACAACAAATTCGTCGCCCCCAATCCGGGCCACAACATCGGTGTCCCGGAAGACTTTTTTAATTACCCCGGCTGCCGTGATCAGTACGACATCACCGGTATCGTGCCCCATGGTGTCATTGATCAGTTTCAGCCCGTCGACATCACAGACGATGATCCCCACCGCTCCGGAATATTCGTGTTCCAGCCGCCGCATTTCCTGTTCAAAATAGGCCCGGTTATAAATCCCAATCAAGGGGTCCCGTAGGCTGAGGTGTTTCAAACGTTCCTCCAGCTGCTTCCGGTCGGTAATATCCCGCATCGACTCGATCGCCCCAACCACATTGCCTTGATTATCGTACAAAGGAGCCGCGATCCCCCACAAATAAGTTCCCTTGCTGCCCTTGATGCAAGGCACGTAAATCTGGCCGTAAATGGTATCCCCTTGCTGTTTGAAATATTCGTAGGGGGAGGCTTTTTCCCGGGCTGCCCGCTCCCCCCCGACAAAATCGATCAAGATCGGGCGTGGTTCCCCGTAGAAAGGCATTGCGTACGCACAATCCCCTTTACCGATTATTTCTTCCTTAGGTACACCGGTCAATTCCTCCATCGCCCGGTTCCAGGCGATCACTTTTTTACCGGCGTCAATGACCAATGTGGGATCAGGCAGAAATTCGATGATGTCTTGCAGCCGCCGGTTGGCAGCCCGCAGTTCCTCCTCCGCCCGTTTACGCGCGGAAATATCGTTGATAAAGGCATAAAAATACTTGATTTTACCGGTTTCATCCCTGACCTGGTGCCGGAAAAGTTCAATCGGCACCCGGGAACCGTCTTTCCGGATGTATTCCTTGTCATAGCGCTGGGCTTGCCCGGTCCGGAGGCTGGCTTTCAGGCGGGCAAGGTCATATTCCTGCCATTCCGGTGGGGTCAGGTCTGCAAACCAGTTTAACTTTTTCAACTCTTCCTTCGTAAAGCCGGTCAGTTCGCTCAAAGCCCGGTTGCAGATCAGCATCTTGCCGCCGGGGTAAGCGGCGCCAAAGGGCTGACCCGAGTTCTCCAAAGCATCGGCCAACAGCCGGGCCCGCTCCTGGGTCGCCGCTAACTCGGCCTGGGCGGCCGTTTGCTCGGTAATGTCTTCGATCAGGGCCATGCCGCCTGTAATTACCCCAGCGGTAAGTACCGGTGAAGTGTTTACCCGGACAAACCGTTCTTCCCCGTCGGAACGGAAGATCACGGTCTCGTACCGGTCACCTTTACCAGCTTCCAGGCAGTGCCACACCTTCGCCGTCACTTTTGTCCGCTCCCGGGGGGGAACCTGGTCAAACAGGCAGATCCCGACCAGTGCTTCCGGCGGACAATCCATAATCTCCCCCATTTTTTTATTGGCCAAGCTGATTACGGCCTGGTGGTTGTAAGTTAAAAAACCTTCGTTTAAATTATCGATTAAGGTGTTCAGATAGCTGACCTGGTCATCAAGTCCTTTGGTCATCTGCCAAAAATAAAAACGCATACTCCCAGCCACCAGAAGCAATTTCAAGACCGCCAAGAACGAAAATTCCCACAAAGGCCCCACCGGCACCAACCACCCCAAAGCGGCATTCAAGCTGCCCAGGCCAAGCGGTACCAGACAACAACCCATAAAGAATAACGCAGCCGTCCCGGGCTCCCGGCGCAAAAAAACCAAACCGCCCCAAATAAACACCAAGCCCAAAAAACCGTATACGAGCCGGGCCACCTGGTCCTGGTACCCGGTGCTTACTCCCAGCAAGGCGCCGGTAAGCAGCAGCCCCCAACCCGCCATGCCCCACCAAGGTAACACCTGCCCTTTTTGGCTTAGCCGGCCCCAGAAGAAAAACCCGCCGGCCGACACCCCGGCCGTCAGGCAAAAGCAGGCTACGGGAACGGTTGCCCCGTTACCGGCGCCGTAAATGTAAGCATACACCTCCAACGGTAAGAGCAAGGCCCACCCTACCGCCCAAAGCCCGAAACAACGGCCACCCTGATTGGCAAACACCAGCAGTTGCAAAAAAATCAGCAGCAAAGAGCCTAACAGCGAAGCCGTAAAGGAAGGCAAAAAACCAACCATTACGTTACACCCCTTCATCCATACTTCCATCCTTCGGCGTGTCTTCTGCTGCACTAATTCGCCAAGAACCGCAAAAAACCTACCGAGAAAACGTCAGCGGTAGGGTTTTTTCCTAACGTGGCCCCTAAAAGTAAATATCCCGGCGGCCAGCCGTTACCTCAGCCAATCGGGCCACGGTCAGGCGGCGGATCTCCGGGCTCTTGATTGCGTCTAAGTGTTTTTGAAGGGTAGCTTCCCCGATTTCCCGGGTTTCCGGGGAAGCGTAATCGAGCAGATACTCCTTAAAGGTCAGGATTGCATTGGGCTGGCAGACATTCCGGATTTGCCCGGTTTTGGCCAGGCCCATGAACCGGTCCCCGGTCCGGCCCTGCCGGTAACAGGCGGTGCAATAACTGGGCAGATAACCGGCGGCGCAAACACTGCGGATCACCTCATCCAGGCTGCGGTGGTCGGCGACGGCGAACTGCGGGGCCCCGTCGGCAGGATCACTATCCACTGCCTGGGGCGGGTGAACACTATAAGCCCCCACTCCCGTACAGGAACCGGCGGAAATCTGGGAGATCCCGCAACTAATTAAACGGTCCCGGAAAACCGGCGCCTCCCTTGTAGACAAAAGCATCCCGGTATAAGGCACCGCCAACCGGATAATCGCCACAATCCGGGCAAATTCCTCATCCGTGACCAGATAAGGAAACCGGGCGATATCCACCCCGGCGGCGGGCCGCAACCGGGGTACCGAAATGGTGTGGGGACCGACCCCGCAACACTCCTCCAGGTGGTTGGCGTGTAATAAAAGCGCGATTACTTCGTAACGGTAATCATATAACCCGAAGAGAACACCCAGGCCGACATCATCGATACCCCCCTGCATCGCCCGGTCCATCGCGGTGGTGTGCCAGTCATAATCCGCCTTGGGGCCGGCGGGATGCATCTCCCGGTAGGTAGGCCGGTGGTAGGTCTCCTGGAACAATACATAGGTGCCGATCCCTACCTGCTTCAACAGGGCATATTCTTCCACCGTGGTCGCCGCAATGTTGACATTGACCCGGCGGATATCCCCGGTTTCTTCCTTCACCTGGTAGATCGTCCGGATCACCTCCACCACATACCCGATCGGACATTCCCCGGGGTGTTCCCCGGCTTCTACCGCCAGCCGCTTATGGCCCATCTGCTCCAAGGCCCGGACCTCGGCCGCCACCTCCGCCAAAGTCAAGCGGGTCCGGGTGAACCGGCTGTCCCGGCGGTAGCCGCAATAAACACAATTATTAACACAGTGATCACTGATGTATAACGGTGCAAACAATACCAGCCGCTTGCCGTAGATCTTTTCTTTGACCTCACCGGCCGCCGCAAACAAGGCCGCCGTTACTTCCGGCTCCCGGTTTTCCAGTAAAACCGCCGCTTCGTCCGGGGTCAATCCCCGGGCTTCCCGGGCTTTGGCGATCACCGCCAAGGCCTCCCGGGCAGTTGCCCCCCGGGCTGTTGCCAACAAGCGGCCAATCTCCCGGTCATTGATAAAATCAGCAGTTTGCCCTACCATCCTGATCCCCCGCCTTTCTTCCCCTGAGGTTATGAATCAGGGATAATATTTGCTCCAAGTTCTCCACCGGTGTCAAGGTACTGCCGGCTTTACCCGGATAAAGAAAATAATGTTCCCGGTATGCCGGTGGGGTCATATTCACCATCACCACATTCGCCCCGGCCTGTAAGGCCTGTTCCCGCCCGGCCGGATCAATACTGGCCAAAGCCGTCGTCGCCGGTAAATAGGCACCCGGCAAAACCAGCCGGGTTACGGCCAGGACGTTCAAGGTCAAAGCCGGGTCCCCGTTTGGACATCCGGCCAGCGGGGTCGCGGCATGAGCAATAAACGGCCCGATACCGGCCATGGTCACCTTCAGCCGCCGCAGTAACAGGATGTCCCGGGCCAACATCGCCAAAGTCTGTCCGGGCAGGCCGACAATATTCCCGGCCCCGGTCTGGTAGCCCAACGCTTGCAGCCAACCCAGCCTGGTCAAACGGCCGGCCAACCCGGTACCCGGCCGTAACCGGGAAAACAGCCGGGCATCGGCCGTTTCGTGTTTCAACAGGTAACGGTCCGCCCCGGCCTGCCGCCACAAAACGTAATCCGCCCGGGAGCGGTCACCCGCCGACAGGGTCACGGTTACCGCCAGTTCCGCCTTTAAGGCTTTAATCGTCCGGGCAAGTTCCGCTGCCGGATAACCCCCGTCCTCACCAGACTGCAGCACAATCGTCTCAATTCCCCGGTCAGCCGCCACCCGGGCGGCAGCAATGATTTCCGGGCCGGTCATCCGGTAACGGACCAGCTCCCGGTTATCCCGGCGCAGCCCGCAATACAAGCAGTTGCGGGAACAATAATTCGAAAACTCGATAATCCCCCGTAGGTAGATGGTCTCCCCCATGGTTTGCGCCCTGACCTGGTCGGCCAGCCGGTAAAGGAGCGGACGCTCGGCTGCCGTTGCCGGCAGTAAAGCCAAAATGTCTTCGAACGCCAACGTTTTTCCCGTAGCGGCCCGCTCAAAGGCGGCCAAAAATTCCGGCCGCATTTCACTCACCCGCAATCAAACGCCACGCCTGGGGAAACGGTCGCAAGGCCCGCGGCAAAATCCCGGTTAAATAGGCGATCAGCACCCCGTAATTCACCACCGGCACCCCGGCCTCCCGGGCCGCCGCCAACCGGGAAAGCATGTCCCGGCGGTTGATCATGCAGGCCCCGCAATGGACAATCAGCCGGTACCGGTCCAAATCTTCCGGCAAGGTAGTGCCGTTGGCCCACTCGAAAGCCAGACTACCCCCCACCCGGGCATTGAGCCAACCAGGGATCTTGACTGTACCGAGATCATCACCAACCCGGTGGTGCGTACAAGCCTCAGCCACCAAGACCCGGTCACCAGGTTTAAGGTGTTCAACCGTTAAAGCCCCGGCAGTCAGGGTCACCAAGTCCCCTTTGTAGCGGGCAAACAAAATCGAAAAAGAGGTCAAGGGAACCGTTTCCGGCGTAACGGCGGCCACCCGGGCAAAGGCTTGGGAGTCGGTGATCACGACCTTGGGCAGAACCTTGAGCTCCCGGAAAACTTGGGCCAACTCCGTTTCCTGGACCAGCAAGGCACAGGCATGGTGATCCAAAAGGTCCCGGGCTGTCTGCACCTGGGGTAAGATCAGTCTCCCTTTCGGGGCCGCCGCATCAATCGGCGCCACCAATACGACGATCTCTCCCGGACCGGCCAGGTCCCCGGCTAAGGCCGGAGCCGGACCGTCAGCCGGAACCGCCCGGATAATCGCTTGTTTCAGGGCGGTGATCCCCTGCCGGGTCAAAGCACTGACCGGCACCGGGGTAAGGCCGAGTTTTTCCTGCCACCAACCGGTAGCCGCCTGGGGATGAAGATCCGTTTTATTCAGGATCGGCACCACCGGCAAGCCCAGTTCCCCGGCCCGGGATAAAAGGTCTCTTTCGTAATCACCGACACCCTGTGCCGGGTCGAGGACCAACAACACCAAATCTGTCTGCCTAAGCACCCGCAAGGTTTTTTTGACCCGCAGCTCCCCCAGAGCACCGGTATCATCCAGCCCGGCAGTATCGATCAGCACCACCGGACCAACCGGCGGTATTTCCATGGCTTTGAAAACCGGGTCGGTCGTCGTCCCGGGCACAGCAGATACGATCGCCAGATCCTGGTTGGTCAAGGCGTTAATTAAACTGGACTTGCCGGCATTGCGACGGCCAAAAATCGCGATGTGCAGCCGGCTGCCCCGTGGGGTCGTGTTCACCATCTTCCCCCCTTTTTGCCTATTTCGCGGCGGCTTTGGTGACCAGGGCGGTCTTCACCTGTACACCCTTCAGCCCACCCAACTTTCCGGTCATCGCCCCGATCGCGTCGGTAGAACCATCCACAATCAACGCGATTACCGAAAGGTTGCGCTCCCGGTAAGGGACTCCCAGCCTGCCGACAATAATTTCCGCATATTCACTGAGAATCACACTCAGCTTCCGGGCCGCCTCTTCCCGGTCTTCGACGACAATCCCGACAACCCCGATCCGCTGATTCACCGCGGCGCCAACTCCTTTCCAAAAAAACAGCCCTCTTTTCGAGAAAGCGAAAAGAGGGCTGTACTGAACAACCTTCCGGGTCCTAGAAATTAGGGTAACCCCCTCTTTCGCAGATCTACTGACTTGACCCTCCGAAAACACCTTGGTGTTTCCGTCAGGTATTTTTCCCTATTGTTCCGGATATTGCCCGCGCGGGGTGTACTTGGTATGCAACAGTTCGTGGGACTTGTGTCCCAACGGTTTTTCGAGGAATTCCGCGTAAAGGGCCTGGACCGCCGGGTTTTCGTGCGACTTGCGCAAAGGCATATTCTTGTCTTCAACATAAGTCGCGGCAATCCGTTTGTTCCGGATTTCGGTATTGGTCGGAATCGGGGAACCGCCGCCACCAATACAGCCACCCGGGCAACACATGATTTCGATGAAGTGGTAGTCCGCCGTTCCGGCCTTGATCGCATCCATTAACTTCCGGGCATTGCCCAGTCCGTTGGCCACCGCCACTTTGACGTTAAGGTCACCGACCGGCACCGTGGCTTCCTTAACCCCATCCAACCCCCGGACCATTTCGAAATCGAGGTTATCGAGGGTTTTACCGGTAACCACTTCGTAGACGGTCCGCAAGGCCGCCTCCATTACCCCGCCGGTCGCCCCGAAGATTTCGCCGGCGCCGGTGGAAATCCCGAGCGGAGCATCATATTCCTCTACCGGCAAAGCGGCCAGATTAATCCCGACCCGTTTGAACATCCGGGCTAATTCCCGGGAAGTCAGCACCACATCGACATCCTGGTACCCGCTGCTGTTCATTTCCGGTCGCTCACACTCAAACTTCTTGGCGGTACAAGGCATGATCGATACACAGAAAACATCCGCCGGGTCAACCCCGGCCTTTTGCGCGTAATAAGTCTTCGCCAAAGCGCCAAACATCTGCTGGGGTGACTTGCAGGTCGACAGGTGGGGCAGCAGGTCAGGGTAAAAGTGTTCGATAAACTTGATCCAGCCCGGGCTGCAGGAAGTAATCATCGGCAAGGTGCCGCCGCCGTTGACCCGCTGGAGCAGCTCATTGCCTTCTTCCAAAATCGTCAGGTCGGCGGTAAAATCGGTATCAAATACTTTGTCAAAGCCCAGGTGGCGCAGCCCGGCCACCATTTTACCGGTGACGATACTGCCCGGCGCCATGCCCAAGGCTTCCCCGACCGTTACCCGGACCGCCGGTGCGGTTTGCACCACCACGTGTTTCTTCGGGTCGGCCAAAGCAGCCCAAACCTTGTCGATATCATCTTTTTCGTGGATCGCACCGGTAGGGCAAACCAAGGCGCACTGGCCGCAATTGACACAGGCAACTTCACTCAAACCCTGGTTAAAAGCCGGAGCGATCAAGGTCTTAAAACCCCGCTCCTGGGCGGTAATCGCTCTAACCGTCTGGACTTCCGCACAAACGGAAACACAACGCCGGCAAAGCACACATTTGCGCGGGTCCCGCACAATCGCCGGACTGGAGTCGTCAACCGGATAATCGGTAGTCGCCCCTTGGAAACGGATCTCCGTTAACCCGAAGGCTTCGGCTAAGCGCTGCAACTCACAGTTCTGGTTGCGGACACAGGTAAGACATTCCATCGGGTGGTCGGATAAGATCAGTTCCAGAACCAGCTTCCGGGCCTTAACAACCGCCGCGGTATTTGTCCGAACAACCATCCCTTCAGCCACCGGGGCAACACAAGCCGCTACGAATGTCCTGGCCCCTTGCACTTCGACCATGCAAATCCGGCAGGCGCCAATAACATTGATTTCCTTGAGGTAACACAAGGTTGGAATATTAATCCCCAATTGCTTAGCGGCTTCCAGAATCGTCGTGCCCTCTTTAACCGCTACCTTTTGCTTGTCAATGGTCAAGGTGATCATTGCCATTCTTTCCCTCCAAACTCCCCGATTTTCTCTATTCTTCCGCCGCTTTAAACTCACAAACCGAAGCCTGGCACTTATGCTCCTTAATGTGGTCCTCGTATTCGTGGCGGAAATACCGGATCGTGCTCAAAACCGGGTTGGGCGCCGTCTGGCCGAGACCACACAAAGCGGTTTGCTTGATGGTAGAGCATAATTCCAGCAGCAATTCGATATCTCCTTCTTTACCATTGCCGTTGGCAATGCGCTCCAAAGTCTCCAAAGCCCGTTTGGTGCCGATCCGGCAAGGGGAACATTTGCCACAGGACTCGTCCACAACGAAATCAAGGAAAAACTTGGCGATGTCCACCATACAGGTGTCCTCGTCCATAACGATCATCCCGCCTGACCCCATGATCGCCCCCAATTGGCCCAGGGAATCGTAATCCACCGGCACATCCAGGTGTTCGGCCGGAATGCAGCCACCGGAAGGGCCGCCGGTTTGCACCGCCTTGAAGGCTTTCTTCCGGGGAATCCCGCCACCGATGTCAAAAACAATTTCCCGGACGGTGGTGCCCATGGGTACTTCCACCAGGCCGGTATTGTTGACCCGGCCGGCCAGCGCAAACACCTTGGTCCCCTTGCTCTTCTCGGTGCCGATCGAAGCAAACCACTCGGAGCCGTTTAAGATAATGGGCGCAATGTTGGCCCAGGTTTCCACATTGTTGATCACGGTAGGCTTCCCGAATAACCCGGCATTGGCCGGGAAAGGCGGTCTCGGCCGCGGTTCACCCCGGCGGCCTTCGATGGAAGTCAGCAAGGCCGTTTCTTCCCCGCAGACAAAAGCCCCGGCGCCAATCCGGATCTCGATGTCAAAGTTAAAGCCGGTCCCGAAAATATCCTGGCCCAAAAAGCCGAATTCCCGCGCCCGGGCAATCGCCGCCTCCAAGCGTTCGATCGCCAACGGGTATTCCGCCCGGATATAGACATAGCCCCGCTCGGCGCCAATCGCGTAACCACAGATGGTCATCCCTTCAATGATGCTGTGGGGGTCACCCTCCAGCACCGACCGGTCCATAAACGCTCCCGGGTCCCCTTCATCCGCATTGCAGACGACATACTTCGGAGAACCGGTGGCCTTAGCGGTAAATTCCCACTTCATCCCGCTGGGAAAACCGGCGCCACCCCGGCCCCGGAGTCCGGCCGCTTTGACCGTCGCAATAACCTCTTCCGGCTTCATCTGGGTGAGGGCTTTGCCTAAAGCCCCATAGCCGTCCCGGCTAATATAATCTTCAATTAAAAGAGGATCGATATAAAGCATGTTCCGTAGCACAACCTTGTGCTGCTTTTTGAAAAAGTCGATGTCACTGTATTTTGGGATTGGTTCGGTCGACCCGGGCGCCCGGTAAAGCAACCGCCGCACCGGTGTACCGTTTGCCAGGTGCTCTTCGACGATCGTGGCGGCATCCTTAGGTTTAACCCGCCGGTAAAACGTGCCTTCGGGATAAACAATCATTACCGGCCCCATATCGCAAGGACCCATACAACCGGTCAAAACAACCTTTACTTCTTTTTCCAGTCCTTTAGCCGCCAGCTCCGCCTTAAGGGCAGTCACTATATCCCGGCAATTCGAAGAAATGCAGCCGGCGCCACCGCAAACCATCACGTGGTAGTTCCACGGTCCGGAAGCGACCCCGTCCCGGATTTTCAGCACTTCCCGCATCTCTTTTTTTAGCTGTTCCAGTTGTGCCAAAGACTTCAACCTTCTACACCTCCGTTAAAATCCTCCGGCCAAAAAAATCCCCGGCTTCGCTAAAGATTTACTGGTACTGTTCCAGAATTTCCGGGATTTGTTCCGGCTCTAAGCGACCGTGGACATCTTTGCCAATAATCATTGCCGGCGCCAAACCACAGGCGCCAATGCAACGGACAGTCTCCAGGGAGAAACGGCTGTCTTCCGTTGTTTGGCCGGGTTTAATTCCCAAATGTTGCCGAATTGCCTTTACTACCATTTTAGTCCCTTTGACGTAACAGGCAGTCCCGGCACAAACGCTGATCTTATGCCGGCCTTTAGGGATTAAGGAAAACAAGGCGTAGAAAGTAACTACACCGTAAACTTCCTGCAAAGATACGCCCAATCCTTCCGCAACCCGGACCTGGACCCATTTCGGGCAATAACCGACTAATTCCTGGGCCTTGTGCAGCACCTGGATTAATCCCCTGGGCTGCCCCCGGTACTCATCGATAATCCGGTCCAGCTGTTCAATCAATTGTGCTTGCTCCGTTGTTTCACATTTGCACCCACACGCTACCACAAGTTCCTACCTCCTCAAGGGTTATAAATGCCATATCTTCTTGGACACACCCTATTTTCCGCGGAAAAAACCACCCCCTAATTTTAAATAATTATTTGAACGATTGAAATTATGATCTAAATTGGCTCTGGACAACAATTGTCAACAAAATTATATCATAGCCAAAAGCTTGTGAATAGTAGCTCTATTTTTGTTTCCGGCCCAAAGCCAAAGCATTCCCTGGTTTTATTGATTTATTTAGGTTAGTACGATAACATATGGATTGATGATAATTGTCACATAATTTTGCCAATTATGTTTACTATGCCTTTGCTGCCCTCCATATTGATTGCATTAGGAGACGATTCGTGTGGCAAATCCGAACATCGGCCCGTTCCTCGACGCCAAAATAAATGAATGTGGTTACACCCTCCGGGAAACCGCCCGGTTAGCCGGGGTAAGCCCCTCGACTTTGTCCCGGGTGATCCGGGGAAAGCGCCGGCCTTCAGCCCGGCTCCTGCGCACCTTAGCCCCGGTCTTAGGTTGTCCGTTGCCCACCTTGTTGGCAAAGGCCGGCATAAACAGTCCGGAACCCGAATCCGAACCGATCGACCAGGCAACCGGCCTTTTACTTGACCGTTTGCTGCTTGAACTGCCGAAATACCGGGCTTTTGGGGATACCAAGGAAGGCCAGCGGCTGATCAAACAGGAACTTGACGCTTACATAACTAAATCGCGGCAAGTCCTGCCGGACTTAGGCAGGATTGAGGAATTAAAATGCCTGTGGCATGATTACCAATGGGCAACACCCTATCTTTCCTGGATCAGTGGCGCCTTGCTGTACTTTATCTCCCCCTGTGATCTAATTCCGGATTTCTTAGGCGCCATCGGCTATATTGACGATGTATTGATCATCAACTGGGTTTGGGAAAAAGTACATAACCGGATCGAGCAACAAGATCAAGAGTATCCCCCGGAAATCAAAAGCCCTGTTTCACATGCTTAGTGAACCAGGGCTTCCTCTTTAGACCTTATTTTTTACCCGGTAATCGCCTGCCATTTCCCGCAACGGTCCCCCCAGCGGGCAATTACCCGGCCATCTTCCGAAAAGTTAACGATTTCGCAAAGGTTGGGACATCCTTTACATTCCTGGCTGGTGCTCTTAAACTCACTCTTGACAATCTGTAAGCCCTTAAACCGGGTTTTCCGGCGCCCTTCGCCCGTGATTACCCGGGCCAGCAGGGCAGCCCCGTAGGCCCCCATCACGTCAAAATGCGGCGGTACAATTACTTCTAGTTGTAAGGCTTCCTCGAAAGCCCGCCGGATCCCGGTGTTGGCGGCCACACCGCCCTGAAAAACCACCGGACCCAGGATTTCTTTCCCTTTGGCGATATTGTTGATGTAGTTCCGAACCAAGGCATCACAAAGCCCGGCAACGATATCTTCCAACGAATGCCCCAATTGTTGCTTGTGCACCATGTCAGACTCGGCAAACACGGCACACCGGCCGGCAATCCGGACCCGGTTTTTCGCCCGGAGGGCCAAGCCGCCGAATTCTTCAATCGGCACCCCTAACCGGAAAGCTTGCTGGTCAAGAAAAGACCCCGTTCCGGCAGCACAGACCGTGTTCATGGCAAAGTCCGTAACCACCCCGTTACGCAGAATAATCAACTTGGAATCCTGGCCACCGATTTCGATAATCGTCCGCGCATCCGGTGCCAGCTCGGCCACCGCCACCGCGTGGGCGGTGATTTCGTTTTTGATCACATCGGCCCGGACCATGTGACCGGTAATGTGCCGGGCACTGCCCGTGGTGCCGACGCCGGCAACCACCTGGTCGTCCAAAACCCCGGTTAAAGCGGTCAGCCCTTTTTGGACAACTTCAACCGGCCGCCCGTAGGTACGGAGGTACTGGGTATGCAACACCTTACCCGCACCATTGATTAAAACCAGGTTCGTACTGACCGAACCGACATCAATCCCTAAAAAGACCGGTTCGGCGACCGGTTGGTGCCCCGCATCGGCGGCAAGATTGGCCGCTAAGGCAATTTGACTCATGTGTAGACACCACCTAGCTGATATTTGCCACGCTTAAAGGCCAACATATCCACAAAAGCTTCTAAACGGGTTTGTAAACCAGCTTTGCCGGTGAGTTCATCCAAAAAAACATCCAGAACAGGAAAATCCAACTCGTGGGTAACCCGGGGGAAAACACTCTTGACTACAATTTCGGGTATACAGGCAAAAGGAGCCAAATGCACCACCCCGTCAAACCCCTGCTGTTGGTACCTGATCGCATAGGCAACATTCTCCAGGCCGTGCCCGCCGATCATTTGGTTAACGTACGGGCTGGCGGTACGGCGGAGTGCCGCGTCATGGTCAGCAACCGTGTTTTCTTTGGTCCAGCCGCTCAAATAGATCGCCCGGTCACAAAATACCCCCAGGTTGCCTAGCATTTCCTGAATATTCAGATTGGCAAAAGGCTCGATTAACACATAAATTTCACCAACAATGCCGATTTTCAGCAGGTATTCCTTGTTTTGCAGCGGCACCCCCCGCAAAAGCGCCAAGCCTTTGTCCCGGGCGGCCTGAATATCGACGTTGGTTTCCGCTTGGGCCATAATTTCATACGCTTGGTCCAGTGCCCTGGTAGTTGCCCCAACACTCTTTTCCCGGGGCCGGACATCAAGACTAAGCCGTTCCAGCTCATCCAGGGCCTTAACCATTTCCCATGCTTCCCAAATCAGATAGAAAAACCGGGGCCAAGAAACCCCGGCCGCCCGCCGAAAACGGTTTGCTTTGGCAAAAAAATCCTTTGGGCGTTGGTAAATTGAATCAAAAACTACAACTTCAATGTCATAACCCAAACTACGCAAAATCCGTTCGTGCAAAATGCCGTAAAAACCGGCCCGGCAAGGCCCGGAACCCCCGGAAGTAATAATGATGTCTGCTCCTTGTTCGATTGCCTCTAAATAACTGCCGAGGATAATCTTAAATGGAATACAAGCAAACTCAGGGGCATGCTTGACCCCCAGGGACAAGGTACGGTCGCTCAACGGTGGGGGAACCACCGCCTTGTGTCCCAACCGGTTGATGAAGTGGGCAAAAGCGTTATACGAATTGCCCATGCGCGGAAAGGTTATGTTCACTCTGTTCCCCCTTTCGTAGTTGCAGCATATCCACGAAGGCCTCCAAACGCGTGTTCAATCCCGCCTCACCCGTATGTTCATCAATACAGAGACTCATGAAGGGAAACCCGTGCTGTTTAGCCTCCAACTCGATCAACTTGTCCGCCATGGCATCTGGTCCGCACCCAAAAGCCGTCACGTGAATTAAGCCGTCAATTTTTTTGTTCACCAGCAAATAACGGGCCGCCCGGTAAACCCGGTTGGAAAAATACCAAAACATCGGTTTCGGTAATCCTTTGGCCTGTTCGGCTAACTTGGCCGGTGACACCATTTCCGGGGTATAAGTCTTAACCCCTAAAGAACACAGCTTGTTTAGCAGGCTGGAATTGATAAAGTTGTCATATAGTGTATACGGAAAGCCCACGACCCCTAAGGTAATCGGGTGGGCTTCAACACCCCTGATTTTAGCTTCGGGACGAACCATTTCCGCCTCCACCGGGGAGACCAAGGAATCTCCTTCCTGCCAGTATTTGTTCACCACAGCTATCGCCTCCGGTGGCAACAGCCCTTGTGACACCAACCGCCGGAATTCCGTCTGGACACGCAAGGCCTTAACCAAAGCCCGGTAAACACCCAAACCCTTTTTACCCAACTGGTCGCCAACTGCTTGCGCCAGTTTCAGTAGCCCCAAACGTGGCCACCGGTAGAGGTCCACCTTCGGCGAAATCAACAAAGGCAACTTGGGAATCGATGCATTAAGCATATCCGGCAACCCGAGAAACTTAGGACAAAAAGTTTCAAATTCTTCCCCGGTGATCCGAACAAACCGGGGAACAAAGATGGCATCACAGGTCTTAGCCAACTCCGCAACATGGCCATGCATCAACTTGATGGGAATACAACTATCGGTCACCGTATATAAAATGCCTTGATCCATTACCGGTTTGGTGGTCTCCCCCGAAGTGACGACTTCAAAGCCCAGTTCCCGGAAAAAAGTACAGTATAGTGGGTAAAATTCAAAATAAGTTAGGGTTTGGGGAATCCCAACCCGCACCGTCCATCCCTCCCCAAGCATTATGTCAAGAAATTTTAAGTATTTGTTTAATTCGTGCCAGGTTGGACATTTTCCTCTTTTGTTACCTGTGTAATCAGGCGTTATTCAATAAAATTATGTGCCGCGGGCTTTGGCCACACCCCTATTCGGCCACCAAAATCCGCCGCACCCGGGAAATCTTTTCGGGTATGTCCACGGCCCCGACAATATCGGTCACCATCGCCACCCAGCAAGCGCCCCGGTTGACTACACCGGCCAGGTTATGCTCCTTAATCCCCCCGATCGCCACAAAGGGTAACGCAATATTTGCAACCACATAATCCAGGTATTCCAAACCCACAGGGGCACAGACATCCTTTTTCGTCTTGGTCGCGAACAAAGGACCGACACCGATGTAGTCCGCCCCGGCCGCTACAGCCGCCCGGGCCTGGACCGGCGAATGGGTGGATACCCCAATGATCAGGTCCGGGCCGCCCAGTTCCCTGGCCTGGGCAACCGGCAGATCCTCCTGACCAAGGTGCAACCCGTCCGCCCCCACCAACAGGGCAAGGTCAAGGTCATCGTTTACCACCAGGGCAACCCCGGCCCGGCGGGTAATCTCCCGGAGCTGCAAGCATTCCCGGTACTTTTCCCGTTTGCTCTTTTCTTTTTCCCGGTACTGGATAATCTTGACCCCGGCCGCGATTAACTGCCGGACCACCTCCGGGTTCCGGCGGCCCCGGGAATATGCTTCCGCCGTTATCCCGTACAAGCCCTTCCCCCGGAAGAGGGCCTTCACTTGCAGCCTAGTCATTTTCTGTTCATCTCCCCAGCCGGACCGTCAAGCCGGTGCCAGTCCTGAAACACCGGCTGGTAGCCCAAGGCCGCCACCGCCGCGGCCACTGCCGCGACATCCCGGTGATCGGCAATAGCGAACTGGCCGGCAGTTTCGGTTTGGTCGCCATAACCGCCCACTACCGTACAAGAACCGGCCGAAAGCCGGGTCACCCCCAGTCTTACGAGGTGGTCCCGGAGATTAGCATTTTCCCGGGTGGAAATGGTAATCCCTGCCCGGGGCATGAACAGGCGAAATGCAGTCAAATACTGGACCAGGTGCCGGTCGGCAACCGGAAAAGCAGGCTCGAACCCCCCCGCTTGCGGCTGGATCCGGGGCAGGGAAATGCTGACTTCCACCGCCGGATAACGCCGCTGGAGGTAATCAGCATGCAACCCGGTAAAAAAAGCATCCCGCCGCCAGTCATCCAGGCCCAACAAAGCCCCGATATTAATCGCCCGCAGGCCGGCCTCCCCGGCGCGTTCCGGGGCCGCCAGCCGGAACCTAAAGTCACGCTTTGGCCCTTGCGGGTGCAATCCGGCATAAAGTTCTTCGTTATATGTTTCCTGATAAATCGTCAAAGCGTCAACCCCGGCAGCCTCCAGGCGGGAGTATCCGCCGGTGGACAAGGCATAGACCTCCATTCCGATCGAGGGAAAATACCGCTTCAGCACCTGGAGGCAAGCAGCGATATACTCCACCGTCGCTACCGCCGGGGCATCCCCGGTCAAGATCAACACCTGTTGAATCCCGCCGGACCGGATAATGGCGGCTTCCCGGGCCACCTCGGCCGGGCTGAGTTGCTTGCGCGGCAAAGTATTCCGGGAGCTGAACCCGCAATACAGACACCGGTTGATACAGTAATTGGACAAGTACAAAGGAGCATAGAGCGTAACCGTCCGGCCGAAATGTTGCATGGTTAGACGGTGGGCCTTGACGGCCATGGCCTCCAGGTGTTTTTCCGCCGCTGGGGCCAATAAGGCCAAAAAGTCCAAAAGCCCTAGCTTATCGCCCCGGATAATCTTTTCGACTTGTTCAGGGGTTACGGCCCTAAAATAACCTGCCCAATCAAAGTCCCGGTACTTTTGGTGTTCTACATAAAAACTCACCTAATCACCCCACAGTACATTACCTACCCGGGTCAGGAAAACAAAAACCCCGTCAATGGCGACGATGCCCGGGCCAACTCGCTTTCCCGGTCAGGGCCGGCTAAATAAGCCTGCCGGCCGGCCTGCACCGCCGCTGCAAATGCCCCGGCCATCCCCACCGGGTCACCGGCACCGGCGATCGCCGTATTGACCAGGCAGGCCGCCGCCCCCATTTCCATTGCTTCACAGGCGTGGGAAGGCTTGCCCAAACCGGCATCCACGATCACCGGCAGGGGAATCTCGGCGATCAAAATCCGGAGCAACTCTTTAGTTTTTAGCCCCCGGTTGCTGCCGATCGGCGCCCCTAAAGGCATCACTGCCGCCGCCCCGGCGGCAACCAGCTCCCGGGCCACCATCAGGTCCGGACTGATGTAAGGCAAAACCACGAAACCCTCGGCAGCCAGGGTAGCCGTCGCTTTCACCGTTTCATACCCGTCAGGCAACAAGTACTTGTTGTCGGCGATCACTTCAATCTTAACCCAATTCCCACAACCCGCTGCCCGGGCCAGGCGGGCAATCCGCACCGCCTCGGCGGCATTTCGGGCGCCAGCGGTATTGGGCAGCAGCTGCACCCCGGGAGGAATTCGCCTTAAAATATCATCCTGCTTAGCCTGCAGGTCAATGCGCCGCAAAGCCACCGTTACCACCTGGGCCCCCGACCAGCGTAAAACCTCCCCCATCTGTTCATTAGAAGCATACTTTCCGGTACCCACAAACAGGCGGCAGGTCAACTCCCGGCCGCCGATTACCAGCTGATCACTTGCCATAACTTAACCCCCTCCGACAAAAGCCACTATTTCCAGAACATCCCCGGCTTGCAGGATAATCCCGGCCCACTCGCTTTGGGGCACAATCCTTTGGTTGTGCTCGACGACAACCCGGTCCGGGTCCACCTTTTGGCCGGTTAAAAAATCGTGCAAAAGGCAGCCCGATTCTACATCGACCGGCCGGCCGTTTACCGACACCACCATATCTTCACCCCCTTCCTTTCCCCCCGCGAATTGTTTGGAAATTGTCGTGGGGACGTACCCCCACACAATTTCCAAACAATTCAGTTTTTAAACAAAGAAAACAGGCTTGTAGAAAAGCAAGCCTGTTTATGTTCATTCGCCTCCCTACGCCGGCATTACCCGGATCAGGTTGTAAGGGTTGGATTACTCCTCTCAGCCTTGCGGCACCCCTGACCATTATTCAACTATGTTACCAATTAAAAGTATAATCTAGCCGATAGGCTTTTTCAACCCCGCTGCCGCCGGGTTTTTCTTTTCGGCAAGGAAAAGAGATACTCCCCATCGACCATTTCCCGGCTGATCAGGCCTTCCATCGCTAGATAGTTTAAGTGTGCCCCCGCTTCGGAAAAGGCGAACCACTTCTGGGGCATCGGGAACTGCTCCCACTTTTCATAGGTTAAATCCCAGGTCATCCGGGTCGCCACCTGGTAAGCACTCTGGGGACCACCGGTTAAAATGCGCAAAACCTCGGCATTCCGGGCCCGGTGGTGTTCCTTCAGTTCCCGGATCCTTTCCCGGGGGCCGGAAAACACGCGGCGGTGACCAGGCAATACCAGTTCAATCTCCAGGCCGGCAACCTTGTTCAGACTGGCAATATATTCATGCAACGGGTCATGGCCATCCGACCAGGCCGCGATATTCGGGGTGATATCCTGGAGGAGATGGTCCCCGGAAACCAGCAGTTTCTTCCGGGGTTCGTAAAGGCACATATGTCCCCCGGTATGGCCGGGAGTAGCGATACACCGGAAAATATAGTTACCACAGCTCACCAGATCGCCATCCTGGACCAACGTAAAGTTGAAATCCCCTTGCGGGCCAAATTTTCTCCCCGGGTGTTTGTGTAATGCCACAGCCAAGTCCGTGGTAGGAAAACCGTTGCGCCCGGCATAAAACGCCAGTTTATCCCAAAGGCTTTCACCGACCATTTCGCCGATCCCCGCGGCATCGGTTTGGCTGCAGTATACCTTGGCCGTCGGCGGAGCCAAGGTGCCAATCAAGCCGGAGTGGTCGGCATGCAAATGGGTCAGGAAAAAATCAGTCCGGTTGAGATCCGCCCCCAGCCCGGCCAAAGAGTCCTGTAAAGCAGTCAGGCACTCCGGGCGGTTCATCCCCGTATCAATGAGCAAATTCCGTTCCGGACCTTTGACCAAATAAGCATTAATCGCCTGCAAGGGATTTCCCGGCAGGGGAACTAAGAGCCGGAAAAAATCGGGCAGCACCGCTTCGTACATTAAAGGGCACCTCCTAAAACAAAGTCAAACCGAACGTTCGGCCGGTGGTGACAAACGTGAGGCCACCGGCCCAGCCGGCTGCCGGCCCGGATCGGCCAAACCGGCCGTAATCCCGAAAAGCCCCACCAGAAACAAACTGATCATGCCGATAACCCCCAACCAGCCGAAACTGGTCCAAAACACCCCGCCTAAAGTGCCGGCAATACTGGAACCAAGGTAATAGAAAAACAAGTACAAGGCGGAAGCCTGGGCCTTATCGTGTGTAGCTAGCAACACTACCCAGCTGCTGGCAATCGAATGGGCGCCGAAAAAACCAAAAGTAAAGACCGCAACCCCGAAAAGCTTGATCAAAAGGTGACCATCCAGGGTGATCAAGGCCCCCGCCAACATAATCGCCACCCCGGACCAAAGCACCCGGCGCCGGTGGTGCCTGGCCTCCAATTGACCCATCCAGGTCGAACTGAAGGTCCCTACCAGGTAAATGATAAACAACCAGCCGACAAAAGTCTGGCTCAAATTAAAAGGAGGAGCAACCAGTACGTAAGTAATATAATTAAATAAAGTAACAAAACTGCCCATCAACAAAAACCCGGTCAGGTAAACCCGGAGCAAGGAACGGTTCCGCACATGCTGCCACAAAGAATGTACCAAGGCCTGAACCCGCAACCGGCGGGGCCTAAAATGCCGGGACGGAGGCAAACACCGCCAGAAAAAAAAGCTGGCGGCCAGACCGCACACCCCCACCACCACCAAGGCAAGCCGCCAGGAAAAGTAATCTGTCACGGTCCCGATGATAATCCGTCCCGCCATCCCCCCAATGGAGTTTCCGCTGATATACATCCCTATCGCCAAACCCAGGTAATGGGGGTGAATTTCTTCACTCAGGTAAGCCATCGCAATGGCGGGTAAACCGGCCAACACTAATCCCTGCAAAACCCGCCAAAAAAGCAGCACCCCAAAAGAGGGGCTGCAGGCAGTACCAATAACGAGCACCGAAGACAAGAACAAGGCAACCACCATGATTGGCTTGCGTCCCCAGACCTCGGACACCGAGCCGGTGACCAACATGCTGACAGCCAAAACGGCTGTAGTCAGGGACAAGGCGAGACTGGCTACCGGCGGGGAAACCCCGAACTCGTGGGAAAATACCGGCATTAACGGCTGGGGACAGTAGAGGATCGCGTATGTAACAAAGGCGCCAAAAAATAAAGCCAGGTTCGCCCGGCGAAATTCCCGGGTGCCCTGTTCAATGTACTTCACTGTTAAGACCAGCTTCCGTATGGTTTAGGCTTTTCCTGTAGGGGCAGGAGTACCTCCTCTATTTTACCGGATGTCAGGGCAAAAGCAAACCAGCCGCATTTCAGCCAATTTCTCCCTGTACCTGCAGAATGCACCGCCGGTTCCTGGGGCCGTCAAACTCGGCAAAATATACGCTATTTCATCTCCTGCCGGCCTGACGCATCGTGTTGGTCAACCGGCCCAGCTTTTCGATTTCCACGGTCACTTCGTCACCAGCCTGCAGCCACACCCGCTGCCCTTTCGGCTGGCCCAGAATTACTCCGGCCGGGGTCCCGGTAATAATGATATCCCCCGGATAAAGGGTCATGTGGGCCGATGTATAGGACACAATTTCCGCACAGGAAAAGATCATGTCCGAGGTATGGGAGTCTTGCCGTACTTCCCCGTTAACGAAACACCGGATGGTTAATTGGTTGGGATCCCCAACCTCATCTTTACTCACCAAATAAGGCCCCACCGGACAAAAACCGTCACAGTTTTTGCCCAGCATCCACTGGGTAGTCTTCAGCTGCAGGTCCCGGGCGGAAACATCATTAGCGTTACAGTAGCCGTAAACATAAGCTAAAGCCTGCTCCCGGGGGATGTTTTTCGCCTGGCGGCCGATCACGATGGCTAACTCAGCTTCATAGTCCACCCGGCTGGTCGGCTCCGGAATGACAATCTCCTCCCGGTGTCCGGCCAGGGTATGGGCAAACTTACCGAATAATATCGGTTCCCGGGGCAGTTCCTTGGCCTTGGTTTCCTGGGCATGCTGCCGGTAGTTCAGCCCGACACTGATAATCTTTTGACAATCCGGAACGCAAGGGCCGAAGGCCAAGCCTTCCTCCGGAAAAAACAGGGCCGGACACACCACCGCCGCCCGGTCCGCCAAGCAGGCCAAGGCCTCCCGGCCGGCTTCACCCGTAGCCAACAGCTGGGCAAAGGTAACCGGCACCGGCCCCGGATCTGGAACTTCGGCTGCCGCCCTCGCTACATCAAGCACTCCGCCGGTGGTCAGCAACCCTAAAACCAGTTGCCCTTCCCGGCGGAACATCAATGTTTTCATCACGACCCACCCATCTCTAAGTTTTACCGACTTACTTTTTACATTACCGGGCAAAATCCCTGCTTTTCCCGTTAACCGATTTCCAGGCGAACCCGGCTGCCGTGCCGGAAAGGTTGGGCCGGTTCTACCACCAGCCGGTGAAGAATCCGCTGCTGCATTTCCGGTACATGGCTGATCACCCCGATGGACCGCCGCCCGACAGGAATCGCCTCCAGAGCAGCCATCACCACATCTAACGCTTCCGGGTCCAGGGAACCGAACCCTTCATCCAGGAAGAAAAACTCCAGCGGATGCCGGCCGTGGAGTTGAATCTGGGCCGACAAGGCCAAAGCCAAGGCCAGCGAGGTCTGAAAAGTCTCCCCGCCGGAGAGAGTCGCCACCGGACGGCGTACCCCGCCGTTGGCATCATCCCGGATGATGAAGCCCCCATCCGCACCGGTTTCCAAAGCATAACGATTGCCGGTGATCTCCTTAAGTTGTTGGGAAGCCTGCCGGGTGATCAAGTCCATCTGTTCCTGGGCTAAAAAATCAACAAAATGGTTGCCCCGGAGTACCTCACGGAGCTGTTTCAGCCGGTCCAGCTCCCGGGTCAGTTCTGCTTGCCGGGCGGTCAGTGCCGCCCACCGCTCCCCTTTGGCCTGTAATTCCGCCAACACCCTTTCCGCCGCTCCCAGCGCCCGGGCCGCTTCTTCAGCCTGCTCCCCGGCCAGCACCAAGGCTTGCCGCCGGCCGGCCAATTCCGCCGCGGTAACCCGGCGGTCACCCAGCATCGCCGCCAACTGGGCCCGTTCTGTTTTCAGACGTTCAACCGCTTGTTCCCAAGCCGCAACTTCCGCCTTCAAACCCGCCTTTTCCTCCGGGGACAAGCAGGCCAGGGCAGCTTCCTCTACAGTGGAAAACACGGTTTTAGCTAAAGCGGTCTCCAGTTGCGTCTGACTATCCTGCCCCTGTTTCGTCAATGCCTGCCACCGCTCATCTTCCCGGTGGTTTTTTTCCTTGGCCTGTTGGTAAGCTTCCTGAGCTGCCGCAAACCGCTCCTTGGCCCCGGCCACCGCCGTATCCAAAGCCGTCAACTGCCGGTCAACCGCCGCCAAGAGGCTGTCCAAGGGTTTTTCGCCGGTGATGGCCGTCAATTCCGTTTGTTTTTCCCGCCAGACCTTTTCCCGTTCCGTTATTTGCACCGTCAGCCGGTTCAAGGCCTCCCGGTCGTTTTGCGCCGCCAAGGTCAGGTCATTTAAGGCTGCCGTTATTTTTTCCTGTTCCCGCCGGTATTTGCCTACCAGTTCCCGCCCGGCAGCAGCTGCCCGGTCTTGCTCTTCGATGGTCGTCACCAGCTGATTGACCACTGCCGGTCCTTCCTTTTCCGGCGCGGCTACCGTCACCGGCAGGCCGGCCAGCCTTTCCCCGAAAACCGTGACCGCTTTCCGGACCTGCTCCTGCTTTGCCGTTAAAACGGCTTTACCCCGATCCAACGCCCGTTCGGCCGCCTTCCGGGCAGCCGTCGCCCCGGCGGCAACCCGCATCGCCTCGGCTTCCTCCCGGCGCAAATCTTCCCCATATTCGGCGGCCTCCCGCCGGGCTTTCTCCCAGGCTTTCAACCCGGCCCGGTCGGCAGCCAACGCCGCTTGATCGGCAGCCAAAACCGGCTGGTACCGGTCCGCTACCGGCTGGTCAATTGCCGGTACCGGTATTTCCGGCCACCAGGTCCGGGCCTGTGTCCGCAAAGCCTGAATGCGGTCCGCCAGCCGCCCGGCCTGTTCCGCCAGGTAGTCCGTTTGGGATTGGAGTATCGCCACCCGGTTCTGCCTTTGGCTAAACTCCGCACCGGCTTCCTGCCAGGCTTCCCATGTACCGGTCAAGGCCCGGGCCAATTCTGCGGCTGCCGGCCGGTCCGGATCCCCGACCGCCGGGCCGGCGGGTGCCGGGTGTTCCCGGGCACCACAGACCAGACATGGCTGCCCAGGCTGGAGACCGGCCGCCAAGGTGGCCGCCATCGCCGGTTTATCCGCCAGCACCCGGTTCAGCTGCTCCTCATACAGTCTTTGCAACCTTTCGGTTGTTTGCCCGATGGTGGTTAACTCCGCTTCGGCGGCGGCTAATTCCCGGGTTAGCTGTTTTTGTTCCCGTAACACCCTAACCTGCTCCGCTTCCTGTTCACCCAGGCCGGTCAACAGGTTCCTTCTCGTGATCAGCTCCCGCTCCCGGCCGGCTAATTGTTCCGGATCAGCCGGCGGGGCCAGGGCGGCCGCTTTTTCGGCCGCAGCCAACTCCCGGCACCGGCCGGTCAATTCCGCCACCGTTTGCGCCTGTCGCCGGCAAACCGCCTCAGCCGCCGCGTATTCCCGGATTAAGGCCGCCAGTTCCTCTTCCGCCTGGACCATGGCTGCCTTTTCCCGCGTTAAAACCGCTCCTGCCTGCTGGGCAAGCGCTACCTTTTGCCGGTAGCCGGGGTCAACCGTGTTTTGCTCCAGTTGGGCTGACGCCTCCCCGGTTAAAACCGCCAGCTCCGTATGGCGGGCCTGCGCTTGTTCCCTGGCCGCCTCCCGCTGTTTTACCGTCAGCGCGAGCCGGGCTTGTCTATCCCGCATTTCGGCCAAATCTCCGGCCAGTTGGGTGACCGCCAGGGCCAAATTCCGGGCCCCTTCCAGTTCCTGATGCCGGGCCAGCAAGCGAGGCTTCTCCAGGAAACTCGTCTGCTCCGCCTCCGTCCAGGCTTTTTCCGTCCTTACTACCTGCTGTTCCCCGGCCTGACCGGCCAGGGCCGCTGCTTCCTTAGCCTGCCGGCTTGCTTCGGCCGCTGCTGCCCGGCTGGCCGCCTCCTGAATCAAGGGGAAAACCTGTTCTGCCTGGTTACTGCGTTCCAGGTTTTCCCGCCGGGCTTGGACCAGCCCTGTTTTTGCCTGGAGCGCGGCTAATTCCTGATCATGCTTGGCTACCCTTGCCTGCAGGTCATCGACCTGTTCCAGCTCCCGCACCAAATCCCCGGTCTGCTTTAAGGCTGCCGCCGCCTTTGCCGCCCTTCCCGTCATCTTGACCAGGTCGTTTTGCGCCTGCCGGATCGCTGCCGGCGAGGCATCCCCCAGCCCGGCCAGTTCCCCGGTAATATTTTGACTTTCCACGTTCAACCGGTCCCACCGGCGTTTGACCTTTTCCGTCAGTAAACTCCCGTACTGTTCCAAGGCAAAAAGCCGCTGCAGCATTTCCCGGCGTTCACTGCCGGTTAAGGTTAAAAACTCGGCAAACCGCCCTTGCGGCAAGACAACGGCCCGGACAAAGTCCTCGGCCGGCATTCCCAGCAACCGCTTAATCCGGTTGTTGACCTCAGTAACCGTATCGGCCAAAACTTCCGGTTCCCCTGCCGCCGGGAGCAGCGCCAAACGCTGGGCCGCCGCCCGGACAGCCGTATCCGCCGCCCGGCGGTAAGTCCGTTCCACTTGATACTGCCGGCGTTCTTGGGGCCGGCCCAGTTCAAACCGGAAGGAAACCGCCAGTTGCTCCGCCCCGGTGTTGATAATCCCCTTAGTCCCTCCGGCCGCCCGCACCACTTTGCCGTAAAGAGCCAGGGTAATCGCATCTAAAATCGTCGATTTTCCACTGCCGGTTTTGCCGAAAATCCCGAAAACCCCGGCCCGGGTCAAGGCCGTAAAATCAATCTCCTGCGGTTCCCGGAAACTATGCAAGCCGGCAATCCGCAAATATAATGGTTTCATCAGCGATTATTCCCCTTTCTCCGGCAAAGCGACCGTTTCATCCCCGTCAACAGCCTGCACCAAGTCCATAAACAAGCGAACCAGTTCTGTTCCCGGCTCCGCCCCACCGGTCCGGTGCCGGTAAAACCGCCCGAACTGTTCTTCCAAAGGTAAGGAGCGCAACTCTTCCCAGGCCTTCATTTGTTCTTCCTGACCGGGAAAAACCGGCCGGATATGCACAAACCGGTCGTATTGATTTTTGAGCATTTCCAGTTCCGCCGGGGTAAGGGCCTCGGTCACGTGTAGGCACAAATCGATCCATGCCTGATTGTCTTTACCAGCCGCCAGCCACCGGCAAACTTCGTCAATCCCGCCGGTAGCCTCCCAGGTCACCAATGGCCGCCCGGCAGACAAATAGATTTCCCGGGCGTTTAACGGTTTCCCCGGCTCTCCTTCCACCAAGACTACGGATTTTGCCTGGCCGGCCTCCGCAAAACTGTAAACCAACGGGGAGCCGGCATAGCGTACCGGCACGACCGCCCCCTGCACAACCTGAGGCCGGTGCAGGTGGCCCAAAGCCACATACTGGGTCCGGGCCGGAAAAACGGCCGGGTCCACGGCATAAGCCGCCCCCAATTGCCGGTTGTCCGCCTCAGCCGTGGAAGCTAGTCCCCCCCGGACATACAGGTGGCTGACCAGCAGATTCACCGTATCCGGACGAAAATGGGCCGCTAAACCCGCCAGGATCTGCCCCACCCGCTCACTGTACCCAGCTTGTTGTTCACACACATCCAATCCAGGGGCCAGCATCGCCTTCAGCCGCCCTTCGGAGGGATAAGCCAAGGCCCCGATCACTGCCCGCTGCCCACAGCCGGGCAGCACCAGTTCCAACCAGGAAGGCCCTGCCGCCACCGT
>JAQWAU010000017.1 GCA_028707535.1 Heliobacteriaceae bacterium | reverse complement strand
TTACCCGGTCTGCCAAAGGCTTCATGTTCATCCTAGGTTAACCCTCCTCCGAATATGTTTCTTGTTGTTAGCACTCGTCGGCGGCTAGTGCTAACATGCCCAAATAATATAATATGGAGGAGCCGATTTTGACGCAAGCGCCAGGATCGGTCCTCAGGAAGAATTATCTTCCCCAAATCAATATTCCCCAAAGATTTCGCCGGTATACATATTCTGGTGCATTTTTTAACCGGGTGTCACGGGGACGGATCTCCCGTCACCTTCCGAACAACTGTCATTCCGAGCGTAGCGAATGTCATTCAGAGCGTAGCGAAGAATCTTATCCGGATCGTTTAAGATTCTTCACTACGTTCGGAATGACAGCAATCCCATTATCTGACAGCCAACCAGGGGGGGGTTCAGGAGAACTGTCCCCTGTCATGGGGACGGATCTCCTGTCACCCGCACAGGCCGGGAGCGTCGGGCAATGGCCCAACCTGCAAGACAGCCGAAACGTCCCCGTGTCTGGTCGCGGCTTACAGCTTAAACTGTTGGACCAGGCTGTTCATTTTTTCCGCATTTTGGGCAAGTTGGTTGGCTGTGGCTGCCGTCTGGACGACCGACTGGCCGGTATGGTCAACACCTTTGGCAATTTCTTGGGCTCCGGCGGCACTTTCGTTCATCGTCGTTGCCACCTGGGTAACGGCACCGGTCATTTCGTTCACCGCCTGGAGGATTTGGTCGCTCATCGTATGAACCTTTTCGGCTAAAGCGGCAAACGTCCCGGCTTCTTCCTCATATTCTTTTCCCACCCCGACCAATAGATCATAATCCCGTAAAACCTGGTTGTTGATAAACTGTAAAATTTCATCCGCATTGGCGATCAGTTTACCGATGGATTCCTCGACTTGCTTGGTCAGGCCTTGAATTCCCCCCACGGTCTGGGCCGAGCTTTCCGCCAGCTTGCGGACTTCGTCGGCCACCACGGCAAATCCCCGCCCTTGCTCCCCGGCCCGGGCTGCTTCGATGGCCGCATTCAAAGCCAGCAGATTAGTCTGGTCGGCAATCACCGCGATCGTCTGGGCCAAGGTTGATATTTCTTCAATAATTTTCGCCTCTTCGATCGCCTGTTTAACCCGGACTTGTTTTTCCTCATACAACTGGGTGGTCTGTTCCCGGGCA
This sequence comes from Heliobacteriaceae bacterium, assembly GCA_028707535.1. Lineage (GTDB taxonomy): Bacteria > Bacillota > Desulfitobacteriia > Heliobacteriales > Heliobacteriaceae > STF2-203. The sequence continues at coordinate 34,686 of JAQWAU010000017.1, read as the reverse complement.
TCCACCGCATCATTTTGGACCTTAATCGCCCGTTCCTTGATTTCCTGGGTTTTTTTACTGCCTTCGGCGGCATCTTTGGCCAGCGTATCTACGGATGCGGCTACCTCTTCAGCGGAGGCGTTCAGCTCTTCGGTGGATGCTGATACCTCTTCCAGTCCGGCGGAAATCTCTTCGGTGGAAGCGGTAACTTCCTCCATATCGGCGGAGATCGTCTGGGTGGTAGCGGAAAGCTGCTGGCTCGCCGCCGCCACTTCCTGAGCGTTTTGCCCGATCTGGCTCATCACCTGGCGTAAGTCACCGGTCATTTTCGCCAGGGCTTTGGTCAAGGCGCCGATCTCGTCAGTGCGGACAAGAAACTGCTTGGCTACGTTCTGCGATAAGTCGCCATCGGCCACCTTCTCCAGATAAGCCACTGCCCGGCCCAAAGGCACGGTAATTCCCCGGGAAATTAAAACCGCAACAATGATTGCCACAACCAGGGCGATAACCGCTAAAACGATCACTGTCAGCGTCGCCTGACCGGCACTGGTGCTGACATTGTTTGTTTCCTGGGTGATTTGGTTTTCGACAATCCCCCGGTACTCTTCAATATTGGCAATCAGTTGCTGCACCAAAGGAACAACCTCTTTTTGGTTCACTTCAACTGCTGCCACCCGATCACCCTGCTTTACCAGGGGAAGAACTTTAGCCTGTAAGATTCCCTGGTAATCCGTGGCATTCTGGCGAACCTGTAAGGCCAAACTGCGACCCCGTTCGGTCATAGCTGTGTCGATCAGGTCCTGAACATCTTTATCGGTATCCTGAAAAGCCTTTTGAAAATCCGCAACATACTGTTCTTCCCCGGTTAAAAGATAACCCCGGATACTGGCACTCTGGATCCACGCATTAGTTACAACACTTTCGGCTTGAATGTAACGGGGTAAACAGGTGGTTTCGACCTGGTTTAAACCGTCTTTGGCGGACTGAAAATTAACCACACTGACGATTGCCATCACACCCAGCAACAAAATCACCCCACCGAACCCCAAACCCATTCTCTTCCCAATGGTAAACCTCACTTTTTGACTCCCCTTTCTGTCTTTTTGCCAATTTCCCCAATACTCCAGCCTTCCTCTTTCTAGGGTAAAAAAACAGCCGGCTGTTATGGTTCCACAAACCATAACAGCCGGCTAACCGGTTCTTCCCGCAATAACTAAAAAATGGGTCGCCGCTATGTTGACTTTGGATCACCAGGGCGAAAACGGAAATGGCCTGCCGGGCATGAGCAAAATTCAAGGCATATTCCCTTACTGTTGACATGTTACCGCCCCCAAATATGCAAAACTACGTAGGATATGGGCCGGCACCCGCTTTAAAAAACAAACAGCGAACCCTCTTTTTAAGCATAAGGGTTCGCCAAATCTCTGTCCAGACATAAACTGGGCAATCTTGATCACATTTACCGTTTGGAAAACTGTGGTGCGCGGCGAGCCGCTTTAAGGCCGTATTTTTTCCTTTCCTTGGCCCGCGGATCACGCGTCAGAAAACCAGCTCGTTTCAAAGCCGGACGCAGACTTTCGTCCGCTTTCAATAAGGCCCGGGCGATGCCCAATCGGACAGCACCAGCCTGTCCGGTGGTGCCCCCGCCATGTACATTGCATAATACATCGAAACGGCCCTCAGTTTGGGTCAATTGCAACGGCTGGCGGATGATCATTTCCAATGTCCGTTTGCCGAAGTATTCCATTAATGAACGGCTATTAATCAGGAACTTGCCTTCCCCCGGTACTAAACGAACGCGGGCTACGGATTTTTTCCGCCGGCCAGTTCCCAAGTATTGGACTTGTGCCATGGGGCGGTCTTAACCTCCCTTCTATTCACCAAACTGCCAAACTTCCGGTTTTTGCGCCTGATGGGGGTGCTCGTTGCCCCGGTAAACTTTAAGTTTCCGGTACATTTGCTCCCCGAGCCTGTTCTTGGGCAGCATGCCCCGGACGGCTTTTTCCATCATCCGCTCCGGTTTGTTCTTTAGCAAAGTGCCGTAATTAATCAATGTCTCCCCACCCGGATAACCGGAATGGCGAAAATACATCTTCTTGTTGGCTTTATCGCCGGTCAATACGACACTGCCGGCGTTGATGATAATAATATGGTCACCAGTATCCACATGGGGGGTAAAAATCGGCTTATGCTTACCCCGCAACAGGTGGGCTGCTTCCGTAGCCACCCGGCCCAACGGTTTCCCGGCGGCATCAATAATGAACCACTTGCGTTTTATATCATCAGCCTTGGCCATGAATGTACGCATGAGTTACCTCCTTGGGTTGATTGCTACCCTGCCGGGGATAGGGGAACAACAGTACCTCCCGGCAAAAAAACTCACTCTAACATTTTAGGTGACAACGTGAGGAAAGTCAAGGCGCTAATACCAAACTTTCATCAAGCACAAACCTTGCGGCGGTGCCGTCATCCCAGCCTTTGTGCGGTCCCGGGAAGCGATAATCCGGGGGATATCCCCTGGGGAGAACTTGCCTTTCCCCACCGCCACCAAGGTACCGGCAATAATCCGGACCATGTGCAGCAAAAACCCGTCACCGGTAACATCCAAAACCAATTGGTTCTCCTCCCCGAGGGTCACCCGGCAGGACCAAATAGTGCGCACAAAGGTTCTTGCGGTACTACCAGCACCACAAAAGGCCCGAAAATTTAGAGTTCCGATCAAGTGCTGCGCCGCTTCCTGCATGGCTGCCACTCGCAACGGCGGGTAAACCTGAAAAGAATAGCGGCGATGAAACGGTGATGGTACCCGTTGATTTAAGATCGTGTAACGGTAATGCTTCCCTGCCGCGGCAAAACGCGCATTGAAATCCGGGTCTACCGTTTTGGCCGCCGTAACGGCTATGTCCCGGGGCAGCAAGGCATTCATGGCCAGCGAAAACCGTTCATCCGGGATCCGGGAAACCGTCAAAAAATCCACCACCTGCCCCCGGGCGTGAACCCCGGCGTCGGTGCGGCCGGCCCCCGTAATTTTAACCGTTTCCCCGGTCAGTTGCCTGACCGCCTTAGCCAGTTCATCCTGGATGGTCGGTAGGTAGGGATTTCCTTGGGTTTGAAAACCATGATAATTAGTGCCGTCATATGCCACAATAAGTTTAATCCGCCGCCCGTTCATCCCCCCCACCGCCAAACCACCGCTAGGATTAAAAAACCGCCACCGGCGCCCAGCACCCCCCAATCCGTTTTGCCCATATAAGCTTCCCGGAAACTGGTCCGGCCGACTCCCCCGCGGTAACAGCGGGCTTCCATGGCCATCGCCAGCTCTTCCGCCCGGCGAAAGGCGGAAAATAACAGGGGCACCAGGAGCGGCACTACACTGCGTACCCGGCGGATCAGGCTCCGGCTTTCAAAATCAGCGCCCCGGGCGGTTTGCGCCTTCATGATTTTTTCCGTTTCCTCAAGCAAAGTGGGTACAAACCGCAAAGCAATTGTGGTCATCATCGCTAATTCATGCACCGGAACTTTAACGGCCTTGGCCGGTGCCAGCAGCCGCTCCAAGCCATCGGTCAGGGCAATCGGTGAAGTAGTCAAAGTCAATAGCGAGGCCACAGTTACCAACCATACCAGGCGTAAAGCCACCAGCAGCCCTTGGCTAACGCCCTCCAGCGTCACGGAAAAAGGCCCGCAGGTCACTAACACCTGCCCGGGCGTAAATAAGTGCATCAGGAAAGTAAAGACCACCAAGAGCCACAAAGGTTTGAGCCCCCGGACCAGATAAGCCGGGGAAAGCCGGGAAAACGCCGTTCCCAAAACCACCGGTAACCCGGCCAAGGCTACCGCCGGTAAGGTAGGCAACACGAAAACGGCCACGGAATAAATCAGCGTTAACAGGATTTTAGTCCGTGCATCCAACCGGTGCACGGCCGAATCAAGTGGTACGTATTGGCCAAGCACCAAATCCCTCAACATGACCTTCCGCCCCTTTACCCCTCACCGCCACCAAAGGGCAGTCCAAGCACCCGCACGATCTCCGCCACCACTGCTTCCGGTTCAAAAATGTCGGTCCGCACCGGCCAGCCCTGGCCCTGCAACTGGTGGAGCAAGCAGGCGGTAACCGGCAATTCCAAACCCAACTCAGCCACTTTCTCCGGGGCGCCAAACACCTCGGCCGGTGTGCCCTGGAGGACTACCCGGCCTTGATCCAGCACAAATAAGCGGTCGGCCAATCGCGCCACCTCTTCCATTTGGTGGCTAACGATGATTACGGTAAGTCGCCAGCGCCGGTTAAGCACGACAATTTGGTCTAAAATACTCTCCCGGCTACCCGGATCCAGGCCGGCAGTTGGTTCATCCAGGACAATCTTTTGCGGATGCATCGCCAACACCCCGGCCAAGGCTACCCGGCGCATTTGCCCCCCGCTTAACTGGAGTGGAGACCGGGAACCGATTTCCGCCGGTTCTAAGCCGACCATCTCCAACGCCTGTTGCACCCGCCGCTCAACCACATCAGGGGTCAGGCCCAGGTTACGGGGGCCGAAGGCGATATCATCAAATACTGTTTCTTCAAAAAGTTGTTGTTCCGGATACTGGAAGACAACCCCGACCCGTTGCCGCAGTTCCCGGTACGACAAATTGCGGTCCCGTTTGGTGCCGGTAAGCACAAACTCATCAACAACCACCGTACCGGATGTCGGTTTGAGCAACCCGTTCAGGTGCTGAATGAGGGTGGACTTACCCGAACCCGTCCGGCCGATAATGCCTACCAATTCCCCTTCCCGGATCGCTAAATCCAGGTTGAACAAGGCTTGGCGAGCCAAAGGGGTGCCTAGTTGGTAAACATAATTTAACTGGTGGATCTTAATCGGCACAACTCCCTCACCAACTTTTCCAGGGTTAAGACCGGCAGGTCCAGGGGCACTCCTTGTCCGTGCAAACGGCAGGCCAACTCTGCCACCGGCGGCAATTCCAAGTTAGCCTGGGTCAATAAGTCCACCTGACGGAAAACCGAGTCCGGATCCCCAGCCAGCAGAATGCGTCCCCGGCCCATTATGATCACCCGGTCGGCGGTTACTGCTTCTTCCATCAGGTGGGTAATCATAATGACCCCCATCCCGAAAGCAAGGTGCAACTGCCGGACCACCGCCAGCACCTCCTGCCGGGCAGCCGGATCCAACATCGCCGTAGCCTCATCCAAAACCAGATACTTCGGGCCGATGGCGAGTACCCCCGCTACCGCCAAGCATTGTTTTTGCCCCCCCGAAAGCGAGTGGGACGGCCGGTGCCGCAATGCCGAAAGGCCTACCGCCTTTAAGGCCTGGTCAACCCGCGCTTTGATTTCCATCCGGGGTAGCCCCAGGTTCTCCGGACCAAATGCCACATCTTCCTCTACCGTCGGGGCGACTAACTGGTTGTCCGGATTTTGAAATACCATTCCCACCAGCCGCCGGATCGCGTAAAGGCTGGTCCGGTCGGCTGTATCCAGACCTTCAACCGTCACCCGCCCCTCGTCAGGCAGCAATAACGCATTGAGGTGTTTGGCCAAGGTCGACTTTCCCGAGCCGTTGGCCCCGAGAATCGTAATCCATTCCCCAGGCCGGACCGTTAGATTGACCCCTTGCAAAGCCGGTGTTTCCCCGCCCGACTGGGTTCGGTAGGCAAACGACACATTCTCTATAATAATCAGGGCAACCCCCCCTTGGGTTACCGGGAAAAGGAAAGCCGGGATACCCCCGACCACCATAGACTAATCTTCTTTACACCAGCTCCACGATACACATGGGAGCAGCGTCACCCCGGCGATTTTCGACCTTAACCAGCCGGGTATAACCACCTTGCCGGTCGGCATATTTCGGCGCAACGGCTTCAAACAAGTTGGTAACCACAGCTTCTTCTTCCAAATAAGCCAGGGCTAAACGCCGGGCATGCAAGTCGCCACGCTTGCCATAGGTAATCATCTTTTCCGCGATCCTACGCAGATCTTTCGCCTTGGCTTCAGTCGTCTTAATCTTCCCGTTCTTTAACAATGCGGTCACAATGTTCCGCAACATTGCCCGGCGGTGGTGGGTGTTGCGGCCAAATTGGCGATAGGACACATCCATCCCTCCTTTGCGGCAGGGTAAATTGATTATTCATCTGCTTTGCGTAAAGCTAATCCCAAACTGGCCAGCTTGTTGTCTACCTCTTCCAAGGACTTGCGTCCTAAATTGCGCACCTTGATCATGTCTTCCTCGGTCTTCATAACCAGATCGCCAACGGTATTGATCCCGGCCCGTTTCAGACAATTAAACGAACGCACGGAAAGGTCCAGTTCTTCGATCGTCATCTCCAACAACTTATCTTGCGGTGTTTCTTCTTTTTCTACCATTATTTCGACGTTTTCGCTGTTATCGGTTAGGCCCATAAACAATTTTAGATGTTCACTCAGAATCTTGGCCGATAAACTAGTAGCCTCCTCCGGGCCGATGCTGCCATCGGTCCACAATTCCAACACCAGTTTATCGTAGTCGATAACCTGCCCCACCCGGGTGTCTTCTACCCAATAGTTGACTTTGAGTACCGGGGCAAAAACCGAATCAACCGGAATAACCCCGATCACATGATCCGATTTTTTATTTTTGTTGGCCGAAACATAACCCCGGCCTTTCTCTACCGTAATCTCCATAAACAGCCGGCCATCTTTATCGAGGGTGGCAATCACCAAATCCGGGTTAAGGATTTCCACATCTGCTCCGCTAATAATGTCCTTAGCGCAAACCAGGCCTTCCCCTTCCGCCTCAATCCGGATTGTTCGTGGTTCATCTACGTGCATTTTAAGCGCCAACATTTTTAAGTTAAGTATAATGTCGGTTGTATCCTCAACCACCCCAGGGATGGAGGAAAATTCATGGAGGACCCCGTCGATCTTTACCGAAGTTACGGCAGCGCCAGGCATCGAGGACAACAGGATTCGGCGCAGGGAATTACCGAGGGTAATTCCGTAGCCACGCTCCAAGGGTTCAACCACAAATTTCCCATACCTAAGGTCCTCGCTGCGCGCGACACATTCGATCTTCGGTTTTTCGATTTCCAACATTAACCTAGGCAGCCTCCTTTTCGACATCCGGCCGACCGGAATGCTTAACGGGAGTACAACTCGACAATGAGATGTTCCTGAACATTAGTATCGATATCTTCACGGTTGGGGAAAGCAAGTACCCGGCCGGACAAATTGTTAACATCAAGATCAAGCCATACAGGTGATGCCTTTTGGCCCAAACCGGCGATGATTTCTTGCAACAAGGGCATATCTTTACTTTTTTCCTTGATTTGCACCACATCACCAACCCGCAGTTGAATCGATGGAACATTTGCTTTGCGGCCGTTAAGGGTGAAATGATTATGCAGCACCATTTGCCTAGCTTCATTTCGGGAACGGGCAAAACCCAAACGAAACACTACGTTATCTAAACGGCGTTCCAATAAACGCAAGAGGTTTTCCCCGGTAACTCCTTTTTGCCGTTCGGCCTTTTTAAAGTAAGCCCGAAACTGGCCTTCCAATATACCGTAAATACGTCTGGTCTTTTGTTTTTCCCGCAGTTGCAAACCATACTCGGAAACCTTCCCCCGTCGCCGGCCCTGGCCATGTTGGCCCGGAACATAGGTGCGACGATCGACAGAACACTTACCGGTATAGCAGCGATCGCCTTTTAGATATAATTTGGCCCCTTCCCGCCGGCAAAGCCGGCACACAGGGCCCGTATAACGTGCCATCTTGCGCCTCCTTATCTCCGACCGGCTATACGCGCCGGCGTTTGGGCGGCCGGCAGCCATTGTGTGGAATCGGTGTCACATCTTTAATCGAGTTTACTTCCAGCCCGGCGGCCTGGAGGGAACGAATTGCCGCTTCCCGGCCGGACCCCGGCCCTTTGACAAAACACTCAACTTCCCGTAAGCCGTGCTCCATTGCCTCCTTGGCCGCCGCCTCCGCAGCCATTTGGGCGGCAAAGGGGGTAGATTTCCGCGACCCTTTAAAGCCGAGAACGCCCGCCGAAGCCCAGGACAAGGTAGCCCCGGTGGTATCCGTAATCGTCACAATCGTGTTGTTGAAGGTGGACTTGATATGGGCCACACCCCGGTCGACATTTTTTCGTTCTTTGCGTTTGGTGCGCGTTACGCGACGTGCCATAGTTTAGACGTCCCCCCTTTATTTGGCTTTCTTTTTACCGGCCACCGTCCGGGCCGGACCCTTGCGCGTGCGGGCATTAGTTTTGGTCCGCTGCCCCCGCACCGGTAGCCCGCGCCGGTGACGCAATCCCCGATAACAACCGATTTCCATGAGCCGCTTAATGTTCAGAGAAACTTCACGGCGCAGGTCGCCCTCAACCGTCAACTCTTTATCAATAATTTCCCGCAATCGGGCAATTTCCTCGTCTGTCAGATCCCGGGTCCGAGTATCAAAATTAATCCCGGAATCAGCGAGCATTTTCTGGGCAGTTGACCGCCCAATCCCGAAAATATAGGTTAGCGCTACTTCTATGCGCTTATCCCTGGGCAGATCGACCCCGGCAATACGTGCCATGAAACGCAATCCACCTCCTAATTCTTACCCTTGTTTTTGCTTGTGTTTTGGATTTTCGCAAATAACCATTACTTTGCCCTTGCGTTTAATAATCTTGCATTTTTCGCAAATTAACTTTACGGAAGCCCGTACCTTCACTGTCATTCCCTCCCCGGGTGCAGTGTAAATTACTTGAACCGGTAGGTAATCCGCCCCCGGCTCAGATCGTAAGGTGATAATTCTACGGTCACCCGGTCACCCGGAAGAATCCGGATAAAGTTCATCCGGATCTTACCCGAAACATGTGCCAGGACTTTATGACCGTTCTCCAGTTCCACGGTAAACATGGCATTCGGCAGGGGCTCGCACACCCGGCCCTCAACTTCAATGACGTCCGATTTGGACATAGGGAACTCCCGCCTCCTTAAAAATCCGAACCAACCTCCAGTAGGTTCCTTAAGTTGTCGAGCGCCTGTATAACCTGGGCGTTGGTTGGAGTTTTGCCCATTTGGAGGATTTGGCGAATTTCCGTAGCCACCAGCCCGGTCAACTGGAGGTGTTTTAGCTTTTTCCGCTTTAGGTTTTCGACCTTACGATACTGCCCGTCGGCGATATACAAAAAATTAGGATCGCCTAGCTTCAGCACCAGAAAATAGCGGTCTTTATCCCTGCCCGCTCGAGATAGAACGAGTTCGCCCGGGATAACTCTCTTGAGAGCCATAACGCTACCCTCCGGAAAGTCGCGTGAGAATTTCCGGCCCCTTTTCGGTAATCGCCACAGTATGCTCAAAATGGGCGGACGGTTTTTTGTCTTTTGTGACCACCGTCCATTGGTCTTCCTCGGTTTCTACTTCCCAGGTACCGGCATTGACCATGGGTTCAATCGCCAAGGTCATCCCCGCCTGTAACCGGGGTCCCCGACCGGGTTCACCAAAATTCGGTACCTGGGGAGCTTCATGCATCGTTTTACCGATACCATGACCGACAAATTGGCGAACAACGGATAAATCGTTGCTTTCAACATGTTGTTGAATGGCATGGGAAATATCGAATAACCGCTTGCCGACACAGGCTTGATCGATCCCAATCTCCAAGGCCCGGCGGGTAACCGCCAATAACCGGGCCAGCTCTGCATCGATCTCACCAACTGGCAAGGTAATTGCTGCATCGCCATGGAAATTATTGATAACCGCGCCAACATCAATACTAATAATATCCCCATCCCGCAGTTTCCTTATACCGGGAATTCCGTGGACAACCTGTTCATTGACCGATGCACAGATGCTGGCGGGAAAGCCGCAGTACCCTTTAAACGAAGGGGCAGCCCCGCGCGAACAAATATAATCCTCGGCCTTGGCGTCCAATTCGGCGGTGGTTACTCCCGGCTTAACGGCCTTCTCCATCTCATGCAGTGTTTCCGCCGTTATCTCCCCGGCATCACGCATGTAGGCCAGTTCCCGGGCAGTTTTAATGATAATCATCTAGGCCCCTCTTCCCAAGGCCCGGCAAATATCGGCAAGTACCGCTTGTCGTGTCTGTTCACCGTTAATCACCTGGTAAAGACCTTTGGTTTGATAAAACTCGACCAAGGGTTGCGTCTGTTTGGTGTAGACATCCAACCTGTTTTCAGCCGTTTCCGGGGAATCATCAGTCCGCTGGTATAACTCGCCCCCACACTTGTCGCATTTACCCGGCTGTTCCGGCGGGTTAAACACCACGTGAAAAGCGGCCCCACACTGCCGGCAAATCCGACGGCCGGTCAGCCGTTGAACCAGTGCCTCCCGGGATACCTGGATATCGATTACGACATCCAAGGCCATCTGCAATTCTTGCAAGATCGTTTCCAACACCTCGGCCTGGGGCACAGTGCGAGGGAAACCGTCCAGCAAAAACCCGTCCCGGCAATCCGGGGCAACCAAGCGTTCGCGGACAATGCCGCAGGTTACATCATCAGGGACCAATTGTCCCTGATCCATGAACAACTTGGCCTGCAAGCCAAGCGGGGTCCCGTTTTGGATCGCTGCCCGGAACATATCCCCGGTGGAAATGTGTGGCACCGCCAAATCCTGGACCAGCACCTCTGCTTGGGTCCCCTTACCGGCGCCCGGTGGCCCCATCAGTAGTACTCGCATCCTCCACACCTCCGTTTTTTTCCGGTTTTCCGGCTAGCCACCCGGAACCCCGGATTTACTTCATGAAACCTTGGTAATGACGCATCAACAGGTTTGACTCGAGTTGCTTCATTGTGTCCAGGGCTACCCCGACCACAATCAGTAAAGCCGTCCCACCAAAATAAATGTTGGAAATCCCCGTTGCCTTAATGATAAATACCGGCAGTAAGGAGATCGCCGCGAGGAACAAGCCCCCGACCAAGGTAATCCGGGTCATCACCTTCGTGATGTAATCCGAAGTTGGCCGGCCCGGCCGCAGCCCTGGAATAAAGCCGCCATATTTTTTCATGTTGTCGGCGACATCTACCGGGTTAAAAGTAATCGCTGTGTAAAAGTAGGTGAAGAAAACGATCAGGACTGCATAAAAAAGACTATGCAAAACGGTCCCAAAGTTGAAGTAGGTATTGAACCAAGCCCCAACGGCTGAGGCAGGGAAAAACGCGGCAATAGTCGTCGGAAAGGCCAAAAACGAAGCCGCAAAGATAATCGGAATCACCCCGGCCTGGTTCACCTTAAGCGGAATATGGGTGCTTTGGCCGCCATATACCCGGCGCCCGACCACCCGTTTAGCGTACTGGACCGGAATCCGGCGCTGTCCTTCATTGATGTAAATGATGCCGGCAATGACCAAAGCGGCAATGACCACAAAGAGGCTTGCCCCGAAGAGGTTGGTCGTGCCTACCCGGACATACTCAATCAGAGTGCTGATTGCCGAAGGAATCCGCGAGACAATACCCGCAAAGATGATCAAGGAAATACCGTTACCAATCCCTTTTTCGGTAATCTGTTCCCCGATCCACATTAAGAAGGCTGTACCTGCGGTTAAGGTGGTCGCCACCAACAAGTAGTTCCAAATCGTGGGGTTCATTACCGCCCCGGTCAGACCATAGGATAGACCAATCGCTTGGACGAAGGCCAAGGCGATTGTGAGGTACCGGGTGTATTCGGTAATCTTTTTCCGGCCCTCCATCCCTTCTTTGTTTAACTGTTCGAGGCGAGGAATCACCACGGTCAAAAGTTGCATAATGATGGATGCGTTGATGTACGGGGTGATACTCATGGCAAAGACCGAAAACTTACGGAACGAGCCCCCGGAGATAATATCGAAGAAACCAAAGAGGGCACCGGTGCTCATCAGATACTCAATTGCTTCCCGGTTGATCCCGGGGACTGGGATATGGGCCCCGATCCGGAACACCAGAAACATCAATAAAGTAAAGATTATCTTGCTCCGCAGTTCGGATAGTTTCCAGGCGTTATGCAGGGTGCCCACCAATGTGGACATGGTTTATATCACCTCTACTTGGCCACCGGCCGCCTTGATTTTCTGGGTGGCGGCCTCACTTACCCCGTGGACTTTAATTGTTAGGGCCTTGTCTATTTCGCCTTTGGCCAGGAGCTTCACCCCTGCCTTCAGCTTCTTTACCAGCTTGTGTTCCTTCAGCAAATCCGGTGTTACTACTGTTCCAGGGGCAAAGCGGTTCAGGTCACCAACATTAATCACGGCATATTCTCGACTAAACGGCGAGTTGCTAAACCCCCGTTTAGGCAATTGCCGCTGCAATGGTGTCTGGCCGCCCTCAAAACCGGGACCTTTACCAGCGCCGGCCCGAGCTCTTTGACCTTTATGACCCTTCCCGGCTGTTTTGCCCCAACCGGAACCGGGACCTTGTCCTTTCCGGATCGGTTTTTTCCGGGAACCCGCTACAGGTTTTAAATCATGGAGTTGCAAAGGGTATACCCCCCTTTCTGGCCGATCATTTTCCGGATCAGGCTTCCGCTTCTTCCATCTTTACCAAATGGGAAACCTTGCGGACCATGCCCCGGATTGCCGGGGTATCGTCGTGCCAAACGGTTTGGTGTAGTTTTCTCAGTCCCAGCGTAGCAACGGTAAGCCGCTGGTTTTCCGGGCAACCGATGGCGCTTTTTACCCAGGTAATTTTAAGTTTTTTAGCCACGGATACCCCTCCTAGCCGACAATTTCTTCCACAGACTTACCCCGGAGCCGGGCAACTTCTTCCGCTCTTTTGAGATTCTTTAAGCCTTCGATGGTGGCCCGCACCATGTTGTTGGCATTGTTTGAACCTAACGACTTGGTTAAAATATCGTGAATCCCCGCTAATTCCAAGACTGCCCGGACCGGGCCACCGGCGATCACACCGGTACCTTTGGAAGCCGGTTTCATCAAGACCCGGCCGGCGCCGAACCGCCCGATAATCGGATGGGGAATGGTAGTGCCCACCATCGGCACATCGACCAGGTTCTTTTTCGCATCCTCCACACCCTTACGGATCGCCTCCGGCACCTCGGTAGCCTTGCCCAGGCCGAAACCGACGCGGCCTTTTTCATCACCGACAACCACCAAGGCACTGAAGGAAAACCGGCGGCCACCCTTGACTACTTTCGCCACCCGGTTGATAAAGACAACCCGTTCGGTCAGTTCCATCCCTGCGGGATCAATCATTGGCATCCTTTTCCCTCCTTTTGGCCGAATATGGGGAAGGACCTAAAATTGTAGTCCCGCCTCCCGGGCAGCATCGGCCAAAGCGGCGACCCGGCCGTGGTAAATATACCCGCCACGGTCAAAAACCACTTTGTCGATACCTTGCGCCAAGGCCTTTTTGGCAACTAGTTCTCCGACCTTTTTTGCCCCAGCCACATTACCCCCGGACAAGGTAGCGGCTTTAAATTCCGGCTCCAGACTTGATGCGGTGATCAGGGTTCGGCCGGCTGTGTCGTTGATAATCTGAACGTAAATATGATTAAGGCTGCGGAAAACTGCCATCCGGGGCCGTTCCGCATCACCTTTGATCCGTTTGCGTACCCGCTGATGTTTCTTTTGCCGCAATTCGTTGCGGTCCGGTTTTTTGATCATGCCTGGTCACTTCCTTTCCTGTTGGGATCAACCCAGGCAACCGGCAGGTTTAATTATTTCTTTTTCGCTCCGGCCTTGCCCGCTTTCCGGCGAATTACCTCGCCCTCATATTTGATCCCTTTCCCTTTATAGGGTTCCGGCTCCCTGACCCGGCGGATATTGGCGGCCAAGGTACCCACTTTTTCCTTGTTAATGCCTTTTACCGCAATCTTTGTCGGTGCCGGCACCTCAATCTCCAGGCCTTCCTCCGGCTCAATTTCCACGGGATGACTGTAGCCGATAGTCAGCACCAGTTTGCTCCCTTGTTTGGCCGCCCGGTACCCGACGCCGACCAGCTCCAGGTTCTTTTGGAAGCCTTTGGTGACCCCTTCCACCATATTGGCGACCAGGGTACGACTCAAGCCGTGCAAGGCGCGGTGATCCTTGGCATCGCTGGGCCGCTTCACCACTACCGTGTCGCCTTCTACCGTCACAATCATGTCTTTGTGAATTTCCCGGCTCAACTGACCCTTGGGACCCTTGACTAAGACCAGCTGCCCATTCACATCCACCGTGACCCCTGCCGGAATTTCTACCGGTTTTCTGCCGATCCGCGACACAAGCTTCACCTCCTGCCCGCTATTTCGCGGCTGTCTTTAACCACGTCCTTTTTTCCGCTTAAAGGACCCTACCAAATATAACAGAGTACTTCCCCGCCAAGACCGGCCTTCCGGGCCGCCTTATCGGTCATAATCCCTTGCGGGGTGGAAATTACCGCTACCCCTAGACCGCCCAGTACTTTGGGCACTGTTTCCTTCTTGGCGTAAACCCGCAACCCGGGCTTGGAAATTCGCTTGATCCCGGTAATCACTTTTTCCCGGCTAGGGCCGTATTTCAAATAGACCCGTAAAATACCCTGTTTATCATCCTTAACATATTCGACGTCTCTTACGAACCCTTCCGCCTTAAATATCTCCGCAATCGCCCGCTTTACTTTGGACGCCGGCACTTCCATTTTATCGTGATAAACCATGTTAGCATTACGGATTCGGGTTAAAAAGTCCGCAATCGGGTCGGTCATGACCATTGGGTGTACCTCCTTCCATGTTTCCTACCAACTGGCTTTGGTCACCCCAGGAATTTCTCCTTTATAGGCCAGCGTGCGGAAACAAATCCGGCACATGCCGAATTTGCGCATATAGGCATGTGGCCGCCCACAGATTTTACACCGGTTGTGGTAGCGCACCCCGAATTTGGGCGTCCGCCCTTGTCTTACGATCATGCCTGTTTTTGCCACGTGTTCTCCTCCCGTGTTCGCTATTCAGCGCGGAACGGCATCCCAAAGAGCCGCAATAACTCCCGGGCCTCTTCGTCGGTCTTGGCCGTTGTAACAAACGTTACATCCATTCCCCGCAAGCGATCGATTTTATCATATTCAATCTCCGGAAAAATCAACTGTTCCTTTAGCCCTAAGGTATAGTTGCCACGGCCGTCAAAAGATTTGGGGCTTACTCCCCGGAAATCCCGAACCCGGGGCAAGGCGAGGTTAAGCAGTCTGTCTGCGAATTCATACATCCGGTCCCCCCGCAGGGTTAATTTACAGCCAATCTTCATCCCCTCACGCAGTTTGAAACCGGCAATGGACCGTTTGGCCTTGGTAATTACCGGACGCTGGCCGGTAATCTGGGTCAAATCATTGACCGCCGCATCCAGGGCTTTGGGGTTTTGGATCGCCTCACCAAGCCCCATATTCACGGTAACCTTCGCCAACCGTGGTACCTGCATCACGTTTTTGTAGCCGAATTTCTGCATTAAGGCGGCGCTGATTTCTTTCTGAAACTTTTCTTTGAGCCGGACCAATCTCTTAAAACCTCCTCTCTTTCGAGAGCCTAAAGGCGTTTTCGCTCCGGGCGGGTTTTATTTGTCTTTATCGAGAACTTCCCCGCATCGCCGGCAAATCCGCACCTTGGCGCCGCTTTCCTGAAATTTCTTGGCGATACGTACGGGCTGGTCGCAAGTCGAACAGAAAATCATTACGTTGGAAGCATCAATCGGGGCTTCCTTTTGCAAGATTCCGCCCTGGGGCATCGCCTTGCTCGGCCGGGAATGCCGTTTGACGACATTCACCTTTTCCACCACTACCCGGTGCTTAGCCGGGATAACTTCAATAATCTTCCCTTTTTTACCGGCATCCTTGCCAGCAATTACTTGAACAACGTCACCTTTGCAGACATGAACCTTGGGGTTGGCCACGGTGATTTCACCTCCACCCTACAACACTTCGGGAGCCAGCGAAATGATTTTCATGAAATCGCGTTCCCGCAGTTCCCGGGCCACCGGCCCGAAAATCCGGGTACCCCGAGGGTTTTTTTGATCATTAATGATAACAGCCGCATTTTCACTAAACCGAATATAAGACCCGTCCCGCCGCTTAATCGGTTTGCGGGTCCGTACAACGACAGCCCGGACTATTTCCCCTTTTTTAACAACGCCGCCGGGCGTCGCCTGTTTAACTGAAGCGATGATCTCATCGCCAACAGAAGCATATCTCCGGAGGGACCCCCCCAGCACCCGGATGCATAACAGCTCCTTGGCACCGGTATTGTCCCCGACCCGGAGGCGCGATTCTTGCTGGATCACGCCGTTAGCCTCCCATCCACCGCAAAATTATATGATAACGGCTTTCTCCACGATCTCGACAACCCGCCAACGTTTTTCCTTGGACAGCGGCCGAGTCTCCTCTATCCTCACCAGGTCGCCAATTTGGCACCGGTTTTCGGCATCATGGGCTTTAAATTTCTTGGTCCGCTTCACGGTCCGGCGGTAAAGGGGATGCTGGATGCGAGTTTCCACCGCCACAACGGCGGTCTTTTCCATCTTATTGCTTACCACTCTTCCAATCCGGATCTTGCGCTGCGTACTTTCTGCCACCAACAATACACCTCCTTGCAGCGGACTTAAGCCTTCTGGGCTTCTTTTTCACGTTGACAAAGCAGGGTTTGAGTACGGGCAATATTACGGCGCACTTCCCGGATCCGCATGGGATTCTCCAGTTGCTGGGTTGCCAACTGAAAGCGGAGCCGGAATAGTTCATCCTTAAAATCGTGAAGCTTCTGTTTTAGTTCGTCGGTGCTAAGATCCAGTAGTTCCTTAGCCTTCATCCGCTTCACCACCCACTTCTTCCCGTCTTACAAACTTGCACCTGATCGGCAATTTGTGCATCGCCAAGCGCATGGCTTCCCGGGCAATTTCGTCCGTCACCCCCGCCAATTCGAAGAGGATGCGGCCAGGCTTTACCACCGCCACCCAATACTCCGGCGCCCCTTTACCGGAACCCATTCGAGTTTCGGCCGGCTTCGCCGTAACCGGCTTGTCGGGGAAAATCTTAATCCAAACTTTACCGCCCCGTTTGATGTAACGGGTCATCGCGATCCGGGCGGCCTCAATTTGCCGGCTGGTAATCCAGGCCGGTTCCAGCGCTTGGAGGCCGTATTCGCCAAAAACCACCATGTTGCCGCCTTTTGACTTGCCTTTAAGGCGCCCACGGTGCACCCGGCGGCGTTTTACTCTTTTGGGAACAAGCACCGGTTACTTCCCTCCTTCTGCTGCAGTGGGACCCCGGCGGTCGCCCCGGCTACGCCGGTCACCACGACCACCCCGGTCACGGCGCTCCGGCCGCATCTGCGCATCAGGGGTTCCCGGCTGGCCACCAGCCCGGTCCGAAAGGACCTCGCCCCGGTATATCCAGCACTTAACACCAATCTTGCCGTAGGTAGTCTTCGCTTCGGCAAAACCGTAATCAATGTCTGCCCGCAAGGTATGCAAAGGAACCTTGCCCTCGTTATACCACTCAGTCCGGGCAATTTCCGCCCCGCCCAACCGGCCGGCACACATAACCTTGATCCCCTCGGCCCCTAACCGCATCGTCCGGCCCACCGACTGCTTCATCGCCCGGCGGAAAGACACCCGCTTTTCCAATTGGGCGGCCACGTTTTCGGCAACCAGTTGGGCATCGAGTTCCGGTTTCTTAATCTCGGCAATATTGACATTAACGGACCGGCCGGTCATTTTCTCCAACTCTTTACGCAGGTTCTCTACTTCGGCGCCGCCACGACCAATCACAATCCCCGGCTTAGCCGTGAAAATGGTGATCTTCACCCGGTTGGCCGTCCGTTCAATCTCCACCCGAGAAATCCCGGCAATAAACAGCTTGTTTTTAATGTACTTTCGGATTTTGAGATCCTCGTGCAGAAGTTCCGAATAGTTTTTGTCTGCATACCACTTAGCATCCCAATCTTTAATTACGCCGATCCGCAGCCCTTTTGGATGTACCTTTTGACCCATATCGGTTATCCCTCCTTGGCCCCGGCTTTAGTTTCCACCTGTTCCTTTGTAGTCGCCGGTCCAGGCTTTTCCGGCCGCTCGGCGACCACCACGGTGATGTGGCTCATCCGCCGGCGAATCACATCCGCCCGGCCCATCCCCCGGGGCATAACCCGTCTTAGGGAAGGACCCTGATCGACATAGCAAGCTCGCACATAAAGGTTGCCGGTATTCATTTCATAGTTATGCTCGGCATTGGCAACTGCCGATTTCAACACTTTCGCGATCGCGTCGGCACTTCTAACCGGCGTAAATTTCAAGATTGCAAAAGCATCCGCCACATTTTTCCCCCGGATCAGATCAATAGCATGCCGGGCCTTCCTGGGGGAGGTGCGCACAAATTTGGCCACCGCTTTGGCGGTTTTGTTTTCCATGGGCCTTACTCCTCTCCTGGGTTGGTCCTAACGCAACCGGCTCGACTTTTCGGAACCGGCATGGCCCTTGAAAGTCCGGGTAAGGGCAAATTCACCCAGCTTATGGCCGACCATATCTTCCGTAACATAGACGGGAACATGTTTACGCCCATCATGAACGGCCAAGGTGTGGCCGACAAACTGGGGGAAAATCGTTGAACGGCGCGACCAAGTCTTGATCACCCGCTTTTCCCCTTTTTCGTTCATGTCTTCAATCTTTTTCATCAGGCTGAGTTCACAATACGGCCCTTTTTTCAAAGAACGCCCCATGCACGATCCTCCCTTCACGCAGACAACATTTGCCCGCTCTTTTTACTTCTTCTTCCGCGACTTCACAATCAACTTATCCGAAGCTTTCCGCCCGCGGGTTTTCCCCCCAATCGCCACCTTACCCCACGGGGTAACCGGCGCCTTGCGCCCAATCGGGGAACGCCCCTCCCCGCCACCATGGGGGTGATCGTTCGGGTTCATAACCACACCGCGGACAGTGGGACGAAACCCTAGCCAGCGTTTCCGACCGGCTTTGCCAACGGTAACATTCTCCTGGTCTAGGTTGCCTGTTTGCCCAATCGTCGCCCGGCATTTGGCCAAAACCATTCGCATCTCCCCAGAGGGAAGCCGGATAGTAACATAATTACCTTCTTTGGCCATCAGCTGGGCCCCAACACCCGCCGAACGGCACAACTGCCCACCTTTACCCGGCTTGAGTTCGATGTTGTGAATAATCGTCCCTGTCGGGATGTTTGTTAATGGCAAGGTATTGCCGGTTTTGATATCGGCCTCAGCGCCGGATTCGACAAAATCGCCGACCCGAAGCCCGTTAGGGGCAATGATGTATCTTTTTTCCCCATCCGCATAGTGAAGCAGGGCAATCCGGGCGCTCCGGTTGGGATCATACTCAATGGCGGCTACCTTGGCCGGAACATTGTCTTTGTTGCGTTTGAAGTCAATGATCCGGTACATGCGTTTGTGGCCGCCACCACGGTGCCGCACCGTGATCCTGCCCTGGTTATTGCGGCCCGCCTTGCGGTTAAGCGGAACCAGCAAAGCCTTTTCCGGCTTGGCCTTGGTAATATCCGTAAAATCGGTTACCGTCATCTGACGCCGGCCAGGGGATGTCGGCTTGAAACTTTTAATACCCAAGAGGTTCCCTCCTTTGCCGGGGGTCACACTGCAAACTATACACCTTCAAAAATCTCGATTTTTTGGCCTTCCTGAACCGTGACAATCGCTTTTTTTCGGTTGCTCGTCCGGCCGGAGAATTTGCCTACCCTTTTGAACCGGCCTTTTACGCTAATGGTATTGACCGCCAGCACCTTAACCTTGAACAACTGTTCCACGGCATATTTAATCTCAATTTTATTGGCATCAGGTTGGACGATAAATGTGTATTTGTTTTCCGCAACCAGGTCCATGGATTTTTCGGTGATTACCGGCTTTCGCAACACATCATAAGGGTCGCGCATTACGCAAATACCTCCTCGACCTTAGCCACGGCGTCTTTGGTGATGACCAGCTTATCATGGTTCAAAATATTGTACACATTAATCCCGGTCGCCTGTACGGATGTAATCCCCGGAATGTTGCGGGCAGACCGGAAAACGTTTGCCTCCACCCCTGCCGTGACAATCAAAGCCTTCCGGCTAATCTGCAGTTTGTTCAACACCCCGGCCATATCCTTGGTCTTGGGCTGTTCCATCTTTAGGGCATCCAGGACAATAATATTGCCTTCTTGCACCTTAACGGACAAGGCAGATTTCAGGGCCAAGCGACGAACCTTTTTGGGCATACCCAGCTTATAGCTGCGCGGTTGGGGGCCAAAGGTTATCCCGCCACCCCGCCACAACGGCGAACGGATGGTGCCGGCCCGGGCCCGGCCGGTACCTTTTTGCCGCCAGGGTTTTCTTCCCCCCCCGGAGACTTCACTCCGGGTTTTGACCTTATGGGTACCTGACCGCCAAGCCGCCTGCTGGGCTACTGCCGCTTGGTGGAGTACTGCTTCGTTAGGAGTAATACCAAAGATTTCGTCTTTAAGCTCAATCTCGCCGACCTGTTCGCCGGCAATATTATATACCGCTACTCTCGGCATCGGATTTCCTCCTTTCTCCGGAGATTGCTAGTTCGCCTTGACCGAACTTTTTATCATCAAGAGTCCCCGGTTAGGTCCCGGTACCGCCCCTTTAACCAGCAGCAGGTTCCGGTCTTTATCCACCCGTACCACCTCTAGGTTTTGTACGGTCACCCTTTTACCACCTAGCCGGCCGGGCATCTTCCGGCCTTTGAAAATCCTGGCCGGGCCTTTTGCCGCAGCGGAACCCGGACGCCGGTGATATTTTGAACCATGGGTCATTGGCCCCCGGTGGAACCCGTGCCGTTTAATCCCCCCGGCAAACCCTTTGCCTTTGGAAGTCCCGACAACATCGACACAATCTCCCGGAACAAACAAATCTACGGCAACCTCCTGGCCCACCGTATAAGCTTCAATATCGTCAACCTTAAATTCCCGCAGGCGACGCACCAGTTTAACCCCGGCTTTTTTTAAATGTCCGATGGCCGGTTTGTTCAGCCGTTTTTCGCTAATATCACCAAATCCCAGTTGAATGGCTTCATATCCGTCAACTGGTTGGGTTTTCTTTTGTACTACTACACATGGACCCGCTTCTACCACGGTAATCGGCACCGCTTCCCCGTTATCGGCGAAAATCTGGGTCATTCCGATTTTACGACCGATGATGCCTTTTTTTGCCATCTATGCCACCTCCCATCGCTAATGTTAAGTTAGAGTTTGATTTCGATGTCGACACCCGCCGGTAAATCCAGCCGCATCAGCGCATCGACGGTCCGCGGGTTGGGTTCTAGGATATCGATGAGCCGCTTGTGGGTGCGCATCTCAAACTGCTCCCGCGAGTCTTTGTTGACGTGCGGTGAGCGCAAGATGGTATAGATGCTCTTCTCCGTCGGCAGGGGAATCGGCCCGGATACCGTTGCCCCGGTACGTTTGGCCGTCTCAACGATTTTCTCGGATGACTGGTCCAAAATCCGGTGGTCAAAAGCCTTCAGGCGGATCCGAATCTTTTGTTTACCCATAATAAACAGTTCCCTCCTTATATCGCCCGATTGATTACGAACTTCTCCGTGAAAATTCCCCCAACAACGCCGTCGGGCGTGTCGCAATAAAAAGCGCACACTATCCCTACGCCCATCACCCTTACGGCCCGGTTGGGCAACCTTTCACTTCATCGCACAGCCAACCCACAATGCAAAATTGTATCATCGAATACCGATTATTGCAAGAACCGGCAGGTATTTTTGCCGTATTTTTTATTGGTTCCCGTCTTTCAAGGCCCAAAATGCAGGATCAGTTTGGCAAATAATTTTCCAAAATATCCACTACGGCCCTAAATGTCCGGGTCTGATTAATCCTGACCCGCAACCGGGCCGCGCCAGGCATTCCCTTTAAGTACCAGGCCAGGTGCCCCCGCATCTCTTTTACCCCACGTTCTTCGCCCTTTAGGGTCACTGCCCGTTCCAAATGCGCCAAAGCTTGCCGGATCCGCTCTGCCGGGGTAGGGGGGGGTGGCAAGCAACCTGAGGTTACCCTTGCTTTCAGACGGGAGAAAATCCAGGGATTGCCAAGACAGCCCCGACCAATCATTACCCCGGCACAGCCGGTTTCCGCCAACATCCGCACCGCATCCGCCGGTTCCCAGACATCGCCATTGCCGATAACCGGTACCGGGGCTGCCTGGGCTACAGTTTCCCGGATTACCCGCCAATCGGCTTGGCCGGCATAAAACTGATCCCGGGTACGGCCGTGGACCGTAATCGCCTGGACTCCCACCGCCACCAGGCGGCCCGCCAGTTCCGGGGCAATAATCCGGCCAGCCGCCCAGCCGGCACGCATTTTTACGGTTACCGGTACAGGAACGGCCGCCACCACCCGGTCAGCAATGGCCACCGCCCGGGGAAGATCCTTTAAAAGGCTGGCCCCTTCATTGTTCTTGACGACCTTCGGGACCGGACAACCCATATTGAGGTCAATAATCGAAGCACCGGCGGCAACCGCCAACCGGGCCGCCTTGGCCATTGTTTCCGGCTCGGAACCAAAAAGTTGGACCGCCACCGGCTCAACTTCTCCGATAACGTCCAACAAGGCGAGGGTATTTCGATTGCCGTAGGTCAAGGCTTTATCCGAAATCATTTCGGTATAGACCAAAGGGCAACCATGATCCCGCAAAACCAACCGGAAAGCTTTATCGGTTACCCCGGCCATTGGTGCGGCAAAAAAAGGCGGCGTGATCGCATAAGTGCCTATCAGCAAGCTACAACCTCCCAAAAAGGCTAAATCGGCCGGTTTTTAGGGTGCCGGCGGACTGGTATTCCGCTGGTAAACAATCCGCAGTCCCTCCAGGGTCAGCAGCGGATCAACAAGGTCTATCGCTTCCGTTTCCGGAGCAATCAGTTCGGCGGCATCCCCGGTAGCGACCACCCGGGTGTTTTCACCCAGTTCCTTTTTCATTTGGCCGACAATCCCGGCCACTAAACCGGCAAAACCATAAATTACCCCGGACTGCATCCCGGACACCGTATTTTTGCCAATCACCCGGGAAGGTTTTACCAATTCGATCCGGGGCAGTTTGGCCGCCCGGGCAAACAAAGCTTCCATTGACACGACAACTCCCGGCGCAATCGCCCCCCCCAGGTACTCCCCTTTTTCCGAAATTGCCCCGAAGGTTGTTGCCGTCCCGAAATCGACGACAATCAGTGGCCCGCCATACTGCTCGTAAGCAGCCACGGCATTGACAACCTGGTCGGCACCGACTTCTTTGGGGTTTTCAAAAATGATCGGCATCCCTGTCCGGGTGCCTGGGCCGACCACCATCGGGTCAAGACCGAAGTACGTTTGGCTCATCCGCTCTAAAGTGGGCATTAAGGGTGGTACCACGGAAGAAACAACAATGCCGTTAACATCTTGATCTATGCCATCCAACCGAAAAAGGTTCTTGATCAAAATCGCAAACTCATCCGCCGTCCGGGTGCGGTTGGTGGAAAGCTTCCAGTGTACCAGCAACTCCGGCCGGGGTTCCAGGCGGTATACACCCAACAGAATACTCGTGTTTCCGACATCAAGAACCAAAATCATAGTTTGAGCCCCTTTCCGGACGCAAGCTAACTTCACCACTAATCAGCCGGTGCAACTGCCCGTCCAAGTCCCTGACCAAGAGAGCACCGGTATCATCGAGGTCTTCCGCCCGGCCTACCCATTCCCGGCTGCCGGCAATTACGCGCACAAAGGTGCCCAACCCGGCAGCCCGCACCGACCAGGCTTCCCGCACCGCGGCAAACCCCGTATTCACCCACTGATTATAATCTGCCTCCCAGACCGCCAGCAAGGTGGTCAGCAACTCCACCCGGTCAACCTTAAAGCCGGTTGCCGCCGCCACCGATGTAGCCACGGAAGCAACAGCGGCCGGAAAACCCTCCGCCGCTTGGTTAAGGTTGATCCCGACACCGGCCACCAGATAATTGACCTGCTCCATTTCGGCGTTTAACTCCGTCAAAATGCCGCAAACCTTCTTGCCGGCCAGTAAAATATCATTTGGCCACTTAATCCTCGGCCGGGCCGGTGTAACAATTTCCAAGGCCCGGCAAACACTAACGGCAGTAAGGAGGGTTACCTGGGGGACAACGGCCAGCGGCACCTGGGGCCTTAAAATTAGGGACAGGTAAAGTCCCGTATCCGGCGGGGAAGACCACAGCCGCCCCAACCGCCCCCGGCCGGCGGTTTGCTCCTCGGTCACCACAACGGCCCCTTCCGGTGCACCCTGCCTGGCCAGCTCCTTGGCCGTAAGGTTTGTCGAAGGCAGAGAGGTAAAAAAGTGGTAGGTTTGGCCAAAACACCGGGTGGTCAGCCGGGGTTGCACCTCCGCCGGCAGTAAAAGGGACGGAGCAGCACAGAGCCGGTAACCCCGCCGGGTATGGGCGGTAATTTGATAGCCTTCGCGCCGCAAAGCATTGATATGTTTCCAAACGGCCGACCGGCTCATCCCTAATTGCCGGCTCAGCTCTTCACCGGACAAAAAACCATTCGCCTTTTTGAGTTTCGCTAAAATTTCCCTTTTGATCATCGGGTTCCCCGCTTAATTTTTCTGCTCGCTGATTTTAATACTTTCCACGTCGAGACTGATGTCCAACGATCTAACGCTATGCGTTAAAGCCCCGATGGAGATCAAGTCGACTCCTGTTTTTGCCACTTCAACCAATGATTCTTCACAAACCCCACCGGAAGCCTCCAAGAGGACTTGTCCCCCCACCAGATGTACCGCCTCTTTCATCGTTTCCGCAGACATGTTATCCAGCATGATTACATCTGCTTTTGCCTCTAAGGCCTCAGCCACCCCGGCAAGATTCTCAACCTCCACCTCAATCTTGACCGTATGGGAAATCGCCTGGCGGGCTTGAATTACCGCCTGCTTGATCCCTCCGGCCAGACGGATATGGTTATCTTTAATCAACACCCCATCATACAAGCCAAACCGGTGGTTCTTGCCGCCGCCCATCCGCACAGCATATTTTTCCAAAGCGCGCAACCCCGGTGTTGTTTTGCGCGTATCCACAATTCGGGCCTGGTAATAGGTAACCAGTTCGACACAACGGGATGTTTTGGTGGCAATCCCGGACAACCGCTGCAAAAAATTTAGGGCCACCCGTTCCCCGATTAAAAGAGGCCGGGCCAGACCGTTTACTTCCGCGAGAACGTCACCTTTTTTCACCTGGTCGCCATCTTGCACCCGGGCTGTGAAACAAAGCGCCGGATCGAGCAATTCAAATACCAGGCCGGCTATCCGCAACCCAGCGATTACCCCGTCTTCTTTGACGTGAATAATCCCTCTGGTTTGGGCATCGGCAGGCACCAAACTCATGGTTGTCAAATCGCCTTGTCCCAGGTCCTCATGCAACGCCCGGATTACCAGTTCTTTGACCTCCGGCCAAAACAATTCCATCCCCCCACCCAATCATCCAAAATAATCTGAATTTACTGTGACTGAACAATATGCCGGCACCATAGATTCCGGCTCTGCGGCGCATCCACCCGGTAATGGGCGCCTCTACTTTCCACCCGCAACAAGGCTGCCCGGGCGGTTAAGCAAGCCAACAGCAACATGTTGGCCGTTTCAAAAACCCGGTTAACCTCTCCGGGCCAAGCCTCAGGCAAGGCAATCCGTTCCAAATCCGCCAGCGCGGTAATCAGCCCGCGGGCCGAACGCCACAAGCCGACCCTTTCCCACATTACCTGTTGAATGGCCTGGGCCACCCCTTCCGCTTTGGCCGGCAACTCCCCACTGGGCAGCGAAGCAAAAGCTGCTCCGGAAGCGGTTGTTTCCGCCGGGGTAGTTCCGGGCGACTGATCCAGCCACTGCCGGCCGGCCTCGACAATCCGGGCCCCAAAAACCAAGCCTTCCAACAAGGAGTTGGAAGCCAACCGGTTTGCCCCGTGCACCCCATTGCAGGCCGCCTCCCCACAGGCAAATAACCGGGGTATATTGGTCCGGCCCCAAAGATCGGAGCGGATCCCACCCATTAAATAATGGGCCGCCGGAGCCACCGGGATCATCTCCGCCGGCGCTTTAATCCCGTAATAAAGACATTTCCGGTGAATCGTGGGAAAACGCTGGGCAAAATCCGCATCATGTTCACCGGCTACCTTCAAGAACACCGCCGGGGCCCCCGTATTGGCCATCTCCTGCCAAATAGCCAAGGAAACCACGTTCCTTGGCGCCAATTCGGCCAATTCGTGGTACCGGGGCATAAATCTTTCCCCTTTGCTGTTGAACAACTGGGCCCCTTCACCCCGCACCGCTTCGGAAATTAAAAATGGCGGGGCCCCTTCCTTGGTTAAGGCTGTCGGGTGAAACTGCACAAACTCCAGGTCCATTACTTCTGCCCCGGCCCGAAATGCGGCGGCAATCCCGTCCCCGGTGGTTACCTCCGGATTAGTCGAATTTTTGTAGAGCTGCCCATTGCCACCGGTGGCCAAAACGGTAACTTTGGCATGATAAATATGTAGCCCCAACTTTGCCTGCCAAGCCAACACCCCGTAACATTCCCCGGCCGAATTAACTAAAACGTCAATCACCTGGGTACCCTCAAACACGGTAATTTCCCCGTGTTCTTGACAGTGTCGCCAAAGGGTCCGCCGGATCTCCTCCCCGGTGGCATCCCCACAGGCATGTAAAATCCGGCACCGGGAATGGGCCCCTTCCCGGCCAAAAGCAATTTCCCCTTCGCACCGGTCAAAAGCCGTGCCCATCCGAATCAATTCTTCGACCCGGGCCGGACCTTCACTAACCAGTACCTCGACCGCTTTGAGGTCATTCAGACCCGCACCTGCCTTTAAGGTGTCCTCCATGTGCAAAGAGGGCGAATCTCCCCGATCGATTGCCGCGGCAATACCGCCCTGCGCCTGTTCGGTATTGGAATCCTCAACCTTGCGTTTAGTCAACAAAGTAACCCGCCCGTATTCCACCGCCTTGAGCGCCGTGTACAGGCCGGCAATGCCGCTGCCGATTACAAGGTAATCTGTGCCAAATACCGGTAAATTGGAGTATTGAAAGTTAACCAGATAGCGTGGAAACACAGCCCCGCCTCCCTTAAATGCAGGAACAGCCACCGGCGGCAAACCGGCGGCTGCTGTCGACCCAGCGAATATCATTTCTTTTAAAAAATAGTATCCCCCACCGGCATTCCGGTCAAGCATGGAAATACTTGTTGTTTTGCTTTTACGTCAAATTCAGCATCCGCTCGAGAGCGGCGAGGGCTTTTTCCCGAATCTCCGGCAACACCGTAATCCGGGGACGCATCGTTTCCAGACAGCGGACGAGTTTAGGCAAATCGGTCAATTTCATGTCCGGGCAAACCAGGTTCTGACTCGCTAAAAAAAATTCTTTCCGGGGTGCTTGCTTAGTCAACTGGTGAAGAATACCTTCCTCCGTACCCACGATAAAAGTGTTCACTTCCGACTCCACCGCATATTTGACCAAACCAGTGGTTGAGGCCACATAATCGGCCCGGTCGGTTACCTCCGGCCGGCATTCCGGGTGGACGATCACCCTGGCCCGGGGATGAGCGGCTTGCGCCTGGACAATATCTTCAACCGTCAAGCTGTCATGGGCAGGGCAATAACCCGGCCAAAGGAGCAACTCCCGGCCGGTTTGCCGGCTCACCCACCGGCCTAGATTCTGGTCAGGCACAAACAACACCGGTCGGTCGGCCGACAGGGCCGCCACAACTTTAACCGCGTTAGCGGAAGTACAGCAGATGTCACTTTCCGCTTTCACTGCTGCCGGGGAATTAACGTAGGTAACCACCTGGACACCGGGAATTTCCGCTTTTCGCCGATGCAAAGCTTCGGCAGTAATCATCCCGGCCATCGGACACCCGGCCCGGGAATCAGACAATAAGACAATCTTCTCAGGGGATAAAATGGCGGCACTCTCCGCCATAAAATGCACACCGCAGAAAACAATCACATCAGCATCAGTACCGGCAGCCTGCTGAGCAAGCTGCAAAGAATCCCCAACGAAATCAGCTACCTCCTGAATCTCGGGACGCTGGTAAAGGTGGGCTAGGATAACTGCGTTGCGCTTTTTCTTTAGCTTTCGCACCGCCTCCGCCCAATCGGCAAAGACTTCCGCCTCCTCGCGGCGAGGATTCTCCAACTCAATACCCCTTTCCCTACCCCCAATTGGCTGAAAACCGCAAATATATGCCTTATTCTAGACCAGTAGCCATTTCGTTGTCAAGAAATGTCGGGCCTGTGGTACCCGCCACCTCCCGGTTTTGCCTAGCCACCGGCCGGTTGTGTTCATCCACAAAAACCACCCGGGGACGGTGATTTTTGGCCTCCCGATCATCAAACATGGCATAAGCAATAATAATTACCGAATCCCCCGGCTGCACCAACCGGGCAGCCGCTCCGTTCAGGCAAATCACCCCGGAAGCCCGCCGGCCGGGAATCACATAGGTTTCGAGGCGAGCCCCGTTATTATTGTTCACAACTTGGACCTTTTCGTTTTCCAGGATGTCTGCCGCATCCATCAGATCCTGGTCGATGGTAATCGACCCCACATAGTTGAGGTTCGCTTCAGTAACTGTGGCCCGGTGAATTTTTGATTTGTGCATGATCCGTAACATTGTGTTACACCTCCACAACCATGTTGTCAATCAAGCGTGTATTGCCAAAACGAACCGCCAAAGCAATTAAGCAAGTCCCGGCCAACTTGTCCACCGGCTGCAAAAAATCATTGTCGACAATTTCCACATAATCAATTACCGCCAACGGTTCCCGGGTAATACGTTGGCGAATAAAGCCCCCGATTTTTGCCGCATCCCGCTCCCCTTGGCCAATCAATTCCCGGGCTTCCCGCAAAGACCGGACCAAGACCGGGGCTGCCTGCCGCTGCTCCGGAGTAAGGTAAACATTCCGGGAAGACATCGCCAGACCATCCGGTTCCCGGACCGTCGGCACCCCGACAATTGTCAAGGGCATATTCAAATCGGCAACCATCCGCCGAATCACGGCCAGTTGCTGGGCATCCTTCTGA
This sequence comes from Heliobacteriaceae bacterium, assembly GCA_028707535.1. Classification (GTDB taxonomy): domain Bacteria; phylum Bacillota; class Desulfitobacteriia; order Heliobacteriales; family Heliobacteriaceae; genus STF2-203. The sequence goes on along the minus strand of JAQWAU010000017.1, from coordinate 5,749 downwards.
CCAAAGAAAGCCTGGTCAGGACCGACAATGTTGAAAAGCTTCGCGACTACCGTGGCGACCCCCCGGAAGTGCCCGGGGCGGGCCTGGCCACAAAGCCTGTCCGTCAGTTTTTCCACTTCGACTGAGGAGTGAAACCCTTGGGGATACATACCTTTAACCAGCGGGGCAAAAATAACATCAGCGCCTTCCCGGGCAGCCAAGTTTTCGTCCCGGCTTAAATCCCGGGGGTATTCGGCAAAGTCTTCATTCGCCCCGAATTGCAGCGGGTTAACAAAGATGCTGACAACCACCCGGTTACACTTTTCCTTAGCCCGCCGGATCAAGGTTAAATGGCCTTCGTGAAGATAGCCCATGGTTGGCACCAAACCAATGGTTTCCCCTTGCCGCTGTTTTTCCCGCGACCAAGCCGTCATTTCGGATACTGCGGAAATCCGTTGCATACAAAAACCTCCTCCCGCCACCGCTCCTTAGAGGACACGATAAGGCAGAAGGAGGCCTGCTTCACTAACAGTCAGCCAACTTCTTTTATATCCCTATGCCGTCTCGGTCCACAAAGGCTCCAAGCGGATATCCCGACATTTTTTGGCGGCCCCTGACGGACAGATAATCGGCCGCGTTTGATACAATGAACAGAAAAACCCCGAAGCCAGCTCCAGGGAGGCATCACCGGTCGTACCGTTTCCTTTATTGAGGGAATACGGTCTTCCGGCAAAAAAATTGCCCGTCAAAATACCTTTTTATCTATTTTAATCGACCCTTTAGGTACATGCAATACCACATCGGCAAGATCCATAAGATTACTTAACTGTTGCCTGGTGGTGTGACCGTCTAAATGCACCAAATCAGGCGCAATTTCCGCTAACGGTTTAAGCACGAAAGCCCGTTCGTACATCAAGGGATGGGGTATGGTCAGCTCCGGCAGCTTAATCACCGCCCGGCCATAAAGCAGTAAATCCAGGTCAATGTTCCGCGGCCCCCATTTTTGGCCCCGTACCCGGCCCAACCGTTCTTCCGTCGCCAATAATACCCGCAGCAACCCAACCGCCGGCAGGTCGACGGCAAAAGCCGCCACCCCGTTTAAAAAATCATCCTGCCGGGTATACCCGACCGGTTTGGATAAATACCAGGACGAATAATCAAGCAAAGTCAGACCGGGCTGGACAGCTAAAAGGCTTAAAGCAACCGTAAGGTTGGCGACTTTGTCCCCCTGATTACTACCCAGGCCGACAAAACTCGTAACCGGCGCCTGGGGACAGCCGGCCTCCCGGAGGTTCACTTCTCCCTCCGAAACCAGGCCTGTGACCGCAGAATTTCCACCGTCACCCCCTGCAAAATCCCGGGAATCGGGGCCTGGGGTTTGGTTACACCCACCCGGACCCGGCCGATCCGCGAAAAATCCGCTAAAACCCGGCGGGCAACAGCAGTGGCCACCGCTTCGATGGTCCCAAATGGCGGGCCTTCGACTACGGCCTTCACCACGGCGAATACCGCCGCATAATCGATGGTGTCTTCAAGCCGGTCACTGGCCCCGGCGGCCTGCAGATCCAGCATTAGTTCCAAATCGACATGAAACAACTGCCCCAAAGCCTTTTCTTCCGGCCGCACCCCGTGGTAGCCGTAAAAAGTCATCCCTTTAATTTTAATCCGGTCCCAATTTTTCCGTTTAAGCAAAAAGGCCCCTTCCTTCCCCATTTCCTTAAGCCGGCCGGACAATCGCGTCAGTCATCCTGGCTACCCGGACATTAGCCGTAACATCATGGACCCGCACCACATCAACCCCCTGCATAATTGCCGCCGCCGTTGTCGCCAAGGTGCCTTCCAGCCGCTCCGTAACCGGGAGGTTTAACACCTGGCCGATGGTTGACTTGCGGGAAGTGCCGATTAAAACCGGCTTACCCAGCACCTTAAATTCGCCTAGCCGACGTAAGACCTCCAGGTTTTGCGCCACTGTTTTACCGAACCCAATCCCCGGATCGATGAACACGGCATTTTCGGGAATTCCCGACGTTGCCGCCCGGGCCAGGCCGGCCTCAAAGTAGGCCAGCATATCGGCCAGCAGGTCCTGGTAAATGGTGCCATGTTGGTTGTGCATCATTACCACCGGCGCCCCGTAAGCCGCCGCTACCGCCGCCATCGGGCTCCGGCTTGCATCATCCTTCCCGGGTTGAAGACCCCAGATGTCATTAATCAGGTGTACCCCTAATTCCAGAACCTGTTTTGCCGTTTCCGGCCGGTAAGTATCGATCGAAACCGGTACCGGGCAGTTGGGCAGGATTTCCCGCAAAAAAGGAACCAACCGCGCCAACTCCGTCTCCGTGTCCACAGGGTTGAATCCCGGCCGGGTGGACTCGGCCCCGATATCAATAATATCCACACCTGCCGCCACCATTTCCTCGACCCGCTGCACCGCCAGCCGCACCGTCGGATAGGACCCCCCGTCAGAAAAGCTGTCCGGGGTCAGGTTCAAGATGCCCATCACCAAAGTGCGCTCCCCGACCGAAAGTTTCCGGCCCCGGCAATCCAGCACATACGGCTGGCGACCGGCATACCGGTCCCAGGCTTTCTCGACGGCTTCCCCGATCGCTTTCAGCCCGAAAGGCTGGCTTTTCAGTTTTGCCGTTAAAGCCCGGAACTGGCGTTCCGTCCCCATTAACAGCACCGTGCTGGTTTCTACCCCCAAAACACAGACCAGCCGGTGAACCGCACAATCCCCGCCTTTGGCCAGCATCTCCTGTTTCAGCAGGTTGGCCGCTTTGGCCGGAACCCCGGTAATCCGGACCAGGCGATGGATCGCCTTGGGAATCATCACCGCCACCCCCGTGGGGTCACAACCGATTACCGCCATTTCTCGCCGGATTTCCTCCGGACTGGTTATTTCTAAAATTTGTACCGGTCCCACGCTTTTTTTGCCTCCCTTATCGCCGGCTTCGGTTGTCACCGGCCGGACACCTTAAAACTAGACTACCAAACCAGGCCGCCGAACACCAGGGGAAGTAGTGAGCGTTACGTATTTTTTTAATTATTCAAAAAATTAAAACTTTTTTTCCGTGCCAAAAAGGAATAGGAAAAAACAGGTCGAATATAACCACTTAAAACAGAGAGGAGAAGATTGGTATATGGCGTTTGATCCCACGAAAATGAAAGACTTCGAAATAGCCGAGGCCGCTGAGGCCAACATGCCTTCCCCGGAAGAATGGCAGGAAAAGCTGGGACTGCAGAAAGATGAAGTCATCCCCTACGGCCGGATTTGCAAGCTGGATTTCATGAAAATCATCGACCGGCTCCAAAACAAGCCGGACGGGAAATACATTAATGTAACGGCAATTACCCCCACTCCCCTGGGTGAAGGCAAAACCACAACCACCATGGGTCTAGTCGAAGGGCTGGGTAAACGCGGCATGAATGCCGGGGCGGCAATCCGCCAGCCTTCCGGTGGCCCCACCATGAACATAAAAGGTACCGCCGCCGGCGGCGGCAACGCCCTGGCAATCCCGATGACCGAGTTTTCCCTGGGTCTCACCGGTGATATCAACGATATTATGAACGCCCACAACCTGGGCATGGTTGCCCTCAATGCCCGGATGCAGCATGAGCGTAACTACAATGACGCCGAACTGGCCAAACGCAATTTACGCCGCTTGGACATCGACCCCACCAATGTGGAAATGGGCTGGATTATTGACTTTTGCGCCCAAGGCCTCCGGAAAATCATCATGGGGATCGGCGGCAAGATGGATGGGTACATGATGGAATCCCGGTTCGGCATTGCGGTCAGTTCCGAATTAATGGCCATCCTCGCCGTCGCCACCGACTTAAAAGACCTGCGGGACCGGATCGGTAAAATCATTGTCGCCTACGACAAACGGGGGAAACCCGTAACCACCGCCGACCTGGAAGTAGCCGGTGCAATGACTGCCTTTATGCGCAACGCGATCAACCCGACCTTGATGAGCACCGTAGAATACCAGCCGGTGCTTGTCCATGCCGGTCCTTTCGCCAATATCGCCATCGGCCAGTCCTCGATTATCGCCGACCGGATTGCCCTCAAAATGTTCGATTATAACGTTACCGAAAGCGGCTTTGCCGCCGATATCGGGTTTGAAAAGTTCTGGAACGTCAAATGCCGGTTCAGCGGCCTTACCCCCAATGTTTCCGTAATTACGAGTACGATCCGGGCCCTGAAAATGCATGGCGGCGGACCCAAAGTGGCTCCCGGCCGGCCTTTACCTGAAGAATACACCAAAGAGAACCTGGCCTTATTGGAAAAAGGCATCGTTAACCTGCAGCACCACATCAGCCTGGTCCGGAAATCCGGCATCAACCCGGTAGTATGTATCAACGCCTTTTACACCGACACCAAAGAAGAGATCGCCATGGTCCGCCGGTACGCCGAACAGGCCGGCGCCCGCTGCGCCCTTTCCGAACATTGGCTCAAGGGTGGCGACGGCGCCCTGGAACTGGCCGATGCTGTCATTGACGCCTGTAACGACAAAGTCGATTTTAAGTTCCTCTATCCCTTGCAACTACCCTTACGGCAGCGGGTGGAAGTGATTGCCCGCGAAGTTTACGGGGCTGCCGGCGTATCCTGGACCGCCGAAGCGGCGGCCAAAGCCGAGCGGTTCGAAGCCGACCCCGCTTACGCCGATTTCGCCACCATGATGGTCAAGACCCACCTGAGTCTGACCCATGACCCGACCTTAAAAGGAGTACCCAAGGGCTGGATCCTGCCGGTACGCGATGTTCTGGTCTTCGGTGGGGCCAAGTTCCTCTGCCCGATGACCGGTGCAATCAGCTTGATGCCTGGTACCGGGTCCGACCCGGCCTTCCGGCGGATCGATGTGGATACAAAAACCGGCAAAGTCTTAGGTCTATTCTAAATTTTTACCGGTACCCCCGGTCTTGCCCTCCGGCAAGGCCGGATTTTTTTGGCCCTGTTCAATATTCCAGCCCGTCCGGCAAGGGCCCTTGCCGGTGACACTCCCCGGCTACAGGGCAACAGAAACACAAGCGGGAAAAAACATCCGCCCGGGCCAGGATCCGGCTTAAAAACTTGTCCCCGGTCACCGGCTGCTTTTGCCGGTGGTGGCAGATCGCGTCCGCCACCACCCCGATTTCCGGCAGGGTAAACCCGCATTCCCGCAAAACCGCCCGGCACATTTCCCCCCCGGCCCGGGCATGGTCGGCGCCATTTTCGTACTGCCGCCAACGGCCAATATCGTGTAAAAGGGCCGCTGCGTAAACAACCTCTTTCGTCCGCCCGCCCCTTTTGCCGTGGCCGATTTCCCGGGCAAAAAGGCTAAATCCCCGGTTCTCCAAAGCCATCGCGTAAGCGATCCGGGCGACATCCAACAGGTGGCCCAAGTCGTGCCGGCAAAAAGGACGCTCCTGCTCCCATTGCCGGTTACGTTCTAAACACGCTAAAAAAAAGGGATGCTGCAAAATAGCTTTAACCCGCTTCAGGACCGGCACCCCCCGCCCAATTTTCGCCCTTGAAGCCTTAAAAATAACAAACCCCCCGGCAATCAGGCCTTACTCAACCTTTTGCAGGAGGATTTTTTTGGCTAAAAGTAGTTAACGGTTTCCTTTCGCGGCACTCTTGACTAAAAACTTACTTAAATCAACGACAAAACGCTGGTGGGTCCCTTCTCCGATCTTTTCCGCCTCGTCATAAGCGTCGACCTTAAAAACCAGCCGTTTCCCGTCGATTTCCACCAACTCGGCATCACACCACACTTTTAACCCGATCGGG
>JAQWAU010000049.1 GCA_028707535.1 Heliobacteriaceae bacterium | reverse complement strand
AACAATGAAAAGATGGCGTTGTAAAGTCTGTGGGTATGTTCATGAGGGCGAATTACCGCCGGAAAGGTGCCCTGTCTGTAAAGCCCCCAGCGAAAAATTTGAGGAGTTGACAACCTCGGGGCCGGACCTTGTGGACTGGAATAAGATTGGTGTGGCTAAAGGTTCCGGTTTTGAAGCAGATTTGAAAATGCAGATCAACGGTGAGTGTATGGAGGTAGGAATGTATATCGCCATGGCTCGCCAAGCAGAGCGGGAAGGTTTCCCGGAAATAGCCGAAACAATGAAACGGATTGCCGGGGAAGAAGCCCACCATGCTGCCCGGTTTGTGGAACTTTTAGGGGAAACAGTGAGTGAAAGCACCGAAGCAAACCTGAAGAAACTGGTTGACGGGGAAGCCGGCGCCAACCGCGGGAAAAAGGATTTGGCTACCCGGGCCAAAAATGAAGGGCAGGATGCGATTCATGACGCTGTTCATGAGGCCTGCAAAGATGAAGCGCGACATTGCCTGGCCTTTTACGGGCTCTTAAACCGGTATTTTCCCCAAAAGTAAATAAAAAAATGGGGCGTTGTTGAACGCCCCATTTTTTGGTTGTGACCATTTAAACATTGCTAGTGAGCAAGTTCACCTTCAATAGTCTCTAAAATCATCAAAAAGTGTTCTGCCTCGCGCCGGACATGGTCGGCTAAAGGCGCCGGGATTAGGGAAAGTATAGCACACTTATCCACCAGTTCTGCCGCTTGGGCTTTAAAATCACGATAGCGGGTGGTGGTAGCCTTTACTTCACCCTGAAAACGGATTAAAGCCGGAATTTTTTGGAAATCCCATAAGTAGCCTTCCAGATCCCGGGCCTGGGCAAGCAACAGGTCATATTCATCGCTAAACGCTTTGACCGTATGCTGTAACCCCCGTTCCGACTGGTCAAGGAGACTGTGGATGAATTTAGCGTGGTCTCCCATGATCCGGAGCCAGAACACGTTTTCTTGAATAATCGAATGGAAAGGATACTCCGATTTGCCTTTTTGGGCTTTTTCCAGAACCAGAATAAAGTATTCCGCTTCTCGGGAAATGTGGTCAATTAAAAGGGGGTGATTGTAGCCACCGAGTTTAAAGCCACAGGTAATTATAATGTGGAGTACTCGCCGTTTGAATTTTCGCAGATTCTCCGTTAAGATTTTGGCCCGCTCAACAAAGGCCATGAATTGGGATGGTGGGACCGTTTCAGACTCTTTTAGCAGGCTTTGAAAGTTTTTCTGGAATTCGTTTGCCTGACGGATGAGGTTTGCTTCGGTACAGGGAAACCCGAGTTGCATGAACAAAGAATGTTCCATCATGATCCGGAGCCAAAACCGGATCTCATCCATGGTAGGATTTGCCACCGGTGGCACAAGTAGATCGGGTACACGAAGATACATTTAAATTTCCCTCCTTCCGTTTATAATAATTATTTGCATCGGAGGGTTTTAGAATTATCGGCAACAAGCTGTTTACAATTTCGAAAAATCAGCTATAATAATAACATGGGGGCCATCGTGGGTGGTGGATGGTCAAGACCCCGCAGGAGAGTTCGGAACGCCTGCGGGGTTTTTAATTTTTTGCATACCTTTTTTGCTGTCGGGGCAACCTAGTTCCCGGAGGTGAGAATGTGGAGAATAAAACAATGCTCCAGTCTTGCATTACGAATTGCCGCACTGCCAAGAGCGACATCCAAAGCTTGAGTCAAAGTGTGCAGGTAACCAGCGCTAAAGACGAATTGAACAAAGCACTCCAATCAATAGATGCGTGTATCAACCAGTGTCAGACGGCCTTAAACAGCCTTTAAACAACAAAAAACTAACAAGGCAAGACGGTTAATGCCGTCTTGCCTTGTTTTTATACGTAAAATAGGACCAGAGTCTCAAGGAAAGTCCTTTCAGCCTATTCAGATTCTGGCATATTTCAAGTATACTGTAAACTGGTGTAGAAATGCATAATCATTTGGGATATTTTGAAGGTGGGTGGCTGTAATTGTTATCCGGATTACTAACGGCAACGAAAGGTGAAATGGCTTCAGCCATCAGATGTATTATCGAGCTGAAGAAAGAATTGGTTGGGGCCGGTTACAATTCCGGTGAAGTTGATTATCTGGTTACGATTCACGCTGGTAATCGGTCCTTGACGGAGTTGGATCTCCGGGTGCTCCAAGAAATCGAAGAAGCTTTGCACCGACAGCTTCGGCTTGCTGAGCAAGCAGTGGAGAGTGCATAACCTGAGTTGACGGCCCCGGACATTGTTCCGGGGTTTTATTATTTGGGTTGTTCGATGGTAGCCTGGTTTTCTTCCACCAAGGCGATAAATTGCGGTACCAGTTCCGGGTCGAATTTGCTGCCGTGATACCGCTGTATTTCGGCGATAGCTGTGGTATGGGGCAAGGCCCGGCGGTAGGGCCGGTCGTGGACCATGGTGTCGTAAGCATGAATCATGGCCAAAATCCGGCATTCCAAGGGGATAGCTTCACCCTTTAGGCCTGCTGGATAGCCCTGACCATCCCACCATTCGTGGTGATTCAAGATTAGTTCGGCAACCGGCTCAAGAGCGGGTACGGTTTGGGCAATGCGATAGCCGATTTCACAATGGCGCTGCATTTCCAGGGCTTCTTCCGGGGTGAGCGGGTCGGATTTGAAGATAATGTGCTCAGGTATCCCGACTTTGCCGATATCGTGGAATTTAGCCAGCAGCTGCAGGTTGGCAACTACGGAGTCGGCCAGGCCGAGCCTTGCGGCCAGGTCTGTCGCCATTACCAGCAGGCGTTCGGTATGTCCTTCGGTGAGGTAATCCCTGGCTTCCAAGGCTTTCATTAATCCATTGACAATGGTGTTGCGGGAAATTTTTCGGCAAAGGAGTTTTTCGCGATACATGCGGTCATCGGCTTCTTTACAGAGATCATGCAGGCTTTTGGCCGGTTCATTGGTGGTGGCGGTCCCAAGCGAAAAACTTATCGGGAGTTCCGGATGGGTGGCATTGTGGCGGGCAATGGCTTGGTGGATGCGTTGGCAGGCTGTCTCAAGGATGGCAGGGTTGCTGTTTGGCAATACTACGGCAAATTCGTCCCCACCAATCCTGGCGACCAGGTCATTTTGGCGAAAAGAATCGCGAAAAATGGTTGCCGCCACCTGGAGAAAATTATCCCCGGCTTCATGACCAAGGGTATCATTAATCAGTTTTAAGCCGTTTGCATCGGCAACAATAACACCCATCGGGAGGTATTTTTCACCACCGTTTTGCAGATGTTCGAGTTCTTGTTCAAAGTAAGCCCGGTTAAAAAGACCGGTAAGGGGGTCATGGAGGCTGAGGTATTTCAACTGGTTCTCCAACTCAGCCCGGTGGGTGATGTCCCGGATGGACTCAATGGCTCCTAATTTCTTGCCGTCTTTGTCGAAAAGCGGGGATGCTGCCCCCCACAAGTAAGCTCCCTTGCCACCAAACAAGGTGGGGATAAATGTTTCCCCGTAGACGTAATTACCGTGTTTAGTAACATATTTGTATGCTAAGTTGTTGCTGAATACTTCACGGTCAAGCAAGTCGATTAACAAAGGCCGGGGTTCCCCGTAAAACGGTAACGCATAGGCAAAATCACCTTTACCGATCATTTGTTCTTTGGGAATGCCGGTCAGTTTTTCGATCGCCTGGTTCCAGGCGATTACTTTTTTATCTTGATCAATCACAAAGGTTGGATCAGGCAAAAAGTTAATAATGTATTCCAGTTTTTGATTAGCTACACGCAATTGACTTTCGGATGCAGCCAGCTGTGCCGCGGATTTCCGGGTCAATTCGTGGGTGGCAAAGAAGGTAACTGTCAACAAACATAGAATGAGGATAAAGCTTTGACTAAACACCCGAAAGACAAGCAATTGTTGGCTAGAGTTGAGGAGAACGAGGGACCAGTCTTTGTGGGCGATTGGTTGCTGGGTGACGACTAAGGGTTTTCCTTCCAGCACAACGTTTGCTTCGTTACTTACTACTTGAGACAGCAGTGGAGTAAAGGACCGGTCACCGAATTGACGGGATACCAAAAGCTTTTCTTTGGCTTCGTCGGTCAGGGGCCATAGGGTTTTTAGACGTAGGTCGGATCGGCCGGCCAGAAAAATCACCCCATGGGGATCAAGTAAAAAACAAAAGGGGTGCTGGGCAAAGTTGGCTTCCAGGGTAGTCATGTCTTTTTTAACCACAAATACCCCGGTAACGGCTTGTTGGGGATCAAGCAATGGATGACTGATGTAACATCCCCGTTCGTGGGAGGTAACGCCTTCGGCAAAATAGCAGACCGGGTTTCCCTGGCTTGCTGCTTGGAAATAGGGGCGAAAACTGTAGTCTTGCCCCAGGAAGGAAATCGGTTCATTCCAATTGGAGGCGGCAACGGTGTGGCCTTTGTTGTCCAACAAATAACAGGCCGTAGTTGCCAGGGCTTTGTTAAATTGGCTGAGTGTCTGGTTAGCCTTGGCGACATTACCCGGGGTGGGGACCGTTAAAGTGGCGGTAAGGCAGGGGGAACGGCTAAGAATGTCGGCGCTCTGTTGCAACTGGTTTATTTCGGTATTAATCAAATTTACTAAGGCGGTTGTTTGTTCCCGGCTTTCCCGAATCAGTTCGGTGTAAGAACGGTCACAGACAAACTGGGTGATCAGCAGTCCCGGGGCAATAATCATTACCAAGGCCAGGGCTACCCGGGCAGCGTAGCGGGTTGGGTTTTTCAGGCCGGCACCGGTAAGATCGGCCTCAAGCGAAGTGTGGCCATAATACCAGATGGCAATGGCGGTCCAAATGATGAGCATTATTTTGATCAGGTAAACCAGGGGTGGCGGGGTAAAAGGGGCCTGGCCCGTTATGCTTGTCAGGGTTATTCCCAAGAGGGCCCAGAGACCTAGGGTAATACCGGCGGAAAACAGTAAAAGCCGGGATGTCGATGGGAGGGGCCGGGCCGAAAGAATAAGGGTAAGGGCCGTTGCCAGGCCACCAACGAGGCCAAAGGTGGTTAACATGATGCTTGCCGGGTTTATTTCCGGCCAACCGTAATACTGGTTTCCGAAGAATAATAAGGCCAGGGGTAGGTAGAGCCAACGCCCGGGGATGTGACCCAGGGTTTGCGCCAGGCCGGCCCGGCCGAATTCGGTGAGAAAGCCCAAAGCCAAGATGGCGGTTCCGGTGGAAAGGGCAGGTGGGAACAGGCTGTTTCCCAGGTTGGTTGTTACCAGGGCGAGCCAGGTGGTAATGCCGGCGGTAATACCGAACAAAGCCAACCACTGCCAAGGTAAACGCCGGCTGCCGGTTTTCCACACTGTATGGCAAACTACAGCCAGGATGAAAAATGCCAGGCTATTGATTAAATACAGGGCATCCATTTGATTGCAGGAAATAATTGACATCACAATCAACTGCTTTCATAGGAGGTTTTACCTCCCATAACTATATTGTCGGGTGTAGCAGTTTTTTCTTGATGGGAAATTGCTTTGTGGTACAATTAGGGAAGTTGCGCCGTTAAGGGGAGAGAATACAGGTTTGAGACTGGTGAGCGTTAATCAGTTAAAAATAGGCGACATGTTGGCAAGAGACTTGTTTGCGGCCAGTGGGCGTGTCTTGTTGGGCAAGGGAATTGCCTTGACTGCCGGGTACATATCCAAACTTGACCAATTGGGGGTTTCCATGGTTTATATTGAGGACCCGCGGTTTGACGACATTGTTGTTGAGGACCCAATTTCGGGAAATACCCGGTTGGCGGCAATGACGATGGTGGCCGAAATCGCCGATGCCTTACAATTGCCGCGGAAAGAACCAATGGAATGGGATGCCGGTGACACCCAGAAGTTTTTGCGGAAAGTGGATACCCGCCGGCTGCAGGTTGCGGTCCGGGATATTGTGGAGGATGTGCTGGAGAACCGGGATGTGGTGATTCATCTGGCGGATATGCGGGCTAAGGAAGACCGTCTGCTGGGGCATGCGGTGATGACTACGGTTTTGGCTACCTTGTGCGGCGCCCAACTTCAGCTGACCCGGAACCAACTGCATGAATTGGCGATGGGTTGTTTGCTGCATGATATTGGGATGGTCTATATCGATCAGGCAATAATCACCAAACCGGTACCCTTGATGCGACCGGACGAAGCGGCTATGTACCGGAAACATCCGCAACTTGGTTTTGAGGTTTTACGTAAAGTGCGTGAATTAAGCATCATATCGGCCCATGTTGCCTTTCAGCACCATGAAACCTTGGATGGCCAAGGCTTTCCCCGGCGGTTGAATGGAGACAAAATCCACGTTTTTGCTAAAATCGTAGCGGTAGCCGATTTTTTCGATCTGTTGGTGCATGGCGGGGTAGGCCGGAAAGTGTTGCCCCATTTAGCCTGTGAGGCGGTGATGTCTTTAGTAGGCAGTAAGTTTGAGCATGCGGTTGTTGATGCCTTTGTCCGGCATATCGCGATGTACCCTAACGGCTTCTCGGTGCGGTTGAGTACCAATGAGATTGGCGTGGTGGTGAAACAAAACGAGGCGACTGCCCGGCCGGTGGTCCGGGTCTTGTTTGATGATGCGGATGGCCGGGTTAAAACCAGGGAGTATGATTTGACCCGGCATTTGACGGTTTTTATTACGGAGGTTTTGATTTGAACCGGCGGCGGAAAAAGGAATAGGTTAGCCTAGAGACCTTGCTTAGGGCAGGTCTAATTTTTTGCGTTTACCTGGAAAAAACTTGAAGCAATATCGGCTAACTAGCAGGAATTTCCAGCAAGATAGTCGAATATGTGGGTAGAGGAGGGAACGAAATGAATTTGCCTGAAGAATTGAGTGTTGCCCAAGCGGCGAAAGCCATCGGTTTACAGCGGTATACCTTGCGGGACGCGATACACCGGGGGGAATTGACAGCTAGGCAACAAAAGATTCCGGGAGGTTTTATGTACATGATTCCAACAGAAGGGTTACGTGAATTTGGCCGGCATCGGGGCATGTATTCCAGTATTTTAGGTTTGGAATCGGAGCCGGAAACCTTGTTGACAGAAGTTAGTGATACTATTCCGGTTAAAGAGCAGAGGGCAGGCACCGGAACCAAAGCCACCGGCAAGTTCATACCGTTGCCGGTACCATTGCCATTTGAACCAGGATATCAGGAGGTGGCCCAGTTGTTGAATGGCGTACCCAAGTGGGAAAGAAGATTAGAGCAGATTGTCGAGCAGATTGTGGAGGTTCAGGCTGATGTGCTTGGCCTCAAAAAAGGTTTTCATCAGCACTTAAGCAAGGTCGAAGGACGGGTGAACAACCTGCAACAGGGATTTTCCGCGGAAATGCGGATGCCTTTGGAGCGGTTTCGTCAAAGTATCGACCAAGACCTCGCCGAGATCAAAAATGGGTTACATGTTTGGCAGCAAAGTATGGATACGGTATTTGATGATTTGCACTCGACAATGCAGCAAGTGGCGGCGAGCCAGTCCGATGCGGAAATGCGCCAGGCGTTCGTCCATAAATTATCTGTAGATAATCAAACAACAATGGGTGAAGTGAAAAAAGTAATGGTTGAGGTCAATGAGGCCGTAGAACAAGTGATCAACAACCAACAACAGAGTGCCGAAGCGGTTGACCGGCGATTGGGTGATGTCAAGGCATCGGTTGATGGTGTCCGCCGGACAGTGGATCGAACCAACGAAATGATCATCAAGTGGCGGCAAAAGATTCTTCGGGAGAATAATAACCGGGGGGTTAAGGGTTGGTTGAGTCGTTTGTGGAACCGTTCGACTGCGCTTAACGACTAAGTTCGCCAAGAGCTGGTATCCGGGAGAAAAGTGTGGTAACGCCCAATTGTAAGGGGGCGTTTTTTTTTATTGACAGTCCCCAAAAAAGGCCTGAAGCCGTACGCTTCAAGCCTAAACATGATGATTTTACTTGGTGTAACGGTGAGCGACGCGAGATGCGCCAATCGCATTTGGTTTGGTTCGAACCACATAGTTGTATACCGGGGCCAGACTTTCCGCCCAGCCGACGACGCGGGGCAAGTATTGGCGGCTGGGGCCGTTTTCACCGCCATCAATGTGCAATTCCAATTCCCAACACAAAAAGCGGCGGTTCAAGACTTCCCGCAGTTTGCCAATTACCTCGATTGACATCTGGGTTTCAAAGTCGAGTTTTTCGCCCAAGGACATGGAACGGCCTATGGTTTGGACATAGTCATAAGACTGGGCCCCTTTGCGTTCGCGGTAGGCGGTAACCGAGGTTACTACCCGGGTATTTCTGCCGTGTTCCTGGCTGTCCGTTCCTACCCAGATGAATAACCGGGCATCGGGAGTTTCAGCCGCAAATTGCTGGAAGGACCGTACCACTTGTTCCAAAGGTAAGCGACCGTTTTTTCCCCGAAATAACACCGGAACGGCCCCCTCCCTTTGTCACGTTAACACCGGTGTCTGGCTACATTCTGGGGCGAAAAGCACAATTTTCAGAATGGATCCTGTCAATAATATTATACTGGAAACCGCCTTCTTTTGGCTACCGGGACATTTTAAGTATCACCGGCTTGATCTTTACCGCCTTGTTGCCCGCCCCCGGCAGTGTCTTGGGTGCCGCCACCTTTTGCCTGTTGGGTTAGGGTTTTTAACTTTTTCTTGATTTCGGGGTCATCCAGGGCATCGCTAACCATTTCTTTAAGTGCTTTTTTCACGGGTGTTTCTTTCATTGCTAAGGCTAATTTTTCCTGGAATTTGGAATCGCGGAGAATTTCTTGCATGATTTTTTGAAATTGGGGATCCTGGGAGGCAACCATTGCTTGGAACTCCGGGTCGCGGATCATCCGGGCTAAACGTTGTTTGTACTCATCGGTGCTGATGACATCAACCATCATTGTTTTGAGGTTTTGGTAATCGGGTTGTTGCTGCTGTTGGGCCTTTTGGTTTTGCCCTTCTGCCGACCGGCCCTGCGGTGAACAGGAGGTAAGGCCACTAATCAGCACAAAAGCGATGATCAATAACCAAAACAATCGGTGCATGGTCAAACCTCCTTAAGAACGTTATGTTTTAAAGTTCCCTGTTTCA
>JAQWAU010000048.1 GCA_028707535.1 Heliobacteriaceae bacterium | reverse complement strand
GTGGGGATCAAACTGGGTGCCCGCACAGCGCCGGAGTTCGGCTACCGCGGCTGTAGGGGTAATCGCCTGGTGGTAAGGACGGTCGCTGGTCATAACGTCGTAGGCGTCAGCAATGGCGATGATCCGGCATTCCAAGGGAATCTCCGGACCTTTGAGGCCGAGCGGGTAGCCGGAGCCGTCCCAGCGTTCGTGGTGTTTGTAAATCCAGTCGGCAATGTGGGCCAGGTCCGGGGCCGCCAGGGCGATGCGGTGGCCGATTTCACTGTGTCGCTGCATTTCGGTGCGTTCTAGGGGGGTAAGCGGGCCAGGTTTAAAAAGGATCCGGTCCGGGATGCCGACCTTGCCGATGTCGTGGAATTGGGCCAAAAGACGCAGGTCGGCGATATGGCGTTTGGTTAGGCCGAGGGCCCGGGACAGGTCTATCACCAGGCCTTGGAGCCGGGTGGCGTGTCCTTCGGTAATAAAGTCCCGGGCTTCCAGGGCCCGCATTAAGGTTTGCACGATGGCGCTCCGGGTGCTTTGACTGCGGTGCAGTTTTTCCCGGTACATGATGTTGTCGGCTTCCCGGAAAATTTCGGTCATGGTGACTAGGGAACTGGTGCGGGTGGCGAACCCGATGGAGAGGCTAAGCGGCAGGTCCGGGGAGCCTTGATTGTATTGCCCGATTTTTTTTCGGATGCAATTAATAATCTTTTCAATATCTACCGGCTGTTCACCGGTGATCAGTACGGCAAACTCGTCGCCCCCGATGCGGGCGACGATGTCGTTTTGGCGAAACGGCGCTTTGATGATGGTACTGGCGGTGGTTAATAGGGCATCACCCGCGGTATGGCCCAGGGTGTCATTGATCAGCTTCAGGCCGTCAACATCAAAGATGACGATGCTGATTGCCTGGAACGGTTTGGTCTCCAGCCGCCCCAGTATTTGTTCGAAATAAGTGCGGTTGTACAACCCGGTTAGGGGGTCGTGCAGGCTAAGGAATCGCAGTTGGGTTTCTGCTTGTTTGCGTTCGGTGATGTCATAGCCGACCGCCTGACATTCGGTGAGTTTACCGTGATCGTCGAAGATTGCCCGGAAGGTCCAGTGGTGCCAGGCACTGGTGCCCTCAGCCAGGGGGAGCCGCTGTTCGTGCTTGAAAACCGGCTTGTCCGGGGATAAGCTCAGTATCCCTTGCCGAATCGTTTCACGTTCTGCAGCAGCTACCTCCGGGAAAAACTGTTGGCCAAGCAGGGTATCCCCGGTCTGGCCGAAGTATCGACAATAAGCGCCATTGACGAAAGTTAGCCGGCCATCCGGGGTGAACCGGCAGATCAAATCGGTCTGGTCCTCGACGATTGCCCGGTAGCGGGCTTCACTGAGCCGTAAGGCTGTTTCCGCCTGCTTTTGGCGGGTAACATCCAACATGGTTACTAAGGCCAGGCCATTTTGGAGGAAGGCAGCGTTAAAACAGATATCCTTGGTGGTGCCGTCTTTACAGGTGACCTTAAAAACGGGGGTGGCATTAGCGATATTGCCGCCATTAACAGCATCACTTTCCCAAGCAGCCATCACTTCGGCCCGGTAAACGGGGTCAGGGTAGGCTTTGGCCGCCCAGTCATTGACGGTGGGCAGATCGGCGAGTATATAGCCGGTCATCGCCGTAAACGCGGGGTTAAAGTAAAGCTCATTGCCGAGGTGATCTAAAAGGGCAATACCGTAAGGCAGATTTTCCAGGAGGTCGAAAAAAGGCAGGGGTTTATCGGGGTCGGACAGGTTGTCGTTCATGAGGCCGTCCTCCTTGACAAATACAAATTTCCTCTGAATTCGACGCCTGGTTTCCTGATCCCTGCATATCCGCCAATAATCGCCACCGTTGGGTGGTGTTTCCCACCAAAAAAAGCCCTCCCGAATAGGGAGGGCTAAGATGATCGACAAAGTGGTTTTATCTTGTCATTTCGAACGCAGTGGTGCTTTATCGGTTAAGATTCCTCGCTGTGCTCGGAATGACATTTCCAGTCACGGATTGCCCGGACGCCGGCCAAGATTGTCCGGGGCAAGGGCCGGACGGGGATCTCCGGCAGATGGCGAAAAAGTTTGGTTACCGTCGGAAAAGTCAGCCCGGCGGCAGTAATCAAGGCCGGATCGGTCAGGAGGGCGCCATCCCCGGCAGCCAAGGTTTGGCCTGCCTGGAGGATGATCACCTGTTCGGCCCATTCGGCGGCGAGGTCGACATCATGGGTGGCGACGATAATGGTTTTTCCGCCCCGGTGCAGGGCGGTTAAAACCTGCAGCAGGTCTTCCCGGCCCCGGGGATCGAGATAGGCCATCGGTTCATCCAGCACCACGATCTGGGGCTGCATGGCCAATACCCCGGCGATGGCGACCCGTTTTTTTTGCCCGTAACTTAGGTGATGGGGTGGTTTGTCCCGGTAGGCGGTCATGCCGACTGCTTCCAGGGCGGTAACTACCCGGTGTTCAATTTCTAGGGGGGGCAGGCCCTGGTTGTGGGGACCAAACGCCACATCTTCCCCGACGGTAGGGGCGAAGATCTGGTCATCCGGGTCTTGAAAGACGAGGCCGACGGTGCTGCGGGCCCACTTTTCCGTCTGCCGGTTCACTTCCCGGCCGAAAATGCGGACTTGTCCTTGCTGCGGCAGGTTGAGACCGTTAAAGTGCAACAGCAAGGTGGACTTACCGGCTCCGTTGGGGCCGAGCAGCGCAACCCGGGTGTTTGCCTTGATCGTCAAGGACAGCCCCTTTAAGGCGGCCGTGCCGTCCGGGTAAGTGAAGGACAGGTTTTCTATTTCCACAGCATTAGCCATAGATCTCCTCCGGTGTCGGCCAGTTTGAGGCCGACGGCCACGGTGATAACGGCCACACTCCAGCAAAGGTCGGCCTTTTGCCAGCGGGAGAGCCGCTCAGGACGGGGTTCCCCCGGATAGCCCCGGGCCAGCATGGCCTGGTGGATGCGGTCACTGCGTTCATAGGCCCGGATAAACAAAACACCAACCAGTTGACCGAGGGTTTCCAAGGTATGCCGGTGCAGAAAATTGCGCCCGGCAGTAAAGCCGCGGGCCCGGCGGGCCAGCAGCATCCGGCGAAGTTCTTGCTGGATGATAAACAGGTAGCGGACGGTAAATTCAACCAGTTGGAGCAAAAGAGGCGGTACTTTCAAGGCCTGAAATCCATGTAAAAGTTGCGGAAAACTCGTGGCCGTGGTGAGGAAAACCAAGGCCGTCAGGGCGTTGGTCATCCGGAGTAAAAGGACCACGGCTTTGTGTAGCCCGGCATCTGAAGCGGTGAGTACGGCAAAGGGCAGGGTAAGGGTAAAAACCGGCTGGCCCGGGGTGATAAAGGGAAATACGACGACCAGAAAGCCGGCAAACGGAACTAGCCAGGCCAGCCGTCGGCAGAGGTAAGTCGCCGGAATTTTAGCGGCCAGGTTCAAGCCGAGGACTAGGCCCAAGGAAAGCACGAGGGCCGGTGGTGATTCCAGGGTGGCTACCAGCACCACGAAGGCGAAAATACCGATGATCTTTCCCCGGGGATCCAACCGGTGAAACACCGAAACAGGTTTATTGTCGGCAAAAAACAGTTCTTTCATTGCGTTTTTTTCCCTGCCTTTGCTTTATTGGTTAAACTTTTTTGCCGGTGGTAAGGGTTTTGGCCAGACCCAGCATCAGGACAAAAGTGAGGATAGTGCCGATAATCCCGGCCACACTGCCGCTAAATACGGAATCAGCCAGGCTGGGAATGCCGTAATCCGGCATGGGGGCTTGAAATACTTCCTGGCCTTCCGCTTTTTCGATAAACTCATGGTCTTCGGCTACCCGCTCCAGACCATCCGGACTGGAGGCGGCGAAGGGGGACACAAAGGCGGCTACGGCCAGGGCAACCAGCAGGATAATCATGATTTCTCTTTTCACTGCACTCACCTCACACTTTGGCGTTTTCGAAGACTAGCTCACCGCGCACCTGGGTGAGGTAGGCCAACACAAGGGCCGTGATTACCCCTTCCCCGATGCCGATGATCGCATGCCAAAAGGCCATTGCCGGGAATCCCACCGTGGCGATGACGGTACCGGATACGGCGAGCAAGAGGGCACAGACCATCGAGGCGACAAAAGTGGAACACCACGCGGCAGCAAAGGTGCCGGCAAACATCCGGCTCCGGCCGGCCCCGGGGGACACGAACAGGTGGTATACCCAGTGGGCGATAAACGGAGCAGTGATGCCCATTAACAGGATATTGGCGCCGAGGGCGGTCAGGCCGCCATCTTGGAAAAACAGGCATTGGATGATCAGCACGGTGGACATGATCAAAACCGCCGACCAGGGGCCGAAAGTGATTGCCGCCAAGGCCGCGCCAATCAGGTGGCCGGAGGTTCCCCCGGCTACCGGGAAATTGACCATTTGGGCGGCGAAAATAAAGGCAGCCATTACCGCCAGTCTGGGGATTTGCCGGTCACTGAGCACTTCCCGCGTCTTTTTGGCGGCATAGCTGACGGTAGCAGCACTGATGAGGGATGCCGCCACCCAGGTTTTGGCGTCCAAAAACCCGTCTGGAATATGCATTTTTCCACCTCCCGAAAAATAGAAAAAGCCATGAAGAAAAAAGCGGTTCTCCTGAGCCGTTTTGACCTTCATGGCCTTAATTCCTAAAGATATGCAATTGCCTGGAAAATTTCCGGCAGTCCGGGTTTTACGGGACCGCCTTCTTGACGGTCTTTGGGGCACCCGGCATTAATCTATATTCGACCTTCGGGCTGATTATCCTGCTTAACCTGGTAAATTATTGACGCAGGGTGTTAAGCAGGTTGGTCTTGGTGTCCCAAACCCGTTGGCTTAAATCGACGAAATATTTTTGGGGGTTAAGGCGGCGCAGTTGTTCGGCCCAAAATAACCCGGTCTGGGTTTGATGATATTCCCGGCTGGCGGCAGGAGAGGGCAAATCATACACCCGCCGGCCGTTGCGGAATACCGGGACCAGCAGTTCCATGGCCGTAAAATCTTTGACTTTCTTGCGTTTATAAGTATAGATCGGGTCGAAAAGTTCAATTTCCGGTTGCGCGTGGATGGGTTCATCGACCATTGCCATCAGGTCGCCTTCCGCCTTGCCGGTATGGCGGTTGACGATCCGGTAGACGGTTTTTACCCCCGGCGTAGTTATTTTTTCGACGTTTTCCGAGATCTTCAAGGTATCGACAATTTTACCGGCACATTCCTTGGCCACTAGTTTGTAGACACCGCCGAGGGCCGGCCGGTCAAATGCCGTGATCAGTTTGGTGCCGACCCCCCAACCGTCGATTTTGGCGTTTTGCAGTTTTAAGTCGGCGATGATATGTTCGTCCAGATCGCCGGAGGCGATGATCTTAACGTTAGGCAGACCGGCGGCATCCAGCAGTTCCCGGGCTTTTCGCGACAGGTAAGCCAGGTCGCCGCTGTCGATCCGGATGCCTTGGAGGCACCCGCCTTGGGCGGCCAGTTCTTTGGCTACCCGGATGGCGTTAGGAATGCCCTGGTTCAAGGTATCATAAGTGTCCACGAGCAGGATCACGTTCCGGGGGTCACTTTGGGCATAGGCCCGGAAGGCGGCTAACTCCGAAGGGAACATCTGGACCCACGAATGGGCGATCGTCCCCATTACCGGGATGCCGAACAACTTGCCGGCCAAAACATTGCTGGTGCCGTCAAAACCGGTGATATAGGCGGCCCGGGTGCCCCAGACGGCGGCATCAGCCTCTTGGGCCCGCCGGGTGCCAAATTCCATCAGGTTGTCGTTTCCGGCGACTTGTTTGACCCGGGCGGCTTTGGTGGCGACCAGGGTCTGATAATTCACGAAATTTAACAGGGCGGTTTCAATCAACTGCAGTTCAAAAATCCGGCCTTCCACCCGGAGGAGGGGTTCGGTGGGAAAAACGATTTCACCTTCCCGCATGGCGGCTAGATTTCCGGTGAACCGCCAGCCAGCCAGTTCGTCCAGGAAGGCTTGCTCAAAGCCAAGGGTCTGCAAAAAATTCAGGTCGGCCGGGGTAAACCGTAAGTTTTCCAGGTATCGGACCACCCGCTCGAGGCCGGCAAACACGGCAAACCCGTTCCCAAAAGGCAGTTCCCGGAAAAAAAGGTCAAAGACCACTTTTTGGTTATGCATCCTGTGTTGCCAGTAACCCTTCATCATGTTGAGCTGGTAAAAGTCGGTGTGCAGGGCTAATTTTTCGGCTTCCATTGGTTCTTCCCCCTTTGCCCTGCGGTAGGGCTATACAATCTGGGTGTGGAAGCAAAGTTCCATTTGTTTGAGGAAGGTTTCCTGGTGTGGGTTGAAGGTGGCGACTCCCAACCGGTGGACAATCGTCTTAAACCCCCGGTAATTCGCCCCGGCGGCAGTGAGGAACACACAAATATCCGTACAGACCCCGGTAAGGTGAACGGTATCTACCCCTTGCCGGCGCAGCTTGGTTTCCAGATCCGTATTGTAGAAAGCATCGTACTGGCTTTTCGGGATAAAAGTGACCCGCGGGTTGGTACTGTTTGGCTTATACCATTTGACTAGGTCGCCGTAAAGCTGCCAACCCCAGGTACCGGTGATGTTATGTACCGGCCAATCCTGGAAGTGGGGGTCCTTCGGGGCGTGACTATCCATGCAGACGGCCACACTGCCGCCCTTTTCCAGCATGGCCTGGGCCTGGGTGACGATATAGGGTACGATTTGCCGGGCCGGTTCCCCGGCGGTGAGTGTGCCATCCGGATGAACGAAATCATTGGACATGTCGATGATTAACAAGGCTTCTTGGGCCATTGGCCGGTCTCCTCCTTATGATTAGCAGATTGATCAGCAAAGCCCCAACTCAGTTGCCAAGGCCTTAAAGGCCGGCAGGGAGTTTTCGATCATCTCTTTTTCGACGCAAAAAGCAATCCGGAAATAACCCGGTTTACCGAAGCCACTGCCTGGAACCACTAAAATGTTATGTTTAAGTGCTTGGCGGACGAAATCAATGTCCTCAGGCAAGGGGGACCGGGGAAACAGGTAAAAGGCTCCTTGGGGCTTGACCATACTAAACCCCATGGCGGTCAGGTTGTTGTAAAGCAGGTCCCGGTTTTCCTGGTAGGCAGCCACATCGACCGAAAGACCCTGGAGGCCGATCACCAGCCGCTGCATTAAGGCCGGGGCGTTGACAAAACCGAGGATCCGGTTGGCAAAGACAAAACCTTGCACCAGGAGGTTGACACCGGCAATGGCCGGGTTGGCGGCGACATAGCCGATTCGCTCCCCGGGTAAGGCTAAGTCTTTACTGTGGGAGGTAACGACGATGCTGTTGGTAATGTGGCGGAATACCGGCGGTACTTGGACACCGTCAAAGGCAATTTTGGCGTACGGTTCGTCGGAGATGACGTAAACCGGCCGGTTATTGGCGGTGGTCGCACCGGTGACGATCCGGTTCAACCGGTCCAGAGAGGTGGGGTCATAAACCACCCCGGTCGGGTTGTTGGGGGAGTTGATTAAAATCGCCTTGGTGCGGGGGGTGATCGCGGCGGCAATCGCCGTGGTGTCTAGTTGGAAGTCGTTCCGGGTGTCGACAACGACTACCCGGCCACCGTGGTTTTGAACGTAGAACTTGTATTCGACAAAATACGGTGCGGAAATAATGACCTCATCTTCCGGGTCCAGGATCGTTTTTAAGACTACATTCAGGCCGCCACCGGCGCCGACGGTCATCACCACCTGGTCAGCCGTCACGGGTTGGCCGCTGGTGGTCGCCAGCGTGGCGGCGACGGCTTGCCGGGTTTCCGGATAGCCGGCATTGCTCATGTAGCGGTGCATCCCGGGGACCGGGCGGGACGCCAGTTCCTGCAGAGCGGTGTGGAACTTGGCGGGAGGCTCGGTGATCGGGTTGCCGAGGGTGAAGTCGAAAATCTTATCTTCGCCGTAAATGGCTTTGAGGCGGGTGCCTTCTTCAAACATTTTACGGATCCACGAAGCCCCGGTGAGTTGGGATTTGATTTGTTGTGCGACCGGAATCATAACCGCCCCCTTTTTATTAATATATAGGATGTTTCTTATAATCATAAGGCCAACGGCAGTTATACACAACCCGTCTTACTGGCTAGTCATCCCAAATCATTCCGGATGGGCCGGGGGGAGGGTTAAAAGGAAGGCGGTCAACAAATGGGTATAGCCGGCGGGGTAAAGGTTTACCTGGCCGGCAAAATGCTGAAAAAGGTTGTGGGCGCGGGCGGTGAAGGCCGGATCCCCGGTCAGCCGGGCCAGGCGGAGCAGGTTGCGGGCGGCAACAGAGTTGCCGGCAGGATAGGCCCCATCATATGCTTCTTTGGTCCTGGCCGGCAGTTCCTCCGCATCTTCGCCGGAAAAATAATAGCCGCCCCCGGCTTGGTCCCAAAACAGGTTGTCTTGCCGGGTCTGCAATTTGGTGGCTAAAGTCAGGTGGGCCTTTTCGCCACTGGCCTGGTACACTTCCAGTAACGCCCAGATTAAAAAAGCGTAATCGTCAAGATAACCTAAAAATGCCGCCTCCCCATCACGGTAACGGGCCAGGAGCCGGCCGTCAGCCGTTTGCAGCTTTTGGCGGATAAAGGTTAAACCGGCCTTTGCCGCCTCCAGGTAGGCGGGTTCCGCCAGGATCCGGGCACCAGCGGCCAAGGCGGCAATCATCAGGCCGTTCCAAGCGGTAAGGATTTTATCATCCTTATGGGGATGGACCCTTTTTTCCCGGACGGAGAAAAGGCGCTCGCGGGCGGCAGCCGGCTCCCTGGTGACCGCAGCGTCCGGGGGTGTTTCCGGATCAAGGGCCCCGATCCGGTTTAGGATGTTGGCCCCGGCGAAGTTGCCTTTTTCCGTCACGTTGAACCACCGGCAAAAACGTTCGCCTGATTCTTGCCCCAGCACCGCTTTGATTTCACCGGGAGTCCAAACGTAAAACTTGCCTTCTTCCCCTTCACTGTCGGCATCTTCGGCCGAATAAAAACCACCTTCCGGGCTGGTCATATCTCGGAGAACATAGGTAAAAATCTCCCGGGCCACCCGGGCGTACAAAGGCCGGCCGGTGGCGGCATAGCCTTCCAGGTAGGCTATGGCCAAGAGGGCATTGTCGTAGAGCATTTTTTCAAAATGGGGGACGAGCCACTCCCGGTCTGTGGCATAACGCGAAAAGCCGAAACCTAAGTGGTCATAGATTCCCCCGGCGTACATAGCTTGCAGGGTTTTATCCACCATGGGCAGGCTGTCAGATGCCTCCGGGTATTGCTGCCGGTACTGCAACAAATAAAGCAGGTGGTGGGGGACAGGGAATTTCGGCGCCTGGCCGAAGCCCCCGTAAACAGGGTCAAACCGGTCTTTGAGGGCAACATAGCCATGGCGGAGGGTTTTTTCGTCCAGTTCATCCCGGCCGGCAGGGGGTGGCTGCCGGATGGCGGTAAGGATTTCGTCCGACGTCTGCCGGATGGCTGCCCGGTGGTGCTGCCATTCGGCGTGGATGTTCTGTAAAAGGGTGAGCAGGCCGGGCCGGCCGTATTGGCCGGTTTTCGGGAAATAGGTACCGGCAAAAAACGGTTTTTTCTCCGGGGTTAAGATGACCGTCAGGGGCCAGCCGCCTTGGCCGGTCAACAACTGGCAGACATTCATGTAGAGATGGTCGATATCCGGCCGTTCTTCGCGGTCAACTTTGACGGCGACGAAATGGGCGTTTAGCAGGGTGGCTACTTCCGGGTCTTCGAAAGATTCGCGTTCCATAACGTGGCACCAGTGGCAGGTAGAATAGCCGA
>JAQWAU010000047.1 GCA_028707535.1 Heliobacteriaceae bacterium | reverse complement strand
CAGGTCCTCCACCTTATGCGTCAAAGCTGCCACCACATTGAAGCCGGCCATGGCGCTCGCCCCTTTGAGGGAATGGGCCGCCCGGAACATCTCGTGAATCACATCTTCCGTTACCCCGGTCGTTTCGACCGCCAGCAGGTTTCGGGACAAGGTCTCCAGTTGTTCCCGCGCTTCCGCATAGAATAGGTCCAGGTATTGGTCCATAAAGTTCACTTCTTGCAAACATTCACCCCCTCGTGTTTCTTTGGTTTAACCCATGTGTTTAGCAATGGTTTTCAGCACTTTTTCCGGTTGAAATGGTTTCACGATAAAATCACGGGCCCCGGCCAAAATACTTTCTTTAACAAAAGATTCCTGGCCCATCGCGCTACACATAATTATCCGGGCCTGGGGGTCCAGTTGCCGGATTCTTTTCAGGGCCTCGATGCCATTAAGATTCGGCATCGTAATGTCCATCGTCACAATGTCCGGCCGACAAGCCTGATACTGCTCGATAGCCTGCTCCCCGTCCCCGGCTTCCCCGACCACTTCATACCCACCCTGAGAAATGATTTTTTTCAATACTGCCCGCACAAAGGCCGCATCATCAACGATTAACACACCCGCCATATGGTTCCCCCTATTCTCCCTGCCCTCAGTTGTAAAGCAGACCGGCCAATTTTAACCAGATAATCAACCGGTCACCGGTCTTAATAATTTTAGCAATGAATTTTTCCCCGATGCTGGTCACCATCACCGGCGCTTCCTGGAGCAGGTTATCTGTCACCGTCATTACTTCCGACACCGCATCGACCACAAGACCGGCAACATCATCTTCGACCATCACGACGATAATCCGGTTCTCTTTGCCCTCCTCCCGGTCAGGCAGCCCCAACCGGCGGCTTAAGTCTACAACGGGAATTACGTTGCCCCGCAGATTGAGTAACCCCCTTACATAATGAGGAGTCTGGGGGATCATGGTGATGGGGAAAACCCGGATTATTTCTTTCACTTGGGAAATCTCGATCCCATATTCCTCATTACCCAGAGAAAAGGTGACAATTTGAGCAATCTTCACCTTAATCTCCCCCTTTGGGATTCCTTTTTCAAGATCGCCGCAAATTTGCAGCACCTTGACGATATCAACCGGCTTGTCCAAAAACGCGCAGGCCCCATAGTCTAAAGCCTGGGTAACAGTCTTGGCGTCACCATATCCGGAACAAATGATGACCTTTGCTGTCGGGTTAATCAGCCGAATGGCTTGTAAAACCTGGAGACCGTTCATTCCCGGCATTTTTAGATCGGTGATCACCAGATCATGGCGCTGAACGGCATAGGCAGCAACTGCTTGCTCCGGGTCCGTAAACTGTTCCCATTGGTAGCCGGCTGGCTTGAGTGCGGTCACCAATCCCCCTAGACAAGCTTCATCATCATCGAGCAACAAAATATTCAGTTCCGCTTCACCTTCCTTTAGGAGGCCTCAGCATTGGGCTTCAAGAAGTATGTAAATGCAAAAAGCATGCCAGTTATTGCATGCTTGCTTGGTTTTAAATTTCCGAACTCCCAAAACGGCAATCATCGCCACTTACCGGTGACCACCGTCCCAGAAAATACTGGCCGACCCCAAAACAAGTCTACCTACAGCCCCCCGACATTTGTCCGGTTCCGGACAGTTTGCGGGACATTTGTCCCGATCGGTTCACTCCTTTTCCAGGAAAGGGACATTTAACCGGGCCAACCGGGAATATAAGGCCCGCCGGGTAAGCCCAAGGTACTTGGCTGTCTCCGTTTTGTTTCCTTTATGCATTTTCAGCGCCGCAACTAAAACTGCGTTATAATGGTCCTCCAAAGGAAAAGCCCCGACCGGCAAGGTAAATTGTACCGGGTCCAAGATCGGGGGCAACCCGTTCATAACCGAAACCCTGGTGACCGGTTCTGCTTCCGTCAAGCTCCCCAAATGATCCGGGTGAAGTTCCTCCGCATCATGCATAAAAACCGCCCACTCCATGGCATTGCGCAATTCCCGGACATTTCCCGGCCAAAGGTAATGGAGCATTATTTTTGCCGCGGCATCACTAATCCGGTTAAAACGTTTCCCCTTTTGGCGGGAAAACCGCCGCAAAAACATCCCGGCCAAAGGCAAGATGTCTTCCCGCCGTTGACACAAAGGGGGCAGCACCAAATGCCCGACTTTCAGGCGATAATACAGATCTTTGCGGAAACTACCCTCCGCCACCTTTTTTGCCAAGTCGACATTGGTGGCACAGATGATCCGGACATCGGTTTTGATCTTTTTGAGCCCACCTACCCGGTAATATTCTTTTTCCTGGATTACCCGCAGCAACTTTCCCTGGATCGCCAAGGGCAATTCACCGATTTCGTCCAAGAACAAGGTCCCCCCTTGGGCCAAGTCCAGTTTGCCTTTTTGTCCTTTCACCAAACCTCCCGTAAAGGTACCGGGCTCATAGCCGAATAACTCGCTTTCCGCCAAACTGGGGGTAACGGCGGCACAATTGATATCCACAAACGGTGTTGTTGATACCATCTGGTTATAATGAATGATTTTCGCGATCACCTCTTTGCCGGTGCCCGTTTCTCCCTGGATCAAAACCGGAATGGACCGGTCAGTGTGGTATTTTTTCGCCTGCCGGACAATCAGGTTCATGCTTTGGGAGAAAATGCCAATTTCCCCCAAGCCGACAAACTGGGCGACCATTTTCCGCAACCGGGAAATTTCCTGGCGGGTTTCTTCGGTAACCGCTTTAACTTCTTGGGCAAAACAAGTGGTCAACACCTTGTTTTCCTGGCGTAAAGCCTGATGTTCGGCAATCCGTTCGACCAAAATAGCCAATTCCTCAATATTGATCGGCTTCAGCAAATAATCATATGCTCCCGCCCTTAAGGCCTCAATCACCATGTCCAGATCACCGTAACCGGTATACAAAACGACAGCCGCCTCCCGGCCGGCGGGCAGATCAGTAAGGGCCCGCAACAACTGAAGGCCGGACATCTCCGGCATCTTGATATCCGACAAAACCAGCGGAAAATCACCCTGAATAAACGTGCTCAGGGCTGTCCGGCCGTCAGCGCATTCCACCACCTGGTGGCCCAGATCCCTTAAGAATTCCGCTACCCCGGCCCGGCTTTCCCGATCATCTTCAACTAAAAGAATCCTCAATCCCGCCTCCCCCCTTCATCCCCGGCAAGGGGAAATTCAATCCGGAAGGTGGCTCCCCCTTTGGCGTTGGTATTTACTTCAACCCGGCCGTTTAATTCGTTTGCCAAATACCGGACGATTGACAACCCCAACCCCATGTTTTCACCACCAGATTTCGTCGTGAAAAAGGGTTCGAAAATCAAGTCTCTGATCGCGGGATTAATCCCCGGGCCGTTGTCCCAAACCTCGAGAACAACATTTTCCCCAACCCGGTTAGTCACACATCCAATCTCTTTTACCGGATAGTTTACCGCCGCCAAAGAGTGCATCGCATTAACCAGCAGATTAAGAATGATATGTTCCAGGTGTGTTTGGGTCGCCCGGACCAACGGCGGGGAAGGGGCTAACTGTTTTCGCAGGTGGATCTGGTGGGTAATAAACTGGTTCCCCATCAGGTTTAAGGCCCCTTTTACCGCATCGTTCAGGTTACAGGAAACCAGTTTTAACCGGAGGTCACGCCGGACATAAGTACGGACCTGGCTGACGATTTCCTCGAGCCGTTTGGCTTGAGCGGCAATTTTCCGCATCCCCTCCAGCAGCTTCGGCATTGTCAGCGGACGGCCCTTTTGGTGCCAATAAAGCATACTGTCGGCGGTAACCTTGAGGACATTGAGCGGTTGGTTCATTTCGTGGGCAATCCCCGCCACCATAATCCCCAAAGAAGCCATCTGCTCCGCCCGGGCTACCCTTTCCCTGGCCTCAATCATTTTTAACTCGTTTTGTTTGCGCTCACTGATATCCCGGATAATGCCAATTAAAACCGGGTTAGTCGCAGCCACCGGAATCAAGTTTACTTCCACCGGAAAACAGGTGCCGTCTTTTCGGCGGTGAACCGTTTCGTAGCACACCTCTCCCCGGTTAGGTAAACCGGCCTCGCCTTGTTCTTCGGCCTCAGACCGTAAGTCATGAAGTTTTAACCGGACCAATTCTGCCGGGGAATAGCCGTAAGCCCTGACCACCGCCGCGTTTGCTTCCAGAATCGTGCCGTTGGGACGTAAAAAAAGCAGCATATCCCGGGCTTCGTTGAAGAGTAGCCGGTAGCGGCTAGGCCAGACATCCGGCTGCGTTGCACTTTTCATGCCAAAAATCTCCATAACATCCATAAATATTGTGAATATTTTATTAATTTCGACACGGCAACGGTTTTTCCTTCAAAAAAAGGACCCCTGTTTAAGGGGCCGTTTATTGCAGCCAAGGCCGTGGCATAAATAATTTTTCATAGACTTTCAAAGCAAACTGGTCGGTCATGCCGGAAATATAATCGACAACCGTACGTTCCAAGCCTTCGGTCTTGACCATGGCTTGATACTCCGGAGGCAAGTGTTTCGGATCAGCGACAAAAAGCTGGTAAAGGGCGGTAGTTAAGTTTTTGGCCTTGTTTTCTTCCAGCTTAGCCGCCGAGCCAATATATACCCGGTCAAACAAAAACTGGCGCAATTCACCGGTTACCCTTGCTGCTACCAGACTTAAACCAACTACCGGCTGGTCCCAGGAATGACTGACTAATTCCATAATCATCCGGTTCAACCGGTCCCGGTGAGAACTTCCCAGGACAGCCAGGCATTCCCGGGGCAGGTCGTCTTCCCGGATGATCCCGCCCCGCAAAGCATCGTCGATGTCGTGATTAATATAGGCAAACTGGTCGGCAAACCGAACAACCTGGCCCTCCAGGCTGGCCGGTTTTCCCCTGCTCGAATGGTTGCGAATACCGTCCCGGACTTCCCAGGTCAAGTTTAAACCGGTACCTTGTTCCAAGACTTCTACCACCCGCAGACTTTGCTCGCTGTGGCTGAACCCGGGCGGATAAATCCGGTTTAACGCCTCCTCACCAGCATGTCCAAAAGGGGTGTGGCCGAGATCATGCCCCAAGGCAATCGCCTCGGTCAGGTCTTCATTCAAGGCTAAGGCCCGGGCAATTGTGCGCGCAATCTGCGCCACTTCCAAAGTGTGGGTCAGGCGGGTCCGGAAATGGTCCCCTTCCGGGGCGATAAAAACCTGGGTTTTATGCTTTAAGCGCCGGAACGCTTTGGAATGGATGATCCGGTCCCGGTCCCGCTGAAAAGCGGTGCGGACGATACAAGGTTCTTCCGGCCGGTCCCGGCCCCGGCTTTGGCAGCTCTTAACCGCAAAACGGGATAACAAGATCCCTTCCCGCCGTTCTAATTCCTCCCGGAGAATCACCGGCTATCACCCACCTAACCCTTCGCTTGGGCATACAACCGGCCGGCCTGGACAATCCGCCGGGCTAAAATCCGGGCCCGTTCCAGTCCGGCCTGGTCCGCAGCAGCCGGCTGTTGAACCGAAGCGCCGAAATGGCCGCAGTCCTGATCCGGAAAACCATCCCCGACTATCGTCATCCCGTGGACAAGCATAATGTCATGAATTGCCCGGATCGTTGTCTCCTGGCCGCCAAACCGGGCCGCACCGGTGCTTAGAGCCCCTCCCGGCAGGCCAAACCACCGCTTATCCGCCCGCATTTTGCGCGATTTGTCGAAAAAGGCCTTCAACTGGCCACTGATGGTGCCGAAATAAACCGGACTGCCGACCAAAAGGCCGGTAGCGGCAGCAATCTCAGCATAAGCTTTTTCCAAAGCACTACCCTGATAACATCCTGCCGTACACGGGCTGGAACAAACCGTACAAAACGGTTGCTTGACCCCGGTGATCAACTCATGAGCGTGCAGCCACTCGACAGCAATCCCGGCCTGAGAAATTTCATCCGCCGCCGCTTTTAATAAACACACCGTATTACCGTTCTTTTTGGGACTTCCGTTAAGCAGTATAATCTTCATCCCGGTCCTTAGTCTCCTTTCCCTGGGCGACCCCCCGCCATAAAACTATGGTTTCAAGTTTTTCTTGCTTAAATACTACAAGTACCGGCCAATTCCCTGCCCAAGCCTTGACGAAAAGTGGCGGACAGCCCACTTTAGCAAGACGAAAGCCGGGAAACACCCTCCCGGCTCATAATTCCGACCGACTTTCTAAATGATAATGCAAATCAGCCCGCCACTGCCTTCGTTCACAATCCGCTGCAAGGTATCCTGCAATTTAACCTGGGCATTTTCCGGCATCCTTTGCAGCTTGTTTTGCACCCCTTCCCGGACCAGATCGTGAAGGGACTTGCCAAAAATGTTGGAATCCCAAATCTTCTGCGGGTTTTCTTCAAACTCATCAAGCATATACCGGACCAGTTCCTCACACTGTTTTTCCGTACCGATAATCGGCGTGATCTCGGTAGTGATATCCGCCCGGATGATGTGGAGAGAAGGAGCACTGGCTTTTAGCCTGACCCCAAACCGGTTGCCCTGGCGGATCAGCTCCGGTTCCTCTAAGTACATCTCTTCCAACCCGGGGTTTACCACCCCGTACCCGGTCTCCCGGACACTTTCCAAAGCGATCGCCACTTTATCGTACTCCCGTTTGGCCACGGACAGCTCTTTCATTAACCGGAGCAAGTCGTGATCACCGGTAATCGTAAAACCGGACTCTTCCTGCAGCACCTGGTAGAACATGCCTTCCGGAGCGGTCATCTCAATGGTAGCGGCGCCGGTGCCGAGGTTCATCTGCTGCAGGTAGACTTCGGAAATAAACTCGTATTCCCCCAGGGACTCTACAGCCAAATCAATATCCCGGAGCCGTTTGACCCGGGAAATAGTATCCTTGACGGCTTGCTCAAATTGCTGCCTGACCGCATGCTGGCCGGCCAATTCTTCAATCCACAAAGGCAAATTGACATTGACTTCGGTCACCGGAAACTCGTATAACGCTTCTTCCAGGATCTTGACGATATCCTCCTGGGTCAACTCGGCCACATTTAGGGGCAATACCGGGACCTGGTATTGTCCCTCCAATTGGTAGGCCAACTCAGCGGTTTCCTTGGTGTAAGGCTGGACCGAATTTAAGATCACGACAAAAGGTTTGCGGAGTTCCCTTAACTCCTCAATTACCCGTCTCTCCGCCTCCTCATAGTCCTGCCGGGACAGTTCGGTAATAGAACCATCTGTCGTCATTACCACCCCGATCGTGGAATGATCGGCAATTACCTTGCGGGTGCCCATTTCGGCCGCTTCCTGAAACGCCATCGCGGTTTCCGACCAGGGGGTCATTACCATCCGGGGTCCTTCCTCGTCCTCATAGCCTAGAGCGCCATCAACAGTATAGCCCACACAATCGACCATCCGGACCCGCATTTTAATCCCGTTTTTTACGCCGATCTCCACGGCTTCGTTGGGAATAAACTTCGGCTCCGTAGTCATAATCGTCCGGCCCGTTCCCGCTTGCGGCAGTTCGTCACGGGCCCTTTCCTTGTCGTGCAGATTCTTGATGTTCGGCAATACCAAAAATTCCATGAAACGTTTAATGAAGGTGGACTTACCCGTGCGGACCGGGCCTACCACCCCGATGTAGATGTCGCCTCCGGTACGGTCGCTGATATCGCGAAAGATATCCAGTTTCTCCATCGCGGTCTGATCCCTCCTTATCAGTTTTCCTGCCCTGGCCGCCCGGGTTGGGGTTATTCCCTTAAATTACCGTTGACAGGCCTTAACGCTAAGATGTATATGAGCCCGAACGTTCCTGTATGCCCTTTAAACCAATTTTGCCACCAGAATTTTGCAACGGCACTTAATCACCTTTACCATGGATATGAAGTACACGGTTCCCATATGTCAAAAAAAAGGCTGCACCTACCTGGTGCAACCTTCTCCCTATTCCCTATGGCGGCGATTAACGCCAATCCGCCACCCCTTCTTCCAGTTCATGCGTTTTCAGTCTGCCCATCAGCTTGGCCACCGCTTCCGCTGCCGGGTGCCCGCCGTACATTAAATTGTAACACTCTCGCGTGATCGGCATTTCCACACCCTGCTGCCGGGCTAACTCGTAAACCGCCTCGGTCGTACGAAAGCCTTCTACAGTTTGGCCAATTGCTTCGAGGGCTTCTTTAACCGGTTTACCTTTACCCAACAAAATCCCAAACCGCATATTCCGGGAATGTTTACTGGTGCAAGTAACCACCAGATCACCCAAGCCGGCCAAACCGGCAAAAGTCGCCTGGTTAGCCCCCATGGCCACCCCCAAACGGGAAATCTCCGCCAACCCCCGGGTAATTAACGCGGCTTTTGTATTGTCGCCAAAACCTAACCCCTCAGCCACCCCGCAAGCGATGGCAATCACATTTTTAACCGCACCGGCCAATTCGACCCCGACCAGGTCCGGATTGGTATACACCCGAAAAGCCGGTCGCATTAAAATATCCTGCGCCTGTTCGGCCACCGCCCGCAAAGTGGCGGAAACTACCACGGTCGTTGGAATATCCCGGGCCGTTTCTTCAGCATGGCTCGGCCCGGATAAGGAGACAATCCGGTCAGCAAACAGTGGCGGTAGCTCTTCGGCCAAAATTTCGGAAGGCCGTTTAAAAGTACCCGGCTCCAACCCTTTACAGGTACTGATGATGATCACTGCGTTCCCCACTTGTTCCCGGACCAGGTGCGCCACCTCACGTAAAGCGATGGTCGGTACGGCCAAAACAATGATCTTGGCATCCTGGAGTACCTCTTCCAGCTCAGCGGTAGCCCGTACCTGTGAGGGCAATAAAATCCCGGGCAGGTAACGGCGATTTTCCCGGTAGCTGTTGATGCCCTTGGCCAATTCCGTTCGCCTGGCCCAAAGCCGGGTGATCCGCTGCGGCCGGGATAATAGGTACCCTAAGGCAGTCCCCCAACTGCCTGCTCCCAATATAGCAACTTTGGCTGTTTCCATTGTTTATGCCCTCCTTATGTTCTTTTTCCCCGAATCGGGTTTTCTTGTCCGGCCAACAACCGTTTGATGTTAGGAATATGTCGATAGATAACGAAACCAGCCGCAATCACGGCAAAAATCTGATAAACCGGCGGTTGTTGCCAATAGAACATGAAAATCGGCAGACCGATCGCCGCAAAGATAGAACCCACCGATACATACCCGCTAACCGCCACCGCCAAGCCAAAAACGGCCAAACAACCTAAAGCGATTTTCGGTACCAGGGTAAGCAGGACACCCAGTGCCGTTGCTACCCCTTTACCACCCCGAAACTTTAGAAAAGGGGTAAAAGTGTGCCCTAAAATGGCGGCCAAGCCACAAATTGCTCCTGTGGTCTCACCGGAAGCCATCCCCAACCAAGTAGCCAAAAAACCTTTGCCGGCATCCAGCACCAAAACAGCCACCCCAGTCGCCGGACCAAACACTCGCATTACATTGGTTGCCCCAACGTTGCCGCTGCCGTGCTGCCGGATATCGATCCCCCGCAAGCGACCGACCAAATAAGCAAAAGGGATCGCGCCAAGCAAAAAACATCCCCCAACCAACCAGAACATTGCCGCGATAGGCCTTCACCCCCATTTTTCGCTAAGGCCGCCAAAAAGCGTTACTCGGACTGGCGCTCACGGATAAAAAGTCGTAAGGGAGAACCCTCAAAACCAAAAGCCTCCCGCAAGCGGTTTTCAATGTAACGCTTATAGGAAAAATGCAATAACTCACCTTTATTCACAAACAAGATAAAAGTCGGTGGTTTTACCCCAACCTGGGTCATATAATAAATCTTCAAACGCCGGGTCCGGTCGGCTGCCGGCGGGTTAATCCGCACAATATCGGCCAAAA
>JAQWAU010000016.1:12570-39138 GCA_028707535.1 Heliobacteriaceae bacterium | reverse complement strand
AGCCAGGATCAAACTCTCCGAAAATATCGGCTAGCTTAATCTAAGCTCGCTTTTCCTTTTGTTTTGACTTTTGTCCGCACGCTTTCCTATTACAACTGTTCGATTTTCAAAGACCGGGGTTTTGCCCCTATCAGTAAGGGGCTCTGGTTTAACAATTTAGCACAGCCATCGATCACTGTCAAGCAATCTTTTTGATTTTGTTTTGAATGTCTCGGCTGTGACGCGAGATGTAGCATAACACAACTATTGCCCCTTTGGCAACTAGTTTTTTTTGGTTTTTAACCGGACTTCGGCAACTTGCCGGTCACCACCCGGTCATGCCCCTGAAAATCCTTAACCACCCGGATGCCGGTGAAGCCGGATTCCTCCAGGAGCATGGTTGCCGGCGTTCCTTGCCGATAGTCAATTTCCAAGACCAAATGGCCACCAGGCACCAAAACCCGGGCCGCCTGCGGCACCAGCCGCCGGTAGACACTCAGCCCGTCATCGCCGCCATCGAGAGCTGTCCAGGGCTCAAACTGGACTTCCCGCTGCAGGCCGGGCATTTCGGCACTAGGTATGTATGGTGGGTTGGCTACCACCGCCTGTAACCGCAAGCCCCGGTTAATTACCGGTTCCAGCAGATCCCCCAGGACAAAGACAATGTTTTCGTCCACCGCGTGGGCCAAGGCATTACGCCGGGCAATGTTTAAGGCTTGGGGGGCCAAATCGGTCGCGACGACACAGACATTAGTCATTTCTTTAGCCAAGGCCACCGCAACCGCCCCGGAACCTGTGCCGACATCGGCCAGCCACACCGTCCGGTCTACTTTCTCCTCCCGGGGTAGTGGTGTAGCCAAGGTCAAGCTGGACCGGCGGAGGATACTTAAGGTTTCGGCAACTAAAACCTCGGTTTCCGGTCGCGGAATTAAAACTGCCGGGTTGACGTAAAAATCCAACCCCCAAAACTCCTGCTTCTCCGTTAGGTACTGCAAAGGCCAACCAGCCACCCTCCGGGCAACCAAATCGGTTATCCGGGCCAAAACTTCGGCCGGCACCGGTTCGTCAAGCCGCGTCAAAAGGCCTGTCCGGGTGATGCCCATTACGTGAGCCAACAGCACCTCGGCTTCCAGGCGGGAAGAGGCTACATTCATTTGTCGGAAAAAAAAAGCCGTCACGCGGAGGGTTTCCCCTACCGTTGCCGGCCCCATCCCTTCTGTCATCACTAACACCAGCTCACTGCTGCCCCTGATTTTGTTCAACTTTCCATCGTCTTTAATTTCTCCGCCTGGTCTGTCGTCACCAAGGCGTCGATAATCTCATTGAGTTCCCCGTCAAGCACCGCTTCCAACCGGTGCATGGTCAGACCGATCCGGTGGTCGGTCACCCGCCCTTGTGGGAAGTTATACGTCCGGATCCGCTCGGAACGGTCACCAGTTCCAACCATGGATTTGCGGGTGCTGGCCACTTCCCCCATTTGTTCTTCTTGGGCTTTATCCAGCAGCCTGGCCCGCAAGACCCGCATCGCCCGTTCCTTGTTTTTATGCTGAGATTTTTCATCCTGACAGGAGACAACCAGTCCGGTAGGCACGTGCGTGATCCGCACCGCCGATTCCGTTTTGTTGACGTGCTGACCACCTGCTCCGGAAGAACAAAAGACATCGATCCGCAATTCATTCGGGTTGATGTCGACTTCAACCTCTTCTGCTTCCGCCAATACCGCCACGGTCGCCGCCGAAGTGTGGATCCGCCCGCCGGACTCCGTCGAGGGCACCCGCTGAACCCGGTGTACGCCAGATTCGAATTTGAGCCGGGAATAGGCCCCATGCCCTTCGATAATGAAGATTACTTCTTTGAAGCCGCCGATATCGGTATAGTTGGCGGACATGATTTCGGTCCGCCAGCCCTGGCGGTCAGCGTAACGGGTATACATCCGGAAGAGATCCCCGGCAAAAAGCCCGGCTTCCTCCCCCCCGGTTCCCGCCCGGATTTCCACCATGACGTTTTTTTCGTCGTTAGGGTCCTTGGGTAAAAGCAACAATCTAAGCTGCTTTTCCAGTTTGCCTTGATTGGCCGTTAAATCTGTAAGTTCCTGAGCAGCCATCTCCCGCAATTCGGCATCAGGATCATCGAGCATCGCCGTAGTGTCTTTGATCGCCGCAAGGACCCCTTTGTATTGCCGGTAATTATCGACTACATCGGCCAACCCGGCTTGGGCCTTGGCATGCCGCTGCCAGACCGCCTGGTCGCCAATCACGGCGGGATCGCTAAGCAGCCGGTTCAGTTCTTCGTATTTCTGTTCAATACTCGCCAGTTTCTCCATCATTGTACTTCACCTGCCGACTCTTTACCTTACACTCCCACCGCACCCACGGCAACCTCACCCTGGGTCCCCCGGCTGTTTGTCACCACCGTTTCGGTTAAGACCGCTTCTGTTGTTTCCTCCGGCTGGGGCAATACCGCCGTCAAGGCAGAGATCGCCACTTCCAACTGCCGGTCATCCGGCTCGCCGGTGGTGAGTTTTTGCAGCCATAACCCCGGCAGAATCATCAGTTTAACAATACCGATTTGGGGATAACGCCCGGAAATCTTGATTAGTTCATAGCCAATCCCGGCCACCACCGGCACCAACGCCAACCGGTAGACCACCTTCCAAAACAAGGCCGCATCCGGCAGCAAGGAAAAAACAAAGATCTTGAGCACCATGACAAAGAGTAAAAAACTGGTGCCGCACCGCGGGTGTAACGTCGAGTGTGTACGGGCATTGGCTACGGTCAATGGCTCACCGGCTTCATAGGTATGGATCACTTTATGCTCTGCCCCGTGGTACTGAAACACCCGCCGGATATCGGGCATATAAGCAATTCCGACCACATACCCGAAAAAGATGGCGATCCGGACGACCCCTTCAATCATGTTTTGCCAAAAGAGGCTGGGAACCCACTCCCGCAGCAAGTGGGCCGCCGTGGTCGGGGCCACGATAAATAAACCTGTCCCCAAAACCATCGCTAAGGTAATCGTCAAGGCAATCTCCCAGCCGGACAGCTCTTCCTCTTCCTCGGCCGTCGCTTTACTGGCGGAAAAGGATAAGGCCTTAACCCCCAGAATAAGAGCATCAAGGAGAGCCCCGGTACCCCGGATTACGGGGGTTTTCATCAACAGGGGCGCATTGAGCCAAGGTGAAATCGGCTGTTTTTCGATGGCAATCGAATCATCCGGGCAACGCACCGCAATGGCCATTTGCTCCTGGCCCCGCATCATTACCCCTTCGATCACCGCTTGCCCGCCGTAGTTGAAGTTCCCCATCCTTTTTATCCCCTCTTTTCCCCCGGCAAAGTTCCCGCTGACGCCTGATAGCAAAGTAGCAGAGCTTGACTGGGCTCTGCTACTCGATCCGTTCCGTAAATTATTGACGTTTTACAGACCGTATTTTTTCTTAAATTTGTCGACCCGACCCCCGGCTTCGACATTCCTTGTCCGCTGGCCGGTAAAAAACGGATGACACTTCGAGCAAATCTCCACCCTGATTTCTTTACGTGTCGAGCCGATCTCGAACGTTTCGCCACAGGCACACTGCACCTTGGCTTTTTGGTATTTGGGATGGATACCTTCTTTCACGGGGTTCACCTCTTTTCCGTCCAACCGGACAACCACATGTGGTCAATAGCCGCTGGCTTCAGTTAACACCGGAAATTATACCACAAACCCTGCCCGGCTAGCAAGAACCTATTTAGGTAAGCCAATTAGGTTTTTTGCTTGAAGTAGACCAAGGGATCAACCGCAACCCGGTCCACATGGACTTCAAAATGTAAGTGAGGACCGGTCGTTACCCCGCTTGCGCCGACCCGGGCAATCGCTTGCCCTTTGGAAACCACATTGCCATCCCGAACCAGGATTTGCGAGGCATGGGCGTATAAAGTACGGACACCGTGCGGATGTTCGAGGATGACCGTATTGCCGTAAACCGGTTTCACCCCGATAAAAACCACTTTTCCCGTCTGGGCGGCCTGGATAATTTCTCCCTGGTCTCCGGCAATATCGATCCCGTGGTGAGTCGTTTTTCCCCGGGGCCCGAAAGCAGAGGTTAAGACCCCGGTCAAAGGCGTTTGCATCGAAAACAAGACTGCCCCCCGGGAAGGAAACATTTTTCTTAAAGCATCACTCTTATCTTCCGGACCCCGCACTACCCGCCCGGTCGTAATTACCAGGGGTTGGCCCGGTTGCAGCAAGTTTCCGTCACCTAAACGGTTTGCTGCCACCAAATGGGCCACCGGCAGGCCGTAACTACGGGCTATCCCGTAAAGGGTCTCCCCTTTGGCAACCACGTGAACCACCGGTACCGGCTGGGTTGTCTCCCGGACCCCGGCAATAGCCGGGACAGCGCCGGCATCAGCAAGCTCCCCTTTTATTAAGCGGAACAGAGCATCTTCTTGGGCGAAAGCAACTCCGGCCCCAAGCCCGGTTAGGCCCAAACCGAAGCTAAGGGAGCAAAAAAGCAAAAGACCCGAAAGCGCTATTTGGCCTTTCCAGTCTCTTTTTCCTAGTAACATTTGTGAAATATCACCTCATATCGTCACGGTCCAGGTAATACTGTAACCACAAACCGCCTACGATATTCAATGTTTGTCACTCTTTACCTGTCGCCGCCCAATCCGGCTACGCCGGCCAACCCAGTGGCGAACACCGAAATACACAATCGCGAAAATCAAAATGGTGTTAATTAAGCTACCGGTGAGAAAGGTCAGGCCAACATCCCGCCAAAAATCAGCACTAAACCACCAGCCACTTGAGCTGACCGGGATGGATGACAAAGTCTGACCCAAGAAAAAAGACCCGGTCGCCAGGTTAGCGGCAATAAAAATTGGAATGGCCCATTTGAATAATAGGGCGGTAATCACCGCCGCCACCCGGTTACCACCACAGAAATGAGCAAACGCCCAGGCGGCAAATACCCCGAAACCGATAAACGGACCAAAGCCCGAGGCAAAGCCAAAGGCAATACCCCGGGCCAACGGTTCCGGCCGGTCCCGTAGTCGCAACAACCGTAAATAGTGATAACGGCAATACCGCCTAAACGTTTTTCCTGCAGCCAATCAAGATCCTCCCGGGTTCAATTTTAAACCGGTGTGGCCCGCCGCCCCCGACCGAAGTAAGGCTTTTTATCCAACCGGTGCAAGGCGTCAATAAACCGGACGGTGCCGGTACGCCCCCGCATTACCACGGTATGGGTAATCGCGCCTCGGGCCGTAAACTTAACCCCTTTCAGCAAGCTGCCGTTGGTAATCCCGGTAGCCGCAAACATGACCCCCTCGCCCCGCACAAGGTCATCCATCAAGAGGATTTTACCGGGATCCGCCAGCCCCATGGCCTTACAACGGATGATCTCCTCATCGTTTTGCGGCCAGAGCCGTCCTTGCATCTCGCCACCTAAACACCGGACCGCAGCCGCGGCAATCACCCCTTCGGGAGCACCACCGATTCCCATCATCACATCCACCCCGGAATCAGGAAAACCAGTAGCTACCGCCGGCGCCACATCCCCGTCGGAAATCAGCTGGATCCGGGTGCCCACCACCCGGCAACGCCGAATCAATTCCATGTGGCGGGGCCGGTCAAGGATTACAACCGTTAATTCGTTTACCCCTTTGGCCAAAGCATCGGCAATGTTCTTCAAATTTTCCTCAACCGGGGCATCAATGTGGATACAGCCAGCCGCTTCCGGCCCCACGACGATTTTATCCATATACATATCCGGTGCGTGTAATAAACAACCGCGCGGACCGGCCGCCAAAACAGAAACCGCCCCGGTCAGCCCTTTAGCCACAATATTGGTCCCTTCCAGGGGGTCTACGGCAATATCGATTGCCGGCGGGTCGCCGTTACCCAGTTTTTCCCCGATGTAAAGCATCGGGGCTTCGTCCATTTCCCCTTCACCGATTACGACCACCCCATCCATGTGGATCGTATCAAAAACGGCCCGCATGGCTTCGGTGGCTGCGTTATCGGCGGCGTTTTTATCCCCCCGGCCCATCCAGCGGGCGGCAGCCAAGGCGGCCGCTTCGGTAACCCGAGCAAACTCCAGTGCCAGTTCTCTTTCCATAACCCCTATGTTCTCCTTACCCCCGGGTCATCCCGGCCAACCGCAACCCGTATCTTTGCGCCCCCACCCGGGAAAGTTGGCGCAATCTAAATCATTTGTCCTTCACCGTTTCCCAATCACGTAAAAAACGATCGATGCCAATGTCGGTCAAGGGATGTTTCGTCATTTGCATTAATACCTTGTAAGGAATCGTAGCAATGTGGGCTCCCGCCTTGGCTGCTTCACTAACGTGTAGCGGGTGGCGGATACTGGCGGCGATAATTTCGGTCGCCAAACCATGGAGCGCATAAATTTCTACCAATTCCTGAACAACCAACAGGCCGTCATGATCAATGTCATCCAACCGCCCAACAAAGGGACTGACAAAAGTGGCCCCTGCCCGGGCAGCCAAAAGTCCCTGGTTGGCGGAAAACACCAAGGTCACATTAGTGGCAATCCCTTCCTTCGCCAGTTGGGCCGTAGCTTTTAACCCCTCGGCACACATGGGAATTTTGATCACAATGTTAGGGTGAATCCCGGCCAACTCCCTGGCCTCGGCAATCATGCCCCCCGCCTCCAGGCTGATCACTTCGGCCGATATCGGTCCGTCGACAATCGCGGTAATTTCCTGGACGACTTGGCGAAAATTCCGCCCTTCCTTGGCAATCAAGGAAGGATTAGTGGTTACTCCGCAAATTACTCCTAGGGCATTCGCCTCCCGGATCTCCTCAACGTTCGCACTGTCGAGAAATAGCTTCAATAAAACCACCTCAATTACGCTTTTCCGGCTGAGCCGAAAAGGCGGATTTTTTCGCGGATGACGGCACTCATCTTCTGTTTGGCCGGTCCCAGTACTTTCCTCGGGTCGATCTCCTGCGGGTTTTGGGCGAGCACCTCTTTAACCCCGGCGACAAAGGCCTCCCGCAGGTTAGTATCAATATTGACCTTGCGTACCCCAATCTCAACCGCCCGGCGAATATCTTCATCCGGCACCCCGGAAGAACCATGCAAAACGATCGGGATCCCGACCAGTTCGCGGATTGCCGCCAGGCGGTCGAAGTCAAGCTCCGGCCGGCCTTTATACTGCCCGTGGGCGGTACCGATGGCTACCGCCAAGGCATCCACCCCGGTGGCGGCCACAAACTCCTTGGCCTCCGCCGGGTCGGTAAAAAACGCTTCTCTTTCGTGCACAAAGATATCATCTTCTGTGCCGCTGATTTTGCCCAGCTCCGCTTCCACCGAAACACCTACCGCCCGGGCAACAGCGAGAACCCGGTTGGTCAAGGCAATATTCTCGGCCAGCGAATGCTTCGACCCATCAAGCATCACTGAAGTAAAGCCGCTCCAAATACATTGGACACACTGCTCGAAACTGGTGCCATGATCCAGGTGCAAGGCTACCGGGATAGTCGCTTTTTCCGCCGCCACCCGGGTCAGGGCAACGATATATTCCAGGCCGGCATACTTGATCGCCCCCTGTGACGCCTGGACAATCACCGGGGCTTTTTCCGCTTCGGCAGCCTCGATGATTGCCTGCACAATCTCCATATTGTTACAGTTGAACGCTCCCACAGCATACCGGCCACTTTCCGCTGCGGCCAGCAACTGGGCGACTGTGACTAAAGGCATGGGTCGTTCGCCTCCTTCTTAATTAAGATCCCTTTAAGATCTCTTCATCTTATTTATGCCAAAAAAACGCCGCGTACAACCTGCCGATTTTCTTTCACCTTAGTAATATTCCCACTCGCATAAAACGGAAAACCGCGGAACCGGTTCCAACACGGCTGCCCGCGGCTAGATTTCAAGCTGCTTAGCGTGACTTCTTTGAACGGGGGCGGCGTGTTCCCCGGCTGCCATTGCTCCGTGGCGAACAGCCCTGAATCTGAATCTCTTTAAGCCTTTTCACCATCTGGAGGTCATGGTCTGATTCCGCATAGAAAACCGCCACATTATCACAAGCCTCGCAACGCAATTCTACCCGGTCAGAAAAAATCTCCACGTTAATCTGACTGCTACCACAGGCACAAGAGAGATACCCGGTCTCGGCCAAATTGTGCATTTTCTCCAGGACGCCACACATAATCTCCGGGTTTTCAAAGTGATCCACATAGCCCAGATCATCGGCCAACTCCTGCAAAGATTTGTTCTGCCGGAGTACCGCTGCTTTAACTTTTTTCAATGGTCCAACAAAACCGATCTCGACCATAGTCTCTTCGCAACAAATTTCCAATAACTGATCAGACCAAAGCTCCCGGCGTTTATACCAAAAGAGGTGCTGGGTTTCACACATGACACAATGCACCTGTAGCCAAAACTGCTTGCGGTCTTTACTGCCCACACTTGCCAAGGCCGCACCGCAGGCACAATGAATCTTATGTATATCCTCCCCCGCAAAAGCGA
Organism: Heliobacteriaceae bacterium; assembly: GCA_028707535.1. Lineage (GTDB taxonomy): Bacteria > Bacillota > Desulfitobacteriia > Heliobacteriales > Heliobacteriaceae > STF2-203. Next base: position 30,680 of record JAQWAU010000016.1, on the reverse strand, counting down.
AGAGAGACAGGGCGTGAAAGTCCATCCGGCCGCACACCGGGCAACGTAGAGCAACAACGGTTTGCGTAGACAATACCATCTGGACAAACCCCCTTTCTAGCCTCTTTATTCAACGCCACAAGAACAAAATCCTCTTTTTAGCCGGACATAACCGGGGACAAAAATTGCCGGACCGACCGGATCAATTCCAGCACATTAAACGGTTTCACGACATAGCGGGCCACCCCCATTTCACCCGCCTTTTGCTGAGCAGCCAATTCTCCGTAGGCGGTCATCAACCAAACCGGTGTCACCAAACCCCGCTCCCGAAAGGCGGCTAAAACCTCCAAGCCGTTCATGCCCGGCATTTTTACATCAAGCAAAATCAACGCATAACGGTTTACCGCTACCTTTTCCAAGGCTTCCTCCCCGTTTCCAACTGCTTCGACGTCAATCCCCTCAAATTTTAGGGCCTCCTCCAGCAGCCGCCGGACACCTTTTTGATCGTCCACTACCAGCACCCGGGAAACAGGGGGTTTATGTTGTACCCCCATTTTTCATCGTTCCTTCCACCATCTAATACCGTCTAATTGTCAAACAACTTTCGCTGTTAACCCAAAAAAATCCTTTCGCGGTCAGGCCCAAAAAAACAAAAACGGCTGGGACCTCGTAGGCCCAGCCGACTATAAAACTAAAGGCGAGGGAGCAAGTTCAGCCCGTCGATAACCGGCAGCAAAGCAACCATTGCCGCCACCAAAATCGCCACCAACCCCGCCAATAAAATAAAGGGCAGTAAAAACACGAAGACCGCCCGGGCAGTGGACAATAAAAGGGTCTGCCGGATGGCCAGGACTTGCAGGACAATACTCCAAATTCCGAGACAAAACATCCCGAACCCCTCAAGCAGGCCGCCACCGGGCAGCAGGCTCCCCGCCACCTGTAAAGGGGAAACAAACACAGAAGGCAGGTAAGCCAAACCCATTGTCGTGAACAGACCCGTAGCGTTTCCTCGCCCACCACATAACTCCCCCGCCAGGTTATAAACACCGGCCAAGATCACCCACACAAGGACCCCGAATACCACCCCACTGAGGCTCAAAATAAAGAGCAAACTTCCGGCCACACCGGAAAACAGCCCGCCATCCGCCCGAAAAAACTCGCCGGCCACACCAGCATTGCCCACCACACCGGCAACCAAAGCCACCCCGACCACCCCGGCCGCCAGCCAGAGCGGTTTGTTTTGGGCCGCTACCGTAAAGGCTAAACTAGGCTGGAATAAAACATGGTAAAGGTAATCTAAAAAACCCCAATCCCTACCAGGCTCCCTAAGGCCGGGATCCGGTACCGGCATGTCTTCCAGCCTTTGGGGAGTATTCTCCTGCTCCACGGCAACCGTTCCTTTCTATCCAGCCAAACATGTTTACCATTTCTCCCAAAGGGGCAGCAGCCGGCTAATCTCCGCCGGGGAAAGCCCGGGAAGCATATTGCTTCCCGGCCATAAACCCGCCCCGCTCGTCCAATCGGTCAAAAACCTTTCCCAAGGCGACCCTTTACCATACTCGTGAACCTGGGGCCGGCCTTCAATCCCCGCCAAGCTCGCCGCCAGGTCAATGGCATCAAAGTAGTTTCCCAATTCATCCACCAGCCCGAGGTCTTTGGCTTGCCGGCCGGTGTAAATCCGGCCGTCACCCAATGCCCGCACCTTTTCCGGTGGCAAGTTCCGGCCTTCGGAAACCACATCGATAAACTGGTTATAGATGTCGTCAATCATCGCTTTTAAAATTTGCCGTTCTTCCGGGGTCATCTCCCGGGCCGAAGAAAGCATGTCCTTATAAGGACCACTTTTTATCACTTCCGAACGGTAGCCAATTTTCTGGTACAACTCGGTTAGATTGGCGATGTCCAGGATCACCCCGATCGAACCGGTCGTACTCGCCGGTGCCGCCACAATCTTATCCGCCCGGGCGGCAATCCAATAGCCACCGGAAGCCGCCATATCACCCAGGGAAGCGACCACAACCTTGCCGGACTGCCGTAACCGGTCAACTTCGTCACTGATTTCCTGAGCTGTGGCCGCAGTTCCACCCGGCGAGTTGATCCGCAACACCACTGCCTTCACCTGAGGATCCTCTTGGATTTGCCGCAAGGTTTCCAGGAGCCGGAGGCCGCCGCTGGTAGCGCCCATTAGGCTGTTGCCCCCCGCTGTTCCGGTAATAACCCCCTCGATCCGCACCAGGGCAATCATATTTGATTTGCCCGTGGGGCCGGCAACCTTCTCGCCGGTTCCCCTGACGGCCAAAAATACCAGTGATCCCAAAACCAACGCCAGGATTATCCCGGCAACCCATTTTTTACCTCGCGCCACCGCACCGCCCCCAATCATGATTAAGCCCCGGGCAAACCAACCTGCTCACCCGCCGCCCCAACATAGACCCGGGGTAAAGTTGCTCTGGTAACCGTCCGCCGGGCCGGCAGATCGACAATATCCCCAACTTTAACCCCGGCCAAGCCGGTCACATCCACCATCGTGAATTGCATTGCCACTTTGCCCAATACCCGGGCCGGTTGGCCGGCTACGGTCACCCACCGCGCCAGTCGCCGCCAGCCAAGAAACGCCAGCGTTATTTTCCCCAAAATCTTAATTAAATCTACCCAGCTAACCGGTATGGCCGTTGGTTCTAATTGGAAGCCGTCAATATAACCCACCGGCAGCACCGCAACCTTGGTTTCCTGCCGGGTTACAAAGGTCCGGCCATAGCCGATACCGTGGCCGGGAGGCAGTACCGCCAAGTGGGCTACCCGGGTCTTGAAGCCCCAAACCTCCCGGACGGCCACTAAGCCGGCCAGGTCAGTCCGGGGTACCTGCCCGTACAACAAGGTGCCCACCCTGACCGCATCAAAATGGTACTCGGGAAAAGCGAGCATCGCCGCCGAGTTGGCGACATGCTTAATCGCCACCGGTCCACCGGCCGCTTCGATCCGCCGCACAGCCTCCCGGAACCTGGCCACCTGGTGGTGGACATACCGGGGATCACCGGTCGCCGCGGTTGCCAGATGGGTAAAAACCCCTTCTAAATCCAGTTCCGGGTACTGTCGCACCACTGCGGCCAATTCCCCGGCCGCCTCCGGAAAAACCCCGGTTCGGCCCAAACCGGTTTCCACCTTGATCTGCACGGCAAATCCCCGGCAGTCCTGACTTTGTACCGCTGCCGCCAACCGGGCTACCCCTGCGGCGGTCGCCACACTAGGAGTTAACCCATAATGAACCAGGGCCTCCCATTCGGTGGGCAAAGCCGGTCCCATCACCAGAATGGGGGCCGTAATCCCACCCTCTCTTAAAATGATCCCTTCACTCACATAACTTACCGCCAACCGGTCAGCGCCCGCCGCCAGGAAACACCGGGCACATTCCAAACTGCCGCAGCCATAGGCATCTGCTTTTACTACCGCATACAAAAGGGGAGTCTCCCCGATAAACTGCCGTACGGCCCGGACATTATGGCCCAATGCTTCCCGGTCGACCTGGACCCAACAGGGTAAATCCCGGGCAACCTCATTCACGGCTTCTTCACCAACCGCTTCCAGCCGGCCAACCGGCGGACCGTGTTTTGATACAAGGGTTCGGCATGGTGCCATAACCGGTAAGCCAAAGGTTGATAAACCAGGTCATATTCGCCGATAAAACTGACATAATCGCCGCGAAACCCCCGCTTAAATCGCACCAACCCGTATAACGGGTGGTCTTCAGATACCTGCCCCGGCACCCCGCGAAAATCGTAGAGGTCACAACCGTGGCTTTTGGCCCAGCAAATCATCTGCCATTGCAAAAGATAGTTGGGCATCACGTTCCGGTGCCGGTTAGCCGAAGCACCGTAGAGATACCAAGCTTTTTTGCCCATAATCAAAGCCAAGGTACCGGCGATCACCTCACCCTTGTAACGGGCAAGAAATAGTTGGGCAAAGCCGGCCGGCACCAGGTTGTCCCAAATATGGGCAAAATAATCATAAGAACGGACTAAAAACTTATCCCGCTCGGTGGTTTCTTTAAGCACCGTGTAAAAAGCCGGCAAGCCTTCCTTGCCGCAGTCGGTAGCCACCACCCCGCGTTTTTCGGCCAGCCGGATATTGTAGCGGGTTTTTTGGTGAAAGCGCGAAAAAATGGTATCCAGACCCCCGGATATGTCTAACCGAAAAACGTGCCGGGGCTGGACACTTTCAAACCCTTCACCCTTGTCCACCCGGCGAAAAGTGGAATCCGCCAAGTAAGCCGCCCAAGTCCGGTCGGTTTCCGGCACATCAGGATCAATTTTTAAAAAAATAGCTTTTTCCCGGCGGGCCAACCCAGCCACCGCCGCCAGCAGCCGATCCGCCGCCTCATGATCCGCCGGATTGACCACCGGACCCCGCGGGGCGTAAAAAATAGTTTTCCCCAGCCCGGGAATCGACCGCTGCAAAACGGAGATGGCCGCCACCGGGCGGCCGTTTTCAAACACCAGCAAGCGGTGGGGGTGCCAGCCGGTAGTCGCCTTGACCTCCCCCCACTCCCAGGACTGCAGCACATGCCCTTTGGGGTGGCCGGCTACAAATTCATTGTATCGCTGTTTGTCTTCAACCGTAAGGAGTCTAACTTCCAATTTACCGTCTCCCTGCCCTGTCGTGGGGACGTACCCCCACACAATTTCGGAACAATTTAACCCGGGGTGGCTTCCCGGCGGTTGCTTGCCGCAAGCGAGCGGCTTAACGCGGCCCCGAGGAAGTCCCGGAACAAAGGGTGTGACCGGTTAGGCCGGGACTTAAATTCCGGGTGAAACTGACAGGCTACAAACCAAGGGTGGTCAGGCAACTCGACGATCTCAACCAACCGTCCGTCCGGTGATGTCCCGGCAATCACCAGGCCTGCCTCCTCGAATATTTCCCGGTAAGCATTGTTAAATTCATAGCGGTGCCGGTGCCGTTCGTAGATAACCTCATTATGATAGGCGGCCCATGTCCGGGTGTTTTCCCGTACCCGGCAGGCCCAAATGCCCAGCCGCATCGTTCCGCCCTTTGTTTCCACGTCTTTTTGCTCGGGTAAAAGGTCAATCACCGGATGGGGAGTCCCCGGGGAAAATTCAGCGGAATGGGCATCAGCCATCCCCAAGGTATGGCGGGCATATTCCACGACCGCCAACTGCATCCCCAGACACAACCCCAACAAAGGGATCTTCTGTTCCCGGGCGTACCGGATGGCGTTAATCTTGCCTTCGATCCCCCGGTCCCCGAACCCACCCGGGATCAGAATCCCGTCGACACCGACCAGGTAATCCTCCGGGTCGCCGGTCTCCAAGTCCACCGAATAAATCCACTTGATATTGACCGCGGCTTCATGGTGAATCCCGGCATGCCGTAGGGCTTCCGCCACACTCAAGTAGGCGTCCGGCAAGGCCACATACTTACCCACCAAAGCCACCGTAACTTGGCATTTGGGGTTTTTGATTTTATGAACCAAAGACTCCCAATCAGCCAGGTCAGGCTTGCCGGACGGCAATTTCAGTTTTTCGATTAAAATGTCATCAAGCCGCTGCTTTTTCAACAACAAAGGCACTTCGTAGATGGACTCGGCATCGATCGCCTGAATGACCGCCTCCACCTCAATATCGCAAAAGAGGGCAAGTTTTTCCGCTAATTCGGGAGTAAGCGGCTTTTCCGCCCGGCAGACGATCACATCCGGCTGAATCCCGATGCTCCGCAATTCTTTTACCGAATGCTGGGTCGGCTTGGTCTTCAATTCCCCTGCCGCCGCCAGAAAAGGTACTAAGGTAACGTGGATATAAGCAACCCGGTCTTTACCAAAGTCTGACTTCAACTGGCGGATCGCCTCTAGAAAAGGCAAGGACTCGATGTCCCCGACCGTACCGCCGATTTCGGTAATCACCACATCCGGGTTGGACTCGCGGGCCACCCGCTGGACCCGATCCTTAATCTCGTTGGTGATATGGGGGATCACCTGCACAGTACCACCCAGGAATTCACCCTTACGCTCTTTGTTAATTACCGACCAGTAGATCTTTCCGGTGGTAATATTGGCCGCCTTCGTCAGGCTGATATCGACAAACCGCTCATAATGGCCCAAATCCAAGTCGGTTTCCGCCCCGTCATCGGTGACGAAAACCTCCCCGTGTTGGTATGGACTCATCGTGCCCGGATCAATATTGATATAAGGGTCAAATTTTTGAATGACTACCTTCAGACCCCGGCTTTTAAGCAGCCGGCCCAGGGAAGCAGCGGTAATTCCCTTGCCCAGGGAAGAAACAACCCCTCCGGTAATAAAAATATATTTCGTATGCACGCACTTTGCCTGCTTCAAACGCCATTAGAACCTTCCTCAAGGGCGAAAACCAGGCTTCCCCCTTCCAAGCATAATCCTTGCATTCTGACACACTTCCATCTATTTTAACCCAAATCCCTTGGCCCGACAAGAAAAAACGAGCCTTGGTTCAGGCTCGCTCCCAACTGTTGGACCGGCCGCGCAAATAGCTGCGGTCTTGACCGTCATATTCTGCTACTGAATCGTAGTCAGGATCACGGTCCTCATAATCGACAGTCTTGTTTAGCAGGGATATCATGGGGATCCGGCGGGTGGTTTTAGCCGCCGCCCAGTGGCGTAACCCCCACATCCCGTTACCAAGGTGCACAAACCGGGTATCCAGGTTCAGCCGGGTGTAAAGCGCAGCAATCCGTTTGGCATCATTGTCCGCTTCATTTTCCCTCGCTTTTAACACCTGTTCAATCAAGTCGCGGTAGTACACCGGTTCGCCTTTTTCCCGCAAAACGTTGAAAGCCAAATCCAGCTCTGAAGAACGGCTCAAAACCAACACTCCCTTTCAAGCGTCAATTTTGAAAGCGGGTTACATCCTTTCCGGGGCCGTCAGGCCCAGCCAATTGAGGACGTTACGTAATACAATGCGGGAATCATCAACCAACAGCAAACGGGCATTGCGCAGGGAGGGTTCCCCGGTAAGCACCCGGCAGTTGGTGTAAAAACTGTGGAACAAGGCGGCCAGGTCTAAAGCATACCGGGCTATCCGGTGTGGTTCCAATTGGGTTACCGCCCGGATTACTTCATCCGGTAAATCGGCAATTTTTCGCATTAAGGCTAGTTCCGAAGGGTCAGCCAGCACACTAAAGTCGCAATCGCCGGCAGCCACCCGGGGAACCTGGTGCCCGGCATCCCGGGCCGTGCGCAAAATTGAACAAATCCGGGCGTGGGCGTACTGCACGTAATAGACCGGATTTTCCGCCGACTCGCTTTTGGCCAAGTCAAGGTCAAAATCCAAATGGGAATCAGCACTACGCATCACAAAGAAAAACCGGGCGGCATCCTTGCCGACTTCACCCATTAATTCTTCCAAGGTGATGTACTGTCCGGTACGTTTGGACATGCGCACAATTTCGCCACCCTGGAACAGCCGCACCAATTGCATTAAAATTACCGAAAGTTCATCCGGCTCATAACCCAAAGCCTGGACGGCGTTTTTCATCCGGGACACATGGCCGTGGTGGTCTGCCCCCCAGATATTGATCACCCAATCAAAGCCCCGGTCAAACTTGTTTTTATGGTAGGCAATATCGGCGGCGTAATAAGTGGGCACCCCGTTGGAGCGCACCAAAACCTCGTCTTTTTCTTCGCCGAAGGCGGTTCCTTTAAACCAGAGGGCCCCTTCGTGCTCATAAACATAACCGTTTTTCTGCAATTCTTCCAAGGTTTCCTGCACCGCACCGGAATCATGCAAGGTCTGTTCAGAGAACCACACATCATAAAATACCCCAAACCGTTCAAGTGTATCGCGAATTGCCCGAATTTTTTCCGTCAAAGCATATTTGACCAAAAGTTCCCGGCGCAACCCCGGATCCATCCGGAGATATTTATCCCCCGCCTGGTCGATCAGCCCCTGCATAGTCTCAACCAGGTCCTCACCATGATACCCTTCTTCCGGGAATGACACCTCCCGGCCCAGCAGTTGCAAATACCTGGCCTCCAAGGACCGGGCAAAATTTTCGATCTGGTTGCCGGTGTCGTTGATATAAAACTCTTTTTCCACGGAAAAACCGGCCATTTTCAACAGGTTGGCCAAGGTGTCCCCCAGGGCGGCGCCCCGCGCGTTACCCATGTGTAACAGCCCTGTCGGGTTGGCGCTGACAAACTCTACCTGAACCCGTTTGCCGGCCCCGACCCGGGAACCGCCGTAACCGGTATCGGCCAGCTGTACCACCGGCAAGAGCGGGTAAAGCCAACGGTGGTCCAGGGTTAAATTAATAAACCCCGGGCCGGCCACCTGAATCTCTTTGACCCAAGTCCCTTCCCGCTCAAAGCAGGCCACCAGCTTTTCCGCCAATAGCCGGGGGGCCTGCCTCGCTTCCCGGGCCATCACCATAGCGATATTGGTGGCAAAGTCACCGTGTTGTTTTTCCCGGGGTACTTCCAGGGTAATGGCCGGGATCTGCTCAAACCCGATCTCCCCGGCCTCCCGGGCCCGGTACAGGGCCTGTTCCAAGGCTTTGATAATGCCTGCCCGGATATCTTCCACCAAATTCACCTTAAAATTAATCCCCTTTCAAATTACCGGAAATAGTTTATTCCTGCGGCAAAAACCGGTTGTTCCTTATTCCCGGGTACGTTAACCGCCACATAACGGCCGCTACGTTCCGAATGGCCCATTTTGCCTAAAATCCGGCCATCGGGACTGGTAACGCCCTCCACCGCATGCAATGAACCGATGGGATTACACCGGGCATCATAGGTAGGTTCGTTGTGGGCATCAACATACTGAGTGGCAATCTGGCCGTTTTCTACCAGCCGGGCAATAACCGCATCACTCGCCACAAAACGGCCCTCACCGTGAGATACGGCAATAGTGTGCACCATTCCCGGTTCAACATTGCTAAACCAAGGTGAAAGCGTGGAAACCACTTTAGTGCGCACCAGACAGGAAACGTGGCGCCCGATCTGGTTAAAGGTGAGGGTAGGATATTCCGGGGTTATCTCCCTGATCTCGCCGTAAGGAATCAGCCCTAATTTAATCAGAGCCTGAAACCCGTTACAGATCCCCAGCATCAGGCCATCCCGCTGCTGTAAAAATGCACTGACCGCTTCCTTAACGTAAGGGTTGCGGAACATCGCGGCAATAAACTTGCCCGAGCCGTCCGGTTCATCCCCGGCACTAAACCCACCAGGCAGCATGATGATTTGCGCCTGCTTGATTCGCCGGACCAATTCGCTGATCGACTCCTCCACATCCGCCGCCGTCAGGTTCCGGATCACGAGGGTATCCACCAGGCCCCCGGCTTCCGTGAAAGCCCGGGACGTATCGTACTCGCAATTGGTGCCCGGAAAAACCGGCAGCAATACCCGGGGCCGGGCAATTTTAACCACCGGTCGCCGGGAATTCCGCCCCGTAAAAGCCACTTTTACCGGCGGTGCATCCGGTACCGCCATACGGGTGGGAAAAATCTTCTCCAGGGGTTGTTCCCACGCCGCCTGGGCCTCGGTAACCGGCAACTCCATACCGGGTACCGCAATCACCGGAGTTTCCCGGGTATGCCCCAACAACCGGTAAGCTGCCTCCCCGAATAAAGCCGCTAAATCTAATCCGGCCGGAACCTCCAAAACCAGGGAACCGAAATCCGGGCTAAACCAGTCGATCCCTTCCCCGGAAGTCACCTCAACCCCCAGCCGGTTGCCGAAACACATTTTACTTAAAGCCGCCCCAAGGCCGCCGGCCTGCACGGTCTGGGCCGCCAGAACCTTGCCGTCTTTAATCAAAGCGGTCACCCGGGCAAAATTCCGCGTTAACCCGGCAAAGTCCGGCAGCTCCGCCGCATCCCGGCCGGCCGGCACTAAGACCACCTGGCTGCCGGCCTGCTTGAATTCCGGCGAAATCACCCGGGCACTATCGACCACAGCCACAGCAAAAGCGACCAAGGTAGGCGGTACGTGCAAATCCATAAAGGTGCCGGACATGCTGTCTTTACCGCCGATCGCCGCGACCTGGAATTGTTTTTGGGCGAAAAAGGCCCCTAACAGGGCACTGAAAGGTTTTCCCCACCGGGTAGATTCCTGGCCGAGTTTTTCAAAATATTCCTGGAGGGTTAGCCGGACCTGCCGGTAATCACCGCCAAGGGCCACCAGATTGGCAACCGCCATCACCACGGCATACATACCGCCATGGAACGGACTCCATTTGGCCAACTGGGGATGATAACCAAAACTCATTGCCGTCGCTGTTGTGGTATCTCCCCCCAGCACCGGCAACTTGGCAACCATCCCGGTCGCCGGTGTCGCCTGATACCGCCCGCCCAGGGGCATTAATACCGTGGCCGTGCCAATCGTGCTGTCAAATCGCTCCACCAGCCCTTTTTGACTGCAAACGTTTAAATCCTGCAGATTGGCCAGCCAAGCCTGCCGCAGGTCGGGCCATACCGGGGCCACCGCCGCCGGCAGTTGCCGGAAAAAGTTTTCCGCCGGCCGGGGAGGGGTTACCGTTACCCGGGCGGTCTGTTTCACCCCATTGGTATTGAGAAAATCCCGGCTGATATCCACAATCGCCCGGCCGCGCCAAAACATCTGCAGCCGCCGGTCGGCCGTCACCTGGGCCACCGGGGTTGCTTCCAGGTTTTCGGCCCGGGCCCCGGCACAAAACGCGGATACATTTTCCGGAGCCACGACAACGGCCATCCGCTCCTGGGATTCCGAGATCGCCAGTTCGGTGCCGTTGAGACCGGCATATTTTTTCGGGACAAGGTCCAGGTTTATTTTCAAGCCGTCCGTCAGTTCCCCAATCGCCACAGACACCCCGCCGGCGCCGAAATCGTTGCACCGTTTGATTAGACGGCTGACCGCCGGGTTGCGGAACAGCCTTAGGATCTTCCGCTCAGTCGGCGGGTCGCCTTTTTGCACTTCCGCCCCGCAAGTCGCCAGGGATTCGCTGGTGTGCTCCTTAGAAGAACCCGTAGCCCCACCACAACCATCCCGGCCGGTACGACCCCCGACAAGCAAAACCACATCACCAGGTTGGGGGACTTCCCTAACCACATTTTCTTGGGGCGCCGCCGCGATTACCGCCCCAAGTTCCATCCGTTTGGCCACAAAGCCAGGGTCATATACCTCGGTCACCTGACCGGTAGCCAGCCCAATCTGGTTGCCGTAGGAACTGTACCCTTCCGCCGCTCCCAGCGTAATTTTTCGCTGGGGCAGTTTCCCCGGCAAAGTCGCGTGAACCGGAGTCCGGGGATCTCCACTGCCGGTTACCCGCATTGCCTGGTAAACATAGGCCCGCCCGGACAAAGGGTCCCGGATCGCCCCACCCAGGCAAGTTGCCGCCCCGCCAAAAGGCTCAATCTCGGTAGGGTGGTTATGGGTCTCGTTTTTGAACATCACCAGCCAAGGTTCCGGCCGGCCGTCTATTTCCGCCGTCACTTTAATGCTGCAAGCGTTAATCTCCGGAGACTCGTCCAGGTCATTCAACAGACCCCGCTTGCGCAACTCTTTCATCGCTATAACGGCGATATCCATTAAACAGATATCCCGCCCGGAATCCGCGTAAACATAGTCACGGGACCGGAGGTATTCCTGGTAAGCTTTTTCCACCGGGCCGGTATACCGGCCCGGTTCAATCACCACATCCTGTAACTTCGTCAAAAAGGTGGTGTGCCGGCAATGGTCCGACCAATAGGTATCCAGTACCCGGATCTCGGTTTCCGTCGGGTCTCTTTGCTCGGTATCCCGAAAATAAGCCTGGCAAAAACAGAGGTCCGCCAAACTCATCGCCAACCCCATTTTATGCAACAAAGCTTGCAATTTTCCCTCGGAGCCAGTAATAAACCCGGTCAAAACCGGCACATCCGCCGGCTGGACGGTTTCCATTGCCAACGTTTCCGGTTTAATCAACGCCGCTTCCCGGGATTCCACCGGGTTAATCCAATAGGCTTTGACGGCCGCAAATTCAGCCGGCGATATTTCCCCTTCCAGCACAATCACCTTGGCAGCAAGCACCTGGGGCCGTTCCTGCCGGGTTAAAATCTGCAGACACTGGGCGGTCGAATCGGCCCGTTGGTCATACTGACCGGGCAAGTATTCCATCGCAAATACCTGCCCGCCACCAGCCAAGGGCATTTCTTCATCATAAACATGGTCCACCGGTGGTAAAGAAAAAATTGTTGTCCGGGCTTGAAGATATTCCGCCGCCGAAATCCCCGCCACATCGTAACGGTTAATCACCCTGACCCCGGTCAAGCCTTTGAGCCCCAGATTCTCTTTCAGGTCTTGAAAAAGGCCTTGGGCCTCGATATCGAACCCCTTTTTCTTTTCCACGAAAATTCTTTTGACCGTCATTTTCCCTCACTCCCGTCTTTTAGACTAATCGCGGGAAGACAGATCCTTTAAGGGTCATCTCTCAGCTTGTATTTTACTCTATAGAACAAGCCGGGGGAAGGCCGTTTCCGGTAAAATACAAAAGGGAGAAGGCCCTTGCCTTCTCCCTTAGCAACCATCCCCACAGTTTTACCGACTTTAGCCGGCACGTTTACCGGCCAACCAAACTGGAACCCGAATTGAAGCCCATTTTTTCCGGTGCAACTACTGAGTAAGGTCACACGCAACTCCCGAAAAAACATTTCCCACTAATGGCTAACGACTAAGTTGAAACTTAACACACTATCCATGGACCGGTTTACATTCGCAACAACCGTCTTCGATTTACCAACCAACGCTCCGTGCAACTCGTAGAACCATAGTCACTGTAAGGATGGTGCTTACCTACAATGTAGCACTATTTACCGCTAATTGCAACGAAAAATCAAAATTAATTTTTACCATCTTATGGAGGATACCGTTAAGGTTTGAAGACGATCTTGGCCATCTGATTGGCCGCTTCCCACTCAACCGTCGCGTCAAAAGCTGTGGCCAAAGCCCGCAAGGGAATCATCATCCGGCCCGCCGTAATTTCGGCCGCCGCATCTGTTTCCAGGCGGGTTTCAAACCGGTAAACCGCATTTTCCCCCAGGATTACCTTGACGACCAGTTTCCCGTTAAACAATACAGCAGCCTGCTTATCCCCATCCCAAAGAATGTTTTCCGGTCGGATCCCGAAAGCCTGCCCCGCATACCCTAAGGGAACATAAACCCGGTCATTGTGCAGATAAGGGGCTATATCCATATCGAGCGTCTTGCCGTTCACCCGGTAAGCTGCTTCACCCAGGAAAAACAGAATGTTCCGGGCCTCCGGCACAGGCGATTCCGACGGCCCCGGCTGATCGGGGGGTTTTCCCGCCGGCAGTTCATCACTTACCGGCATCCCTCCCGGCGGCGGCACCGGCTTCGGTGGTGGCGGCGGCGGAATAACGGTCGCATTCGCCACACTTCCCACCCAGTCATTACCCGGAAACAAGGGTACGGCCCCCAGGTTCACTTCATTTACGGCCGGGCCACCCACCTTTACCGGCAGATCACCATCGACACCCAGCCGGCTGACACCGTAAACAATCTCCGAAATAGTAATCGTCGCCGGCGCGGAACTGGCGGTCTGAACCGGGATGATCAAACGCCATCGCCCACCGGTTTCGACCAGGGAGACCATCCCCAAATCCAAGTTTCCGCCGGTCACCCGGACCTTCGGGGTTTGGGCCAAGAAAACGCCCGCCGGAAACTCCACCCATAATTCCTGGGCCAGCATGACCCGGCCCTGGGCTTCCTTGATCTCAATGTTAGCGGCCGCTTGGCCTTGCTTGCCCAAATGTAAAGTCGGTTTATCCGCCGCCGTAAAGGTCAAGGGGGCTTTAACCGTTCCCACCGTCACCTCACCGGTGGCTCCGGCGGTACCTTCCAACTTTACCTTCAAGTCACCAGGCGGCGCATCTATCTGCAGACTCACCTTGGCATCTTTAAGCACAATCCGGCCCGCATCTCTTTGGCTAGGCTGGATAATCGTAAACTGGGCCCGGTTGCCTTCTGTCCCCACCGGTAACGCTATCCCCCCGTTAGGAACAACATCAAGCTCGGTCGTCCCCTGCACCTGGACCGTTGGGTATATATCCCATTTCGCCCACGAAGGCAAAACTAAAACGACTTTCCGCCCACCGCTCAAGGTCTCCGGCGCCACCTCGGTAATCGTAATTTCGGCGATTTCCTGGTCACGCAACCCCCCAAACAGGGATTTAGGGGCCTGGGCCGATACCGAAACCCCTTGCTGGACAACACTGCCGATTTTCAAAGTTTTCGTGCTTAAGTTGGTATTGGCGGCCACCGTTAGATTGACGTCACCGGTCGCCGCCTTGGTCTCATCAACATCGAGCAAGCATTCAATCCGCAAGTTACCGGCTACCGTCGAGCTTTCCCCGGTAAGTTGGATCCTTAAGACCGACTGCCCGTAACGGGTATCCTTATATTCCGTTATTTCATAATCCCGCTCATTGGTCCCGTCCAGGGCCAAGTCCCGCACCAACCCCAGACCGGGGGTGATTACGGCTGCCGGCGGATCCGGCAAGTTCCAGGTAAAACCCGTGGGTAAAGTCAGCTCAATATACTGAAAAGCCCCGGGCATGTTTTCGCTAATGACGATCGGTCCCACCATCCGGGAGCCGGTCATCAAAGAAGGCGTTTTTTCCGTACTTAAATTAAGCCGTAAAGTAGATACCTGAGCAATGGTAAAAGACTTCGCCGAAAAAGCGGAGCTGCCGGTCCGGTCAATGGTCACGGTCACCGCACCGGTCGTTCCTTTCGGAATATAAACCCGGTTATAAGCGACGGTCAATTGCGGTAAGACAGTACTGCCTGCCCCCGAGGCCAAGGAGGGCTTGTTTACCAGCACCTCAAACGCCCGGTGTTGTGAGGGGTAAGCCGGGTTAACAATCGGCCTGATCGTCACCACGTGTGACCCGTTCTGTTGAAAACCCTGCACCACCTCTACCTCAACATCATCATCCTTACCGTCGTCAACCGTACCCACACTAGTAAAATAAAACCCGGAAGGCAGGTGAAATTCTGCCCGGTCGACCAGGCCATCCCCGGAAAAAGTGGCCGCTGTGGTCCCTTCGACGATCACCTTGCCCATCTTTTGAAAACCACCGTCCACTACGGTCGGCGGGTTATCCACCCGGTAATTGGTATCGGCCCCGGCAGTTCCCGGACCCAATACCAACAACAACAAACAGACTACCCCGGTTAAAATATTTTTTCCTCTACTCAACTACGCCTCCTCCTTCGAAATCTCCGCCCCAGCGGAATCAAAAAATAGTCGTTTGTTTATTCGACATCAAAAAGGTCTTTCCCTACCACATTCCCCACCGTTTATTGCCGGCCAAACCGGGAAACAATAGCCTTAGCCTTAAAAAAAGAAAGGAGCTAACCTGCCCATGGCCTTAATCCGTCGCAATGATCCCGAACACCCGCTGTACCGGCTGCAAGACGAAATGAATAATCTCTTCAACCAGTTCGTGGAGCCCCTTTTTGGGGATAATTTGACCGGCCGGAGCTGGAATCCCCGGATTAATGTTGAAGAAACGCCGAACGAGTACATCGTTCAAGCCGAATTACCGGGAATCGACCCCAAAGATGTGGCGGTAGAACTGCACGGCAATACCCTCACCATCCGGGGCGAAAGAAAAGTAGAAGAAAAGAAAGAAGACCGGCACAGACACGTCCGGGAACTTAATTATGGCTCATTCCAGCGCTCAATGGTTCTACCGGAGGCAGCCAATACGGAGCAAATCACGGCCGGCAGCCGGCACGGCGTGCTCACCATCACCGTGCCGAAAAAAGAGGAAAAACTACCAAAGCGAATCAACATCAGTATTGACCCGCTTCAGTAATCAAGGTTCGGCCCTTACCGGGGCCTTTTTTTATTCGCCGATGATTTTGACCAGCACCCGTTTATCCCGCCGGCCATCAAACTCCCCGTAAAAAATCTGCTCCCAGGGACCCAGATCAAGTTTGCCGTTCGTGACCGCCACCACCACCTCGCGACCCATCACGGTCCGCTTCAGGTGGGCATCCGCATTGTCTTCAAACCCGTTGTGCCGGTAACGGGAATACGGTTTTTCCGGGGCCAGCTGTTCCAACCACACCTCAAAATCATGGTGCAAGCCCGGTTCATCATCATTGATAAAAACACTGGCGGTGATGTGCATGGCATTACAAAGCAGCAATCCCTCCCGGACCCCGCTTTCCCGCAAACAATCCGCCACCTGGCTGGTGATATTAAGTAGTTCCCGCCGCTGCCGGGTATGAAACCACAGTTCTTTCCGGTAATGCCGCAAAAAACTTCCCCCTTAGCCGGCCGACCCGGCCAGTTATTTTTTTTGGGCCTTGGCCCAGGAATCGCGCAAAGGCACAATCTGGTTAAAAACCAGTTCGGCCGGTGAGGAATCAACCGGGTCAACACCGAAATACCCCTGCCGCAGGAACTGATACCGGCTGCCCGGGGCCGCCCCGGCCAGACCCGGTTCTACGCGGCACGCCGGTAAAACTACCAGGGATTCCGGGTTCAAGCCGGCGGTAAAATCCGCCCCCTCCGGCTCGTCGGCCGGGTTCTCGGCCCGGAAAAGGTGAGCATAAAGCCGCACTTGCGCCGGCGCCGCGTGAGCCGCCGACACCCAGTGCAAGGTACCCTTGACTTTCCGGTCACCGGCCGGGTCTCCGCTGCGGGTAGCCGGGTCATAGGTACACCGCAGCTCCGTCACCTCACCGGTTTCGGGGTCCTTAATCACCTGTTCACACCGGATGATATAGGCATGCTTTAAGCGGACCTCCCGGCCGGGGGCCAACCGGAAATATTTTTTCGGCGGGTCTTCACGAAAATCATCCTGCTCAATATACAGCTCCCGGGAAAACGGAAGCGCCCGGGTACCCATACCGGGATTTTCCGGGTTGTTTTCCGCTACCAACTCTTCTACCTGCCCGGCCGGATAATTTTCCAAAACTACCCGGAGCGGCCGGAGCACCGCCATCACCCGGGGAGCCCGCCGGTTCAAGTCCTCGCGAACACAGTGCTCCAAGAGGCTGATGTCAACAATACTGTTGTTCTTGGCTACCCCAATCCGTTCACAAAAATCCCGGATCGCCTCCGGGGTATAACCGCGTCGCCGCAAACCGGATATCGTGGGCATCCGGGGGTCGTCCCAGCCCTGGACATAGCCTCCCTCCACCAAGGTACGGAGTTTCCGTTTACTCATTACCGTATGGCTGAGGTTAAGGCGGGCAAACTCAATCTGGCGGGGCCGGCTCATTAAGGGCAGGTTGGCCAGAACCCAATCATACAAAGGCCGGTGGTCCTCAAACTCCAGGGTGCAAACCGAATGGGTGATATTTTCCAAGGCATCCGAAACCGGATGGGCATAATCATACATCGGATAAAGGCACCACTGGTCCCCGGTCCGGTGGTGGGTCGCCCGCAAAATCCGGTAAAGGACCGGGTCACGCAGGTTTAAGTTGGGGGAAGCCATATCGATCTTGGCCCGTAAGACCCGGGACCCGTCGGAAAATTCCCCCGCCCGCATCCGCCGGAACAGGTCAAGGTTTTCGGCCACCGGCCGGTTGCGGTAAGGGCTGTCCTTCCCCGGCTCGGTCAAAGTACCCCGATAGGTTCTCATTTCTTGCGGACTTAAATCGCAAACATAAGCCAAGCCGGTTTTAATCAAGTGCTCGGCAAACTCATACAGTTGGTCAAAGTAATCAGAGGCGTAAAACAGCCGGTCTTCCCAGTCAAAGCCCAGCCACCGGACATCTTCCTTAATCGCTTCGACATACTCAACCTCTTCCTTACTCGGGTTGGTATCGTCAAAACGCAAATTGCATTTCCCGTTATATTCGGCCGCCAGCCCGAAATTAAGGCAAATCGACTTGGCGTGACCAATATGCAGGTAGCCGTTTGGCTCCGGAGGAAAACGGGTATGCACACGAGAATCGTTTTTGCCGTTTTTCAAGTCTTCATTGATGATGTTTTGAATAAAATTAACTGACACCGTCGGATTTGGTGTGTTCATGGTTCCGGCTCCTTTTTGCTTTTACTTTCTTTCTGTATTTTACCAATCAGGGCAATCCGGGACAACTACCCATCTCTTCCCTAGTTTTAACCATTGGCAGCAAATTCCTTCATCGT
>JAQWAU010000016.1:7341-12470 GCA_028707535.1 Heliobacteriaceae bacterium | reverse complement strand
ACCAGGTCCCGGCCTAAGGCGACCGCTTTGGCCATTACGGCCTCCTGCTTTTGCACATCACCCACCGCGTTAGTGCCGCCGGCAACCAGTACCCCGGCAACCTTAAACCCCAAAAACTCCAGCACCCGGGTCGTGTTTTCAAAATAAGCCGTGAATTTTTCCGAGTCAGGCAGTCCTTGGGTAAAAACCAAAGCCGCCGGCAGATCTTTTTTGACTTTTGAGGTAAATCCAGGGGTAATAAAAGCATAAAGCCGGTCAACAAAGGCCTTTGTCTGCCCGCTCATCTGGTACATATAAACCGGTGACCCGATCACGACAGCATCAGCTTCTTGAATTGCCCGGTATAGCTCTTGCATATCGTCTTGAGTGGCACAACTTCCGGTAGTCTTACATTTATTACAGGCCTGACACCCTTTGATGGAAAGGGTGGCCAGGTTATAAAGTTTGGTTTCGGCCCCTTTGGTCGCCGCCCCGGACAAAACCTGGGCAACCAGGGTGGCTGTATTCCCTTCTTCCCGGGGACTGCCGACAAAACCAAGCACCTTCATAAAAAACACCTTCCTTTCGGTTGGTTCAATTCGGCGTCCGACCGGGTTTTCCTGCTTAGAAATGTTTCCGAAAAACTGCCGGCAGCGAAGGAAACAAAGGCGTAAACGTTGAAGTATATTTTTGTTCGATATTCATGGCTGAAAGGAGGGGCACATTGTTAGTCCATGAATTAATTTTGCATGGCCATCCGGAGGCAACCGCCCTGATTGACAAGAACACCCGGTACACCTACGGCCAGCTTCAAGCCGAAGTAGGTCAATACCGGGACTATCTGTATGCCCGGGGAATCCGGAAAAATGATCATGTAGGTTTGTTGGCCAAAAATTCCGCCGGTTTTATCTTCAGTTATCTGGCGGTCACGAGTTTGGGTGCGGTGATCGTTCCCCTGAACAACCTGCTGACCAAACGGGAAATCGACTTCATCCTCGCCAATGCCCGGGTGAAATTTCTAATCACCGATCAGGACTTATCCGGAACAAGCATTTTAACCATCGCCGGGATCAATGCCGCCTTAAAGCAAGGGAATTACCCGCCGGCCCCATACGTTTCCCTGACGGCAAGCGATCCCTGTGTCATCCTATATACATCCGGCACCACCGGCCAACCAAAGGGAGCGGTGCTATCTCACCGTAACCTCCAGAGCAATGTTGACGATATCTGTAACATCACCAATACCGGCCCGGCAGACCATTTTCTTTGTGTCCTGCCGATGTTTCATAGTTTTGCCTGGTCCTGTTGTGTCCTGGCCCCCCTTTACCGGGGAGCCCAGATAAGCATTGTCGAAACCTTTTCGCCCAAAGAAGTGATCACCCTGATTCGCCAATCCGGGATTACCGTCGTCATCGGTGTCCCCGCGATGTATAGTTATTACGCCCAATTAGCCCGCCCGGAAGACCTGGCCGGAGTGCGTTTGTTTGTCAGCGGCGGCGCTGCCTTGCCTTTAGAAGTTAGTGACCGGTTTTTTGCCGGCACCAAAAAGCGCATTATTGAAGGCTATGGCCTGTCGGAAGCTTCGCCGGTCGTCACCTTTAACCGGCTGCGAGCGGTCAAGCCGGGGTCCATCGGTTTACCCCTGCCTTCCGTGGCGGTAAAAATTGTGACCGATACCGACCGGATCGCCAACCCCCGGGAGGTAGGCGAGTTGGTTGTCCGGGGACCGAACGTGATGACCGGTTACTATAATGCACCGGCAGAAACCGCTGTCGTCTTGCGCGATGGTTGGCTGTATACCGGTGACCTGGCTTATCAAGATGAAGAAGGTTACGTATACCTCGTCGACCGGAAAAAGGACCTGTTTATTGTCAGCGGCCTGAACGTATACCCCCGGGAAGTCGAAGAAGTGCTTTTTCAGTTCCCCGGCATTAAAGACGCAGCCGTAATCGGCGTACCGGATAGCAAACGGGGGGAAGTCGGGCGGGCTTTTATCGTGGTGGCCGATGGATATGTCATAAACAAAAAAGACCTGCAGGCTTTTCTGAAAGCAAACCTGGCCGTGTACAAAAGACCCCGGGAAATAATCGAATTACCGGCCTTACCGAAAAGTGCCACTGGTAAGGTGTTGAAAAAAGACTTACGGGAGAAATTTTAGAGTTACACTGGCATCCCGTTACCACGGGATGCCAGTGCTTTTTTCGACAAAAAAAGAGGTTTTTCGCCTATCAAGCAGAATATGCAGAATATACTTAAATGAATTTACTTAGCTCAAGTTCTGTTTTGCTTAGGGAAGGTCATAGATGAAGTTATTGCCAATTGATGCAGTTACGGGCGGCAGCATTCTCGGGCAGACAATTTTTGACGCAAACGGCCGGATTCTACTGGTTAAGGGAACCGTCCTGGATGAAAAATACCTTTTCCGGTTAGCCGGTCTCGGTATTGATTCCTTGTACATCGAAGATGAGATATTATCCGATGTAACAATAGACGAAGCCATCAGCGAAAAGGTAAAGCGGAAAACATTAAAATCCGTTAAAGACATTTTAAAAACGGTTCGGGCGGGACGGCAAATTCACCAAGAAACTGTTTTCGCTACAGTTACCGGCATTATTAATGAATTGCTGGCCAACCGGAATGTCTTGGCCTGTGTTACCGATATTTGTGCCCGCAGCGACCGGCTCTTCCTGCATGCCGTCAATGTTTGCACCCTGTCCTTAATCGTCGGTATCGCCCAGAAACTACCTTACAGTAGTCTCAAACGGTTGGCCGCCGGTGCCCTCCTCCATGATTTGGGGATAATTTTACTGCCGGAAAGCCTGCTGCGGAAAGGACAAAACCTCGACCCGGCCGAACAGCTCCATTATCAGCTGCATTGCCAACTCGGCTATGATGTTTTACGCAAAAAATACGGGTTTGACCAGGCAGTCTGCCTGATCGCCCAACAACACCACGAACTGCTTGACGGTACAGGCTATCCGGGAAGATTGGCGGAAAATAAGATCTCCCCTTTGGCTAAAATCGTCGCCGTCTGCAACCAGTTTAACAATTTAGTTAACCGGCAGCCTAAAATGGTGCCGAGTGAAGCCTTAGAACAGATTATGGGTTTAGCCGGCCGGCATTTCGACTTGGGGGTAGTGACCCATTTCGCCCACTCGGTAGTTATTTACCCGAACGGGATATTAGTAAGACTCAACACTGGGGAGGAGGGCTATGTAGTCGGACAAAATGCCGCTTTACCCCATCGCCCGGTAATCCGGATCATCACCGCTGCCGGCACTAAAGAGCATGATTTAGCCACAGAGCTGAATTTGACCATTGCGGCTGTTGTTCGTTAACCGGCATCCTTGTGGCTCTAGTTTTTATTTTACTTCTTTGGTTGCGAATTTTTCGTTTTTTCCGGCGAGTTACTTAGCAACGGGGGAATGGACATTGAATGGAAGCGCGGAAAAAAGCGTTAATCAACTGGAACTACAAAGGATTAAGCGGGAATTGGAATCCACCCGCAATCTGAAAGATGTCCTGGAAACCGTCCTCGACACGGCCTTTGAAGGGATTGTGGTCGTGAATAAAAAGGCCCGCATTACCATGTTCAACCGGGCCTTTTGTGAATTCTTAGGGGTAAACCAGGAGGATGTGCTGGGCCGCCCGGTACAGGATGTGATTGAAAACAGCCGCATGCACCATATCGTTAAAACCGGGGTGGCGGAAATCGGTGAGGTCCAACAGATTAAAGGCAACAACATGATTTGCTCCCGGATCCCCTTGAAACGGAACAATGTCGTTTGGGGTGCGGTCGGCAAGGTTTTATTCCGTGATGTTTCCGACCTGCGTTCATTGGTGCAACGGGTAGAACGGCTGCAAACCGAGGTCGAGTTCTATAAAAGCGAGTTGAAACGTCATCAAGGAACCCGTTTTTCCCTAGCCAACGTTATTGGCAACAGTCCCCAAATGTGGGAGTTAAGAGAACTGGTCCGCAAGGTCGCCAAAAACAACTCTACGATCATAATCCGGGGGGAAAGCGGTACCGGCAAAGAGGTCATTGCCCATTCCCTCCATAATGCCAGCCCCCGGGCCCACCGTCCCTTTGTTAAAGTCAACTGTGCCGCCTTACCGGAAAACCTTTTAGAATCAGAGTTGTTCGGATACCGGGAAGGGGCGTTTACCGGGGCAAAAAAAGAAGGAAAAATCGGCAAGTTTGAACTGGCTAACGGGGGGACGATTTTTTTAGATGAAATCGGGGACATGCCCCTGAACATGCAGGTAAAACTCCTGCGGGTGCTGCAAGAAAAAGAAATTGAACCTTTGGGCAGCACCCGGCCCGTAAAGGTAAACGTCCGGATTGTCGCCGCCACCAACCGGAGCCTGGAGGATATGATCCAAAAAGGCACCTTCCGGGAAGACCTGTTTTACCGGTTAAATGTCGTTATGCTGCACATGCCCCCCTTACGGAACCGGACCGAGGACATTCCCCTGCTGGTGGATTACCTGATGAAAAAACTGGCCGGCCAAATGGGCTGCCTGCGGAAGTCGATATCCCCGGATGCCTGGGACTGTCTGCTTTCTTACCACTGGCCGGGCAATGTCCGTGAGTTGGAAAATGTGCTTGAACGGGCCTTAAACCTCGTTGAAGACGATATTATCACCAAAAACCACCTGCCCTATTATCTGCGTTGCGGCAACCCCCCGCCACCAGCCGAGGGGATCACCCCCTTAAAGCAGGCCGTAGAAAAACTGGAACAAACCCTGATTTTACGGGCCCTAGAAGCCACAGCCGGTGATTGCCAGGCCGCTTCCCGGCTGTTAAAAATCAGCAAATCCTCTTTTTACGAAAAGATGGCCCGTTACGGTTTCTCCAAGCAACCCGTTTTCCGGGTGCGCTAAGGCGGTTGGTGCCACCGCCGGCGAAGGCTCAGGCGGTTGGTGCCACCGCCGGCGAAGGCTTCGCCTGCCTGCATTCTCAGCCGTGAGCTGTTCGGCTCAAAGATATGGGGTATTCCTCATCAGAATGAGCCTCACGACGCTCCCGGCTTGCGAATGCTTTATTGGCAGGCTCCGCCTAATCCGCCGGCTTGCGGCACGCAACCGCCCGGACAACGATCTTCGGGTGTCACGGGGACGGATCTTCTGACACCTTTCGACGCTCCGCC
>JAQWAU010000016.1:0-7241 GCA_028707535.1 Heliobacteriaceae bacterium | reverse complement strand
GTTATCGTTAGTGCTGCCCGGACTCCGATCGGTTCCTTTAACGGCAGTTTGGCTACCTCACCGGTGACCGGACTGGGCGCTTTAGTCGCCAAAGAAGCCTTGACGCGCGCCGGTCTTCAGGGCAGCCAAGTGGATGAGGTTATCCTGGGCAATGTTGTTCAGGCCGGGCTCGGCCAAAACCCCGCCCGGCAAGCAGCCATGAAGGCGGGAATCCCCCAGGAAGTCCCTGCTTACACGGTAAACATGGTCTGTGGTTCCGGCTTGAAAGCAGTCGCTCTAGCGGCCAATCAGATCCAAAATGGTGATGCGGATGTTGTCATCGCCGGTGGCATGGAAAACATGAGTATGGCCCCTTACTTGTTAGACCAGGCCCGCACCGGTTACCGCATGGGTGAAGGAAAACTGGTTGATACGATGATCAAGGATGGCCTGTGGTGTGCCTTCGGTGATGTCCACATGGGCATCACCGCCGAAAACGTGGCGGCAAAATACGGGATTACCCGGGAAGAACAGGACAGCTTCGCCGTGGCCAGCCAGCAAAAAGCAGTTACCGCCATCGAAAACGGCCGGTTTCAGGAGGAAATTGTACCGGTAATGTTAACGAAGAAAAAAGGCGAAACCGTCAATTTTGCCGTCGATGAGTTTCCCCGGCGGGGAACCACCTTGGAAAAACTGACCAAATTAAAACCCGCCTTCAAAAAAGACGGTACGGTGACGGCCGGCAACGCCTCCGGCATTAACGACGGTGCAGCTGCCTTCGTGTTGATGACAGCACAACAGGCTAAAAAACTGGGGCTTAAACCGCTCGCCACCATATTAGCCACCGCCTCCAGCGGTGTAGATCCTGCCTATATGGGTCTGGGACCGGTTCCGGCCAGTCGGAAGGCTCTGGCCAAAGCCGGCCTTAAAGTTGCGGATCTGGACTTAATTGAAGCCAATGAAGCGTTTGCCGCCCAATCCCTGGCCGTCTGCCGGGAATTAGCCTTGAATCCGGAAAAGGTAAACGTGAATGGTGGCGCGATAGCATTGGGGCACCCGATTGGGGCCAGCGGGGCCCGAATTCTGGTTACCTTGCTGTATGAAATGCTGCACCGGAATGCCCACTACGGGATGGCTACATTATGTATTGGGGGTGGACAAGGGCAAACCATCATTGTTTCCCGGTAATACCGGGGATAAAGGAGGACAAAAATTGAAAGTTATGGTGTTAGGGGCCGGCACTATGGGTACCGAAATTACCCAAGTATTTGCCGAGTCCGGATATCCCGTCGTCTTACGGGATATCAAACCGGCGTTTGTCTACCGGGCACTAGGAGTAATTCGCCGCAACCTTGACCGGGAGGTAACGAAAGGAAAAATCAGCGGTGAGGCCAAAGATGCCGCCCTGGCCCGGATTCAGGTTGCCTCGACTGATGAAGTCTGTGGCAACAATGTCGACTTGGTCGTCGAAGCAATCCCGGAAAACCTGGCACTAAAGCGCCAAATCTATGCCGAACTGGATCAAGTCTGCAACCCCAAAACAATTTTCGCTTCCAACACTTCGTCACTCAGCATCACCGCCTTGGCCGCCGCTACCACCCGCCCGGGCCAGGTAATCGGGATGCACTTCTTCCCCCCGGTCCCGATGATGAAACTGGTCGAAGTGGTCACAGGAGCACAAACCAACAAAGCCACTATCCGGGAGATCAAGGATCTCTGTGACAAACTGGGGAAAACCTGGATCGAAATAGCCGAAACCCCCGGTTTTATCGTCAACCGGATGTTAATCCCCATGATTAATGAAGCAGCCTATATTTTAATGGAAGGAGTCGCTTCCGCCGAAGATATTGATACCGCCATGAGACTAGGGACCGGGCATCACATCGGCCCCCTGGCCTTAGGCGACTATGTCGGTTTAGATGTCTGTCTGGCAATCATGGAAACCCTGTATGCAGAATTAGGGGATGACAAGTACCGTCCCTGCCCGCTTTTAAGGAAGCTCGTACGGGCAGACTTCTTGGGCAAAAAAACCGGCCGGGGTTTTTACGCCTATTAACCCACAAGGTAAATTGTTTGTAAATTGTGTCGGGGTACGACCCCCGACCTTTTTTTGTTTAAATTCAAATCAGACCCAGTCCCCGGACCAGATAATTGAGCAACAGACATACCCCGCAGCCGATCACCGTCGGAATCACCGCCGCGATAATGGTCCAACGCCAACTCCGTTGTTCCCGCCTAATCGTGAACAAGGTCGTCCCACACGGCCAGTGGCAAAGCGAAAAAATCATCGTACACAACGCTGTCAACCAGGTCCATCCGTGTTGGTCGACCAACAGGTGGCGTAAGGCGGCCAGGCTATCCAACTCCATCAAGGCGCCTCCGGAAACATAAGCCATGATTAGGATCGGCAATACGATTTCATTGGCCGGCAAACCCAGGATAAAGGCCAGCAAAATAAACCCATCCAGCCCCAAGTGCCGGGCGAAAGGATCCAGCCAGCCCGCGAAGGTAGCCAGCAGGCTCATTTCCCCAACCGGGATATTGGCGAAGAGCCAGATGATCCCCCCGGCCGGGGCGGCAACCAACACCGCCCGGGCCAGCACAAAGAGGGTACGGTCAAACACCGAACGGACGATTACTTGCCCAACTTTCGGGATCCGGTAAGGAGGCAGTTCCAGAGCAAACAACGAAAGTTCGCCCTTTAAGAGGGTCTTGGCCAGCAACCACGAAACAAACAACGTGACCGCAATTCCAAACACCACTAAGCCGGTAACCGTTAAGGTCGCCACCATACTACGCAGCGACAACGCTACCGAACCACCGACAAAGATGGTCGCCAAGGCAATTAAGGTCGGAAACCGGCCGTTGCACGGAACAAAGTTGTTAGTCAGGGTAGCGATCAACCTTTCGCGTGGTGATTCAATAATCCGGCAGGCGATGACCCCGGCGGCATTGCAACCAAAACCCATACACATGGTTAAAGCCTGCTTGCCATGAGTACCGGCCTTTTTGAAAAAGCAATCCAGGTTGAAAGCGATCCGGGGCAAATAACCGGCATCTTCCAGCAAGGTGAACAACGGGAAAAAAATCGCCATTGGGGGCAACATCACCGACACGACCCAAGCCAAGGACCGGTACACTCCACACACCAAAAGGCCGTGTAACCAGCCTGGTGCTTGCATTGCCGTAAACAAGTCTGTTAACCGGTCCTCAAGCCAAAAAAGACCGGTTGCCAGCACTTCCGAGGGATAATTCGCCCCGGTAATCGTCACCCAAAACACCACGGCCAACATCGCGAACATAATCGGAAAGCCCCAGACCGGTGAAGTTAAGATATCGTCAATCTTCCGGTCCCAATCAATACTCTTTTCCACTTTGGGGCAAGCAGTGGCGTGGGCGATATTTTCCGCCGTTAAATAAATGCTTTTGACGATACTATCCCTGATTTTTTCCTGGTTCCGGCCAGCCACCTCTTCGGCTGTCGCCACCAGGCGCCGTAAAGGAGTTGAAAATTCCACCTTAGCACCACCCGCACGGCACATGTTTATTTTTCCCGGTTAATTTTTCCACGGCCTCGATCAAGGTAAGGTCACCCTCAAGTAAGCGGAGGGATAGCCACCTGGCATTGACCAAGTCACCCAACACCGCCTTGACCTGGGGAACCAGTTTGGCTACCGCCGTTTCAACTTCCGGATCATACTGAACAAGCCGGGGTTGGGGCCGGATTTCCCCTTTAACCACCTGGTCGACCAGATTCAACAACTGGGGCAACCCTTCGCCGCCACGGGCCGCTGTAGTCACCACCGGCACTCCCAACAAGCAGCTTAATTTTTCCCGATCAATCTTTAGTTTTTTGCGCCGGGCTTCGTCAATGAGATTAACGCAAACTACAACCTTAGCGGTTATTTCCGTAATCTGTAAGGCCAGGTTCAGGTTGCGCTCCAAACAAGTCGCATCCACGACCACGATGGTGGCATCAGGGCCGCCAAAACAGATAAAGTCACGGGCCACTTGTTCTTCCAAGGAATTGGCCAGCAACGAGTAGGTGCCCGGCAGGTCAACAAGGGTATACTTGCGGCCTTTATAAATATAACTCCCTTTGGTCTGCAACACCGTTTTACCCGGCCAGTTTCCGGTATGTTGGCGCAACCCCGTTAAGGCGTTAAACAAGGTGCTTTTGCCGGTATTGGGGTTACCGGCCAAGGCAATGACCGGCTCTTTTCGTGTAGAACCCATGGACATCCTCCCCTGACGAAGTTATTCCCTCACCATTACCAGGCCGGATTCTTCCGCGCGAAGCGCAATGATTGCCCCCCGGATTTTCACGGCAATCGGGTCACCCATGGGACTGCGGCGAACCACCTCAACCCGGGTGCCGGGTACCAGCCCCAAATCCAACAACCTTCTGCGGGTCAAACCGGCAGTGTTGACTTTGGTCACATAAGCAAAAGCACCGTTGGGGATGGCTTTTAACGGTTTTAAGCCAGCCATGACCGGTCCCTCCTTGCGCATTTTGGGCCGATAAATTCGTTACGGGCATCGACCAACGCAGTATATAATATTGCGCGGCAAATAATTGCGTTACAACTAGTAATTGGCTGGTATAATCATTTTGACGGAGGTGATCTAAACCTGGACGTTTTTCGCTGCTTTCTCAACCTTTCCCGGAGTCTGGACTTTTCGCAACGGGGGCTGTTGAAACACCATCACCGGGTAGCCCTCATGTCCGTCAAACTGGGCAAAGCTGCCGGTATGACCGAAGCACAGCTCTGGGAATTATTCCAAGCCGCAGTTATTCACGATATTGGGGCCTTCTCCTGGCGGGAAAAAGAAAGCCTCTTGGCTTTTAACCTACATAACCCCTGGGAACACTGCACCCGTGGCTACTTGATTCTTAACCGGTCGGGGGCTTTTCAACCCTTGGCGGCGATTATCCAAGCCCATCATGACCACTGGGCCGGGAACAACCCCTCCGGTTTCCGGAAAAACGGCATTCCCTTAGCCAGCCGGATCATTCACCTGACCGACCGGGTCGATGTCTTAATTCAGGAAGAAAAAAACATTCTCGACCAAGGCCCCCATATCCTAGCCCAGATCCGGCCTTTTGCCGGCAAAGTGTTTGACCCGGAATTGGTGGCCCTGCTGGCCGAGAGCGCCTGGCAGGAGAGTTTCTGGCTGGATCTTGTCTCCCCCTGGAGTGCTGAACAGCTCGTCACCCTGGTGCCGGCCCCCCGGGTGACCGACCAAATCAATACTCTGGTTGATCTTGCCCGGCTTTTCGCCGGGGTGGTTGACGCGACAAACCCTTTCACCTACCGCCATTCCCGGGGTGTAGCCATGGTGGCAGAGTTATTGGCCGAAAAATTGAACTTTTCACCCGCCGACCAGTCCCTCCTAAAAATAGCCGGTCTTTTACACGACCTCGGAAAGTTGACCGTTCCGGTCGAGATTCTCGAAAAACCAGGGAGACTAACCCCAACGGAGTGCAACTTGATCAAACGCCACCCGTACTATACCTACTGGCTGCTCCGGCCGGTCTGGCAAAACCACCGGCTGGCCAATTGGGCGGCTTACCACCACGAGTCCCTCAACGGGCACGGTTATCCCTTTCACCTTACCGCCCCGGACCTGGACACCGGTTCCCGGCTGGTTAAAGTTGCCGATGTTTTTACCGCTCTGCGGGAAGACCGGCCCTACCGGGACAATCTCCCGTGGGCCGGCATCGAACAGGTGTTTGGGCGACACATCGCCCGGCAATCAATTGACCGGAATATTGCGACGGTGCTTTTTGACCACCGTCATGATATAGACTACTTTTGGGATGAATTAACGTCCGAACTTTTGCCTAAAACATAAACATAAACAGAAAGGGTGAAAGTCAGATGGGAAAAGCAATTTTTCCCCAAAAAAACGGCCTCACCGCCTTAGTGGTTACGGCTGAATGTGGGCTGATCTCGCCGGAACAACTCGCTGTCTTGAACCGGTTAGTCCAAAAGTACCGGGTAAAAGCCCTGAAAATGACCACCAGGCAGACTTTAATCCTGCTGGTCGCCCCGGAAGAACTGGCCGGCTTAATCCGGGAAGTATCTGCGGTTGGTTTCCGCATCGGTACATTCACCAACACCGTCCGCAATGTGAAGGGTTGCACGGGTAATGCCGACCTCTGTCCCCGGGCCTTGGGCAACGCCCTGGACTTAGGCATCGAAATCCAAAACCGCTACTATGGCCAAAATAC
This sequence comes from Heliobacteriaceae bacterium, assembly GCA_028707535.1. Lineage (GTDB taxonomy): Bacteria > Bacillota > Desulfitobacteriia > Heliobacteriales > Heliobacteriaceae > STF2-203. The sequence continues at coordinate 1,027 of JAQWAU010000016.1, read as the reverse complement.
GCCTCACGATTTTAAGATTGCTACGGCAGGCTGTTTCCGGGGATGTACCGACCCGTTATGCGCGGATTTCGGCATTATTTGCACCGGTGGCGATTCCTTTAACGTGTATATCGGCGGCCGGGGTGGCGGCCGGAAACCGGTACACGGTCAATTGCTTGTTTCCCGGGTTAACCGGGACGGGGTATTCGCCGCTCTGGAACACGTGTTGGCCCAATACCGGAGCTTAGCTCAGGAAAAAGAGCGGCTGGGTAAAACGATCCAGCGGGTGGGACTGCCGCCGTTTGTGCCCCCCCAAACCCAGCCGGCAGCGGATCCCGCCGGTGTCGATGCCGACTTCCTGAAAATGCTGGGTTGAATAAGGAGGAAGAACAATGGATTTTACCCCGCTCAACCGGGCCTTAACCGAAATCTGTGCCAACTGTGACCTGGCGGAAAGCGCCGGGTGCCGTAGCCGGCGCTGCCTGACCGGGTTCGCCCGGACAGTTGTCGATTACTATCAGGTGAAAGGGGCCCTCAATATCCCCGGTGCGGAAGGGGTCATCCCCAAAAACGACCTGAAAGTCTACGACAAAGACCTGGTCGCGGTACCGATCGCGGAGACCTGTAAATTGTGTAAACAGTGCCGGGATAACCACACGGATGACTGTGTGATTGCCTTGGTGCGCAGCAGTCTGGAAATCGCTTTTTGGGGTGAAAGCCTGACCTATCCGGGAAACATTTTGGAATATGTCACTTTGGTCCGGGAAAGAGACCCGGAATTAGCCGGATACATATTGGCAAATTACCGAAAATAGCAACCCGAGTCCGAAAAACAAGCAAGGGGTTTTGGCTCAGATGAGTCAAAACCCCTTTTTTTATCTAAAGCTTAACTCCGGCCTGGAGGCAACGGGTATTGATAAGCAATCGGCTCATCAAACGTGATATAGTCCACGTTAACCATCAGCAAAAGGTAGCGTTTCCCGGTATCCGGATCACTGATGATGATATGGTCCCGGCCGGCCGCTTCCACCACCCCTTTGAAAATCTT
>JAQWAU010000046.1 GCA_028707535.1 Heliobacteriaceae bacterium | reverse complement strand
CCAGGACTTCCCGGGCTTTTCCCCGGTTTGCCCCACTACAACTAATGAACCTTTGCACATTCAACAGCTCGATCCGGGCCGTTTTGTAAGCCTTCAGCGTAAAATCCGTCGCGTGATTGGATACAAGAACCGTTATGCCGGTTGCAGCCAATTTATAGGCCAAAATAGCAAGGTCCTTTTGTTCTTCCTTACCGAAACCTTGGGCACTATAGCTGGTAAAATTAGCCGTTGCCGACAAGGGCACATACGGCGGATCACAGTAAACCACATCACCTTTCCGGGCCTTTTTCAACGTTTCCCGGAAGTCACCCACCGCAAAAACCGCCTTTGGCGCCTTATCTAGAAAAAAGAGCATTTCTTTCTCCGGAAAATAGGGTTTTTTGTAGCGTCCAAACGGGGTGTTGAACCCTCCCCGGCTGTTATACCGGCAAAGCCCATTGTAGCCATGCCGGTTTAAATACACAAACAAGGCTGCTTTCAAACGCTGATCCCGGGTGGAATTAAACTCGGTCCGTAACTGATAATATGCTTGCGCACAGTTATTTTCGGGAACAAAAAGCAACCGGCAGAATTCGATAAACGCTTGCCCTTCTGTTTGTAAGACCTGGTATAGGCTGATCAAATCCCGATTATTGTCCGTCAAGTAATTTTCCGCATAATGTGTGTTTAAGAAAACCGCGCCCGACCCGACAAAAGGCTCAATAAGGCGTTTCCCCGGCGGCAGGATGGCTTTGATCTTTTCCACGATTTGAAACTTGTTCCCCGCCCACTTTAAAAATGGTCTATATCGCATGTTACTCCCCAACCCCAAAAGCCCTGCGGGCTCCAGGTCCCGCGGGGCTGCTTTTTTAGCCCCTGCTTTCTTTAAATCATTATATCATTTACCGCAGCGGGGATTTTCCCTTACGTGCCCCTCCGACTTTTGGGGGAAGGAAGTTGCAATACTGTTATAATAGAAGAGCGAGCAAAAGAATTACGTTCTGATACAAGAGGGCGGTTATCCCAAAGGCCGGACGGTTTTGCCAGAATTTCCGCTCCCGGTGGCTGGGACTTTTGGGTAAAAGAAGCATCGATTATCTATCCTACAGGAGAGTGAACTTTTATGGACCAGATTTTCCCCCGCATCTTTAAGGAAACACGGATCCCGGTACGGCAAATCGAAGCTGTCGCCCAACTGTTGGCTGACGGCAACACCGTGCCGTTTATTGCCCGTTACCGTAAAGAGATGACCGGTAGTTTAGACGAAAACGCGATCCGTTTAATTGAAGAACGGCTAAAATTCCACCGCAACCTGGAGCAAAGAAAAGCAGACATAATCCGCCTGATTGCTGAGCAGGGGAAACTTACCGAAGAATTGCAGCGGCAAATTAACCAGGCGACAAAACTGGTGGATTTAGAGGATCTCTACCTTCCCTTCCGGCAAAAAAGAAAAACCCGGGCGGCGGTGGCCCGGGAACAGGGGCTTCAGCCGTTGGCCGACTACCTGTTCTCCTTCCCGGCCCAAGGTAATCTTGAGGAAGAAGCGGCGAAATATGTCTCCGAACAGGTTCCTGCCGGTGAAAAGGCCCTGCAAGGGGCCCGGGATATTGTCGCGGAACAGGCAGCCGAAGATGCCGCCACCAGACAATGGATCCGGGAATACAGCCGTAAACACGGCATCGTGGTTGTGACCGCTAAAGACCCGGCAGTTGATTCACCTTACCGGATGTATTATGAATACCAGGAACCGGTAAGCAAAATTCCACCCCACCGGATCCTGGCAATCAACCGGGGGGAGCGGGAGGAAATCCTGAAGGTGACCATCACCGTTCCTCCGGAGCAAATCAGCGCCTTTTTACAAAACCGGTATGTCCGGCCGGGGATTACTGCCCCTTGTGTTTCCCAGGCCTTACAGGACAGCTACACCAGGCTGATCAAGCCCTCAATTGAACGGGGCTTAAGAAACGAACTGACGGAAAAAGCCCAAAAACACGCAATTACAATCTTTGCCAAAAACCTCCGGAGCCTGCTCATGCAACCACCCGTCAAAGGGCATGTCATTCTGGCCCTCGACCCAGCTTACCGGACCGGCTGCAAATGGACGATCGTTGATGATACCGGCAAGGTACTGGCGATCGGTATAGTCTATCCCACCCCGCCACAGAAGAAAATTGCCGAGGCTGAGGCAATCCTTTTCCAAAAGATTCAACAGTACGGGGTCACCGCGATTGCCATCGGCAATGGCACGGCTTCCCGGGAAACCGAGCAGTTTATTGCCGCATTAATCCAAAACCGGAAACTATCCATCCCGTACACCATCGTCAACGAAGCCGGAGCCAGTGTTTACTCGGCTTCCAAGGTAGCGGCCCAAGAATTCCCCGGACTTGATGTAGCGGAACGAAGTGCCGTATCAATTGCGCGCCGGCTGCAAGACCCCCTCGCCGAACTGGTTAAGATTGAACCAAAAGCGATCGGTGTGGGACAATACCAGCACGACCTTCCCCAAAGAGAACTAAACGAAAACCTGACCACCATAGTTGAATCTGTGGTCAATACGGTGGGGGTAGAACTGAACACTGCTTCTGCTTCCCTGCTGGCTTACGTTTCCGGGATTTCAAACACGGTGGCCCATAACATTGTCGACCACCGCGACCTAAACGGAAAATTCCAGAACCGCCGGGACCTGCTCAAGGTCGCTAAACTGGGACCCAAGGCTTTCCAGCAGGCTGCCGGATTTCTCCGGATTTACGAAGGAGACAATCCGCTGGATACCACGGCGATTCATCCGGAGTCTTACCAACTGGCAATGCACGTGCTGCAGGTGGCCAAGGCAAACCTTACGGAAATCGGCAAACCCGAATTAGTCAAAAAAATTATGGTCCTGAACACCGCAAAAATGGCCCAAAGCCTGGAAACTGGGGAACCAACGCTGCGAGATGTGCTGGCTTGTTTGGGAAAACCACACCGGGATCCCCGGGATGACTTCCCCACACCGGTCTTCCGGACCGATATATTGAGCATCGAGGATTTAACCCCGGGCATGCTGCTCACCGGAACAGTGAGAAACGTAGTGGATTTTGGTGCTTTTGTCGACATCGGGGTGAAAAATGACGGGTTGGTACATTTGTCGGAAATGGCTGACCGGTATATCCGGCACCCTTTGGAAGTGGTATCCGTAGGTGATCTTGTCTCTGTCCGAGTGTTGACCGTTGACCGGGAACAGGGTAAAATCGCCCTATCCATGAAATCATCGGGTGAGACACGTTAAAAAGGAGGATGCCGAGCAGAATTGCCCAATCAATTTGCTTTAGGAATTGTAATGGTTATTCTATCCGCCGTTGGTTTCGGGCTGATGCCCATTTTTGCCTTATATGCTTACCAATACGGGGTCAGTGTGGTCACTCTGCTTTTTCTGCGGTTCGCCGTCGCCGCATTGGTATTATTCGGCTTCTCCTTTAACAACCTCAGGAATTTACATATAACCAAAAAAGAGCTCACCTTGATGTTCTTATTGGGCGGTGTACTTTACACCTTACAGTCAACTTTTTTCTTCTCCGCCGTAAAATACATCCCTGCTTCCCTGGCCGCCCTCCTGTTATATGCCTACCCGATTTTCGTATCCATCCTAACCGTAGTGCTGGGAAAAGACTTACTGAACATAAGGACAATTGGGGCGATAATCATTGCCTTTGCCGGACTCATCCTGGTGCTTAAGACCTCCTTAGCCGGTGTAAACTTGCTTGGCGTAGGTCTGGCGCTGGGGGCAGCCGTAGTCTATTCGGTCTACATCGTCATCGGCAGTGGGGTGGTGAAAAATGCAACCCCGGTGATTACTACTGCCTTTGTCTCGTTATTTGCCGCCATAAGTCTGTTAGTCATGGGCCTGGTAACGAACAGCCTCAATTTTCAGTTACCATTCCCGGCCTATTTGTTTATTTTGGCGGTTGCTTTGGTCTCCACGGTTCTCGCCATCGTCACCTTTTTTACCGGGGTTAAAATCATTGGTCCGACCCGGGCATCGATCATCAGTATGCTGGAACCGTTAGTTACGGTTGCGTGCGCCTTTGTTTTTTTTCAAGAACAGCTTACCTGGCTGCAAATAATCGGTGGATTAATTGTTTTGGCCGGGGGCGTTATCGTGGCAACGGAAAACCGGAGCAATCCGCAAACATCATAAGGATTATTACCGAAAAAAAACAAGCCCTGGGCTCAACTGAGTTCAGGGCTTTTAGCCGTTTTAAAAAAGAATGCGGGTTTTCCGGCGAAAGAACGCCAGGTAGATGATTTCGAGCAACCCAACCGTATTAATCACCAGCAAAGCCACAAACCACCCTCGCTGGTCATTGCGGGCCGAATGCCATAAAGCGAAACCTTTCCAGACAAGACTCCATAACACCAAGGGGATTAAGACCCAAGGGTCGTTAAGGACCTGGGCAATATCGTTCATCCGGAAAACTCCTTCCTCTACTTAGCCCCACTAATACCAGCTAAGTTAATTTAGACAATCACTGTAATTAGAATACCCCGAAACCCGAAGTGAACTTCCCGAACCTCCCGGCAGGAATAAAAGTTTTGGTGGCGAATGAACTATGAAGTTACCTTATTGCAATTATAAGTAATTGTTATTTCACAAGCTTCCCGAACACTGGAGGTGGGACGATGCTGGTTGCCGGCATCGATGTCGGTTCCACGGCCACTAAAGTGGTGCTCCTCGCCGATAGGGAAATCCATTCCGCGCTGGCCCCCACTGGTTGGAGCCCCCGGCAAACCGGAACCGATACCTATCAAGGGCTGCTTCGAAAACTAGGCCTGTCTGAAGAACAGGTGGCTTATGTCGTCGGTACCGGTTACGGCCGGATCTCCCTACCCTTTATTGACCAGGCAGTAACCGAGATTACCTGCCATGCCCGGGGAGTAGCGGGTTTGCTGCCGGGTACTTCCCTGGTGATTGATGTCGGCGGTCAAGACAGCAAAGTCATTAAAACCGGGCCCCGCGGGGAAGTGCTGGACTTCGTGATGAACGACAAGTGTGCCGCCGGAACCGGGCGTTTTTTGCAGGTGATCGCCGCCACCTTGGGGGTTGAAGTCAACGAACTAAGCGACTTGGCCGAAAACAAGCCTCCACTGCCGTTGAACAGTATGTGCGCCGTCTTTGCCGAATCCGAAGTCATCGGCCTGTTGGCCGCCAACCGGGATAAGGGAGAAATTATTTCCGGTCTACACCATTCCGTCGCCCAGCGAATCGCAACCCTGGCGCAACGTCTCGGTCCACCAGGAAAAACCGCCTTCACCGGAGGAGTGGCGAAAAATGCCGGAGTACGCCAATGCCTGGAAACCCTCATCGGGGTTAAAGTGACGGTCCCGGAAAACTGCCAACTGACCGGTGCCCTGGGTGCCGCCTTCCTGGCCCGGGACTTCGTGCAACGGACGAAAAATAATAAATAAGGGGGATTATGTTGTGGCTGATTACCGTCAAATGTGGGCTGATTTGGGTATGAACCTGGAACGGCACGACCTGCTGTGTGATGCGTTACCTGATGCTTACACCGAAACTTATTTATCCCAAAAGAACCGGGCGGCCAATATGGATTATTATGATTTTGTGGTCGCCGAAATCCACGGGGTCCGGCCTGCCGAGCTATTGGCCCATAAACAACAGGGCGGGAAAGTATTCGGAACCTTCTGTGTTTATGTTCCCGATGAAGTAATTTTCGCTGCCGGAGCAATCGCCACCGGTTTGTGCGGTGGTTCCCAGTTTTGGGTGCCGGCCGGGGAAACCGTCCTGCCTGCCAACACCTGTCCCTTAATCAAAGCTTCCGTCGGCGCCCGGTTGGACCGCACCTGTCCCTTTTTCCGCCTTGCCGACATGTTCATTGGTGAAACGACTTGTGACGGAAAGAAAAAAGCCTGGGAAATCCTCGCCGAAGATGTCCCTATCCACGTAATCGACCTGCCGCAGACAAAACAGACTTATGCTGTTGAGCACTTTAGCGCTGAGATCCGGCGCCTATGCCGGTTAGTAGCGGAATTTACCGGTAATGAGATTACCCCTGAATCTTTGGGGGAAAGCATCAAGCTGCTGAATTGCAAGCGCCGGGCGTTGCAGCGGCTATATGCCGCGCGCAAGGCCCGGCCGGTACCCATCAGCGGTAAGGATGCCTTGCTGATTACCCAGATAGCCTTTTACGACGATCCTGCCCGGTTCAGCCAAATGACCGATAAACTATGCACCGAACTTGAAGACCGGATAACCCGGCAAGAAGGTGTTTTCCCGGCAACAGCCCCCCGGATTATGATTACCGGTACCCCGATGGCAATCCCCAACTGGAAGATCCACGACATATTAGAAACATCGGGAGCAGCAGTGGTTGTCGAAGAACTTTGTACCGGCACCCGTTATTTCGAACATCTGACGGATGAAACGGCTACCACCCTGGAAGGGCAAATTAAAGCCCTGGCGGAACGTTACCTAAAAACTAATTGTGCCTGTTTCACCCCAAACCAAGGCCGCATCGAAGACATATTCCGCCTGGCCCGAGAATACCGGGTGGATGGAATTGTTGATCTTAACCTGCAGTTCTGCGGACTTTACGCAACCGAAGGCTACCTGGTACGCAAGGCGCTGTCTGGAAGTCAGATTCCCGTCCTCCATATTGAAACTGATTACAGTACCCAGGATACGGAACAAATCCGGACCCGGGTGCAGGCCTTCCTGGAAATGATTTCCTCCAGGTAATCCGGGATACTAACGATGCTTGACTGGTATGTCCTTTTTCCCAACCATAACGAAGGCCTGGCGCTCTGCGCCAGGCTTAAAAGAATCGCCGTCCCCTATACCATCGCCCCCACTCCCCGGGAAGCTGATGCCGGCTGCGGGATATCCTTAATTGTTGCCGAAAAAGACCTCGGGAGTATCCGGCAAACAATTGCCCAAAACGGAATAACCATTTTGAAAATCGAACAGTTTGCCAACAGACGCCACGCCAGAAGGGGGCCGCCGTGATGATTTATTTAGATAATGCCGCAACATCCTACCCGAAACCGGAGGGTGTTTATAGCGCCGTCGATCATTTCAACCGGCACTGGGGCGGCAATCCCGGCCGGGGCAGCAGCCGGAATACCCAAAAAGCGGACCAAGTTGTGTTTGAAACCAGGAATGCCCTGGCCCGCTTATTTAACATCAAGGCAGCTTCCCGCATTGTTTTTAGCTTGAATATTACTGAAGCGATCAACCTGGGGTTAAAAGGCCTGTTACAGCCGGGGGACCATGTGATCACCACTAGCATGGAACATAATGCGGTCGCCCGCCCGCTTCACCGGCTCCAAGCCCAGGGAGTGTCCTGGACCAAAGTGCAGTGCGGCCCGGACGGCAGTCTCGATCCGGACGCCATCGAGGTGGCCATCCGCCCCAACTCCCGGTTGATCTGTATGCTGCATGCCTCCAACTTAACGGGAACTATTATGCCGGTTGGTCAGGTCGGCCAAATCGCCCGGCAACACGGCCTGGTGTTTATGGTCGATAGTGCTCAAACAGCAGGGGTACTGCCTCTGGATGTAGAAGCACAAGCAATTGACCTGCTGGCGTTCACCGGGCATAAAGGTCTTCTCGGACCCCAGGGCACCGGTGGCCTCTACATCGGTCCCAATTTATCCTTAAACCCTTTGAAAGAAGGCGGCACCGGTTCATTGTCGGCCACCCTGGAACAGCCGGAATTCCTGCCGGACCGCTTGGAAAGCGGTACCCCCAACACACCGGGTTTGGCCGGCTTGGGGGCTGCCGTCAAGTTCATTCAGGCAACCGGGCAGGCAAACATCCGGCAACACGAACAGCGCTTAACGGCTAAACTGCTCGCCGGACTGGAAGCAATCCCGGGTGTTCATATCTACGGTCCCTGTGACAGTGAAAAACGCACGGCTGTAGTTGCCTTTAATATCGCTACCATGGATTGCGGGGAAATAGCCACGATCCTGGACTATGAATTCGGGATTATCACCCGCGCGGGCCTGCACTGCGCCCCGTTGGCCCACCAAACAATCGGAACCCTGCAGCCCGGGGCCTGCCGGCTGAGCCCCGGCTTTTTCACCAACCCGGCGGAAATCGATGCTGTAGTGGCAGCAGTTGAGCAAGTGGCCCTGGCCGGTCGCTGACCTTAATTTCCAAATATATCTTTACGGAAAAACTCATTTGCTTTATAATAAGATTTGTTGTGGGGAAAAGTCTTCGTTAAGGAAGCGTTTTAATTCGCTAAACCTTAATCGAAGATTTTTTATTTTTTTCCCATTGCCGGCCGGAATCAAGCCTAAAATTAAGGGAGGCTGGAAAACCTTGGTTGGACCTGCCTTTATGTTGGTAAAAAAAGCTAACTTTACGGCGTTAAAAAGTGCACTTGGCAATTTTTTTCTGGCCTTAATCAAATACATTGCCTTCAACAGCACTGGTTCCCCGGCAATGAAAGCCGAAGCTTTACACAGTTTCAACGATGGTTGCGCTCAGGCAGCAGTTTTTCTGGGATCAGTAATCGCCGGTAAAAAACCGACTCCCAGTTTCCCGAACGGGTTCGGCCGGGTTTCAAATATTATTGTCTTATTTGTCGCCATTTTTATGGCCTACAACTCTATTCACGCGGTAGAAACCGGCTATCAGGCGATCCTCCACCCTCTGCATCCTGTTGGGTTCGGCTGGAACATAGCGGTACTGGGCATTTCGTTGTTGGTCGATGGTTATGTTTTGTTTCAAGCAATGAAGGACATTGCCCGGGAGGCGGAATCTGAAGCTAAAGGAATCGGCCTTTTTAGGCTATCATTGCAAAAATATCATCTCGCCTCTCCGGAAACCCGGCTTGTATTCTTTGAAGACGTGGCGGCTACGAGCGCTATCCTTATAGCCGTAGCCGGTATATCACTGGCTAATTTCGGGATTGCCCTTTGGGCAGACGGGCTGGCCGGGTTGATTATTGGTATTCTCCTGCTCATTATTGCCGTTAAGGTTGCCTGGGAAAATATTAAGGGACTGATCGGCTACACTGCTCCGGAAGAAGTAGTAAGCGAGATCGCCAAAACGATTATAAATGTAGATGGGGTTGAAGACCTTTACGAACTTGACGTAGTTCGGGAAGGCGCTTATCTTGATGTGGATGGAACCATCGAACTTTCCAACAAAATGTTGGTTGCTGATGCCGAAGTGATCAAGCACGAGATCAAACGGCGATTGAAGAAGGCTTATCCAAACATTCACAATATTGCCCTGAGTATCCATCAAGATGATGACTTAAGCCGGTACAAGTCCAGGGAATTGATGCGTTTAAGACGAAAAAAGTAGGGTCAAAAAGGAGAGACTAATATGAACAAATTTGAAAAAGCACTAGCGGAAAAGATCGGGGAAGCCAGGCTGGCCCGGATCCAAAAGGTAACCGTGGGCATCGCCGGAGCTGGCGGTTTAGGGTCGAACTGTGCCCTATTTTTAGTGCGGAGCGGTTTTGCCCGGTTCAAAATTGTTGATTATGCCGCCGTGGACTGGTCTGACCTTAACCGGCAGTTTTACTTCGGTGACCAGATCGGGGAAAAAAAAGTAACCGCCTTACAAGAGAACTTGCGGCGGGTTAACCCGGACTTGATTCTGAAAACGCCGGCCGTGCGGATCAACCCGGAAAACGTGGGGGACATTTTCGCCGATTGTGATATAGTCATCGAAGCTTTGAACGAAGGGACAAGCAAAACGCTTTTGATGGAGAATTACGGCAACTCCGGCAAGTTGTTTGTATGTGCATCCGGCACGACGGGCTGGGGTAATTCCGCTAACCTGGTCACCAGGCGAATTGCTAATCGCGTTTTTCTGATTGGGGATCTGCGTACCACCGTCAGCCCCGATTACCCGGCGATGGCTCCCCGAATGACGATTGCGGCGGCCAAGGCGGCAAACATCGTGTTGAGTTGGGTGATTGGTGAGGCTGACAACCCGGCGGAATTAGCGATTGGCTACTAGTTTTTTACTTGACCAAGCCAACGGCACGGTTCGGATAAGTGGCCTGCAGGATGATCTCCCGGCCAACGGCACAGCCTTGGTTACATAAATGCTCCGTCACCGTATTTTCGGCCAAGTCGGCCCGGTTGTTCTTCTGGCTAAGGTGGGCAAGGAAGACAT
>JAQWAU010000015.1 GCA_028707535.1 Heliobacteriaceae bacterium | reverse complement strand
CAACCAAACCGTTCCGGGGAAAGAACCGGGAAGCGGGGACCATCCGTTTTTGCGGCAAGAGACTTAACATGAATTCCGGATCAGAGCCGATCGTCACCGTTACGGAACGTTGCCATGCCGTCAAAGAGTCAGCGATCGCTTCGGCATAAACCTGGGTAAGTCGTGGCGAAACGCTTGGGGCAGGATCGAAACCAATAATCACCGGACCGCTGGAACGGTTCACTCCCAGCCGGACCTTACCGAAATCCAGGCCAAGACAATGCAGGGTCCGCACGGCCATCGGGAGTAAGCGTTCCCGCTCCCAGGTCGTCAGGCGCTCCAGCCACTGAAACCGGGGAGTATTAGTTTTTGCACCGGCAAATTCCCGAAAATACCTGGTCGCCACCTTGCGTTGGACCGCCACCACTTGCGCATCCCACAAATAAACCTGGTATTCTTTCGGCCAAACCGCTACCGGCCAACTTGTTCCGTCATCGCCCAGGAATGCCCGCAAACGGTTCAACCCCAAAAACTTCTCCGCCATGTCGTTGGATGCCGCCGGGGAGGAATAGGAACCAACATTAAGCATCCGCCCGGCTACCGGCGGTCTGGCCCAATAGCCATTGCCCCATTCGATCCACCAATCCACCGGTCCGTCCGGAACCCCGCTATCCACCGTAACCTTGATTCCTTTGGCCGCCAATTTACGAACTAAAGCTGCCATCACCGCCGGTTGGTCATGCCGAATGTATACTTGCATTGCCTTTCCCCCTTTGAACCAGCAGATACCGCAGGTAACCCGCCAAAAGGTTGTCGCTTTTGCGTTGAATCCGGCCTTCATCAAAGGCGCCGGGCTTGGAGTTCATTTCTAAGATCCAAAATTTCCCTTCAGGGGCATCACAAGCTACATCCAGCGAAAGTAGGCCGAAATTCCCGCCATGTCCCCTTTCCAACAACCGGCTGGCCATAACGGCAATCTCCGCCAGCTCACCTTCTTTTTCCCGCCAGCCCCCGGCACCAAATCGGCGAACCATTACCTGCTTAACGGAAACGACCTGCCCCCCATTGGGCCGGTGGGTAACAATCTGCCCCCGGGCCGCCAGCCGGATCCCGGCGCCAACATAAGCCCACTCCCCGTCAGCCCCTTTTTGGCAGAGTACCCGTAAATCATACTGGCGGCTTTGCAGGCGGTCCAGCCGAATCCCTCGTTGGGCCAAGTACTGCCGGTGGTGAAGCACCCGGCCGAGCCAGGTTGCCAAGGCCTGTTTATGTGACAGCAATCTGGTCAGGGTTTCCTTTTTCCGCACCCCTTTGACCAGCCAGGACCGGCCGGTGACCGCCAAACGGAAGATCCCCCGGCCCTGACAGCTCTCCAAAGGCTTCAAATAGACCACCGGCCACCGCTGTAAAAACTCTATCACCGCCTGCGGGGTCGGTGTCACCAGGGTATCCGGCAAGTAGGCATTAACCTCCGTATCCGTCAGATGTTCGTAGATCGCCGCCTTGGATAAATAACCAGGGTTAAAGACGATTTTACCGTTTCCCGCTAAGGCTTGCAGCCCAGCTTGCACACTTTTCCGTTTTTCGCGTTGACGACCCAAAATGCGGTTGTAAAAAATATCGGGAAGCATAGTTTTTTGGGCGGCCCAGCGGAAGGAGGCGGCCGTTTTCAGCGGATACCAACCAACAACCGTTTTCCCGCCATTTAAGGCCTGCGCCGGAATCACCGCCACCTTAAGACCCCTTCTTTCCAGGGCAGAAACGGTTTTCCCCAAGGGGTAGGACCACCTGCCGAAAGGCTTTGCTTGGGAACCCGTTCCCCAAGCCAACACCCCAACATCTGGCACCCTCATCCCCATCCTCCTTGTCTCGGTCAAAACCCATCCAACGACCGCCCATAAGCAAGCGGCCGCTGCATAGACAACCGCACCTGTCGTGGGTCCCCTTCCTCGGTGACCAAGCGTTTACGCGGCTTAGAATTAATCTCCAACAGCCACAAGCGGCCATAACGGTCCAATCCGAGATCCAGTCCTAATTCTCCTAAGTTGAGGCCGGTATTCTCCTCCAACACCTTAGGCAGAACACTCCCCCATTTCTCCAGTTCTTTGATTACTACCGCGCGTTTTCGTTTGCGCAATACGACCGCTACCGCCAAGGTGTGCCTGATGCCCATCGCCTTGCCGCCTTGACTTAAGTTGGCGGTAAACCGGCCTGGGGCCGCCACCCGCCCAAAGGCCTTGGTAATCCGCCAAACCCCCTTGCCATCCTTTTGGACCAACAGACGAAGATCAAACGGCGAACCGCCAATCCTGGCCAAGCGCAATCCCTGTTGGGCGACATAGGTACTAACCCCCAACAGTTTTTTTACCTTTTTTTCTACATGTTCTTTGCTTAATGCCTTGCTTAAACTAGGGTCAAAATTCCGGGATTGAAAATAATAGCCTCCTTTACGGCGGATGCCGACCCGGAAAATACCAACCCCCTGACTACCATGAACCGGCTTTAAATAAACAAGACCATAAGTATTAACCAAAGGCCAGATGTCCGCCGGCTGCTCCAGGAGCTTGGTTTCCGGCAATAAACTCCGTACGGTCACCGTCTGCCGTAGGTGTTCGTGAATTTCCCATTTGTCAAAGTAACGCGGGTTAAACAACACCAAACCCGGAAGAGTGCTTAAGGCTTGTTTGCATGCTGCTATCTCCGGCCGGTTTTCCGTTCTCCGGGAAAAAATCCGGTTATAGATTACTTTGGGAATCGGGAAAACCCGCCGCACCCACCCGGAAGAGCGGAGAATCATCCCTTCAATGGTGCCGTTTTCCCAACAAACATCTTGCGCACAAAATACGACCGCAACAATGCCCATCCGGCGGGCATACCGCTGAATTGTTCTTAGATGGGGTCGCGAAGAATAATTCTTCCCGGCCGGCCGGTGAGTCAAGATGCCGATTAACGGTCCTACCAGCAGCTTGTTTTCCCCGGGTGAATACCGCCAGTGATACCGGACATCCCCCGGCCAATTAAGGGCGGCTAACAAGTTGGCAGATAATGGTTTCAGGGAACGGACCGTCCCAATCTTAATCCGGCCGGTCTGGATTTGCGTCCCGGCCTGCACGGCAACGGAATCGCCGGCGTTCAGGTTATACCGGCCGGCTTCCTGGGCACATAACGTAACTATGGCCATCCCTTTCACCGGGCCTTTCTTTTCCCGGCAAGGTACTGCGCATACTCTAAAGGGCGCCGGACAGCCAGCAACCGGGTAGCTAAATCACCAATCCGGTGAAATACAATCCTTCCCGGGCGGGGATTGGCCTCCAAAAACCATAACCGGCCCTGGGTGTCAACCAAAAAATCCAACCCCAGTTCACCCAAACCCCGGTTAGCTTTTCCCAGGCTTTGGGCAATCAAACTGGCTACCGCGTATACATCCGCCGGTTTTACCCCTCCTTGCGCCGTCAAAACGGTTTCCAGGGATACCGCCTGGGCGCCGGTATGCAGATTACAGGTAATCCCGTTGGCCGTAACCCGGGCGGCGCCACCGGTAATCTGCCATTGGCCTTGCCGGTCCTTTTGCGCCAGAATCCGCAAATCGAATATTTTTCCCTCCCAAGTAGCCGGCTCAATCCCTTGTTGCAAAAGATAACGCCGCCCCCTGATCAAAGAACGCACCGATTTCACGGCCCCTTCCGTCGTCAGCAAGCGCCCGTTTTTGCGGTTTACCTGCTCAAGATAGACCAGGTTATTCGCCCGGGGGGACAAGCGGATAATGCCTTTGCCTTTCATCCCGGTGACCGGTTTTAAGTAGGCCCGTTGCCAAACAGCCAGCTTGCGGCTAAGGTCTTTGCCCCGGTTAAACAACAGCGTTTCGGGCAAATACCGCGCAGTTTCGGGATCCCGGGCTAATTGCCGGTAGATTTGGTATTTTGTACCAATCGCGGGGTTGAAACGAGGCACCCCTCGTTTGGCCAAGGTTTTCCGGCAAGCAAAGATGTTTGCCGGTTGATTTCCGATAGAAAAATACCGGTCATAAACAACCCCCGGTAATGGTAGCCCCTGCATCACCCACCGCCCGGTGACACCCCGGTAAACATATGCCCGGACTCGCCGGCGGGGCCAGTTAATCTGCTGGGGCGAAAAAATGGCAATCTTCACGCCAATTCCTTCCCCTTGCTCAGCCAGTTGGCGAAAAAACAACCGGTTACCCCGAAATCGATCCGGTTTTACGGCCGGATGTACCAGCACGCCAACAATCACCACCGGCACCCCCTTTAAATCTAATGCACTATATGTACCGGGAAAGCCAGTGGTGAGTAACAAAAAAAGATGCCGTTAAAGGCATCTAAATCTCCATGATAATCGGCAAAACAATCGGTCGTCTTTGCGTTTTTTCGTAAAAAAACTCGTTTAGGCATTCCCGAATCACATTTTTCAAAACCGACCATTCGGTTGTTTTTCCGGAACAAGTCCGGTTAAGAGCTTCCCGTACCCGGGCTTTGGCTTCCCCCAACAAATCACCAGCTTCCCGAACAAAAACGAACCCCCGGGACACTAAATCGGGACCGGCAAGCACTATACCGTTTTCCTTGTCAATTGTCACCACCGCAATCACGATCCCATCCTGGGCCAAATGGTAACGGTCCCGCAGCACAATATTACCCACATCGCCAATGCCAATCCCATCAACCATAACGGCTCCCGCCTCCACCCGCCCGGCAACCCGGCCCTGGGCATGGTTAATTTCCACCCGGTCACCAATGTTGCAACGAAACACATTGGCTTCCGGGATCCCCATTTGGGCCGCCAGCTTGGCAAATGCCGCCTGGTGGCGGTATTCTCCATGGAATGGCAACACAAACCGGGGACGCAGGAGGTTAAGCATCAGTTTGATTTCTTGTTGGGCGGCATGACCGGAAACATGAACATTAGCCAAATCTTTATAAATAACATCTGCCCCCAGCCGGAACAAGTTGTCAATTGTCCGGGCCACCAGCTTTTCGTTACCGGGGATCGGGGTTGCGGAGATGATCACCGTATCTCCCGGCCGGATCGCGATCTGCCGGTGATTATTCGTAGACATCCGGGTCAAAGCCGCCATCGGCTCACCCTGTGAACCAGTGGTAATGATTACCACCTTGTCGTCCGGCAGACGGTCCACCTCTTCCGGCTCAATCAACATCCCTTTCGGTACGACCAAATAACCCAGCTGCTGCGAAACATCGGCCACATTGACCATGCTCCGCCCCACTACCGCCACTTTACGGTTAAATTCCGCCGCCGTATTAATCACTTGTTGAATCCGGTGAACGTTAGAAGCAAAAGTGGCGATAATAATCCGGTTCTTAGTCTGGGCAAAAACCGACTGAAAAGTATCTCCTACCGTTTTTTCCGACGGGGTGAATCCAGGACGTTCCACATTCGTAGAATCACAAAGAAACAAAAGAACACCCTCATCACCATAACGGGACAACTTACTGAATTCTAACACTTTCTCGTCAACAGGGGTCTGGTCAAGTTTAAAATCCCCAGAATGCACAATCAAACCGGCCGGCGTCCGAATGGCAATCCCAATACCATCCGGGACCGAATGGTTAACCCGGAAAAATTCCAGGTGAAAACACCCTGCACTCACCGTTTCGTCCGGTAATATTTCGTGTAATTGGGTATCTTTAAGCAAACCATGTTCGGTAAGTTTGTTTTTGACCAAGCCCAGGGTAAGCCGTGTGCCATATACCGGCACTTGAATTTGCCGTAAAACAAAAGGCAATCCCCCGATATGATCTTCGTGCCCATGGGTCAAAAAGATCCCCCGGATCTTCGCCAGATTTTGCACCAAGTAGGTGATATCCGGAATGACCAAATCGATGCCCAACAGTTCCTCACCAGGAAACTTGACCCCGGCATCAATAACGATAATATCGTCACCATATTCGATGACGGTCATGTTTTTGCCAATTTCCGTCACGCCACCCAAGGGGATTACCGTAACCGAACGGCGGGATGGCTTAACCAACGGTTTCGCCTTCACCCGTCGCGGGCGACTACTCTTTTTTGTCCCTTGCGGATTAACCAAATGCTTTTTTCAAACCTTCCTTAATAATTTCTGGGTCAGGCGCAACATCTTCCTCATAATCCAAGTCGGCCAAGGCCGGCCAAACAGCCTCCGGCAATTCACCCGGACCAACCAACTCATCCGGTTGTAACCCTGACCCATCCGCCCCGGCCTGGCTTGACCGGCCCTTACCGGTACCCAGCCAACCGGTCAGCCATGGCGGCACTCCACCGCCAAGCAATACGCAACGGATCAACATTGCCGGATCTTTGAGCTGGTCCAACCACCAAATCAATAAGGCCTCCTGAGGATTATGCTCGTCTAAGGAGAATTCAATCCGAAAATGCCGCATCAGGCATCACCATACCGCATACAAGCCAGCTTGAGAAACCCCAAGGCATTAGCAAATTGGGCCGGGCGCCAGTCATTAGCCGGCGGTTCCGGTTTCAGATCTTCACAGGCCACCAACAAATTCGGAAATGCCTCTTTAAAAAACGCTTCCATCGCCAAACCCCCACCCCCGGCCAAAATGATCGCCCGGATTTCCATCCGGTTAGGCCATTTAGCATATACCTCCCGGAGGATTTTGCGGGCCACCCGAATGGCTGCCGGATTAATGACCGGGGACAAATCATAAACCTTGCCCCTAATTTCCACCCGGCGTTCCCGTAACATCAGATCGACTTCCGCCAGCCGGGGGTAATAGTTGTCAAAGTTCTTCATCAAAAATTCCCGGATTTCGATTAATATCTTGTGAGTGCCACCGTCATTAATGGAAAAACTCCGTTGATCGACAAACTTCAAATCATCCATAAAGATACAATCGGTAGTCTTGGTACCGCTATCAATCACGCCAATTTTACCCCTGGCCAAGCGGGGCGACTTGACTTCCGAACGAAAATCAAGGATTTGATTAAACAAAGCCCCACCGGCTTGGGGAAAAATCTGATACTTACGGATTTTGACCAACCGGACATCACTGCCCGCAATTTTAACAAAACAGGATGCTTGGCGAGCCTTAAGTTTTTCTTCAAACCGGGCTTTCTGGGTCCGGTAAAAATTTACCGGCAACCCCAGGAAAACATTAACCGCCTGATCCGCCTGTTCACTCACCAAATGTAAAGCAGTATAAACGAGAATATCAAAATCAATGTTGAAAATCTTATTCGGGTCGACATCAAGTTCCGCGTCCGTTTCCCGGAGGGCCAGGGAACCGACAAAATAACGACGTCCATCCAACTCCACAATCAGGTTGTCCAACAAATCTGTGTTACCAAACCCGGACCACAATTGTAATTCCCGGCCTTCCTCCACAATACTCGGAAATAAAGCCCACCGGCCGTTACTGGCCACAACCTTAACATAGCCAAAGCCAATGTCAAGGCCAACGGCAAGAACAGCATTTCCTTGATTTTGCCTGACATCCAAACCAGGTAATTGGAGGATTGCGTTGGCCACTGTACTCATAACGTTCCCTTCGCCTCCGCCTGCCAAAAACATTATATTTCAAGGAACCTTTCGACGCAAATTTTACAAATCCTGCTTAAATTTACTGGCTGAAAGCGAAGGAAACCCCTTACACACTGTAGTTTGGCGCTTCTTTGGTAATCGTTACGTCATGGGGATGGCTTTCCCGCAAACCGGCCGCCGTGATCTTGATAAACTGGGTTCTGGTCATTAAATCATCAATGTTCCGGCAGCCGCAATAACCCATACCGGCCTTTAATCCCCCGACAAGCTGGTAAATTGTATCCGACACCGACCCCTTATAAGGTACCCGCCCCTCAATTCCTTCCGGTACCAGTTTTTTATCACCTTCTTGGAAATACCGGTCTCTGGAGCCCTCTTTCATCGCCGCCAACGACCCCATTCCCCGGTATACCTTGAAGCTACGCCCTTGGTAAATCTCAATATCGCCGGGGCTTTCTTCGGTACCGGCCAGCAGGCTACCAATCATTACCACATTTGCCCCGGCCGCAATCGCTTTGGTGACATCCCCGGAAAACTTAACCCCACCATCCGCAATAATGGTAATCCCGGCCTCCTGAGCTGCCTGGGCACAATCCCAAATCGCCGTAATCTGCGGTACACCAATGCCCGCCACAACCCGGGTGGTACAAATCGACCCTGGGCCGATGCCGACTTTAACACAATCCGCCCCAGCTTTGGCCAAATCTTTTGTCCCTTCATACGTGGCCACATTCCCGGCAATCAAGTCTACCTGGCTGAATGCCCCTTTAATCTTGGCCACCAGGTCCAAAACGCTCCGGGAATGCCCGTGCGCCGTATCCAGCACAATCGCATCCACCCCGACATCCACTAAGGCCCGTACCCGCTCCATGGTGTCAAAAGTAACCCCGACCGCTGCACATACACACAACCGGCCCCGTTCATCCTTAGTCGAATTAGGATACTGGCGGGCTTTTTGGATGTCCTTGATGGTGATCAGACCACGCAAATGACCTTCCTCATCCACCAGAGGCAACTTTTCCACCTTATGGTGGCGCAAGATCTCTTTGGCCTGGGCCAACGAAGTACCCACAGAGGCCGTGATTAAATTGTTTTTTGTCATTACCGCCATAATCTGTTGAGAAAAATCCGTTTCGAAACGCAGGTCCCGGTTGGTTAAAATACCAACCAATTTACCCGTTTCATCAACAATCGGCACCCCGGAAATATGGTACCTTTCCATAATTGCCACCGCATCGCTAACCTGGTGTTCAGGGGTTAAAAAAATCGGGTCGGTAATTACTCCGTGTTCGGATCGCTTGACCCGATCTACTTCGTGCGCCTGTTGTTCGATACTCATATTTTTATGGATGACCCCAATGCCACCCTCCCGGGCCATGGCAATCGCCATCTGGGAGGTTGTTACCGTATCCATTCCGGCTGACATAACGGGGATATTGAGGCGGATCCCTTTGGTTAAATAAGTTGCGGTCTCCACATCCCGGGGCAACACTTCCGATTTAGCGGGAACCAACAGGACATCATCAAAGGTTAACCCTTCCCGAATTTGGCTTTTCCGCAAGCAACAACCACTCCTTTCCCGCAATATTAACAAAAACCGGAGATTCCCGGCTCCCCGATTTTTTTAGCGGATTGTATGCAAATGTTCCTGGACAACATGGCCCGGCGCCGAAGCAACAAAACGGTCTACTAAAAACAGCATCACGGTAAGGTCGTCAAACTGCCCGAAAAATGGAAGAAAATCAGGTACTACATCCACCGGCATCAAAAAATAGGCAGTGCCCAGGCCCAAAAGCAAGACTTTGTTCAGCCCGGGTACCCGGGAATCCTTGAGTAAACTATAGATCAACCGGGTAGAGCGGGGCAAGTTAAACAAAATCCGCAGTCTTTGCCAAAAATTAGGCGAATAGCCAGGTGGCACGAAAATTCCCCTCCCGATAAAACCAAGTCATTATCTATTGTACCCGGATTTACCCCTGGGGAAAAGCCCCCGGAAGCAAATGGGCCGTGTCGTTCAGTCTTTCGACAATCGCCAGGCCGTCGTGAAAAGTAACAATGTTGAGCGCGGTGTTATCCTGCCGCAACTGCCAGGCCCGGTCTAATTCCAGGCCCAAAATTGAGCAAAGCAAAGTCCGGATCGTGCCACCGTGCGCAAAAACCGCCACCCCTGCCCCGGGATGCTTGGCCACCACTTCCTGTAAGGCCTGGTAAGCCCGTTTTTGGACAAGAGCAAAACTTTCGCCATCCGGTAAGTTTAACCGCCCGGGGGTTTGCCGCCAAACCTGAATTTCCCGGGGATAGGCAGCGGCAATCTCGGCAAAAGTCAGCCCTTCCCAGGCGCCAAAATTACATTCCCGAAAACGGGCTTCCCTGATCACCGGTTTGTTCAACCTTGCCGCCAAGGCTCCGGCCGTTTCTACCGCCCGCTCCAAGTCGCTGGCGTAGATCCGGTCAATTTGCCCATCTTTTAACCGCCAGGCCAGCCTTTCCGCCTGGTTCCGGCCCTTCTCGCTCAACGCCACATCACTATGCCCTTGATACCGTCCTGTCTGGTTCCACTCCGTTTCACCGTGCCGAATCAAAAAAACACGGGTCAACGCTTTCCCTCCTCATCTAAAATCGCCTGCATCGCCGTAACCAACCGGTCGGTAGCCCGGGATTCCCGGACAGCCAGTCGCAAGTAACGCTCACCCAGAAGAGCAAAGGTGTTGCAATTTCGCACTAAAATGCCTTTTCCCAACAGCCGCTGCGTCCATTCCGTGGCATTCAACGTTGAATTCTGGACATTGACCAGCACAAAATTTGCCGTTGCCGGCAAAGGCCGCATACCGATATCCTGTAACCGCGTACATAAGTAATCCCGTTCCGGCGCCGTTTGCTTCCGGGTCTGTTCCTGATAACCAACATCTGCCAGAGCTGCCACCCCGGCTACTTGCGCCAGGTGGTTAACCGACCAGGGGTCCCGTTTTTCATTTATGCACCGGATCACGGTAGGATGCGTAATCAAAGCCCCTAAGCGAATCCCGGGGAAGGCGAAGAATTTGGTCAAAGAATAAAGTACAGCCACCTGCGCTTGCTCTGCCGCCTCCAGACAGCAGCTTTGCCGGCGGCCATCCGGTACAAAATCCAAAAAGGACTCATCCACCAGTAAATTAACGTGGTTAGCGCCGGCCACCGCCAAAACGGCATTCCGTTCCGCTTTAGTCCAGGTCCACCCGGCAGGGTTGTGAGGGGAACACATAATGGCCGTATCACAACCACTATTCACCAAGGCTTCCCGCCAAAGGGCAATCTCCAAGCGAAAATCGCGACTTTCGGGCAAAGCCAACCGGACCACCCGGCCGCCTTGGGCCCCAACCGCCCGGTGATACTGCCCAAAAGCCGGTTCGCAAATCAATACTTTTTCCGCCCGCACCACCTGAAGCCAATGGTCCAGCAGATCCACCGCCCCATTGCCGGCACAAATCGCCTCCGGCATAACCTGCAGATGCCCGGCTAAAGCCGCCAGGAGCTGCCGGCACCGGTGGTCCGGGTAGTGCACGATTTGGTCCACCGCCGCCACTATGGCCTGTTGTACCACCGGGGATAACCCCAGAAAATTAATATTGGCACTCAAATCCAAGAGATCCGCAGTGGTCCGGCCTGTTGTAGCCCCCGCCACCGACCAAACGTCACCACCATGGCCGTAGGAACGCCCGGGAAAACCTGTTCCCATAACCGCCTGTCCTTCCCCATTTTTTCTCATCATCTTAATTTTCAAGATCGAACGGAACTTTTCCTTCCCGGAAAAGCCTTTAACCGAAAAACGCCACAGCAACCAGTAAGCAGAATACCTCTACCAACTCACAGGTAGCCCCATATGTATCCCCGGTTAAACCGCCGAGCCGGCCGCACAAATAGGTCCCCCACCGGTAAACAAGCCCGGCCGTCGCGCCCAATACCACCAGTCCGCCGGTCCCGGCAAGAACCGCAAAAATTGCCCCGGTTATCAAGGAGCCCCGCCAAAGAACCCGGGGCTCCAGATAACGGTGAAAAACACTGGCCATCCCCGCCGCCCGGGCATAGGGAAACCAACCGGCAGCCAGCATAATCGCCCAACGGCCGGCTACCGGAGTCAAAACCAGGGTTATATACAATGGCGGAAGATGGTGGCCGAAAAACCCCGACCACAAGTCCCACTCACCAACACCGGGTAATCCCGGCGATGGCGGACCGGCCAAAGCGTAAACCGCTCCCGTTTTTACCAGGACAAGGATAATCACCGCGGTAACGGCATGGGCCCCTACCCGGGAATCCCGCATAATTTCCAGCATCCGTTCCGGATTCCGGCCGGAAAAAATCCCGTCAAAAGTATCCATAAAACCGTCGAAATGGATCCCGCCGGTTAAATAGACCGCTAAGGCCAAGACCAAAGGCGCTAAAACAACCGGGGGGAAAAAACAAGCCAGCCCCCCGGCAATCAGGGCCAGCAAACTCCCGACAACCAAGCCAACCAAGGGCAAATAAACAAAAGAACGGCCAAAATCCTCCTCGGTGCCGTCTGCGGGCGAACCGGCAGGTAACCGGGTAAAAAACGTTAAAGCCAAGCGAAAGCGCAACCACCCACAGGCAAGCCGGCAGTTTGGTTTAACCGTCACTGCCCGACACCTTGCCGGCAACCCCGGCTTGGGAAAAAGTAGCCATTTCGTTCATGATTTTTACCGCCGCATCAACCACAAACATCCCTAAGGCCGCCCCGGTCCCTTCACCTAACCGGAACCGCATCATCAGTATCGGTTCCAGTCCCAAATACTCGAGCATGATCTTATGTCCCGGTTCCTCCGACAAATGGGACCCCAACATATACTCTTTGGCCAACGGGCAGATTTCGCCGGCGACTACAGCCGCCGCCCCGGAAATAAACCCGTCAATCACCACCGGCATCCGGTTGGCCGCCGCCCCAAGAATTACCCCGGTTAAGCCAGCAATCTCCAGACCCCCCAATTTCGCCAGGGCATCCAAGGGATCCTCTCGCCGGGGCCGGTTTACCGCTATCGCTTGTTCCACAACCCGGATTTTCCGTTCTAACTGCCGGTCATTTAACCCCGTACCCCGCCCGACTACATCGGCCGGCGGCATCCCGCTGAAAACGGCAATTAAGGCCGCTGATGACGTAGTATTGCCGATGCCCATTTCGCCGGTACCGACAATACCGGTACCGGCAGCCGCCAATTCACCCACCAAATCGGCACCAGTCAAAATTGCCCGTACCGCCTGTTCCTGGGTCATTGCCGGCCCCCGGGCCATGTTTTTAGTCCCATAGGCCACCTTACACCGCCGCAAATTAGGTAAATCGGGGGGGTTACCGGCAATGCCCACATCAACACAGACCAGTTCCACTCCAGCGTGACGGGCCAGCACATTGATCCCGGCTCCCCCGTTGGCAAAGTTAGCTACCATCTGCAAGGTCACCTCAGACGGAAAAGCACTTACCCCTTCCGCCACTACCCCATGATCCCCAGCCATCAATACAATGGTTTTTTTTGGCGTCGCCGAAGGAATTGCCCCGTAGATTCCGGCTAGGTGTTTCCCGATAGTTTCAAGCACGCCCAAACTGCCCGGTGGCTTCGTTAGGTCATCTAAGTGCCTTTGCGCCTCGGTCATCGCCACTTGGTTTAAAGGCTTGATTTTTTGAATCAACATTTCCAGCGACATTAGGGAAACCCTCCTTAACAAAACTCATCCACACCCACATTGGGCGATCAAATGATCCATCACGGCCGGAAAGGCCGAAAAATGCATATGAACATAAGATGCTGTCAGCCGGTAATGGCTGTACCCTTCCGCGCAATCTTCCCCTGCCAACAGGAACGCCTCCTGGGACCGGGTAGCCGCGGGAAAAGTCACCTTGGAATAATGAAATTTGTGGCCCCGCAGTAAATCCCCCGGGGAGCCCAGCAAGGTATCCCCGGCTACCCGCATGGTCAAATAACCCAACCCTTGCAGGCGATCCGTCATCCGGCACCAAGCAGGCACCAACCCGGCCAAGGTGTATTCGGGTCCGGTTTCCCTTTGCATCGTCCGGCATAAGACCATATAACCGCCACCTTCGGCAAAGATCGGAATCCGATGGCGCTCGGCATGCCGCAAATCCGCCAAAAACCGCCCGTTACCGGCCAACTGTTCCAAATAAAGTTCGGGATACCCCCCGCCAAGATATACACCGGTGATCCCGGCCGGCAACCCCTCACCGGCCACCGGGCTGAAAGGTACCCATTCCACACCTCTTTCCGTTAAATCCCGCAAGGCATCCGTATAATAAAAGCTAAAGGCCTGGTCCCGGGCAATCGCCACCCGCACCTTTTTTTGCCCTTGCCCGGCAGGGAGTACAGCCCCAATCACAGGAAAATTCCCGGCCGGCCGACCGGCAGCCAATACCTGGTCAAGATCCACGCAAGCTTCGCAAACCTCTGCCAACAGCTGAAAATATGCCTGCCAACGGGAATGTTCCGCCTCAGGCCCGACCAGCCCTAAGTGACGCTCCGGTAAAGACGCTACCACATCTGCCGGCAAGCAACCAAAAACCGGCAACCGACAGGACTTTTCGACTGCCTGTTTTACCATCCGGGCATGCAGGCCCGAACCGGTCCGGTTAACGATTACCCCCGCGATCCGTAAGGCCGGATCGAGCGTAGCAAAACCGTGTACCATGGCGGCCACGCTTTGGGCAGCCGCGCGGGCATCCACCACCAACACTACCGGCAAGCCTAACTTAAGGGCCAGATCGGCAGTGCTTCCCGGCCCGCCAGGCCCGAACCCGGGCTTGGTATCAAAAAGACCCATTACTCCTTCAACAACCCCGAATCCGGCGCCGCAACCGGCCCGGCGGTATAACCGGCGCACTGTTTCCTGGTCCATCAGCCAGGTATCCAGGTTACTACAAGGCCGCCCGGTAATCAGCCGGTGAAAAGCCGGGTCAATATAATCCGGTCCCGCTTTATAACTTTGGACCACCATTCCCCGCCGGCACAGGGCCGCGAGCAGCCCCATCGTAATGGTGGTCTTCCCCACACCGCTGTGGGTACCGGCAATCACCAATCCGGAAACCAAATTCATCACTTCCCCACCAAAAACATGATTATTACTCCGGAGATTCCGAACAAAGCGGCGGAGGCATTCATCAAGCAAACCGCATCGGCAATGCACCGGGGAGTCAAGGGCCGCAAAGCCTGCCCCAAATAAGATCGCCGGGAAGGAACGCCACCATAATAATTCACGCCACCAAGCTGCACGCCGAGCGCTCCGGCCATAATCGCTTCGGTAATCCCACTGTTCGGGCTGGGATGTTTCGGGGCATCCTGCCGCCATGCCCGAAGCATCTGGCCCGGCCGGTACCCCATCAAGATCGCGGCAACCAACATTACCAGCCCGGTGAGGCGGGCCGGGATAAAATTGGCCACATCATCCAGGCGGGCGGCAAAACACCCGAACCAGCGGTAACGTTGATTCCGGTAACCAACCATGGAATCAAGGGTGTTTACGGCTTTATAGGCCCAGGCACCCGGTACCCCGGCCACCAAGGCGAAAAACAACGGGCTGGTGATCCCGTCCACGATATTCTCGGCCACAGTTTCCACCGTTGCCCGGACAATCTCCGGTTCCGTTAAGTGGCCCGTATCCCTCCCGACGATATACGCCAGTTTTTGCCTGGCCCCCGGCAGATCCCCGGCCAGCAAAAGACTTTTGATCTCCAAAGCAGCCTGGGCCAAAGAGCGGCCGGCCAAAGCCACCCCCAATAAAACCACCGCCAGCACCTGGGCTAAGATTTGGTTAAGGGCGGCAAAACCGTCCAGGACTGCCGCCACCACCCCAAATACCACCAAGATTACGGTAACGGCCAGAATCATGCCCCGGGCAAAAGTTACGGCACCGGACACACCTGGTGGCGGGTACAATCTTTTTTCCAAGACCGTAATCATTTTGCCGATCCCCACTACCGGATGGGGCAACCAATCCGGATCACCGAAAACCAAATCCCAGATTATTGCCAGGAAAATAATCCCGGCACCGGTGGCAAAACTCGTCACTAACATTAATCCCGCTTGCCGCCAATCAGTGCGTATAATAAGTCCATCCGCAAACTTTCCCGGACCACCGCGGCCAGCCGATTGTAATCCTGGTCCCGACGATCCGTCAAGGATTCGCCGACCGGGAAGCTAACGGGTGGCCAACCCCGCCGGGCGCGCAAAAAATTGAACACCCGGTGCCGCAACCGGTCATTATCGAAAACCCCGTACAAAGCGGAACCAATCACCAAACCATTTCGACCTACCGCCCCATCCGGCCGGTTAACCGGCTTGTCCCCCTGCTGCCGGATAAAACAGAAGCAGCCTGCTTTGTCTTTGACTACATTTTGGCCCTGCCCAATTATATAGCCTTCAACCGGCAACCCCCGCAAAGGGCCGAGGAATGGTCCTTCACCACAAATTTCGGCCGTGACCGGCCAGGTTGCTGTACCCATTTCCAGAACCGTCACCACATCAAGCAAACCAAGCCCCGCAATCACCACCTCAGGGTTCTCCCCCGCTGCCTCATCCCGAATCTGCCCGCCTAACAGCGCATAACCGCCGGCAATCCCCCAAACAAGCCGGCCCTGGTCGGCCAGTTGACCGATTCCCCGGTCCAAACCGGCCTGTCGAAGCCACCTTAGATCTGCCCGGATATTTTCTGTTCCCGGCAAAATTACCAGGTCAGGCTTCCCAAGCTGCCCGAGGTTTTCTACATACCGGACCTGGGCCGCACCTTCGGCCGTCAAAGCCGCAAAATCGGCAAAATTCGCCATCCGGGGCAGCCGGATCACGACAATATCCAATAACTCACCGGCCGGTACCCGGATGTTGGCTTTTTCCAAAGCCACAGAATCCTCTTCCTGGATCTGCAGGTCCCGGAAATAAGGAACAACTCCCAATACCGGCTTACCGGTGTAGTCCTCGATAAAGTCCAAAGCCGGTTGCAATAAAGCCTGGTCACCCCGGAACTTATTGATGATGATCCCTTTTACCCGGTCCCGTTCTTCCGGGTCGAGTAAAGCCAAGGTACCGACTATGGCCGCCAAAGCGCCGCCCCGGTCAATATCCGCAATGAGCACAACCGGTGCATTCGCCAGGGCGGCCACCCGCATGTTGGCAATATCCGTGGCTTTGAGATTAACTTCCGCCGGCGACCCGGCGCCTTCAATGACGATAACATCGTGTTGTTCCTGCAAGGCCGCGAAACTCTGCCGGATGATCGCCCAAGCCCTTGGCGCATACTCCAGGTGATACTGTCCGGCCCCAAAATTACCGACCGGCCGGCCCAGTAAAACCACTTGAGAGGATGCGTTCCCCGTTGGTTTTAACAACACCGGATTCATTTCCACCTGTGGTTCCAAACCTGCCGCCTCAGCCTGCACCGCCTGCGCCCGGCCCATTTCTCCCCCTTCCCGGGTGATGAACGAGTTTAAGGCCATGTTTTGCGATTTAAAGGGAGCAACCCGCAACCCATCCTGATACAAAATCCGGCATAATGCGGTCGCCAACACACTTTTGCCGACATCGGAACTAGTACCCTGCAGCATTATAGCCCTGGCCAATTCGAAACACCCCCTCTACCGGCGGGAACTTTAACCGGCACCGGTAAACCGCAAACCGTTAAGTAGACCCGGTGAGCCTCCCGGGCAAACCGCTGTTGCACCCAACCGGCCACATCCCTAAAAGCCCGCGCCAGCGGATCGGCCGGGACAATTCCCCACCCGGTTTCATTGCCCACAACGATAACCGTTGCCGGCGATTGCCTGGCCGCCGCCGCCAGCCGGGCGCCCCGCTCCACCAATGCTTGCTCTTTTTCCCGGTTCCAATCCTGTTCCTGAAAAACCGGCAATAATAGATTACTTACCCATAAAGTGAGACAATCAATCAACAAGACCACACCGGCAACCTGCCGATCCTGCAGCACTTTTTCCAGGGCCACCGGTTCCTCTACGGTCTGCCAATGCGCGGGACGCCGCTGCCGGTGCAAAGCTACCCGCCGGGACATCTCGGCATCATGGACCCCGGCGGTAGCCACGTAGATCACCTGCCGGTCCCCGGCAGCCACCTCTTTGGCCAACTGCTCGGCCCAAGCGCTTTTGCCGCTTCGGGCGCCACCGGTAACCAGCACCAATTCCCCGGGCTGAATATGCATCCGTGATCCACCCTCCTAGCAAATAAAAACCCACACCTTGTCTGTGACAAGGTGTGGGCAAAAATTAACGAAAACAAAACCCGCCTGGAAAAATTCCAGCGGACCACCTCCCCTGTCGCTCGCAGGAATTATGGTGGCAGCTTGGTCAGGTCTCCTGGCTCGGGATCATCATGTACCTCCGCCTTCCCGGTTTCCCGGTGGCATCCGGAGGACATTCCCCGCTTACAGTGGCGGCGCCGCACCGGCATCAACACCGGTTTCCCTTAACCATCCCCGCGATATTCCGTTGTCAAAATATTTATCCTTTTTTAATTATTCGCCGAAATTTACGTCATTCCTGCTAAACCAGACCACTTTTTTGTGATCGGGGCTTTTCGTGGACCCGCCCGCTATGTCGGCCCTTTGGCGACGGCGAAGCCGCCGGTTTTCGGCCTCCAACCGGGAAATAGCGTTACGCCGTTCCAAATCGACTGTTTCCAACAAGGCCATCAAAACCCGGCGGCTTCCCCGGAGCCGGTTTAAGCGTGAACGCAAGTAATCCACCTGTTGCCGGAGTCGCTCGATTGATTCCTGCTTGTGATCGGTCATCTTCCGCCCCCCTGCCCAATTCCCTCGCCACCAGTTTATGTCAAAAGTTGTGCGATTATCCCTCCGGCAATCCGGTCCACCGCTTCCTGCAGACGCTCTTCCGATACGACTAACGCAATCCGGACATACCCATGCCCAAGCTCCCCAAAAGCATTGCCGGGGATCACCAAAACTCCGGTGCGGTGCAGCAATTCCTCGGCGAACTGCCGGGAATCCGTAAACCCGGGTGGTAAGGGCGCCCAAACAAACATTGACGCTTTCGGCTTAGCCATCACCCAACCCGTCCGCGCTAAACCGTCAACCAAGACATCCCGCCGCCGCTGGTAAGCCAAGGCATTTTCCCGGACAATGTCCTGCGGCCCTTCTAAAGCCGCTATCGCCGCCCATTGCACCGCCTTAAACACACCATAATCAATGTTGGACTTCAACTTGCCCAACGCCGCTAATATTTCCCGGTTGCCCACCGCCATCCCCAGCCGGCAACCAGCCAGGTTATACGATTTGGAGACCGAATGGAGCTCGATCCCGACTTCCTTGGCTCCGGGCGCCTGCAAAAAGCTGGGCGGCCGGTACCCGTCGTAGGCCAATTCCGAATAAGCCACATCATGCACAACCACGATATCGTAATAACGGGCGAAATCAACCAGTTCCCGAAAAAAATCCACTTCCACCGTAGCGGCCAAAGGATTGCTGGGATAGTTAAGCACCAGAGTTTTGGCGCGCCGGGCCACTGCTTCCGGTACCGCCGTAAAATCGGGCAAATAGTTGTTCTCCGGTCGCAAGGGTAAAGCATACGGTTCCCCTTCGGCAATCAAAACCCCGGCCGAATAAATCGGATAACCCGGATCCGGCACCAGGGCTAAATCCCCGGGATTCAGCAAAGCCAGGTGAAGATGACTTAACCCATCCTGGGACCCCATCAGGGACAACACCTCGTTCGCCGGGTCAAGTTCCACCCCGAACCGCCGCCGGTACCAACCGGCCACCGCCCGTTTAAATTCCGGCAAGCCGTCCGATAAAGCATAACCATAAACATCATCCCGTTGCAAAGCCGCCTGTAAAGCTTCCCGGACATGTGGCGCCGGGGGCCGGTCGGGACTGCCGATCCCCAAATTAATTACATCCAGACCCTTAGCCGCCACCGCTTTTCTCAAAACATCCATCTCGGAAAATACTGCCGAGCCTAATCCGCTAATCCTCCGGGCCGCTTTCAATTCCGTCACCTCAAAAGAGCTTGTTTGTTCGCATTTTATCAGACTGCCGTTAACCTGACAACCGCCCGGGCAAGGCTTGGCGCAACACCCGCAGGAAGTTTTCCCCGGCAATACCCCGGATTTGAGCTTCTGTATATCCCTTTTTCTGCAATAACTCCCATAGAACAGGAAAACTGGCCGCCCCAACGATCCCCCGGGCAATACGGTCAATGCCGTCGAAATCGCTCCCGATGCCTACATGGGTGTAACCGCCGGCAACCTGACAAGCATAGTCAATATGTTCAACGACGGTATCAATCGTTGCCGTATCCGGGTCGGCGGCTAAAAAGTCCGGGTAAAAACTCACTCCCATTACACCGCCCCGGCGCGCCAGCTCTTTGATTTGGGCATCATCCAGGTTTCGGGGGTGTTCACACAGCCGGCGACAATTAGTGTGGGACACGATTACCGGCCGGGAACTGACCGCCATCACATCCCAAAACCCGGCAGGGGCTAAATGGGCTAAATCGGCCAGGATCCCCAAGGCCTGGATACGCCGGACTACCTGGCGGCCGAAAGGGGTTAACCCCCGCTGCGGGCCGGCTACGCCACAACCATCGGCAAGCGCATTTCGCCGATTCCAAGTTAACCCTAGGGAACGGACACCAAGCCGGAAAAACACATCCACGATCTCCAAGCAATTTTCTAAGGCTTCCCCCCCTTCGATGGCCAGTAAACCACCCCGCTGCCCGGTCACCACCACATCCAAGTCTTTCCGCTCCAAAACTGGCGCCAACCCGTTTTTCGGATCTGCCACCAACACATGAAAAGAATTAATCATTCGCAAGGCTTGGCATAAAGGGCCCGAATTTTTAACGGTGGAATCAACATAAGCGGCAAAAAACTGCAGAACCACTTCCCCCGCGGCAAATGCCTGCCGACTCACCGCCCCGGTGGAGCCGGTAAAATCAAAACCCCCTGCCGCAATATGACCTAAGGTATCACAGTGGGCATCAACAACCGGGTAGCACATGTTCCCCACCCTCCTTTTCCTATCGTTCCAGCCTGCTCAAAATCTAAAAAAGCCTGCCCCTTTTACGGAGCAGGCTTTTTGTTGCCAAAAGATAATCAACGGGGTTGGACGATCAATTTAATTGCCGTACGCTCTTCACCATCGATTTGAACATCGGTAAACGCCGGAATACAGATTAGATCAACGCCACTGGGAGCCACAAAGCCGCGAGCAATAGCTACTGCTTTGACAGCCTGGTTTAATGCACCCGCTCCAATAGCTTGAATTTCGGCGCCACCTTTTTCCCGCAAAACTCCCGCCAAGGCTCCCGCTACGGAATTCGGGCTTGATTTAGCTGATACTTTTAAAACGTCCATGATAACGGCCTCCTTAAATGTTATTTTTTTCTTCTATTTCCACTATTGTATATGTATAATAGCATGAAAATTGCCTAATCTCAATTGTAAAATTTGCACAATTGAAATAAATTATGCATTATGGTGCACAAACCAGGTTGACCCGTTCAATTGCCACCGCCTTACCCGGCTCTCCCAAAGAAATAACCACAGCATTAAACTGCATCACCCCGGTAGCAGGCTCAAAACGCACCGGCATTTGCGAGAGAAATTTCTGCAAAACCAGCTCTTTTTTCACGCCAAGCACCGAGTCCCGGGGCCCGGTCATCCCGGCATCACTTATATATGCCGTCCCCCCGGGTAAAATACGTTCATCAGCGGTCTGGACATGGGTATGGGTTCCCAGCACCGCCGCCGCTTGCCCGGCCAGATGCCAGCCAAAAGCAATTTTTTCCGAGGTAGCTTCGGCATGAAAATCAATCAATAAATAGTCCGCCTCTCCCCGGATGGCCTGAATTAACCGGGTTGCCGCGCGGAAAGGACAGTCCAGGGTGTTCATAAACACCCGGCCGCAAAAATTAGCCACGGCCAACCTTCGGCCATCGGGTAAGGAAAAAATCCCCCAACCCCGGCCTGGGGCACCCACCGGATAATTAGCCGGCCGAATGATATGCCGCTCATCCTGAATGAAATCCAGTAATTCCCGTTTATCCCAGACATGATTACCCGTTGTCAAAACATCGATGCCCAGGTGAAACAACTGTTTCGCCGTATCACGGGTTAAGCCGATCCCGCCGGCCACATTCTCGCCATTGGCAACAACAAAATCGATCCCATATTGCTTCACCAGTCCCGCCAGCATCATTTCTACTGCCCGCCGGCCCGGCTTACCGACAATATCCCCGATAAACAATATTTGCACCCTAATCCCACCTTTTGCGGTACATAATTAGCTAAAAAGAGCAAAGAAACTGTGGCCGTAACCACAGTTTCCTACTTCCCACCTTACTTATTGTAGACCATAACCCGGCCTTCTTCCCGGAACGCAAAAATCTGTTGTTCAATGTCACCACTTTTGAGAGTATCCAACATATGAGAAATCATTTCTTCCTGCCACTGGAGTTCATCTTCCAGCAAAACATTTGGTTCGTCTTCCTCCAGAATCCCCGGGCCTAACAGCTGGTGCAACAGATCAATCAATAAGGCTATTTCACCCTGGCTCAGGGTTTCAATATCCCGGCCTACTCCTAAACTAAATAAGCCACCGGTATCATACCGGGGTTCTACGGTTACGATTTTAGGCTCTAGTTCCTCTAACCCGTGATAAACCCGCAAAGCCTCCCCAATCGTTTCCGCAATCTGGGCCAACTTCTGTTCCGTTACCTCCCAATGTAGCAGAAAGGTAAACTTCAGCACCCGGCCTTCAGGATCATAATTAATGGTTCCCACTTCGGGATAACGGACCAGTATCGAGATCAGCAAACCCATACTGCCGCTGACTTCCGGTCCGTTTTTGAACTTTATCGCCACCGGGGCCACCCTCCTTGGGCATTCGGTCATTCCATGATCTGTTTCTACACCATGAGGTAAAATCCTGCCTTCACCACCGGAAACCGACCCATCAGTTCATACCAAAAAAGGAAGGCCAACCCCGGCAGAGATCGGCACTACCTTTTTATTTTATATTTACTTTAAATAAACCCAAACTTTATTTGGCGTAGTCGATCGCCCGAGTCTCCCGAATGACGACCACTTTGATCTGACCCGGGTATTCCAGACTAGTCTCAATTTGTTTAACGATATCCCGGGCCACGCGGACAGCCACCGCATCATCAATTTTATCCGGCTTTACCATAATTCGGATTTCCCTACCCGCTTGAATGGCATAAGCCTTCTCTACCCCATCAAAATCCTCGGCAATTTCTTCCAGCTTTTGGAGCCGTTTAATGTACGACTCCAATGTCTCGCGCCGTGCACCAGGCCGGGCCGCCGAAACCGCATCCGCCGCCGCGACCAAAACCGCTTCAATCGTCCGGGGCTCTTCATCACCATGGTGGGCAGCGATACAATGGCTAACATCCCGGGACTCGCGGTATTTCTTGGCTAAATCGACGCCAATGCTGACATGGTTACCTTCCACTTCGTGATCTACGGCCTTACCAAGGTCATGCAACAGGCCGGCTCGCCGGGCCAGCATAACATCCGCACCAAGCTCAGCAGCCATCAACCCGGCTAAATGGGCCACCTCAACAGAGTGTTTAAGCACATTTTGGCCGTAAGAAGTACGCCACCGTAACCGGCCGAGTAATTTTACCAACTCCGGGTGTAACCCATGAATACCGGTATCAAAGGTCGCCTGTTCGCCTTCTTCTCGAACCCGCTGCTCTACCTCTTTCTGGGCCTTGTCCACCATTTCCTCAATCCGGGCCGGGTGAATCCGGCCATCCAGGATCAGTTTTTCCAAAGCTACTTTAGCAATTTCCCGGCGAATCGGGTCAAACCCGGACAAAATTACCGCCTCTGGTGTATCGTCAATGATCAGGTCAATGCCGGTCAAAGTTTCCAAGGTCCGGATATTCCGCCCTTCCCGCCCGATAATCCGTCCTTTCATTTCATCATTTGGCAAAGCCACCACCGATACGGTTGATTCCGCAACATGATCCGCAGCACACCGCTGGATCGCCAGAGAAATTATTTCCCTCGCCCGTTTGTCAGCTTCTTCTTTGGCCTGATTTTCCACCGACTTAATGATCATCGCGGCTTCGTGTTTAACCTCTTCTTCAATATTGGATAACAAAATTACCCGGGCTTCCTCGGAAGTAAGCCCAGAGAGCCGTTCCAGTTCGGCTACCTGCTTTTTTAAGGTTTCCGCTATGTCTAACCGGATCTTTTCGATGTCTTCCTCACGCTGCTGCAAATTGCCTTCTTTACGTTCCATGGATTCAATTTTCCGGTCTAAAGATTCCTCTTTTTGCAGCAACCGGCGTTCTAAACGTTGGAGCTCATTACGTCGCTCCCGATTTTCTCTTTCCGCTTCACTGCGAATCTGGTAAACCTCATCTTTAGCAGCGACAACGGTCTCCCGCCTTTTAGCCTCGGCCTCTTTGGCAGCATCGTCAACAATCTGCCGGGCCCGCTCTTCCGCTACGCCAACTTTGGCCTCACCAATGAATTTACGGTAAAATATTCCGGCCGCATAACCAATGATGGCCGTTACCACAGCGACTAGCCATTCCAAGGTCCACAATCACCTCCTGCTATTTTTCACCAGTTTTTTGGTTAATTATGTTCACCCCAAAAAAGAAAAAACCGAGCAGAGACTCGGTGCGAGGAGAATTCAATCCACCGTTATGTTAACGGCAATAATATGACAACAGCCAACATAAGTTGACCGACGCCTATTTTCTTATATGCCCATCACAGCCCCCGGTTTGCGTTGCAAAATTAAAAAAACAGCTTCACATTCAGGGAATTGCTAGTGAATGCAATATATAAGAACCGCTCATAACGAGTGGTAGATTACTCCACAATACAAGTCTCCGTTTGTACCATTTTATTATTTTCTGAATTCTATGTCAAGCAGCTTCCGCCACCGTATGTACCCTTACCTTTCGTCTTCAGCCACCATTTCCGCCATCAATTGGTAGATTAAAGGCAAAGGAAACCCCTTCTGTTGTAAATGCCGTCCTAACTTCGCCCGCCGGTAGCCCAAATCGTCTCCAGGTGGCAATCCCCGGAGCTTTTTAATCGCTACCTGTCGGGCCCGGGCATACTCTTCCTCAGGAGCAAGCACCTCCCGGACCACTTCCCGGGCTTCAGCGGCAGCAATTCCGCGTCTAACCAAGTCCAGGACCAAACGCAACGACCCCAGCAAGGTTGTCTCTTTGCGATACAGGGCATAACTCCGGGCAAACCGCCCATCATCCACATAGCCCCGCTCCCCCAACCAAGCAAGAACAGCGGTCACTGTTGCTTCCCCAGCCCCTGCCGAACGCAGCCTAAGGGCAATCTCCCCGCTACTAAATGAGCGCCTGGCCAGCCAGCCTAACGCCTTTTGCATTCCTTCCCGTACCGATAAATCACTTGATTCCCGTTGCCTAGCCACCGGTCACTCCTAAACTAATTTAATCCGCTTTTTCCGGCATGGGGGCGATCACCTGGCCATCTATCCGGCCCCGGATTAACTGCTCAACAGCAGTAGCGATTTCGGCGTGATTGCGCAGGTGTTCCTTCACATTCTCCCGGCCTTGTCCCAGTCGGTCCCCCTGGAAGGAATACCAGGTGCCGCTTTTTTCGATTATGTTCATTTCGACCGCCAGGTCCAAAAGACTGCCTTCCCGGGAAATCCCCTCACCATACATTATATCGAACTCGGCCTGTTTAAAGGGTGGGGCCACCTTATTTTTAACCACCTTTACCCGGGTGCGGTTCCCCACGACCTCACTACCTACTTTTATCGCTTCACCCCGGCGCACGTCCAGCCGGATGGTTGAGTAAAACTTTAAGGCCCGGCCACCAGTAGTTGTTTCCGGGCTGCCAAACAAGACACCGACCTTTTCCCGAAGTTGGTTGATAAAAACACAACAGGTTCGTGATTTTGATACCACACCGGTTAATTTGCGTAAAGCCTGGGACATTAACCTTGCCTGCAAGCCCATGTGGGAATCGCCCATTTCCCCATCGATCTCGGCCTTGGGAACCAAGGCCGCAACCGAATCAATAACCACAATATCGATCGCCCCGGACCGCACCAAAGCCTCGGTAATCTCTAAAGCCTGTTCACCGGTATCCGGCTGGGAAATCAAGAGGTTCTCCACATCAACCTTCAGGTTGCGGGCATAAGCGGGATCAAGCGCATGTTCAGCATCAATAAAGGCAGCCAAGCCTCCCGCTTTTTGGGCTTCCGCAATCATGTGCAGGGCGACGGTCGTCTTCCCCGAAGATTCCGGCCCAAAAACCTCCACAATACGTCCCCGGGGTACGCCACCCACGCCTAAGGCCAAATCCAAAGCAATCGACCCGGTGGGAACGACTTCCACGTCGAACCGCCCCGCCGCTTCGCCAAGACGCATAATTGAACCTTTGCCAAACATTTTTTCGATGTTGTTCAAGGCTTGTTGGAGTGCTTGCATTTTGTCCGCAGCCATTCTTGCCAACCCCCCTCTTTTTCTGCCAGGGTGCTATGGGAACATATTTTCCGATTTCACTATACCGTTTTTGCCATTCCCTGTCAATAGGAAAACAGGCACTACCCCGACAGCTAGGATAAGGGCGGCTTCCCACCCGGCAGGAGCGGAATTTCCCGGCAAACCCGATAAACCGGGCCTTGCGGGGTTAACTTGCTTTCCACCAAACGCAAGCCGGTAACCTGGTGGGGAGAAACCGGCGGCACTATCGGCAGGGGAACCCCCTGGACCGGCCACGCCTTCACCCTGCCCAGCGTAAGGTGCGGCTGATAAGGTTTTACTTCCCGGGGCAAACCCAAAGCCTCTGCCGCCTCTTGTACCGCCATAAACAGCGACGCTAGTTGCCGGGCTTCATCCCTAACCCCCAACCAAACCACCCGGGGGACCCGCCAATGCGGAAACGCCCCCACCGGACCAAAACCAAGGCTAAAGGCATGCCTTCCGGCCAATTTATTACCGGCAAGGACAGCCAGTTCTACCGCCAGATCTGGGGTAACTTCCCCTAAAAACTTAACCGTAACGTGCAGCTGGGTGGGATCTACCCATTTGGCCTTTACCCCTGCCTGTTTAAGCTTGAGCTGCAGATCATCAGCCAAACCGGCCACCTGCCGGGATACACCAACGGCGAAGAAGGCCCGCACCAACCTCTCCCTCCTTAGTCAGGGTTATCCGGCAAAAGTCTAGCGTAATTGAATGTCGGTGTGCCGGAATAATCGGGGATCGAAATTTTGTTGTGTTGCGTGATCTTCACGTCAATCTTTGACTCTTTCAGGCTGATAATCCGGCCATCGGTCACTTGCAAAACCTGGGCCATTTGGTCTGGAGGCCCAATCGCTTCGATCACAAAAACGTGATCCTTATCGCTACTGATCGGCGTTTTGTTAATCAGGATGTTCTTCCCGGAAACATAAACCTCCGAATTGCCTACCAGCCGCTGCCCGTTGATCGCAATCGCTTCGGCTCCCGAATAACGCAGGATGTTCATAATTTCCATAAGGTCGATAATGTTGACGGGCGAATTTGGGGCCTGATGGTCATCAAGCACAATCCTTATTCCCGCCCCTTCCACCGGATAATACCCGGTTAAAATCCGCAACCGGTCAATTTCTTGCGAAATCCCCGGGCCAACCGCCCCTTTGGCTACTTGTTCGTATTTGGCTACCTGGGCTTTCAAAAAAGCAACTTCCTTTTCCAAATCGCTCTTTTCCACCTCTGCCCTTTCGAGTAGATCAGCCAATGATTTTTGCCGTTCCACCAGTTCGGTACGCCCTTTAGCCAATTCGGTCGCTGTATTAAACTGGGTAACCAACAAGATGCCCAAAGCGAGGGCCACAATCGTTAAGGCAACTTGCCATTTTTTCCACTGCATCTTCATGGCTGGAACTCCGTACCCGCCGCTATCCGGGCATAATTAAATTTTACCTCACCACTATACCCGGGAACTATAACCCGCTCCTGGGGAGCTAAGTCAAAAGTTATGCCGTAACGTTGTTGCAAGTCTTTCAACATTAACGAAGTAGTGACCATGTTGACGGAAGCAAGCAAGCTTTTCGGTTCACCTACAGCCTTAATGACAAAAGGGGGTGTAATGTAGTCCCGGTTGATGAAAATGGTGGTGCCCCCGCAAAAGATCTCAGAGGTACTAATCAACCGCTGGTGGTTAACACTTATTGCTTCCGCTCCACCGGTAAAAAGAGCATTTACCAGTTCCCGGATGTACCAGTCATGGATAAAATAATCGTTCCGATTATCTTTCCTGCTGGTGTCAAGTTGCTGGGCCATTGGGCTGTCATCAAGGGTTATCACCAAGCCAGGACCCTCTACCGATGCTAACCCGGCCACCAACCGGGTTTTTTCCAAGGTGTTGCTGAGGGATTGCCGCGCACTTTCCCCTTCCCGGTAGCGTTCCAGCTGGGACCGCAATTCGGTCAACTGGGCCAGCAGAGCATCTTTGCCCTGTTCCGCTTGAATTAAGGTGGAGGTTAGCTCATCAACCGAATACGAAGCGGTACGCTGCGAGATCACCGTTTGGGTGCGCCACTGGATCATCGTGGATACCCCAATGAAAAAACAGACTAGCGTCAGGACGACAACAGCCTGATTCCGCCGATCCATTTTTATTTTCCCTCACTTTACCGGGCTTTCGCCGGCTCTACACTAATCTTCCGGCCTTTCACCATATTTTGGTGCATTATTCCCATTACGCGACTGGCAACATCTTCCGGAACCTCAACAAAAGTAAACTTATCATAAATGTTGATTACCCCAATGACATGCCCCGGGATCCCCACTTCCTCCGCAATTGCCCGAACAATATCCTGTGGACGCACCCCTTGGGCCCGGCCGATGTTCATAAACAAACGGACCATCCCCGGCTCAGCGCCAGTATTGCCGAAATCAAGCCCTTCATCTTTTTCTTTTTCCGCTTCCGGGCCTTCAAGTAACATCTTTAACATCGCTGCCGCAATTTCTATAGGATCATAATCGGCAGCTAGTTCGCTAATTACCCTTTTGTGCTCGCCAAAATGGCCGGTTTCCAATAGGTTTACAATCCGGGCCTTGTAAATTTCCTTTTGCCGTTCAACAATATCAGCAATGGAAGGCAGCTCCCGCCGTTTGATCCGGACCTTAATCATCCGCTCGATCAATTTAAGCTGGCGGTATTCCCGGTAGTTGATCAAAGTAATCGCAATGCCCTTTTTCCCGGCCCGACCGGTACGGCCAATCCGGTGGACATAAGACTCCGGGTCCTGGGGAACATCATAATTTATTACATGGGTAACGTTTTCGACATCCAAACCCCGGGCAGCAACATCAGTGGCCACTAACAGTTCTGCCTTGGATTCACGGAATTTTTTCATCACCCGATCCCGCTGGGCCTGCGTAAGGTCGCCGTGTAACCCTTCGGCAAAGTAACCCCGGGTTTCCAATGAGGCAACTAATTCGTCAACACCCCGTTTAGTCCGGCAAAAAATAATCGCTGCCCCAATTTCCTCCATATCCAGAACCCGGCAAAGGGCATCCAGTTTGTTCGCCTCTTTACACTCGTAATAGACCTGTTCAGTTAAGGGAACCGTTAAATTTTCTTTGGAAATGGTGACAAACTCCGGACTTTTCAGGTATTGCCGGGCTAATCTTCGGATCGGTTCCGGCATTGTTGCCGAAAATAACAAGGTCTGCCGCTCCATCGGCGTTTCTTTCAAGATCGCTTCAATATCATCGACAAAACCCATATCCAACATCTCGTCCGCTTCATCGAGCACAACCATCCGCACGTTATTGAGGCGCAAGGTCTTGCGGCTTAAATGATCCAAAAGTCGACCCGGGGTGCCGATTACCACCTGTACCCCGGAACGCAAAGCCCGAATCTGACGATCAATTGACTGGCCCCCATAAACCGGCAGTCCTTTTATTTCCGCGTGGCGGCAAAT
This sequence comes from Heliobacteriaceae bacterium, assembly GCA_028707535.1. Taxonomy (GTDB): domain Bacteria; phylum Bacillota; class Desulfitobacteriia; order Heliobacteriales; family Heliobacteriaceae; genus STF2-203. The sequence continues at coordinate 10,349 of JAQWAU010000015.1, read as the reverse complement.
CCGGCCAATCTCCTGAGCTACCTGAATCGCCAATTCCCGGGTCGGACAAAGCACCAAGGCCTGCACCCGCCCATCACGAGGATTCATCATTTCCGCCATCGGAATACCGAAAGCACCAGTTTTTCCCGTTCCGGTCTGGGCCTGGCCAATCATGTCCTTACCCGCCAATACAATGGGAATCGCTTGCGCCTGAATCGGTGACGGCTCTTCCCAGCCCAGGTCAAAAATTGCCTGGGCCGCTTTCGGGCTTAACTGTAAAGAGCCAAAAGGTATTTTTTCGTTTTCCTGTCCGTTATGCAATTTGCCTCCTCCTTTCTCAATGATTAAGCTTGCCGGTCCTGACCGGCCAACCGCAACCGCAGCCAATTCAAGGCGGCATATGCTGTCTTTAACTTAATCGTCACTCTGTCCCCGAACTGGCGGATTTCCTTGACCACTTCCCCGGAACCGTCAGCATAACTCAGATAAGCTAACCCAACCGGTTTTTCCCGTGTTCCCCCATCAGGCCCGGCAATACCTGTAACCGACAAACCGATCTCCGCTCCCGCTAATTGCCGCACCGCCCGGGCCATCGCCGCTGCCGTTTGGGGACTAACCGCCCCGTAATCCCGCAGCAGCCCTTGATCAATCCCTAAAATTCCCATCTTGGCTTGGTTTGAATAAGTAGTGACCCCCAGCGAAAAGTAAGCGGAAGCTCCCGGTACATTAGTCAGCAAATCACCAATTAAGCCACCGGTGCAAGACTCGGCAACCGCTAGCTGCCAACCGTTACGGAGCAATAACTGGCCGACTACACTACCCATTGTCTCATTATCGACACCATAAACATAAGGGTACAACCGCTGCCGGATTTCTGTTTCGTACGCCTGAATAATTTCCGCCGCCACCTCCACGGCAGCAGCGCGGGCAGTCAGGCGGATGTGCAGTTCCTCATCCCTTGCCAACAAAGCAAGCGTTGGATTAGTCTGCCCGGTGATCAGATCCTGTAGCCGGTTTTCAATTACTGATTCTCCCGGCCCGATAACCTTTAATACCCGTGAACACAATACACCCGGAGACTGCTGACGCCGGGCAGCCAGGTAGGAAATGACCGACTCATCAAACATGGGCCGCATCTCAAAGGGTGGGCCCGGCAACATAACAACGGTCTTATTCCCTTTTTCTACGATTAACCCCGGCGCCGTACCAAATTTATTCGGTACGGGAATCGCCCCAACCGGTAACATCGCTTGTTTTTTGTTGTTTTCCGGCATCTGACGGCCCCGTTGGGAAAAAAACGCTTCAATGCCGGCTAACAAATCCGGGTGCAAAACCAAGGGTATGCCTAGAAGGTCGGCGACAACCTCTTTAGTCAGGTCGTCCATGGTTGGCCCCAAGCCCCCCGTAGTAATCACCAGATCCGTCCGGGTCAACGCCTTTTCCACCACTTGGCGTACCCGGTCCGGGTTATCCCCAACGGTAGTCTGATAATAACAATAAATGCCCAGGCCAGCCAAACGTTCGGCCAGGAACTGAGCATTGGTGTTCAACGTTTGTCCCAGCAATAGTTCCGTTCCAGTGGACACAAGTTCCGCGTTTAACATCATAACACCCTCTTTATTCTTTTTCAACGCAAGTATCGACAAATAAGAAGAGGTGGAAAAACCTCTTCTTATTCTAAAACAACAATTTTCAATTATGCAAGCGCCGCGCAATTTTAAATTTTAGGCCGGCCAGCCGGCCATTATCCCGCCGGGCAGCAGCTGCCGAAATTCTTCACCAGACAGGCTTTCCCGCTCGCGCAATTGCCTGGCGATGGCTTCCAGTAAAAACCGGTGGTGAGTCAGGGTTTCCCGTAAATACAACTGTTCCCGGGCCATAATCTTTTGGATCTCCTGAAACCGAACGACTTCGGGAATATCATTCAGGTCAACCGGCCCTAAATCCGCCAACCCGGAACCAATCAGCTGTTTGGCCAGTTGTGAGGCTAAAGCCAAGTCTTGGCGGGCACCGGTGGAGCCCTCCCCAAAAACCAGCTGCTCGGCTGTCAGTCCGGCCAAGGCCACCCGGATGCTGCCAATAATATCGTTCTTGGTATCTAAAACTCGTTCTTCCGGCGGTACCTGCCGCAAATAACCCAAAGCCCGGCCCCGCGGAGATATCGTCAACCGGGCCACCGAACCAGGCCGTTCCCATTCACTGATCAAAGCATGTGCCGTTTCGTGCACCGCCACCCGCCAAAGTTCGGCTTCTACTGCCCGACGGTCGCCGACTTCACCCAGCAACACCTTTTCTATCGACTCTTTCAACCGGACAAAAGAAATCTTCCGGGCCCCGTCCCGCAGGGTAAGAATCGCCGCTTCATTGGTTACGCTTTCCAACTGGGCGCCGGAAAAACCGATTGTTTCTTTGGCAATCACTTCCAGATTCACATCCTCAGCCAATGGCTTTTGGCGGGTATGAATCTGGAGAATATGCAGCCGGCTTTCCTTGTCGGGCAAGTCCACCTGAACCTGCCGGTCAAACCTTCCCGGGCGCATCAGAGCCACATCCAGCAAATCCGGCCGGTTCGTCGCCCCGATCAAAAGCACCCGCACCGGTTCATCGGCTTTTAGGCCGTCAATTTCCACCAGCAAGGCATTCAGGGTCTGTTCGTATTCCAGGTGTCCCTGGTAACCACCCCTTTTCGCCCCCAACACATCGATTTCATCAATAAAAATGATCGCCCCGGTTTTGTTTTCCCGGCGGGCCTGCTCCCTGGCCTTTTTGAACAAATTTCGGATCCGTCCGGCGCCGACGCCGGCGTACACCTCGATAAAGTCACTTCCGGAACAGCTCAAGAAGGTACTGTTAGTATGGGAAGCCGCCGCTTTGGCCAATAGCGTTTTCCCCGTTCCCGGGGGTCCGCAAAGCAAGATCCCCTTCAAGGGACGAATGCCCAAATCCCGGGTGGCTTCAGTCTGCACCATGAAATCCAAAGCTTCAATTAATTCCCGCTTCGCTACCGCCTGCCCGCCGATATCGTCAAACGTAAAACTAGTATCTGCTTCGTAATTACCCAAACTCTGCCCCAAACCCTGGCGTTGCGCCAAAAAATAACCACCCAGCCCCAGAATCATGACCACCAGTAAGGGCAATGGGTTCATAATTTTGTAAGAAAGAAAAAGAACCGCAGCGATACCAAGACCCATCGCCACTTCAATCAGAATTGCTTTGCCGGTGCGGTTCAACGTGGTTCACCTCTGTTTTCCCGGGGGATGATCCGGTACAGATAACTATCCCCCTTTTTCAATTGCACGTAAACGTTTTCTTTGTCCAGCGAAATCTTCCCCTGCAGACCGGTCATCCCCGAAAACAAGCCATCCGCCTCTGCCTTCATCCTGATAAAATCACCGGTAGCGATCCCCTGAAAAACTGGGAACTGCAATTCAGCCCAGACAAGCTCCAATTCGGGATTGGGTAAATCATGAACTTCTACCTGAATATTAGGCCCGAATTGTTCCCGGCTAAGCTGTAGCACTTGACGATAACCATCAGCCAAGTCCACCCACTGACCAGGCGATATTTCTACAATCGTCCAAGCACCGTCTTTCCGGTACTGTACCTCCCCCTCTGGGGCTATAGAGGCAATCGCCTGGTTTAAGGCCTGTTTAACCACAAAGTGTTCATATAAGACCTGGCCGCCAAAAAACAGCAGCAAGGCAACCAAGGTGAAAATGCCGACCCGTTGCCAACTAATTCCCTTCAGCAAGTTCTCCTGCCCCTTCCTGATAAAAAACAAAAACCCGCACCGGACCCCAATTTTCCAACTGCAAACAGATGTTGTGTTCCATTATACAAGCTAACCGGCCCGAATTCCTTAGGGAAGCCCTGGAAAAAAACCGGCTGGAATTACATATCCAACCGGTTTTGCAGCTTCTCCTTCGCTTTTATGAAGTAGTCTACACCAGACCAAATGGTAAAGAGCACCGCTAAATACAAAATAGTCTGGGCCAACGGGAGGGGGATGACAATACTGAGCACATCATCAACCAGAATTGCCACCACCGCGATAATTTGAAAGACAGTCTTCAACTTCCCTAGTCCGCTGGCGGCTACCGAATACCCTTCGCCGGCCACCATCGCCCGCAGACCGGTTACCGCAAATTCCCGGCCAATAATCACCACAGCAACCCATGCGGATATTTTGCCCAGTTCGACCAAAGAAATCAAAGCGGCCGACACCAATAATTTATCCGCCAACGGGTCTAACAAGGTCCCCAAACGAGTGATCTGTTTCCGGGACCGGGCAATGTAGCCATCCAACCCATCGGTACTGGCCGCCAAAATGAAAACACCGGCAGCCAAATACTCCCGGTAAGGCAGCTCCGGGATCAGTAAAATAACCATAAATACCGGAACAAAGAGAATCCTCAACAAGGTAACCTTATTCGCCAGGTTCATTCAGCGCTTCTCCCATCAGGTCATAGTGCCCGGCAGCCGTAACTTTCACCCTCGCCCATTGGCCGGGACGCCAACCCTTACCCCGGAATTCAATGTGACCGTCAACCTCAGGCGCTTCACGTTCACTGCGGCCCCGGAACAGTCCGGGAGCAAGGACTGCTTCCACTAAAACATCAATTTCCCGCCCAACCCAAGCCTGCTGCAAAGAATAAGAAATTTGTTGTTGCAAAGCCATCGCCTGGTGATACCGTTCCTCTTTCACCGCTTCGGGGATCTGGTCCTTTTGCCGGCCGGCCGGGGTCCCTTCTTCCCGGGAATATGTAAAAATACCCACCCGGTCAAACCGCATTTCGGCCAAAAAATCCAACAGGGTTTGAAACTTAGCCGGCGTTTCCCCGGGATAACCAACGATAAAAGTCGTGCGAATCGCAATCCCCGGTAGATTTGCCCGCAGCTCCCGAACCAATTCCCGGATTTGCCGTTGGGTAACCTGCCGGTTCATCTGCCGCAAGATTTCGTCATCCGCATGCTGTAAAGGTAGATCAACATACCGGCAAACTTTCGCCTCGGCAGCCATCGCTTCGATCAACCGGCGGGTAAAATGGGCCGGGTGGCAGTACAAAAGACGCAACCATTTTAAGCCGGGGACAGCGGCTAACCGGGGAATCAAATCCGCAAGTCCGGCATTAGATTCCTGGTCATACCCGTACCGGGTAGTATCCTGGCCAACCAACAAAACTTCCTGCACCCCGCGCCGGACCAAACCCTGCACTTCCCGGGCAACCGAATCCGGCATCCGGGAACGCAAAGATCCCCTTAAGGCCGGGATCACGCAATAACTACACCGGTTGTCACAGCCTTCGGTAATTTTTACATAAGCATAGTGTTTTGGCGTAGAAAGCACCCGTGGGGTGGTATGGTCGTATAAATATGCCGGTGGGCCAACCCGGTTTTGGCGTTTGCCTTGCCAAGCCTCCCGGACAATCCGGACAATGTCCCCCACTTCACCCGGGCCGAAAAAGCCGTCTACCTCCGGTAAATCCGCAGCTAGTTCCGGGGCATACCCCTGCGCCAAACAACCACCGACCAGTAAAAGGCGGCATTTTCCGGTTTCCTTGAACTGCGCCAACTCCAAAATTGCCCCGATTGATTCTTCTTTGGCCGGGGTAATAAACCCACAGGTGTTTACAATCAGCACCGCTGCCTCTTCTACCCGGGTAGTAACAAGAAAACCGGCGGTCCGCAAAAGCCCCAGCATAACCTCGGTATCAACCCGGTTTTTGGCACAGCCCAAACTAGTAATGTTTACTCTGAGGGCCACTTCTTTTCCGCCCTTCCAACCTACGTTTACCTTGCCGGTATCCGCTTTTCCGCTCTTAGTGGTAGTTGCCAATTAATATATTAGTATACCGGACGCCACCTTGCCCTGTCAAAAAAGGATGGTCAGTTCACTCACCAATTTGGCTGGCAATTAATTCTGCCACCCCCCGCAACGCTTGTTGCAAGGTAGCCCGATTTTTCGCCGTAATCGCCTCCCGCCAGGGAATCGGCGGGAATTCGTTTATCCCATCCCGAAGGCGGACCGGCAATGGAACCGGACTGTACGGCTGCCAGCGGACCTGCCACGGTAAGGGCAATTGGTCGGGAACAGTCTGATCGTTCATTTCCGCCCATAACAAAGTCCAAGCGCGCGGCACCACCCGCCAATGGTCATAACCGCCGCCACCCAAGGCCAACCAACGTCCTGCACAGTATTTATGCGCCAGCCGGTGCACCAGTTTCGGGATTGTTTCATACGTACGGGTGGTCAACGCCAAATGGGTTAACGGGTCAAGGTGGTGACCATCACAACCATTTTGGGTCAAGATCAGGTCTGGTTTAAAAGCCGCAATCAACGGCTCTACCGCTTGCTCATAAACCTCAATGTAAGAATCATCCTCGGTATAGGGTTCCAAAGGTAGATTAAAGGAAAATCCATACCCCGCAAACCGGCCACGTTCTTCTACGTCACCGGTCCCCGGGAATAAAAACCGGCCTTTCTCGTGAATGGAAATCGTGAGCACAGTCGGGTCATCGTAAAAAATCGCCTGCACCCCGTCACCATGGTGGGCATCGGTGTCGATATAGGCAATCCGCAAACCGAAATGCCGCTGCAAATACGCAATGGCAACGGCGGCATCATTTAAAATACAGAAACCCGAGGCCCGATTCCGCCCTGCATGGTGTAAGCCGCCGGATATCTGTAAAACATGGTTGGCCTTACCCGCCATGATTAATTTTGCTCCGAGCAAGGTAGCCCCCACAATTAACCGGCTTGCCTCGGCCATCCCGGGAAAAGCCGGTGAATCGTCGGAATGAAAGCCGTAAATATGTAACAAATTCGGGGGTGCCGCTTGCCGGCTGGCTAGCTCCAACGCATCGAGGAACCGTTCATGATGGATTAGAACCAAATCCTCACGACTGCAAAGTTCCGGTTCAACAACCTGGTCCGAAGCCAAAAGACCGCATTGCCGGATCAGGTCTACCGTCACCTCCAAGCGCAAGGGATCGAACGGGTGTGCCGGGCCAAAGCGATAACCCAACAGACGTGGCGAATAAATGAACAAAGGACATCCAGCCATTCTTGCTCTCCCCCGGTCAAAACATCCAGTGTTCCTGATAAAGGGAATCTTCAAACAGAACAACCACCTCAAAAGGAACCCGGCTCCCCACCCGAGCCATCAGCATATTGGCGGGGTGGGCCAGAATGTCCGGTTCATCCGTACCAACCCGGCACAACCCAACACGGCCAAATTGCCATTCTAGCATTTTCTGGTATTCCCAAACACTTAGGTCTTTTCCTTTTAAATCCCAATGCCAATAGTACTCGGTAGCGATAACGATGTAATCCTCCAAAGCCGGATCAGCAAAAGCAGTGGCCAACAAAATCGCACTTAATCCCAAATTACGCCAATCCCTGCTGACCTCGATTGCTCCCATCTCCATCATCCGGGGTACCTTTTCCACCGCCCAGCGGGCAAATTCCTCCGGGGGGTGAAACGTTACATAGCCGATAATTAAATTACCGGCAACTGCTAAAACAACCCGGCCTTCCGGCAAAGCGGCGATATCCATTAAGGCCCTTTTTTGTTCTTCGGGAGGCCGAAAAACATCCAACCCCAAGTCCATCCGGTATTTAGAAACTTCCTCCGGAGCAACAGAACTATTGATGTGTACATAACCCTTGCCCGTTATTACCGTACGGGAAATACGGGGAATTTCGCCGGTTGTAGTCATGGCCATCCCCCCTAAAGCAGAAATTTTTTCCGCCGACCTTTTATTTTTCCACCCGGGGCACCTATTCTCCTCCTTTCCGCAGACCCTTCCTTTCCATTTTTCACCCCTTGGCCAGGCAGGAAAAACTCCCGTTTCCGGCGAAAGAATCTCGACAGGGGGGAGCCATTTTGGCAAGAACACCTAGACACCGCAAAGCTGTTACCCATCGGCGACGCAAAAGCCGGTTACGGATCAAAAAGCCTCTTCAATTCTTGGTTATGTCCCTCTTGCTTGCTTGTGTGCTCGGCTTTATCGTATGCGGCATTTTTGCGGCCTATTTTCAATTTGCAAACCCGCCAACTTTTTGGCGGGTCTTGGCTGGTTTTTCCTACCGGGATGCCTGCCTGGCATTTCTGTTTGCCACTGGCGCCACCACAATCCTCCTGATCTTGCAGGCCTATTTTCAGCTGGTTTCTCGACGGCCCCCGTTAAACGATGGCGGTTTCTGGCGGACCAAAGCTCTGATGCTGAGCTTAATCCTGGTTTTTTTTGTTGCCTTTGGTGGACTGGTTGTAAAAGCCGTGGACGCCTACTGTGCTTTTTGGGACACGGCCCACCCGGCTCAGGCGGAAGGCCGCTTCCTCGGCCGGGGTGATACCGGCAACCGGGATATTCACCTGGAAATTGAAGGCCGGGCGGTTACTCTTCACACCCCTAAGTCAGCCCTTGTACCCACATTGCAGTGGCAGCAAAAAGTCATCGTTGTCTACGGCCCGAAAACCCGCATTTTAGGTACCTTGGAGATCCTGCCTGACCCCCAAACTACCTCCGGCAACATCTCTAGCCCTTGAAATTCCACCTTTGGTCATGTTTCCCTTAACCGGGCAAAAACATCCCCACGACAAAAGGAGTTTGCGATGCGCCTAAAATCTTGGTTGGTCATGTTGTTAATTTTGACCATTGCGGTTATTCCGTCCAGCGCGGCCCGATTACCAGGCAGTCCGGCTGAAGCTCAGGAATCCGCTGATCGGCTGGCTGCCACCGGCGATAAACAAGCCTACGCTTATTTATATGGCAACGGTTCGGCCTTCCAAAAGCAGGTACTAGCCGCAAAAGGCTGCCTTAACGGCGTTTTTCTTCCTTGGCTGGAAACTGATGAAACCGGCCTGCTCCATACCCGGCAGGACTTAAGGTTCTTAGACTGGTTGCACCAAGGGGGGCTTAAAGCCTACCCTTACCTAACGAATCACTTCGACCGTACCGCCGGTGATCTGGCCTTAAGCCCGGAACGCCAGGCCACTTTGGTAGCTGAAATCATTGCTTTTATCGACCAAACCGGCTGTGACGGCGTAAATATCGATCTGGAAAACTTTAGTCCCGGAAATAAAGCGGCTTTTGTTTCCTTTCTTCAGGCCTTGGCCCAACCATTACACTCCCGGGGTAAACAACTTTCCGTTGCGGTTCCGGCGACAGCCAACCCTAACCCGGCCGGCTGGGCGGCCGCTTATGATTATCAACAAATTGCCGCAACGGCCGACCGGGTGATCATTATGGCTTACGATGAACATTGGGCCAATTCGGAACCCGGTCCGGTAGCTTCTTTAAGCTGGGTAGACCGGGTTGTGGCTAATCTGAGCTTGCTGATGCCACCGGGAAAAACCTTACTGGGGTTGCCGTTTTACGGACGTCACTGGATTAACGGCCAAAATGGCACAGGAATCGGGTATTCGGAAGCTCTCAAATTGGCTGCCCTTAACGCCACCCCCCTGGAATGGCGGCCGGAAAAAGGTGTTTTCCGCCTGCAATTCGAAGATGCCGCCGGCACCCACGAATTATGGTTAGAAAACCAGACCACCCTGCAAGCCAAGATCGGGCTGACCCACCGTTATAACTTGGCCGGGGTGGCAGCGTGGCGGCTCGGTTTTGAGGATCCGAAACTTTGGCCGAATTTTGGGCCCTGGCTGCAACACCTGGCCTTCAGCGATACGAAAAACCACTGGGCCGTCAAAGACATTGCCCGGTTGGTTTCTACCGGTCTCGCTGCCGGTACCCCGGATGGGCGCTTTGATCCGGACCGTGGTGTCACCCGGGCGGAAGCCATCTACCTGCTTGCCCAAACGCTTAACCTACCACCTGGTGCATCTCTTCCGTTTATTGACGTCCCTCCCGGACATTGGGCCCATGATGCCGCCACACGGGCCTTCCGGGCCGGCTGGTTATCCGGTCGCCCCGATGGCAGCCTCGACCTTGATCAGCCCGTCACCCGGGCGGAAATGGCCCTCTTGGTGCAAAAAGCCTATGGTTTGACCCTTAGCCAACCTCTTTACTACCCGGACGTACCGTTTAATCATTTTGCCGCCCGGGCGATCGCCACTCTTACCACGCAAGGGTGGGTTCAGGGATTTGAAGATGGCTGTTTCAAACCCGACCAGACCGTAACCCGGGCGGAAATGGCCGTTCTCGTTGCCCACACCTTGCCCGCAAAAACGTAAAAAAGCGGGAGACCTTCTGTCTGGTCTCCCGCTTTTTTTCCCGTTCGGGTTTATTACATCATGTCCATGCCGCCCATGCCACCCATACCACCTGGCGGCATCATCGGGAGCGCATCTTTTTTCTCCGGCTTATCGGCCACAATCGCTTCCGTGGTCAGCAGCATCGCCGCAACCGAAGCG
>JAQWAU010000014.1:31325-40370 GCA_028707535.1 Heliobacteriaceae bacterium | reverse complement strand
CCTAAGCGGACGCCGATCGGGCGTCAAACAGGGTGGAACCGCGAATTGACCTTCGCCTCTGGATTAAGGAGGCGAGGGTTAATTTTTTTGCCAGTCTTAAGGGGGGGAACAAGCATATGTTTAAACGGATCCGTGAGGACATCCAGGTGGTTTTTGAGCGTGACCCGGCAGCCAAGTCTGCTTGGGAAGTAATCCTCTGTTACCCTGGTTTTCACGCGATTTTATTGCACCGGGGGACCCACTGGCTGTACAAGCGCCGGTTGGTAATTCTGCCCCGCCTGCTCTCCCAGTTCAACCGTTGGCTGACCGGGATTGAGATTCACCCGGGGGCCCGGATTGGGAACGGGCTTTTTATCGACCATGGCTCCGGGGTGGTGATTGGGGAGACGGCAGAGGTTGGGGACAATGTGACCTTGTATCAGGGAGTGACCCTGGGGGGGACCGGTAAAGAAAAAGGGAAGCGCCACCCGACAATTGGCAACAATGTAGTAATTTCGGCGGGAGCAAAAGTTTTAGGTTCTTTTCGGGTCGGGGACAATGTTAAAATAGGAGCAGGGTCGGTTGTCTTAAAAGAAGTGCCGGATGACTGCACTGTCGTCGGGGTTCCCGGCAAAGTGGTTGTCCGTAATGGGGTTAGTGTCAAGTCGGGTAAACGCCGCGAGGTGGACTTGGCCCACAACGACCTGCCTGACCCGGTGGCGGCCATGATTTTGTGCTTGCAACGGAAGGTCGGTCACCTCGAAGAACGTTTGGCAAAATTGGAGGGAGAAGCCGGTGAGTCTCAAAGTTTACAATACTCTGGGCCGGGCGAAAGAGACGTTTGTGCCCCTTGAGGCCGGCCGGGTCCGGATGTATGTTTGCGGACCGACCACGTATAACTATATTCACCTGGGAAACGCCCGGCCTTTAGTGGTTTTCGACACTATCCGCCGGTATCTGGAACACATCGGCTATGAGGTAGTCTACGTCCAGAATTTTACCGATATTGATGATAAAATCATCAACCGGGCTGCGGAAACCGGGACAGACCCCGTAGCCTTGGCGGCCCGTTTTGTGGGGGAGTATTATGCGGATGCCAAGGCCTTGAATGTCCGCCCGGCAACGGTTCATCCCAAGGTTACCGAAAACATGCCGGCAATTATTCAAATGGTTAAAGAGCTGGTGGCCAAAGGTAACGCCTATGAAGTGGATGGGGACGTTTTTTTCTCCCTTCCCAGTTTCAAGGTTTACGGCAAGCTGTCCGGCCGCTCCCTGGATGACCTGCAGGCAGGGAGCCGGGTTGAGGTGGATGAACGCAAACATCATCCCATGGATTTTGCGCTTTGGAAAAGGGCGAAACCAGGGGAGCCCGCCTGGGACAGTCCGTGGGGTCCGGGCAGGCCGGGCTGGCATATTGAGTGTTCGGCGATGGCCCGGAAGTTTCTGGGCAACGGTTTTGACATTCACGGCGGGGGCCAGGATTTAATTTTCCCCCACCATGAAAATGAGATTGCCCAGTTTGAGGCGGCCACCGGGGGTTGCCCTATGGCCCGCTACTGGCTGCACAACGGATTTATTACGATTAACCAGGAAAAGATGTCCAAGTCTCTCGGTAATTTTTTTACCTTGAGGGAGATTCTGGCCAAGTTTCCCGGGGATGTGATCCGGTTTTACCTGTTGTCGACCCATTATCGCAGCCCTTTGGATTTTGATGATGGGAAGTTAATGGCGGCCCAAAAGGGTCTTGAACGGCTCCGGACCAGCCGGCGGCTGATTACCGAAGCGGCGGCGGCAGGGGTACCTGTGGCCGGTGACGGTGGTGTTGCTGGGCAGGAAAAACTGGCGGGCCAATTGGCGGCTACCGAGCGTGGTTTTCGGGAAGCGATGGATGACGATTTCAATACCGCCCTGGCCCTGTCTACCTTGTTTGATTTGGCCCGGGAGGCTAATGCTTTCCTGCACGGCGGCACAGCCGGCTTGACGGCCAAAGACTACCGGTTGCTCGAAAATGTGGGCGAAACATTTGACCGGTTGGCCGGTGTCTTTGGGTTGGATCTGGCCGGGGGAGCAGCGACCGGTGGTGCGGATGGCTTGGTTGAGGGGTTGATGGCCCTTTTGATTGATTTGCGCTTAGCCGCCCGTCGCCAAAAGGATTGGGCTACCGCCGACCAGATCCGGGATGGGTTAAAAGCCCTGGGGGTTGTTTTAGAAGATACCGCCCAGGGTACCCGCTGGAAACAGGGATAATGGCGGCGATGACCGAACCCAAAGACTGGTCCCGCCGCTTGCCCGCGGAACTCCCGTCCCCGCCGGTGCTGGCGTATCTGGGAGATGCCGCCTTTGAACTTTATGTCCGGCGTTTTCTCCTGGATGCCGGGATCGTCAAGGTGAAAGATTTGCACCAGGCGACGGTCGGTTTGGTGTGTGCAACTGCCCAGGTGGCTTTACTCCGTTGGTTGGAGCCCCGGTTGACCCCCGAAGAAAAAAACTGGGTCCGCCGGGGCCGGAACGCCGATACCGGGCGATGCCCCAAATCCACCGATGTCGGCACCTACCGGTTGGCTACCGGCTTGGAATGTTTGGCCGGCTATTGGGCTTTAACGGCGCCGGAACGCCTGGATGTAATCCGGCCGTACTTGGAGGAGGCGGTTGGTTAGGCGGTTGTTGCCGCCGGTCGCTGAAGGCTACGCCTAAATCGCTCGCTTGCGGCAAGCAACCGTCGGGAAAAAGTTGTCGAAGCCTCTTTACCTTAAGGGTTGGGCCTTAAATTGTTTCGAAATTGGGGTGATATTGTGCAGGTTAGTCTGATTGCTTATACGCCTGATCCGGAGCGCACCGTGGCCGCAGCTGCCCGGTTGTGCTATTCGGCTGATGACCCGCAGAATTTATTTGCGGGGATGACCGGGAAAAAGTCGGCTGCTTTATTGGACAAACTGGTGGGTATGGGGCATTTTTCTCCTTTGGAGCACGCCAGCTTTACTTTTGCGGTTAGCGGCATTTCCCGGGTGACCAGCCACCAGCTGGTCAGGCACCGGATTGCCAGTTACAGCCAGCGGTCGCAACGTTACGTCCGGGAAGATGCTTTTGACTACGTTGTGCCCCCGGCGGTTGCGGCCAACCCGGAAGCCCGGGCAAAATTCGAGGCTTTAATGGCGGAAATTGCCCGGGCCTACAGCGAACTGGCTGCTTGTGTTCCACCGGAGGATGCCCGGTATGTCCTACCCAATGCTTGCACTACGGCGATTGTTTGCACTTTTAACACCCGGAGTTTGCTCAACTTTTTCACCCACCGGCTTTGTACCCGGGCCCAATGGGAAATCCGGCAACTGGCTGGCTTAATGTTGGCCGAAGTAAAAAAAGTGGCGCCACAGCTTTTCACCTTGGCAGGAGCTCCTTGCGAGACCACGGGGGAATGTCCGGAAGGGGCAATGTCTTGTGGAAGAGTGAAGAACTTGCGGGGCCAAGAACAGGAGTCGAAATAAACTGATGGATAAAAGCCGGATCAAAAATCGTCCGGACGCATCCCTCCGCTCGGACAGGGGCCAACAAAGGGAACGGCCGCCATACCCGGCGGAAATGGAGCGGGAAGACGTCTTGATCGGTCGCCAACCTGTGTTGGAGGCCTTTAAGGCGGGCCGGCCGATAAACAAACTGGTTGTGGCCAAAGGGGTGCGCCATGGTTCCTTACGGGAGATTACCGGTTTGGCCCGGACGGCCGGAATTCCGGTGATTGAGGTGGACCGGGAGGTGCTCGACCGCCGGGGAGGGCGTGGGCACCAAGGGGTCCTTGCTTACGTTGCCCCCAAAGAATACGCTACCGTGGCGGACATCTTGAACTTAGCCCGGGAGCGGGGAGAGGCCCCATTTATCCTCATCCTGGATGAACTTACCGATCCGCAAAATGTTGGGGCTTTGCTCCGGACGGCGGAAGGCGCCGGGGTGCATGGGGTGATCGTTCCCAAACGGCACGGAGTCGGCTTAACCGAGACCGTGGCCAAAGTGGCGGCAGGCGCCGTCGAGCACCTTGCCGTTGCCCGGGTGACCAATATGGTCCAGACGGTAACGGCGCTTAAAGATGCGGGTTTGTGGATTATTGGCGGTGATGCGGCTGCTGAACGGCCGTTTTACGAACAGGATTTTAGCGGACCGGTTGGCTTGATTGTTGGCAGTGAAGGCAAAGGTATTTCCCGGCTGCTGAAGGACCACTGTGACTTTCTAGTTTCCATTCCCATGAAAGGCCGGCTCCAATCACTGAACGCTGCGACTGCCGGTGCGTTGTTGATGTACGAACGGGTTCGCCGCACCGGGTTACCGCCATGTCCGAACTCTTAATCGTTGACGGCTATAACGCCCTTTATGCTTGTCCTGAACTGGCCTCCTTGCGGGAGCGCAGTTTTGAACACGCCCGCGACAAATTAATGGCCATTTTGGCTGAATATGGTGCGTGGAAGGGGGTGCAGGTAATTTTGGTCTTTGACGCCCACCAGGTCAAAGGGGGCGTGGAACACGTAGAGGAATCGGTCGCGGTTACGGTGGTTTACACCCGTGAGGACGAGACCGCCGACCGGTATATCGAGCGGTGTTTGGGGCGGTTGCCACCGGAAACGAAGGTATGGGTGGCCACCGGCGATGCTTTGGAGCAAACGATTTCGTTAGGTAAAGGAGCCTACCGGTTACCGGTGCGGGAGTTGTTCGCCCAGGTGCGCAATGTACTCCGGGAAAGGGAGGATTTTTACCGTTTAGGTGGGGAGCGGAACCCTTTAGATAGCCGCTTGGCGGAGGATGTCCGCCGGCGTTTGGAGAAAATTCGGCGGGGCTAAACGGTGTCCAGGGAATAAGTGGTCGGGGACAGTCCTTGACCGTGGAAATCCCCTTCGGGTATAATATGATTATTCCTGGCGGACAACCCGCCTGGGGGGGAACACTTTGTGTTGGAGGCGATAGGCGTTGATTTTGATTGCCCAGAGAGAAGTAACGGACAGCTTTGACCTGCTGGCAGACGAAGAACTGGTAGAGTTGGCCAAAGAGGGCGACGAGGAAGCCCTTGAATTTTTGCTCAACAAATACAAGAACTTTGTACGGGCCAAAGCGCGGTCTTACTTTTTGATCGGGGCTGACCGGGAGGATATCATTCAGGAAGGCATGATTGGGCTTTACAAAGCGATCCGTGACTTCCGGTGTGATAAACTTTCGTCTTTTCGGGCTTTTGCGGAATTATGTATTACCCGGCAGATCATCACAGCCATAAAGACGGCCACCCGCCAAAAACACATTCCCCTTAACTCCTACATTTCCTTAAACAAGCCGATTTATGATGAGGACTCCGACCGGACCTTGCTTGATGTCATTTCCGGTACCCGGATTACGGATCCGGAAGAATTGATTATCAGCCGGGAAGAGTTTGGCGACATTGAAGAAAAAATGGGGGAAATCTTAAGTTCCCTGGAGTGGAAAGTCTTAATGTCGTATCTTGAGGGTAAATCCTATCAAGAAATCGCGGTCGACCTGAAGCGCCATGTCAAGTCAATTGATAACGCCTTGCAACGGGTCAAACGGAAACTGGAAAAATATCTGGAGAACCGGGATGAAGAGCGGATGGCGGCAGAGCAGGGGCTGAAAGAAAAGGTCTCGGAAGTGCGTTTTATACCCAAGAATATTGCCGGTGAACCAGTTTAGCCCGATAGGATTGCGGCATTATGCCTTCCCCGGGAGTTGTGGGAGGGCTTTTTGTTTTGATTAGTTCGCGAATAAAAGGTGAATACTGGTATTAAACAAACCGGAGTAATGCGTGGGATAAGGGCACAAAATTTGTTGACTTCCCGTTTTGCTTATGCTAAAGTAATCAAGGCAATGGGCAAAATGGAACCACCCCCTGGGTGGTTTTGTCAATCGGGACGGGAGGTGCAAGTTAGTGCGCGTGGGCGTTATTTTGGCCTGCACGGAGTGCAAGCGCCGTAATTATATGACCAATAAAAATAAGAAGAACGACCCAGACCGTCTGGAAATGAAAAAGTACTGCAAGTGGTGCAAGACCCAAACGGTTCACAAAGAGACCAAGTAGGGTCTTTTTCGTAGTGGTTGGGGAGTTTAAGAAAGGGAAGTCCTGTGGGTGAAGTAAAAAAACTGGCGCGGCCGGAAAAAACCGAAAAAGGGCAAAAGGCGGTGCCGGCTAAAGAGTCGGCGAAAAAACCGGCACCCCGGGTAAACATCGACGGAATAAAAACATACTTCCGGGGGGTGTGGAGCGAACTCAAAAAAGTCCACTGGCCTACCCGCAAGGAAGTGGTTACTTACACTGCTGTGGTCGTTGTCGCTGTAATTATCGTTGGGTTTATGATTTTTATCGTTGACGAGGCCTTGGGCTTTGCCTTGAGCCATTTGTATGAGTAATATAGAAAAATACTGGTTTGTCATTCATACTTATTCCGGGTATGAAAACAAGGTCAAAGCTAACCTGGAACGCCGGGTTGAATCGATGAACATGGGAGACAAGATTTTCCGGATCCTGGTGCCGATGGAAGACGAAATCGAGCTAAAGAACGGTAAACGTAAGGTCACGAAACGGAAAGTGTTTCCGGGCTATGTACTTGTAGAAATGGTCATGACTGACGATTCCTGGTATGTGGTGCGGAATACCCCGGGTGTAACCGGCTTCGTCGGTACCGGGGCTAAACCTATTCCCCTACAACCCTCTGAAGTGGCCAGCATTTTAAGGTCTATGGGTATGGATGAAGCCCGCACCCGTCATGATTTCGAACTGAAGCAAAATGTTCGGGTGGTTTCCGGGCCTTTTGAAAATTTTGTCGGCGTTATCGAAGAGGTCCAACCGGAAAAAGGTAAGCTGAAGGTGTTGGTCTCAATGTTCGGCCGGGATACGCCGGTGGAACTTGATTTTTCCCAGGTAGAAAAGATTTAGGCGGGAACAGCGCTGGCAAGGAGGTGGAATTAGTTATGGCGAAAAAGGTAGTAGCGGTCGTAAAATTGCAGTGTCCGGCAGGCAAAGCAAACCCTGCTCCGCCGGTCGGCCCGGCGTTAGGTCAGCACGGGGTCAATATCATGGCGTTTTGCAAGCAATACAATGAAATGACCGCTGCGCAAGCCGGCCTGATTATCCCGGTGGAGATCACCGTTTACGACGACCGGTCTTTCACTTTTATTACGAAGACACCACCCGCATCCGTCTTATTGAAAAAGGCGGCGGGTATTGAAACAGCTTCCGGCAATCCGAACGTGAAAAAAGTCGGCAAGGTACCCCGGAACAAAGTGCGGGAAATTGCCGAGCTTAAAATGAAAGACTTAAATGCCGCGAATGTTGAGGCGGCCATGTTGATGATTGAAGGCACTGCCCGCAGTATGGGCATTGAGGTCGTAGAAGCGTAAAGCGGTTGGGGCGGTTGTTGCCGCCGCTCGCTGAAGGCTTCACCTGCCTGCATTCTCGGCCGTCCGCGGTTCGGCTCAAACATTTGGGGTATTCCTTAATAGAATGAGCCTCACGACGCTCCCGGCCTGCGAATGCTTATCGGCAGGCTCCGCCTAAATCGCTCGCTTGCGGCAAGCAACCGCCGGGACAGCTACCCCGGGACAAATTGTTTGTAAATTGTGTGGGGGTACGACCCCGCGACAAAAACTTGTGGGAGGACTTAAGTCCGTTAAGACCACGGGGAGGTAAAGATTATGCCGAGACACGGTAAAAAGTATGTAGACAAAGTCAAACAGATCGACAATACCAATCCGCTGGAATCAGTTGCGGCGATGGAGTTGGTCAAAAGTATGGCCACCGCCAAATTTGACGAAACGATCGAGGTTGCCTTCCGCCTGGGGGTTGACCCCCGGCACTCCGACCAGATGATCCGGGGGGCGGTTGTTCTACCCCATGGCATCGGTAAAACGCAAACGGTGGCTGTATTTGCCAAAGGCGATAAAGCCAAGGAAGCCGAGGCGGCCGGGGCCGATTTTGTCGGGGCGGAAGACCTGGTAGAAAAAATCCAGGGCGGGTGGTTCGGGTTTGACGTTGCCGTGGCCACACCTGATGTCATGGGGATGGTTGGTAAGCTGGGCCGGCTTTTGGGGCCCAAAGGCCTGATGCCCAACCCAAAAACTGGTACGGTATCTTTCGATGTGGGCCGGGCGGTTCAAGAGGTTAAGGCTGGCAAGATTGAATACCGGGTTGATAAGACGGGGATTATTCACGCGCCATTGGGCAAAGCCTCTTTCCCCATCGAAAAACTGTTGGAAAACTACCAGACCTTGCTGGAAACGCTCATCAAAGTGAAACCGGCGGCCGTTAAAGGCCAATACCTTCGGAGTATTACCCTTTCGTCCACGATGGGCCCGGGTGTTCGGATTAACCCGCTGAAACCACACGCTGTCCAAAACCAGTAACAGGGCCTTAATTGATTTCGTGGCAAATAATGTTTACCATGAAAATCATGGGGATAAATTTAACCGGGAAAAAACTTCGCTGTAGACAGCAGGTGCCGTCACGGGCGGCCTAAGAATGCCTGCCGAGGTGATTCACGCCAGAAAGATTGCCGATTTATCCGGGCTGGATCTTTCTGGTGCGTTCAAGCCTCTGCTGTCGTTGGTGGGGGCTTTTCTCATTGGGTTGCCAAAGGGGGTGAACGTGCCCAGATGCCCAACATTACTGAAAAAAGCCAAGTTGTTGCAAGGATCCGTGAACGGCTGGAAAAGGCCCAGGCCTGTGTGCTTGTGGATTTCCGGGGTCTTACGGTCAAGGAAGCGACCGAACTGCGCGCCAAAATGCGTAATGCGGGCGTGGAGTTCAAGGTACTAAAGAACACAATGGTCCAGATCGCGGCCAACGATATCGGGATTAAGGGGTTGGAACCCTATCTCGAAGGACCTACCGCCATTGTGTTTGGTTATGATGACCCGGTGATGCCGGCTAAACTGATCACCGAGTTTATCAAAGGGACTAAAAATAAAAACTTTGCCATTAAAGCCGGCATTTTGGAAGGTAAAGTCGTTGATGTCATCAGCATCAAAGCCTTGGCCGACTTGCCATCCCGCGAGGTATTGCTGGCTCAGGTCCTGGCCGGGATTCAA
>JAQWAU010000014.1:18398-31225 GCA_028707535.1 Heliobacteriaceae bacterium | reverse complement strand
TGTGTGGGGGTACGACCCCACGATAAATCTAAGCTAATGGGGGATTAATTAAATGAGTAAGATTAACGAGATTATCGAAGCGGTCAAAGGGCTGACCGTTCTAGAACTGGCCGAACTGGTCAAAGCGTTTGAAGAAGAATTTGGCGTCAGTGCCGCTGCACCGGTAGCAATGGCAGTGGCCCCGGCCGGTGCGGCGGCGCCGGTGGCGGAAGAACAGACGGAATTTGATGTCATCCTGACCGGTACCGGTGACAAGAAAGTGGCTGTGATTAAGGCGGTCCGGGAACTGACCAGCCTTGGTCTCAAAGAAGCTAAGGAACTGGTAGACAGCGCGCCCAAGGCAGTCAAAGAAAAAGTTTCCAAAGAAGAAGCGGAAGCGGTTAAGGCTAAACTGGAAGAAGCCGGCGGCACTGCCGAAATTAAGTAAGAAAAACCTGGATAACAAAGGACGCAGAGAACCGGAGACCAACAAAAAAACCTGCTCTGCGTTCTTTTCTTTTTTCAGGAACCGTTTTTTGGCCTATTGACATATAATGAAATGTGTAGTAACATTATAAAATGCGGTCAGAAAATACCGGTTATACGGTTTAAATAACAAATTCCCCGGACCACTGGTATAAAGCGGTTCGGTTAGGGAAAAACTACCTCAGGACGAATCTGACTGTAAAGAACGGCTCGCTTATACTCGCCGGGGAGGGAGCTTTTTGCCACAATTTGCTGGTTAAGGAAGGAAACCCAGTGCCGTAAGGAGGTTATTCGCAGGATTAACTTCCCCGCTGGGCTTTCTTTTGTTTTGCCTATCACGAATCAAGAGGTGAGACCGGATGGTTTATCCGATTAAAGTGGGGGCGAGGGAACGTTGGAGCTTTGCCCGCATCCAAGAAGTTATGGACATGCCCAACCTGATTGAGATCCAGCAAAACTCCTACCGGTGGTTTTTAAAGGAAGGTTTACGCGAGATTTTCCACGATATTTCGCCGATTCAAGACTTTACCGGTAACCTGGTGTTGGAGTTTATTGACTATAACCTGGGCGAACCAAAGTACGATGTTGAGGAATGTAAGGAACGTGATGTTACGTACGCCGCCCCTTTGCGGGTGAAGGTACGCCTGATCAACAAGGAAACCGGTGAGGTCAAGGAACAGGAAGTATTTATGGGCGATTTCCCCCTGATGACGGCCAAAGGGACGTTTATCATCAACGGGGCGGAACGCGTCATTGTTAGCCAGCTGGTGCGCTCACCGGGTGTTTACTTTAACGAGCAGACCGATCCCAGTGGGAAAAAAGTGTATGGTGCCACGATCATCCCCAACCGGGGTGCCTGGCTCGAGTTTGAGACCGATGTGAACGACTACATATTTGTGAGAGTCGATCGCACGCGGAAACTACCGGGCACGGTCTTAATCCGGGCTCTGGGGCATTCGACCAATGCCCAGATCCTGGACCTGTTTGATGGTGACGAACGGATCAGGGGCACCTTGGAACGGGATAACACCGAAAGCACCGAAGAAGCGCTGGTGGAAATCTACAAGCGTTTACGGCCGGGCGAACCACCGACGGTGGACAGTGCCCGCAACTTGTTGGAAACCCTGTTTTTCGATTCAAGGCGTTACGATCTGGCCAAAGTTGGCCGGTATAAGCTGAACAAACGCCTGAAAATCGAAGTGGACCGGGATATCCGCCACCTGACCAGGGATGATGTTTTAGCTGCTGTCCACCAGTTGCTTAAATTAATGCATGGTGAGGGGCAACCGGACGACATCGACCACCTGGGCAACCGGCGGTTGCGCTCGGTGGGAGAACTTTTGCAGAATCAATTCCGGATCGGTTTATCCCGGATGGAGCGGGTAGTCCGTGAGCGGATGACAATCCAGGATGTCGAGATGATCACCCCGCAAGTGTTAATCAACATCCGGCCGGTGGTCGCCTCCATCAAGGAATTTTTCGGTTCTTCCCAGCTGTCTCAGTTTATGGACCAGACCAACCCTTTGGCGGAACTCACCCATAAACGGCGTTTGTCGGCCTTGGGGCCTGGCGGCCTTTCCCGGGAGCGGGCAGGCTTCGAAGTCCGGGACGTGCACCATTCCCACTACGGGCGGATGTGCCCCATTGAGACCCCGGAAGGTCCCAACATCGGTTTAATCGGCTCCTTATCCACCTATGCCCGAATCAACGAATTCGGCTTTATTGAAACTCCTTACCGTAAGGTGGACAAAGAGCGGGGGTTGGTGACCGCCCAAATTGACTATCTAACCGCTGATGAGGAAGACAAATATGTCGTCGCCCAGGCAAACGCCCCTTTGGATGCGGAAGGCCGGTTCATCCAAAACAAGGTTAACGTCCGGTATGGCAGTGATATTTTGGTCGTGCCGACCAGTGAAGTCGACTATATGGACGTTTCACCGAAACAGGTCGTTTCCATCGCCACCGCCCTGATCCCATTTTTGGAGCATGATGATGCCAACCGGGCCTTAATGGGAGCCAACATGCAACGACAGGCGGTGCCGCTCTTACGGACGGATGCCCCTTATGTGGGTACCGGGATGGAGTACAAGGCGGCCCGGGATTCGGGAGTTGCCTTAATTACCGGTAAAGATGGGGTTGTCGAGCGGGTGACCAGCCAGGAAATTCTGATCCGGGGTGACGACGGCCAGACCGAACATTATAAATTGTTGAAATTTATGCGCTCCAACCAAGGCACCTGTATTAACCAAAAACCGATTGTCCGTAAAGGTGACCGGGTGCATACCGGGCAAATTATTGCGGATGGTCCCTCCACCGATCAGGGGGAACTGGCCTTGGGGCGGAACGTTCTTGTGGCTTTTATGACCTGGGAGGGCTATAACTACGAAGATGCCATCCTGGTCAGCGAGAAACTGGTCAAAGAAGACTACTTTACCACGATCCATATTGAAGAATACGAGTGTGATTCCCGGGATACCAAGCTGGGACCGGAGGAGATTACCCGGGACATTCCCAACGTTGGGGATGAGGTGTTAAAAGACCTGGACGAGCGGGGAATCATCCGGATTGGGGCGGAAGTGCGGGCCGGGGACATCCTGGTCGGCAAAGTCACCCCGAAAGGGGAAACCGAGTTAACCGCTGAAGAACGGTTGCTCCGGGCAATCTTCGGGGAAAAAGCCCGTGAGGTCAGGGACACTTCTTTACGGGTACCGCACGGGGAATCGGGGAAGGTCGTCGATGTCAAGGTCTTTTCCCGGGAAAACGGTGATGAACTGGCACCGGGAGTAAACCAGCTGGTCCGGGTTTACATTGCCCAAAAACGGAAAATCTCCGAAGGAGATAAAATGGCCGGCCGCCATGGCAATAAAGGGGTAATCTCCCGGATCATGGCGGAAGAAGACATGCCCTACCTGCCCGACGGTACCCCGGTTGACATTGTGCTCAACCCGTTAGGGGTGCCTTCCCGGATGAACATTGGGCAGGCTTTGGAATGCCACCTGGGGTGGGCGGCGAAAAACATGGACCCGGGTCTTTTGATTAACGGCCGGCCGACCGGGGAAAAAGGCATCCGGGTGGCCACACCGGTATTCGATGGGGCGAGCGAACAGGACATCTTTGATTTTCTGCGTAAAGCCGGCATGCCCCAGTTAAATGTGGCTGCGCTCGGGGACAAACGCGCCCGGCATATGCGGGAAACATGGCCGGAGCTGCCTATAGGCAAAACCATCCTTTATGATGGCCGGACCGGGGTACCTTTCGACAGCCCGATTACGATCGGCTATATGTATGTGCTCAAATTGGCCCACCTGGTCGACGATAAGATCCATGCCCGGTCGACGGGACCTTATTCCTTAGTCACCCAGCAGCCATTGGGCGGTAAAGCCCAATTCGGCGGCCAGCGGTTTGGGGAAATGGAAGTCTGGGCCTTGGAAGCTTATGGCGCCGCTTACACTTTGCAGGAAATCCTGACGGTAAAGTCTGACGATGTGGTGGGCCGGGTAAAAACGTACGAGGCGATCGTTAAAGGAGAGAATATTCCCGAACCTGGTGTACCGGAATCTTTCAAAGTGTTGATCAAAGAACTGCAAAGCTTGTGCCTGGATGTCCGGATTCTTTCCGATGACGAACAGGAGATCGAGATCAAAGAAGCGGATGAAGATGTGGTCGAAACCGCCAAGGAGCTGGGGCTGGACATTCAAGGGGAGCGGGAAAAGTCCAAACCGGGTACCGGCGGCAGTGACGAGGTAGACACTGATGCAGAGACTGCCGACGAGGAAGAGAACACGGCTGAAGGGCTCATTGATGAAGCCCTGGAAGAGTTGGAAGAAGCCTAAATTACCGGAAGGGAGCGACCTTTTTGCTCGACGTCAACAATTTTGACCGGATGCGGATTGGGCTGGCTTCCCCGGATCAAATCCGGGCTTGGTCCAGTGGAGAAGTAAAAAAACCGGAGACGATTAACTACCGCACATTAAAGCCGGAGCGGGACGGCCTGTTTTGCGAACGAATTTTTGGGCCGACCCGGGACTGGGAATGTCACTGCGGCAAGTATAAACGGGTGCGTTATAAGGGAATTGTTTGTGACCGGTGCGGTGTGGAGGTGACCCGTTCCAAAGTCCGGCGGGAGCGGTTGGGCCATATCGAATTGGCAGCACCGGTTTCCCACATCTGGTACTTCAAAGGGATTCCCAGCCGGATGGGGCTATTACTGGATATGTCGCCCCGGTCCCTGGAAAAAGTGCTCTATTTTGTTTCTTATATTGTGATTGATCCTGGCGACACCTCCTTAATGAAAAAACAACTGCTGACCGAAACGGAGTTCCGGGAAAACCGGGAAAAACACGGCAACCGTTTCCATGCGGGGATGGGCGCGGAAGCGATCAAAGAATTGTTGGTCGAGATGGACATGGATGTTTTGTGCCGGGAGCTACGCCAGGAGTTGCGGGAAGTTTCCGGACAGCGCAAGGTTCGGGCGATCCGCCGTTTGGAAGTCGCAGAAGCCTTCAAGTATTCCGGTAACCAGCCGCAATGGATGATTGTCGATGTAGTGCCGGTAATTCCGCCGGAGTTGCGGCCAATGGTACAGTTGGATGGTGGCCGGTTTGCCACTTCCGACTTAAACGATTTATACCGGCGGGTAATTAACCGGAACAACCGGTTGAAGCGGTTGTTGGACTTAGGCGCCCCGGACATTATCGTCCGGAACGAAAAACGGATGTTGCAGGAAGCGGTTGACGCCTTAATCGACAACGGCCGCCGGGGCCGGCCGGTTACCGGACCGGGTAATCGTCCCTTGAAGTCTTTGTCCGATATGCTCAAAGGCAAGCAAGGCCGGTTCCGTCAGAATCTACTGGGTAAGCGGGTTGACTATTCCGGCCGTTCCGTGATTGTGGTCGGACCGGAACTGGCCTTACACCAGTGTGGCCTACCCAAAGAAATGGCCTTGGAGCTGTTTAAACCCTTTGTCATGAAGCGGCTGGTCGAAGAAGGCCACGCCCACAACATCAAAAGCGCCAAGCGGATGGTGGAGCGAGTACGCAACGAAGTCTGGGATGTATTGGAAGACGTTATTGCCAAACACCCGGTGCTGCTCAACCGGGCACCGACTTTGCACCGGCTGGGGATTCAGGCCTTTGAACCGGTCTTGGTGGAAGGTCGCGCCTTAAAAATCCACCCCTTGGTTTGTACGGCCTACAACGCTGACTTTGACGGCGACCAGATGGCGGTGCATGTGCCTTTGTCCGCCGAGGCTCAGGCAGAGGCCAGAACCTTGATGCTTTCTTCCCACAACATCCTAAATCCCAAAGACGGGCGGCCGGTGGCGACACCGACCCAGGATATGGTAATCGGAGCCTATTACCTGACCGTGGAAAGGGAAGGGGGCAAAGGTGAAGGCAAGGTTTTCGCGGAACCCGAAGAGGCTATTTTAGCCTATGAAGCCGGGGTAATCGATCTACAGGCCAAGATTTCCGTCCGGCCGACCCCGGAATTGCGCGAGGCTCTCGCTTATGCCCGGCCCGGCCCGATTGCGCTTGACGAAAAGGGTCGCTTGACCACTACCGTAGGCCGGCTAATTTTCGACTCGGTAATTCCGGCTAAGGTCGGGTTTTTCAACGATGTGATTGATAAAAAGCAACTTGGCTATATTGTGGCCCGTTGTTACGATAAACTTGGCATCGGGGAAACCGCTCAACTGTTGGACGGAATCAAGAAATTAGGTTACACTTACTCAACCAAAGCCGGGATCACCGTCGGGATCACCGATGTTCAGATCCCGCCGGAAAAGAAAGCCCTATTAAAACAAGCGGAAGCCGATGTAGAAAAAGTCGAGCAACAGTACCGTCGGGGCTTGATTACCGAAGAGGAACGCTACCAAAAAGTAATCGACATCTGGAATCATACGACAGACGCGGTTACCCAGGCTTTGCTCAAAGGATTGGATAAATTCAATCCGGTTTACATGATGGCGATCTCCGGGGCCAGGGGTAACATCCAGCAAATCCGCCAATTGGCCGGGATGCGGGGCCTGATGGCCGACCCGTCAGGGCGGATCATCGACTTGCCGATCAAGGCGAATTTCCGGGAAGGCTTGACGGTTTTGGAATACTTTATTTCCACGCATGGCGCCCGCAAAGGCTTGGCGGACACTGCGCTTAGGACCGCCGACTCCGGATATTTGACCCGACGCTTGGTGGATGTTTCCCAGGATGTGATCGTCCGGGAAGTTGATTGCGGGGCTGATGACGGGATCTGGGTGGAGCCGATTATCGATGGCAAGCAGTTGATTGAGCGGCTCGCGGACCGGCTGGTCGGCCGCTATCCTTTAGAGGAAATTGTGGATCCGGAGACCAACCAGAAGTTGACCGAACTGGAACAGGAAATTACGGTTGATGCTGCCGAACGGATTGAATACCTGGCCAACAAAGGCCTTTTACCCAACCGGGTTTTCATCCGCTCGGTGCTGGCCTGCAAAACCCGCTACGGGGTTTGCCGCAAATGTTACGGCCGGAACTTGGCTACCGGCCACTTGGTGGAAATTGGGGAGGCAGTGGGCATTATCGCCGCCCAGTCGATTGGCGAGCCCGGCACTCAGTTAACCATGCGAACCTTCCACACCGGTGGGGTGGCCGGGGACGATATCACCCAGGGTCTGCCCCGGGTTGAGGAACTCTTCGAGGCGCGGAAACCCAAAGGGCTGGCAGTTATTGCCGAACAGGACGGGGTGGTGCAAATCACCGATGTCAAAGGACGTAAAGACGTGAAACTTATCACCGATGACGGTGAGGAGCATGATTATTCCATCCCCTATGGCTCCCGTTTGAAAATCGAAGAAAACATGCGGGTAACGGCTGGTGACGAGCTGACCGAAGGTTCGGTAAACCCCCACGACCTGTTAAGGGTTCGGGGGATCCAGGGGGTACAGACATACCTGCTCCGCGAAGTGCAGCGGGTATATCGCCTCCAGGGTGTGGATATCAACGACAAGCACATCGAGGTCATGGTCCGGCAAATGATGCGCAAAGTCAAAGTCGAGGAACCCGGTGATACCGACCTGTTGCCAGGTGGGTTAATCGATGTTTTTGATTTTGAACGGGAAAATACTAAGACCATTGAAAATGGTGGGGAACCGGCTACGGCCTACCCGGTCCTGCTGGGAATCACCAAAGCTTCTCTGGCGACGGATTCCTTCCTGTCGGCGGCTTCCTTCCAGGAAACGACCCGGGTATTGACCGAAGCCGCGATAAAAGGGAAGACCGATCCCCTTTTGGGGCTGAAGGAGAACGTAATTATCGGCAAGCTGATCCCGGCCGGAACCGGGATGTCTCGTTACCGTAACATTCAGGTAGTCAAAACGGGAGAGGCGACCGAGACCGGGGCGGAAGAAGCGGCGCCGACGTTAGTGTAATAGGGCTCAAACGGGTTGGCGGGTTTTACGCTACCAGTTGGGGTCCTTAGGGCCCCAATTTTTTTCCCTTTAACTGGTTGGGGTCAGTTATTGACTTTGCTGGCCGGAAGTGATACCATACTTCAGTGTGTAATTCATTAAAGGAGGATAATTATGCCTCTACAGCGGCTGCAAGCCGCCCGGCAAAGGATGGTCGGGACCAAACAGAGCTTGAAGGCAGTGGAAAAAGGGCAAGCTAAAGCTGTATATATTGCCCGGGATGCGGACCCCCACGTTATTGATCCTTTAATGAAGCTATGTGAACAAAAGCAAGTGCCGGTGATTATGGTGGATTCGATGGAAATGCTGGGCCGCCTATGCGCGATCAAGGTTGGGGCGGCGTCAGCTGCCATTACTGCTGAATAGGTGGGCACCACGAACCACGATACGCACGGGTGAGTTGTACAGCAAACGGGGAAGGAGGTGGATGTTCATGCCTACAATCAGCCAATTAATTCGCAAGGGAAGAAAGGTCCTCGTTGATAAATCCACGGCGCCGGCGCTTAAGGAGTGTCCGCAAAAGCGGGGTGTGTGTACCCGGGTTTACACCACGACGCCGAAAAAGCCTAATTCCGCTTTGCGTAAAGTGGCGCGCGTCCGGTTGACCAATGGGATTGAGGTGACGGCCTATATTCCCGGCATCGGGCACAACCTCCAGGAGCACTCCGTGGTTTTGGTCCGGGGTGGCCGGGTAAAAGACCTGCCTGGTGTCCGTTATCATATTGTCCGGGGTGCGTTGGATACGGCGGGAACTCAGAACCGCAATCAAAGCCGTTCCAAATACGGGACCAAGCGGCCGAAGAAAGGCGCCGCCGTGGCGACAAGAGGTAAAAAATAAGGGGGGAACGATATGCCGCGTCGTGGCTCCATACCCAAACGCGAGGTGCTCCCCGACCCGATCCACAAGTCCAAGGTGATCACCAAGTTGATTAACCAGATTGCGTTGGATGGGAAAAAAGGGATAGCGGAGAGTATCTTATACGGTTCTTTTGACATAGTTCAAGAAAAAACGAAAAAGGATCCGATGGAAGTATTTGAAGCAGCGTTGAAAAATGTGATGCCGGTACTGGAAGTAAAGGCTCGCCGGGTGGGTGGCGCCAACTATCAAGTACCAATCGAAGTGCGGGCCGACCGGCGCCAGACGTTGGGTATTCGCTGGCTGGTGAAGTATGCGCGGGACCGGGCCGGTCGGACGATGACCGACAAACTGGCCGCCGAGATTATGGATGCCGCCAATAGTGTTGGTGGTGCTGTTAAAAAGAGAGAGGACACCCATAAGATGGCGGAAGCCAACAAGGCTTTTGCTCATTACCGCTGGTAAGGATATTCGTTCGTCCCACCAGCAGCTTGATGCCGACAGAAAGGGGGGAACGAACGTGGCGCGACAATTTCCATTAAAAAATACGCGTAATATTGGCATAATGGCTCATATTGACGCCGGGAAAACGACAACAACGGAACGGATTCTGTTCTATACCGGCCGGGTCCACAAAATTGGCGAAGTGCACGACGGTGCAGCGACAATGGACTGGATGGCTCAAGAACAGGAACGGGGGATCACGATTACCTCGGCGGCAACTACTTGTCATTGGCGGGATCACCGGATCAACATCATTGATACACCAGGCCACGTGGACTTTACAGTGGAAGTCGAACGTTCCCTTAGGATCCTCGATGGAGCAATTGCTGTCTTTTGCTCGGTCGGTGGTGTGGAACCCCAGTCAGAAACTGTGTGGCATCAGGCAGACAAATACCAGGTACCACGGATTGCATATATTAACAAGATGGACCGCGTTGGAGCGGACTTTTTTCGGGGAGTCGCCATGATTAGAGAACGTCTGGGGGCGAACCCGGTACCGGTTCAACTGCCCATCGGGGCTGAAGAAAAATTCCGGGGCATTATTGACCTGGTACGCATGAAGGCGATCATTTACGTTGACGACTTGGGGAAACCCGGTGACGAGACTGAAATCCCCGCCGAACTTGCCGCACAGGCGGAGGAATACCGGGAGAAGCTGGTTGAGGCGGCGGTAGAAAACGACGAAGAATTAATGCTTAAGTACCTGGAAGGCGAAGAAATTACCCCGGAAGAAATCCAGAGGGGTCTGCGTCAAGGTACTCTCGCCGTGAAATTAATTCCGGTGTTTTGTGGGTCTTCCTTCAAAAACAAGGGTGTCCAGCCTTTGTTGGATGCGGTGGTTGACTACCTGCCGGCGCCAAACGAGGTTCCGGCTGTCCGGGGCATTAACCCGGATACCGGTGAGGAAGAAGAGCGGCAGGTAGCCGATGAGGAACCATTTGCCGGCTTGGCCTTCAAGATCATGGCCGACCCCTATGTGGGCAAGCTAGCCTTTATCCGGGTTTATTCCGGCCAAGTAAAAGCCGGTTCTTACATCTACAATGCCACCAAAGGCAAAAAGGAACGGGTCGGCCGGATTCTGCAAATGCACGCCAACCACCGGGAGGACATTCCGGTAGTCCATACCGGGGATATTGCCGCTATTGTCGGTCTGCGGCACACAAGTACCGGGGACACTTTATGTGACGAAAAAGAGCCGATTCTTTTAGAATCGATGCAATTCCCGGAGCCCGTGATTGCAGTAGCAATCGAACCGAAAACTAAGGCCGACCAGGACAAAATGGGGATCGCGATGCAGCGGTTAGCAGAGGAGGACCCCACCTTCCGCACACATACGGACCCGGAAACCGGCCAGACGATAATTTCCGGGATGGGGGAACTTCATTTGGAGATTATCGTCGACCGGATGCAGCGTGAATTCAAAGTCGAAGCCAATGTAGGCCGGCCCCAGGTGGCCTACAAAGAAACCATCCAGAGACAGGCCAAGGCCGAGGGCAAGTTTGTTCGCCAGAGCGGTGGACGCGGCCAGTACGGCCAGGTGGTTATTGAACTCGAACCGGTGCCGGATGGTCAGGGTTATGAATTCGTGAACAAGATCGTCGGTGGCGTGATCCCGAAGGAATTCATTCCCGCTGTGGATCTTGGCATCAAGGAAGCAATGCAAAACGGCGTTTTGGCCGGGTATCAAACCATTGATGTCCGGGCTACCTTGGTAGATGGCTCTTTTCACGAGGTGGATTCCTCGGAAATGGCCTTTAAGGTCGCCGGTTCTCTTGCCTACAAGGCGGCAGCCCGTAAAGCTAATCCGGTGCTGCTGGAGCCGATTATGAAGGTGGAAGTTACGGTGCCTGAGCTCTACATGGGGGATGTTATCGGTGACATGAACTCCCGGCGGGGACGGATTGAAGGCATGGAAGCCCGGGGCAGCATCCATTTGGTGCGCGGTTATGTGCCTCTGGCCGAGATGTTCGGGTATGCTACCGACCTGCGTTCCCGGACCCAAGGCCGCGGTCAGTTCGTCATGCAGTTCAACCACTATGAAGAGGTACCGAAAAATATCATGGAAGCAATTATTGCCAGACGCCTGGGGTAAAGAAATCTGGCTGGGAAAAAACCGGATAAGCGGTGGCTCGGCCACCTTAAGCTAAATCCTTAAGGAAGGATGATTTAAAAATGGCAAAACAGAAGTTCGAAAGAACCAAACCGCACGCTAACGTTGGGACCATTGGTCACGTCGACCACGGCAAGACTACCGTTACCGCAGCGATGACCTTGATTCTGTCCAAGCTCGGTAAAGCCGCATTCAAGAAGTACGACGAGATTGACAATGCTCCGGAAGAGCGTGAACGCGGGATCACCATCAACACCTCGCACGTCGAGTATGAGACCGACAACCGGCACTATGCCCACGTAGACTGCCCTGGCCACGCCGACTACATCAAGAACATGATTACCGGGGCTGCCCAAATGGACGGGGCAATTTTGATTGTATCCGCCGCAGACGGCCCGATGCCCCAGACCCGGGAGCACATTTTGCTGGCCCGGCAAGTCGGGGTGCCTTACATTGTCGTGTTCCTGAATAAGGCGGACATGGTCGACGACCCCGAACTGATGGAATTGGTGGAAATGGAAGTCCGGGAACTGCTGTCATACTATGAATTCCCTGGCGACGACATTCCCGTTGTTTCCGGTTCCGGCCTCAAAGCTCTCGAGTGTGGCTGTGGCAGTCGGGAGTGTGAATGGTGTGGCAAGATCTGGCAGTTGATGGATGAAGTTGACAAGTATGTACCGACACCCGAAAGACCCATGGATAAGCCGTTCTTAATGCCGGTTGAAGACGTGTTCACAATTACCGGTCGGGGCACTGTTGCCACCGGTCGGGTTGAGCGGGGCACGATCAAAGTCGGTGAGGATATTGAAATTGTCGGGATGAATGAACAGCCGCGGAAGACCGTTTGCACCGGTGTAGAAATGTTCCGTAAACTTCTCGATTTTGCTCAGGCCGGTGATAACATTGGGGTGCTTTTGCGTGGCGTCGACCGCAAAGAGATCGAGCGTGGTCAGGTTTTGGCCAAGCCCGGCTCAATCAACCCGCACACCAAATTTAACGCTGAGGTTTACGTGCTGTCCAAGGAAGAGGGTGGCCGGCATACACCGTTCTTTAACGGTTACCGTCCCCAGTTTTACTTCCGGACCACAGACGTTACCGGCATAATCGAGCTGCCGGAAGGTGTGGAAATGTGCATGCCCGGCGACAATATCACGATGCAAATCGAACTGCAAAAGACCATCGCGATTGAAGAAGGTCTGCGTTTTGCCATTCGGGAAGGTGGCCGGACCGTCGGCGCCGGCGTAGTTACCGACATCATCGAGTAGATTGCGGTTGGTGCCGCCGCTCGCGAAGGCTTCGCCTGCCGGCATTCTCGGCCGTCCGCTGTTCGGCTCAAAAGTTTGGGGTATTCCTTTTAAGAGTGAGCCTCACGACGCTCCCGGCCTGCGAATGCCTTATCGGCAGGCTCCGCCTAAGCCGCTCGCTTGCGGCACGCAACCGCCGGGACA
>JAQWAU010000014.1:0-18298 GCA_028707535.1 Heliobacteriaceae bacterium | reverse complement strand
GGGGGGACTTGGCAAAAAAGGAACTAAATGTTAAACTCATGATAATACCTTAAAATGGATACACTATTTTTGCGATAAAAGCAGTGCCATTGGGAGGAATAACGGTTTTGAAACGGGTGGTAAGTGTATCCTTGGGTTCTTCCCGGCGCGATCACCGGGTGGAGACTACCTTGCTGGGGGAGCAGTTTTGCCTGGAACGGGTGGGAACGGATGGGGATCTGGCGGCGGCCGCCGGTTTAATCCGGGAATTGGACGGCCGGGTGGATGCCATCGGTTTAGGGGGTATCGACCTGTACCTGCACGCCGGCCGGCGGCGCTACCTCCTGCGGGATGCCTTCAAACTGGCCGGGGCGGCCCGCCGGACCCCGGTCGTTGACGGCAGTGGGGTAAAAGACACCCTGGAACGGCGGGTGGTAGATCAATTGGCGGCACAAGGGATCATCTACCGAGGGCAAAAGACCCTGGTGGTTTGTGCTCTCGACCGGTTCGGCCTGGCGGAAAGCCTGGTAAGCCATGGATGTGAGACTATGTTTGGGGATTTAATGTTTGCCTGTGGTCTGCCGGTGCCTTTGTATCGCCTCCAGACCTTGGACCGGATTGCCCGAATGGTGATGCCGGTTGTCAGTTGGCTTCCTTTTAAGTATCTTTATCCGACCGGGCAAAAACAGGACAGCCAGGTTGCCCGTTTTCCGGAAGCCTATGCCGCCGCAGAACTGATTGCCGGTGATTTTCACTTTATTCGCCGGTACCTGCCACCGAAGGTTAAGGGGAAGATTATTCTCACCAACACGGTGACCAGGGAGGATGTGCGGCTCCTGCGGGAGCGGGGGGCAGATACGCTGATCACCACAACCCCCCGGATCGGCGGGCGTTCCTTCGGCACGAACGTAATCGAGGGGGTGTTGGTGGCTATTGCCGGGTGCCTTCCGGACGAGCTGGATCAGGCCACCTACTACACCTTATTGGACCGGTTGGCTTTGGAGCCTAGTATAGAGAAGCTGGCCTGGCGGCAAACTGCCTGAACGAGGTGAAAAAATGGCTTGCTTTGCCCTAATTACACCGTTTCCCTCCGGGGCACGGTTTTTTTCCTCTTATCTGGGGGAAAAGTTGCTTTGCCACCTGCCGGCCATAACAACAGGCAGTATTGAAGGCATAGAATCCGGGATTGCCGGTGCTGCCGGCTGCCTGGTGGCTTGCCCGCTTACGGATCGGCAGTTGGTCACAAGTTCTCGGGAGTTTGTTTGCCCGCGGATCGAAAGGGCCGTCAAAGCCGCCCGGCGGCGGGGGGCTGAGGTGATCGGCCTTTGTCCACCGGCAGGGCCTTTGGCAGAGGGGGTCGGCAACCGGCTCGGCCTGCCGGTAACCAACGGCCGGTGTGCCTCCATCGCGGGCACCTTGGCGGCGGTTAAACTGGCCGTTCGGCAACGGAGCCGGGACACCAAAACTGCGGTGGCTATCGTAATTGGGGCGGATGCGCCGGAAGGCCATATTTGGGCCGGCTTACTCGCCCGGGAAGTGCAAAACTTGACCTTGGTGGCCTCCCGGTCCGGGGTGATGGAGCGGTTGGCTTACCGGATTGTCCAGGACTGTGGCTTGGCGGTCCACCTTACTAGCCGGTGGGAAAAAGTCATTCCGGGGGCCGATATTATCCTGGCGCCGGATCCTGCCGGAGTAGCCTTGCTGAAACCTGGGTACATAAAGACCGGGGCGGTGGTGTGTCTGCCGGGAGCGCCATCGCCGGTTGCCCGGACGTTGGCTGCTGCTTGCCCGGATGTAACGGTCTTAACGGATGGATTGGTTAAAATACCTGGCCGGGTCAAGGGCCGGTTTGCTCCTGACCTGCCCCCCGGGCTGGCGGATGCCTGGATGGCCGAAGCGATTCTCTTGGCTTTAACCGATCACCCGGAATTTTTTTTATTAACTAGGGAACTCTCTATAGACGGGGTGACCCAATTTTATACTCTGGGGTTAAGTCAGGGATTTGTCCCTGCCGGCTGGCGCAGTGGACAGAAATTAAGGTTGACAATATTTTGAAAGCCAGCTATAATACGAAACTAAAGATAAGGGAAGCATCTAAGCACTGCCCGGTCCCACGCTTTTTCAGCTGTTCGGCGGTGCTTATTCAGTATGAAACCCCAATCAACCGTTACTTGCGCTCAAGGAGCGCATATTATGAAAGACTTACACATAGCATGAGGTAAAATTGCATGTTGAGATGGGGGAACAAAGCATGGGAGATAAACCGGTACTGCTGACGCCGGAAGGGTTAAAAAAATTGGAAACAGAGCTGGAATTTTTGAAATCCATTAAGCGTGGGCAGATTGCCGAGCGGATTAAACAAGCCATTGATTATGGTGATATCAGCGAGAATTCCGAGTATGAAGATGCTAAGAATGAGCAAGCTTTTGTGGAAGGCCGCATCATTATGCTGGATAAAATGGTGCGTAATGCCAAGCTGATTGATGAAGCCAACATTCAAACCGATGTAGTGAGCATCGGGTCCCGGGTATTGCTAAAAGACCTGGAAGACGGCACTGAGTTTGAATACACGATCGTCGGTTCTGCGGAGGCGGACCCGGCCGAAAGTAAAATTTCCAACGAATCACCGGTGGGTAAGGCGGTACTCGGGCAAAACAAAGGGGCTTCGTTGGAAGTAGCGGTACCGGCAGGGAAAGTACGGTACCAGATCCTTGATATCCGGGGCGGGTGGCAGCCGGCTAAGTAACCGGCCTTGCCGCTATGGCGCCGGAAATTCAATAACGGCATCGGCAAAGGGCCAGGCGATGCTCCGGGGCATTGGTGCCTGGCCTTTTGGTGGTTCCAGGGAGGGACAAGATATGGAGCAAGAACTAAATGACTTAATGAAAGTACGCCGTGAAAAACTTGCCGAACTGCAGGCTAAAGGGATTAATCCTTTTGGGGAACGTTTCGCTGTTACCCACCATGCCCAAGCGGTTCGTGACAATTTTGCGTCCCTGGAGAACCAGCCGGTTCGGTTGGCCGGCCGCCTGATTGCCAAACGGCGGCAGGGTAAGGCCGGGTTCGCCAATCTGCAGGATGTTACCGGCCAGATTCAGATCTATATCCGGCGGGATGAAACCGGTGAGGCGATGTACGACCTGTTTACCAAGGCGGACATCGGGGATTTTTACGGGGTGAGCGGCCACGTCTTTAAGACGGGTAAAGGGGAAATCTCCGTCTGGGTGAAGGAGTTAACCCTGTTGACCAAATCTTTGCGGGCTTTACCGGAAAAATGGCATGGCCTCAAAGACATGGAACTGCGTTACCGGCAGCGGTACTTGGATTTAATCGTTAACCCGGAGGTGCGGCGGACCTTTATCCTGCGCAGCCGGATCATTCAGGCGATGCGGCGTTTTTTGGACCGGCGGGGTTTTCTCGAAGTGGAGACACCGGTTTTACACCCGATTGCCGGTGGGGCGGCGGCTCGCCCGTTTATCACCCACCACAACACCCTCGATATGGCCTTATACCTGCGGATTGCCCTGGAATTACACCTTAAACGGCTGATTGTCGGGGGACTGGAACGGGTCTACGAAATCGGCCGGATCTTCCGGAACGAGGGGATTTCGACGAAACACAACCCCGAGTTTACGATGGTGGAAATTTACCAGGCGTACGGGGATTATACGGATATGATGGAATTGACGGAAAATCTGGTGGCAGCGGTTGCCCAAGAAGTTTTGGGCGCCACCCAAGTAACGTACCAAGGTGAAGTGATTGACCTGACCCCGCCCTGGCCCCGGTTAAACATGCTGGCGGCGGTTAAGCAGTATACCGGGGTGGAATTTGCGGCTATACCTACGGCGCAGGCGGCGCGGGAAGTGGCGGACCGGCTGGGAGTGCCGGTAGAACCAGGAGCTTCCCGGGGCCAGGTGCTGGAAAGCATCTTTGAAGCCCGGGTGGAAAAGCACTTGGTCCAGCCGCACTTTATTACCGGCCATCCGGTGGAAATTTCCCCTTTGGCGAAGCGTAATGCCACCCAACCGGAGTACACGGACCGGTTTGAAGTCTTTATCACCGGTCGGGAAATTGGCAATGCCTTTTCCGAACTCAATGATCCCCTTGACCAGCGGGAGCGTTTTGAACGCCAGTTGGCGATGCGGCAAGCAGGTGATGAAGAAGCTCACATGATGGATGAAGATTTTGTGACTGCGCTCGAATACGGGATGCCGCCGACCGGGGGTCTGGGGATCGGGGTCGACCGCTTGGTCATGCTGCTTACCGACTCCCCATCGATCCGGGATGTGATCCTCTTTCCGACCATGCGGCCCCGTGAGGATTGAGTCAAGGCTTATGCAAACACTTGTTTGGCGGATTGACCCGCAAAAATTCACCCTGGATGAATTACAAATGGCCGCCTCCCTGTTCCGGCAAGGGAGGCTGGTTGCTTTTCCTACGGAAACTGTGTACGGGTTGGGGGCCAATGCTTTAGACGGGCAGGCGGTCCAAGGGATTTTTCAGGCGAAAGGGCGACCGGTGGATAACCCGTTGATTGTGCACATTGCCGCTTTGGCGGAAATATGGTCGTTGGTGGAAGCCTTTCCCCCGCTGGCCCGGAGCTTAGCGGAAACGTTTTGGCCCGGCCCCTTGACCCTGGTACTGCCGGCTTCCGGGCAAGTGCCGGCAGTGGTCACCGCCGGCCTGCCCACGGTGGGTATCCGGCTGCCCGATCACCCGGTAGCGCGGGCGTTGATCCGGCTGGCCGGGGTGCCCGTAGCCGCACCTTCGGCCAACCGTTCCGGGAAACCTAGTCCTACAACGGCCAGACATGTTCTGGAGGACCTGAACGGCCGGATTGCCGGAGTGGTGGATGGCGGGGCCTGCGCTGTCGGCGTGGAGTCTACGGTCGTTGATGTTACCGGATCAAAGCCGGTAATTCTGCGGCCCGGTGGGGTGACCCGGGAGATGCTCACCCGGGTGGCCGGACCGGTTACGGTTGACCGGGCGGTTTTAGACGGGGATGCCGTTCCCCGGTCCCCCGGCATGAAATATACCCATTATGCCCCCCGGGCGCCGGTGTTCTTATTGCCGGGTGTGTGGGAAAACCAGTGTAAGGTATTGGCCGGATTGCTTCCGGGGATACCAGACCTGGTAAGTGGCCCTTTGGGTTTGTTGATTTCCCGGGAAACCCAAGCAGAACTGGGGCCGGGTTTAGAGACCGGCCTGGGGACCGGGGGGCCGCCGGTGATTCGGTTAACTGGTTCCAGGGGAGACTTAAGCCTGGTAGCTGCCCGGTTGTTTGGTCTTTTGCGGGAATTCGACAGCACGGATGTTAAGTTGATTTTAGCGGAAACCTACCCTCAGGAAGGGATTGGGTTGGCCTTGATGAACCGGTTGGCTAAAGCCGCCGGGGGTCACACCTGGCCACCGGGCCGGGGCGTGTTTTTCGGGGAATGACCGCTTGCCGGCGGTCAAAGGTGGTTTGACAAAAGTGGAAACATGGACACTGGCTGTATTGGCAGTCGGCCTGGGGGCTGACGCCTTTTCGGTAGCGGTAGGGATTGGTTTAGTTGGGATCCGCCGGCGGGATGCCTTTTTGCTCGGGATGGTGGTTGCCTTATTCCATGTATTTATGCCTTGGCTGGGCTTGTTAGCGGGAAGTTATTTGGGCGGCTTAGTCGGGCAGATGGCTAGGATAATCGGCACCCTGATCCTGTTTTTCTTAGGTGGCTTGATGATTTACCATGCTTGGCGGCAATGGCCTGGAGCCACACCGAAGTCACCGGTAAAAGCGGCCGGAAATCCAGATCCTTTTGTGCCCACCTTTTGGGGGTTGACTGTTTTAGGCGCCGGGGTGAGTATGGATGCCTTGACGGTCGGCTTTTCCCTCGGCACCCTAGGGGCGGCCCTGGTACCGGTGATTTTAACCTTCGGAATTGTTGCCGGAGCCATGACTGCGGCCGGTTGCCTGATTGGCCGGACAGTGGGCCGGGTAGTAGGTGACCAGGCCCAGCTAGCCGGAGGCTTGATCTTAATTGGGATTGGTATTAAGCTGTTAATCGGGTCGCCTGGTTAATCCGGCGGGCCGGGGGTGGGAAAAGAATGTTTACCTTGTTGTTCGTGTGTACGGGGAATACCTGTCGCAGCGCGATGGCCCGGGTGATCACCGAGGCCTTATTGGCAGAGCAAGGTTTGGATCGGCAGGTTAAGGTCCTGTCCGCCGGTACGGCGGCTTGGCCGGGAGCACCGGCCTCGGAGCAGGCTCAAGCGGTGCTTGCCGTCAAAGGGTTAAGCCTGGCCGGCCACCGGGCAGATCTGGTTACCCCTGAGTTGTTGGGGCAGGCTGACCTGGTGTTGGTGATGACCGGTCGGCAGCGCGACTGGCTGGTTGCCTTGGCTCCGGACCAGGCGGGTAAAATTCATTTGCTTAAAGGATATGCGGGAGAAACCGGTGATGTGGTCGACCCGATTGGTGGAGATGAGCCTATTTACCTGGCTTGCGCCGCCGAAATCAAGGGGGCGGTTGCCAAGATTTTAACCCGCTTGCCGTTAAAATAGAATTTATTACCAAAAGGAAAAATGCCGGTGTTTGTGGAATACTATAATCTTTGGGACATACCGGCTCGAAAAGGCCAGGTAAGGCGGGTGAATCAATGAAGATTGCCATTGCCGGCGACCATGGCGGCTATCGGTTAAAAGAGGAGATCAAGGCGTATTTTGCCGAAGAAGCGGTGGCCGGGTCAACCCTGGGACAAGCCGTGGTTACCGACCTGGGCGCCTTCGGGGACAAGCCGGTGGATTATCCGGATTTTGGCGCCAAAGTTGGCCGGGCGGTGGCCCGGGGCGAATATGATTTCGGGATCGTTATTTGCGGGACCGGGATCGGGATTGCGATTGCCGCCAATAAAATCCGGGGTGTGCGGGCTGCCTTGTGTCATGATCCTTTTTCCGCCCGGATGGCCCGGGAGCATAATGATGCCAATGTTTTAGCTCTCGGGGAGCGGGTAGTGGGTCCCGGATTAGCCAAGGCGGTTGTAGCGGCCTTTTTTACAACCCCGTTTGCCGGGGGCCGGCATACCCGGCGGCTGGCCAAACTGCTGGCCTTGGAGCAAGAAGACTAAACACCCGTGTTCCATCGGAAAGCTGTATACTATGCAAAAACCATAACCAGTCGGACAGGTTTTTGTTATAATAGGAGGCGTGGTAATTGTTTGAGGCCATTCGGGCTCAAGTATACCAAGCGGCCGGTGAGTTGCTGCGAGTGGCCGGAATGCCTCCCGGTCAAATCCTGGTGGTTGGCTGCAGTACCTCAGAAGTGCTGGGAAAAACCATCGGGACGGCCGGATCGACGGCTGCAGCCCAGGCTATTTTGGCCGGCTTGCAGGAAGTGACCGGACCGGCCGGGATTTTTCTGGCGGTCCAGTGCTGTGAGCACTTAAACCGGGCGCTGGTGGTTGAACAACAGCTACGGCAAACATACTGTGATTTGGTAGAAGTGGCGGTACGACCGGTACCCAGTGCCGGGGGTTCCCTGGCCGCTTTGGCGATGGAACGGTTTGAAAACCCGGTGGTGGTAGAAGCCATGCGGGCCCACGCCGGGCTCGATATCGGGGAGACGTTAATTGGGATGCACCTGCGGGCAGTAGCGGTGCCGGTGCGTCTGCAGGCTTGCCGGATCGGCCAAGCCCGGGTGACGGCCGCCCGGACCCGGCCGAAATTAATCGGTGGGACTAGGGCGCAGTACTAGGGTGGCCTTTGGGGTAGTAACAGCAGCAATCTGGCAACAATTACTAACATTATTATTAGGAGGCAGCTGACCGTGGATGAATGGGAATGTTTGGATCAAGTAGATCCCGGAGTGGCCGCGGCCATCAAGCAGGAGGAAAACCGGCAGCGCAATAATATCGAATTGATTGCCTCCGAGAACTTTGTCAGCAAAGCTGTGCTGGCCGCAGCCGGGACCGTGCTGACCAACAAGTATGCGGAGGGGTACCCTGGTAAACGCTATTATGGCGGCTGTGAATTTGTCGATAAAATCGAATCCCTGGCCATTGAGCGCGCAAAAACCGTATTTGGCGCCGAACACGCCAATGTCCAACCCCATGCCGGGGCCAACGCCAATCTGGGTGTTTACTATGCCTGCCTGAAGCCTGGGGATTCGGTGGTTGGGATGAGTTTGGCCCATGGCGGCCATTTGACCCACGGTTCGCCGGTAAACATTTCCGGCAAGTACTTCCGTTTTCACGGGTACGGGGTAGATAAAGAGACCGGCCGGATCGATTATGAACAGGTCGCCCGGTTGGTCGATCAGGTCAAGCCAAAGCTGGTGGTGGCCGGGGCGAGCGCTTACCCCCGGTTCATTGATTTCGCCCGGTTTAAAGCCATTGCCGAAGCCTCCGGGGCTTTGTTGATGGTGGATATGGCCCACATCGCCGGTCTGGTGGCCGCCGGCCTGCATCCAACACCGGTACCTTATGCCGAATTTGTTACCACTACCACCCATAAAACCTTACGCGGGCCTCGGGGTGGGATGATCCTGTGCCGGCAGGAATGGGCCGCTAAAATCGACAAGGCGATCTTTCCCGGATTGCAAGGCGGTCCCTTGATGCATATCATTGCCGCCAAGGCGGTTGGTTTTCTAGAAGTCATGCGCCCCGAATTTACCACCTATCAGCAGCGAGTTCTGAAAAACGCGGTAACCTTGGCCCAAGCTTTACAGGAGCGGGGTTTTAACTTGGTTTCCGGGGGGACGGATAACCATCTGCTGTTGGTGGACTTACGGAATAAAAAGATCACGGGGAAAGAAGCGGAATACCGGCTGGATGAAGCCGGGATTACCGTGAACAAAAACGCGGTTCCCTTTGATACCGAAAAGGCGATGGTAACCAGCGGGATCCGCATCGGCACCCCGGCAGTTACTTCCCGGGGGATGGATGAAAAGGCCATGGAGGCAGTGGCGGCGGCGATTGACCTTTGCCTTAGTAATGGTTCGCCGGCGGCATTGGCTCAGGCCCGGGGAATTGTGGCCGAACTGTGCGAGCGTTTTCCTTTATATAATGAACGTTTTTAGCCAAGAAGGGGAATTTAGGCGTGGTTGACCAGCGGCACCAGCCCGGACGTCCCGGGTGGGATGAATACTTTATGGATATTGCCCGGTTAGTTGCCAGGCGGTCCACTTGCCTTCGCCGGCAAGTCGGGGCCCTGGTTACCAAGGAACACCGGATTCTGGCCACCGGGTACAATGGGGCTCCCCGGAACCTGGCGCATTGTGCCCAAGTGGGGTGCTTGCGGGAACAAAGAGCGGTTCCTTCCGGTGAACGCCACGAATTATGCCGGGCGGTCCACGCCGAACAAAATGCTGTAATTCAGGCAGCTACATACGGGGTATCGGTGCAAGGCGGTACCTTGTATTCCACCACTTATCCCTGCACCATGTGTGCGCGCCTGATTATTAATGCCCAAATCAGCCGGGTGGTTTATCTCGGCGACTATCCCGATGAACTGGCCCAAGCCTTGTTGGCCGAGGCCGGGGTGGAACTGGTCCGTTATCCCAAGACCTGTATTAGGGGTTGATTTAGTTTGGTTGCACCAATTAAGGTGTTGTCCGTATTTGGCACCCGTCCGGAAGCAATAAAAATGGCGCCGGTGGTCAAAGCCCTGGCGGCGTATCCGACGGAGATTGCCGCCAAGGTGGTGGTAACCGCCCAGCACCGGGAGATGCTGGACCAAGTGTTGGCGTTGTTTGCCATCACTCCCGACCATGATCTAAACATCATGGCCCCGGAACAGACCCTTTACGACGTGACGACCCGGGCCTTAAACGGGCTCAAGACGGTCATGGAAAAAGAAAGGCCGGACCTGGTTCTGGTCCACGGGGATACGACCACGACCTTTGTTGCTTCCCTGGCGGCGTTTTACCAGCAGATCCCGGTCGGCCATGTTGAGGCCGGACTGCGTACGCGGAACAAATATTCGCCTTATCCGGAGGAAATGAACCGGAAATTGACCGGTGCTCTGGCCGACCTGCATTTTGCCCCGACGGACATCGCCAGGGACAACCTGCTGGCGGAAGGAGTGGACCCCCGGGCAATTTTCGTCACCGGCAACACGGTGATTGACGCCTTGCTGGCCACGGTGCGGCCGGACTACCAATTTCAAGATCCGGCCTTGGCCCGGCTGGATCCGGCGACCCAGGAGATTCTCCTGGTGACGACCCACCGCCGCGAAAACCTTGGTGAACCGCTCCGGCAAATTTACCTTGCCTTGCGGACCATCCTGGAGCAAAGGCCGGTAGTCGTGGTCTTTCCGGTACACAAAAATCCGGCTGTCCGGCGGGTGGCTGTTGAAGTGCTCGGGGATCATCCTCGGGTGCATTTAGTGGAGCCAATGGACTACTTGCCCTTTGTTAATCTCATGGCCCGGGCTAAACTGGTTTTGACCGATTCCGGCGGTCTCCAAGAGGAAGCCCCGGCTTTGGGCAAACCGGTATTAGTCCTCCGGGATACTACCGAGCGGCCGGAAGCCGTCACGGCTGGTACCGTTCAGCTGGTTGGGACTAACGCCGAGGCAATTGTCACTGCCGCCTGCCGGCTTTTAGCCGATCCGGAGGCTTACACAGTGATGGCCAATGCGGTCAATCCTTATGGTGACGGTCAAGCCGCGGCCCGGATTGCCCACGCAGTGTTGTTCCGGCATGGCCGGCGGAGTACCCCGCCAACGGCATTCCACCCGGTCTAAGCCAATAATTTCCAAGGAAAGCATCATACTGCTAACCTAAGCAAATGTTGCATATATGGAAACATGAGCTAAATAGTTCAAATTAATACTGAATATTGCGAAATTGGCGACCCCAACCTTACAAATGCTACTAAATAGGCATTTGTTTCGGGCGAATTATAAAAAAAATTCAGAAAAACAAAGGGTTTTTTGCGCAAAAGGAGAATAAGAAAAATGGTGGGAACCGATGACACCTGAAGAACAGCGCCGGATATGGCGGGCTTTCAGTATGGTTTCCGGGATCAGTATACAGTTTGCCGCTTCCGTTTTTATCGGCTACTTTGCCGGGGACTATTTGGACGGTTGGCTGGGGACCGGACCGTGGCTGATGGTGGCTGGCGTGTTTGTCGGGGTGGCGGCCGGTGTTTTTGGCATCATTAAACTTTTGGACAACCGGGAACCGGAAAGGAAATCGCCCGATGGAGATGCGTGAACTACGCGCCCGGGCGCACCGGATTGCCTATGTTTTGCTTCCCCTGGCCGTTTTTTCCGGCATATTCCTGCCCGGAAGGACCCTTTTTTGGGGCTGGGCCTTTGGTTTGGCCATTGGCATGTTGGGCAGTTTCCTTTTATATCGATGGGTCACAAATGTTACGGAGCTGGTAAGCAATCCGCCTCCGGAGCGGTTTCGCCTTAAAGCCCTGACCATGCTGCAGGGGGGTGGTGTGCGTTTTGCCCTGGTTGTTGGGGCGTTGGTCTTAGCCTTCAAGTGTCCGGAGTTTAATTTGCTTGCTACAGGCCTCGGCTTGATGAGCTTTTCTTTGATCATCAGCTTGGTGGCTTTATGGGACGGCCTTCGCGCCGGGGAGCCGTCCTCACCGGAATAATTGTCCTTTTACGGCGCAACAATCCCTTAAGTACGGGAGGGGAGACAGCAGGTTCAATTTTTTTTACAGAAAGGGGTGAGAACGAATATGGCAGAACACGTGCGATTAACTTGGGAAGTGATGGGCTTTAACCTGCACGCCGACACCCTGGTTGCCACATGGGTGGTGATGGGGATCCTGCTGATTATCGGCTGGCGGGCCGGTCGCGCTGTTTCCAACCGGGTTCCCCAAGGCGCTCAAAA
This sequence comes from Heliobacteriaceae bacterium, assembly GCA_028707535.1. GTDB lineage: Bacteria > Bacillota > Desulfitobacteriia > Heliobacteriales > Heliobacteriaceae > STF2-203. The sequence goes on along the minus strand of JAQWAU010000014.1, from coordinate 6,492 downwards.
CGTTTTTGAGCTGGTTTTAGAGTTTCTTGGCGGACTGGTGCAGGAAAACATGGGGCACAAAAAAGGTGGTTCCCTATTGCCGTACTTTGCGACTTTAATTATGTTCATTTTGTTTTCCAACATGCTCGGCTTGTTCCCTAACCTGACCTTTGGCGCGGGGCACATTTTTGGCGCTCCCAACCTGATGTCGCCGACGGCAGACCTCAGTACAACATTTGCTTTGGCAACTTTGACCTTCTTCCTTTTTAATATTTGGGGGTTCCGGTTTATGGGGGCGAAGTATATTCCCCATTCATTTGCCCATCCCAACATAGCATTTTTCTTGATTAACATTGTCGAGATGGTGGCCAAGCCGGTGACTCTGGCCTTCCGGTTATACGGCAACATTTTTGCCGGGGAGGTATTGATTGCCGTGCTGTTGGGATTCTTCCCCATCAGCCTGGGTTACCTGTTAGGTGGTTGGATGTGTCAGGTGGTCTGGCTTGGCTTCTCGGTGTTTATTGGCTGTATCCAGGCCTTTGTCTTCACCATTTTGACCATTGTCTACACTTCCCAGGCGATCGCCGGTGAAGAGCATTAACCTTTGCTCAAGTCAAATCCCAGCTTAATTGTTTACAAAAACCTGGAAAGGAGGGGGAATAATGGATCCCATGATTCAAGCCTATGCCCTGTTAGGCGCCGGTATCGTTGGCGGTTGTGCGGCCATTGGCGCTTCTGTTGGTAACGGTATGGTTACCAGCCGCACCGTTGAGTCGGTTGCCCGGCAACCGGAACTCAAAGGGGCCCTGCAGATCCTGATGTTCATCAGCATCGGTCTGATTGAGGCGCTGCCCATCATTGCCGTTGTTATTGCATTCTTACTCTATGGCATCGGCAGCAAGTAATTATGATTCTTAGACGGAGAGGCGAGATAAGGGGTTGCCCCTTATCTCGTACTACCTGTCTGCAGGAGAGGAGGTTTAGCCCAGGTGTTCGAAGCATTATCGGAGGCACTTAAATTTGATGTTGGGACGTACCTCGCTCAAATTATCAGCTTTCTCTTGCTGGTCGCGCTGTTGCGGGCGGTCGCCTGGAAGCCGATCCTGAAGGCTCTTGACGAGCGGAAAAGATATATTGAAGAAACCATCTCCGCTGCCGAAAACAGGCAGACGGAAGCGGAACGGGTTTTTGCCCAATATAGCGATGACATGCAAAAAGCCCGGGCAGAAGCCCAGGAAATTATCCAGCGGGCCCAAAAACAGGCCGATGGCCAAAAAGCGGAGATTATTGAAGCTGCCAGGGCTGAAGCAATCCGGCTCAAGGAAAGTGCTTTAACGGAGATTAACCGGGAAAAGGAAAAAGCCCTGGTGGAACTGCGCAAGGAAGTCGTCGAGCTTTCTGTGCTGGTGGCCGGAAAAATTATCGAGGAAAAACTCGATGTGGCCAGCCAGCGCAAACTGGTGGGCCGGTTTGTGGATGAAGTGGGGAAATTGCCATGCTAATGAGCGGAGCTGTAGCCCGGCGCTATGCCAGAGCACTATTGGAATTGGCTACCGAAGGCAATGTCCTTGGTCAAATCGAGGGGGAACTGAAATACGTTCTGGCAATCTTAGATGCCAGCCCGGATTTAAAACGAATCCTTTTTCACCCGGCCATCGTCGTGGCGGAAAAGCGCAATTTAGTGGAACAGGTTTTTGGCAACCAGATTTCGGCCCTTAGCATGAACTTCTTGAATTTTGTTGTTGACCGGCGGCGGGAGATCTTCCTTTCTGAAATTATCATTGAATTCGTTCATCTGGCTAATGAAGTTCGGAACCTGGTGGATGCCGAAGTGGTCACCGCGGTGGAATTCTCCGATGAAGAACTGGCAGCGCTTAAGGCCAGGTTGGTAAAACTGACCGGCAAAACGGTGAACCTCAAACCGGTGGTTGACCCCGGTTTGATTGGTGGTGCTGTGGTGAAAATGGGCGACCAGATTATCGATGGTTCCATTGCCAGCAAGTTAACTAATATGCGTGACACCTTAATGCAAATTAGGTAAAGGGATAGAGGTGAGAGACGACCATGAGTCTGAGACCGGAAGAGATCAGTGCAATTATTAAGCAACAGATCGAACGGTACAAGGATACTGTCGAAGTTGTTGACGTCGGCACCGTTATCCAAGTCGGTGACGGGATTGCACGGGTCTATGGCCTGGAAAAATGTATGGCCAGTGAGCTGCTGGAATTTCCCGGCGGCGTTTACGGGATGGCCTTGAACCTGGAAGAGAACAACATAGGCTGCGTTATCCTCGGTCCCTTTAAGGATATTAAAGAGGGTGACACGGTTAAGCGGACCGGACGGATTGTGGAAGTACCCGTCGGGGATGCCCTGATTGGCCGGGTCGTTAACCCCTTGGGCCAGCCTGTTGACGGTAAAGGGCCCATCAAAACGGAAGATTTCCGTCCCATCGAGTTTGTGGCTCCCGGGGTTATTACCCGGAAGTCCGTGAACCAGCCCCTACAGACCGGTTTGAAGGCGATTGATGCGATGGTCCCGATCGGCCGCGGCCAGCGGGAATTAATCATCGGCGACCGCCAGACCGGAAAAACTGCCTTGGCTGTGGATACAATCATCAACCAAAAGGGACAAGACGTAATTTGTATCTATGTTGCCATCGGTCAAAAGGCCTCAACGGTGGCCGGTGTGGTGAAGACCCTGGAAGCAAACGGTTCCATGGACTACACCATCGTGGTTACGGCTTCGGCATACGAGCCTGCTCCCCTGCTCTACATCGCTCCTTATTCCGGAGCGGCCATGGGCGAGCACTTCATGTTCAACGGCAAGGACGTTCTGATTGTCTACGACGACCTTTCCAAACAAGCTGCCGCCTATCGGGAACTGTCCCTCTTGCTTCGGCGGCCCCCTGGCCGGGAAGCTTACCCCGGGGACGTTTTCTACCTCCACTCCCGGCTGTTGGAGCGGGCGGCTAGGCTGTCCGATGATTATGGCGGCGGTTCGATGACCGCCTTACCCATTATTGAGACCCAGGCCGGAGACGTTTCGGCGTACATTCCAACGAACGTGATTTCCATCACCGACGGTCAGATTTTCCTTGAGTCCGACCTCTTTTACTCCGGTTTCCGGCCGGCCATTTCTGTCGGTCTCTCGGTTTCCCGGGTCGGTGGTAATGCTCAAATGAAGGCGATGAAACAGGTCGCCGGTACCCTCCGCCTTGACTTGGCGCAGTACCGCGAACTGGCCGCTTTTGCCCAGTTTGGCTCTGATTTGGACAAGACCACCCAGGCAGCCCTGAACCGGGGCGGAAAAACGATGGAAATGCTCAAACAAGTCCAATACCAACCCCTCCCGGTTGAAGAGCAGGTGGCGATTATCTATGCTGCCATTAACGGCTACCTCGATGAAGTGGAAACCACCCTCATCGGTAAATGGGAAGAGGGCTTCTTCAAGTACATGCGGACCCAGGGTGCGGAGATCCTGAAGACCATTCGGGAGCAAAAACAGCTGACCGATGCGGTCAAATCCAAGTTGAATTCAGCGATCGAAACCTTTGGCCGCTCCTTTATCGGTTAAGTCCGGCCCCATGTGCTTGCGGAAATCCACAAAAAGGTGGTGAAACTGTAGATGGCCGGAATGCGCGATATCAAGCGGCGAATCCGGAGTATTAAAAGTACCCAGCAGATTACCAAGGCCATGAAAATGGTTGCCGCAGCCAAACTGCGCCGGGCCCAGGAGTCGGTAATTCAGGCCCGCCCCTATGCAGCCCGGATCCAGGATGTCTTAGGGCGCTTAAGCCAAGGGGCTGCGGGGGTGAAAAACCCCTTGCTGGAAAAACGGGAAGGCAATAAGGTCGGGTATATTATCGTCACCGCCGACCGCGGGCTTTGCGGCGGCTATAACGGCAACCTGATCCGGATGGTCAACAATACCATTCGGGGGCAAAGTGATGTAAGCGTAGTTTGTATCGGCCGTAAGAGTCGGGATTTTTTCCGCCGGATCGGCGTAAAAATTGAAGCCGAATTCCTGGGGATCGGGGATCTGGTTACCTATGCCCAGGCGGAAGGGATCGCCAATAAAGTGGTGCAGATGTACGCCGACGGGGTATTCGATGAGGTCCGGCTGGTCTTTACGGAATTTATTTCGCCGTTGACCCAGCGGCCTCGCGACATGAAATTGCTGCCGATTGAACCGGTGACATCGAAAGAGGAACAAACAGAAGCGCAAGCGGTTCAACCGCTGTACATCTACGAGCCATCGGCGGAGGATGTCCTCAACGTCCTTTTGCCGAAGTACGTTAATACCTTGATCTACCGGGCATTGCTGGAAGCTAAGGCTTCCGAACACGGGGCCCGGATGACCGCGATGTCGTCCGCAACCGACAATGCCGCGGAAATGATCGATAAATTGACCCTGTCCTTTAACCGGGCCCGCCAGGCCGCCATCACCAAGGAAATTGCCGAAGTGGTTGGCGGGGCGGCTGCCCTCGGATAAGCAGATAAGACTTTTGATTGGCTCGGCCAACAAATCCGGTCTGCCGGAAGCTTGGTGAGTTCAGTTCAAAGGAGGGAGCAACGCTAAATGAACATCGGCAAGGTAGTTCAGGTAATCGGGCCGGCCGTTGATATCGAGTTCGAGCCCGGAAAACTGCCTGCGATTTATAACGCCATCCGCATCCGGTCGGGAGACCAGGAAAACTACCAGGGAGTCGAGCTGGATATTACCCTGGAAACGGCTCAGCACCTGGGTAACAATACCGTCCGGACGATCGCCATGTCCTCTACCGATGGGTTGACCCGGGGGATGAGAGCTGTCGATACCGGGGCGGCGATTACCGTACCGGTCGGTCGCAAAACCTTGGGCCGGATCTTCAACGTCCTGGGCAACCCAGTGGATGAGGCGGGACCGGTGGGAACCGATGAACGCTGGCCAATTCACCGGTCGGCCCCGACGTTTGAAAACCTGGAACCATCGACCCAGATTCTCGAAACCGGGATCAAGGTCGTCGACCTCTTGGCCCCTTATTCCAAGGGCGGTAAAATTGGTCTCTTCGGTGGCGCTGGTGTCGGCAAAACGGTTCTGATTATGGAACTGATTAACAACGTTGCCAAGGCCCACTCCGGGTTCTCCGTCTTCGCAGGAGTCGGTGAACGGACTCGGGAAGGCAACGACCTTTACCACGAAATGAAGGACTCCGGCGTTCTGAGCAGTGTGGCCATGGTTTTCGGCCAGATGAACGAACCGCCGGGAGCCCGTCTCCGGGTTGGCTTGTCCGGCCTGGTAATGGCCGAATACTTCCGGGATGAGGAAAACCAGGACGTGCTCTTGTTCATCGACAACATCTTCCGTTTCACCCAGGCCGGTTCCGAAGTGTCCGCCTTGCTTGGCCGGATGCCTTCCGCCGTGGGTTACCAGCCCACCCTGGCAACGGAAATGGGTCAGTTGCAGGAGCGGATTACCTCCACGAAGAGCGGTTCCATCACCTCAGTCCAGGCCATCTACGTGCCGGCCGACGACTTGACCGACCCGGCGCCGGCCACCGCTTTTGCCCACTTAGACGCCACAACGGTTTTGGCCCGGTCGATCGCCGAACTGGGGATTTACCCGGCGGTGGACCCGCTAGATTCCACCTCCCGGATTTTAGACCCGAACATCCTCGGCGAAGAACACTACAATGTGGCCCGGGCCGTCCAGAAGGTGCTCCAGCGCTACAAGGAACTGCAGGACATCATCGCCATTCTCGGGATGGACGAACTTTCCGACGACGACAAATTAACCGTGGCCCGGGCCCGGAAAATGCAGCGTTTCTTGTCTCAGCCGTTCTCTGTGGCCGAAGCCTTTACCGGCACGCCGGGTAAATTCGTTTCCCTTAAAGATTCTATCCGTGGATTCAAAGAAATTATCGAAGGTAAATACGATGACTTGCCGGAAGGCGCCTTCTACATGGTTGGCGGTATCGAAGAGGTTGTCGAAAAAGCCAAGAAGATGGGTTGATAAAAAGGGGGGACTGAACTGTGGCTACTTCCTACCTTCTTGAGGTAGTTACGCCCGAGCGGGTGGTGGTCAAGCAGGAAGTGGAATTCACTTCTGTGCGGAGTACCGAGGGCAGCCTCGGGATCATGGCCAACCACGCTCCCCTGGTTACTACCCTGGACATTGGCTTGCTGCGCTTTGAAAAAGATGGTGCAGCAGATGAAATGACCTTAACCGGCGGTTTTCTGGAGTTTGCCGAAAACAAGGCGACCATTCTGGGTAATGCCGCCGAACGTCCGGGGGACATCGATGTATCCCGGGCAGAAGCAGCTCGCCAACGGGCGGAAAAACGTATTGAAGAGGCCAAGAACGGGAACGCGGAGATTGATCTTATGCGGGCCGAACTGGCCTTGAAACGGGCATTATTGCGCTTAAGCGCCGGCGGGCGCAAGTAGGGGCGGGTTGGTGCCGCCGCTCGCGAAGGCTGCGCGGGCCGCGTTCTCGGCCGTCCGCTGTTCGGCTCAAAGATATGGGGTATTCCTC
>JAQWAU010000045.1 GCA_028707535.1 Heliobacteriaceae bacterium | reverse complement strand
TCGCCAAATCCGATACTAGTGACAAAGTCCAGTTTTTTTACAAATCGCCGCTTTTCCAAGGCCATAATCGCAATGGTTTTTTCACAATTAGCGGCCATGGCCCCGGCCCCGCCACTGCCCGGGAAACGGATATTGGGATGATCATAATTCCGGCCTTCAATTGTGGAGCATATGTTTCCGTACATATCTACCTGGGCCCCGCCGATAAACGCATAATCGGAACATCCCCGCTGGGTCAATTCAAACACCGCACATAGACCCTTTAAGTAACAAGCCCGACGGGCAGCCCGGGTATCACCAACCGATAAAGGCATGCCCATATCCAGAATCGGGGCCATGGATCCGGCTTCGTAGATCATAAAGAGGTTAGGAGCATGGGTTAGTTGGGCATGCATGGCGGCAATGATCGGCAGGCCGGTGCCAACGAACACGATTTTTTCGTCTTCTAAGACCCGGGAGCCGGTGAAGGCGATCATTTCAAAAGGGGTATATTCAGCCACTTGAATTACCTCCTCAGCAAAAAATTACGTGCTCCGGCCTTACGTCAAAATAATCGATTGACCACCATCCATTGCTTTGAGGTTTTTTAGGTTTTTGTAACCGATTTTTTCTAAGAACTCATCAAAATCTTCACAGCCGAAGATGTACTCATCATAGTATTTTTGCAAACCCGCTTTATTGCCGGTCTTACGAAAATCCTCACAGATGCTGCGAAACATCTTAAGGTGTTCCATATCAAACCAGTAATGGCCATAACTCGCGCCGGGATAGGCCCCAAACGGTTGCTCGGTAAGCGTATCTACAACCGGGTAAGGAATTTCCGTCAGGTTCGGGTAGGAACGGATATTTTCGGTGGGAATAATTTTCTCCGTGGTCATGATGGTATAGGTTGCCGCCATGGCAATTTCCGGGCAAGTACAATGGGCGCCAAAAATTCTGCTGTTTCCATACATGTCGGCTGCGGTGGTATGCACGATACCGACATCAGGATGGCAGGCAGGTAATACATAGGTGTTTTTTCCGGTAAAGGGACATTCAATCATTTTTCCCCGGTTAACCAATTCCATATCGGATCCTCCGTGGTCACGCACCGGGATGAACGGAATGCCCATCGCTGCCGCCTTAAACCGGACCGACATACCGTAATTCGTGTAATCGTCCATTTCAATCATTTTGTTGCTGGTCAAATAACGTAACATTGGGGCAATCCCGATAATTTCGTAACCCCACCACGCTAATTCGACCCGTTTGATCGACAGCCGATCCGGATCCAAAATCATCGCTCCGGCCAACAGCTCGGGACAAATGGAATTAGATTGAAAGGAAAGCGTCAAGTTTCGGGCCCCTTGGCGGATTATTTCGTGGATTATGGCTACCGGCACCCTGGTATTGACAAAACCACCGATTCCAAGGTTGATTCCATCTCTAACGTGCTCTTTAACGGCATCCTTAAGCGATTTTCTTTTATCACGCAACCCATGGGACTTATTAACCATGATTTTTCTGGCTTCATCCGGAGTCGGTCCCCAAAACGCAAAGTCCTTTTCGGCGTATTGCAGGCTGGAGATCTTGTGAATTTTTGAATTTACTTGGGACACCATCGTTTCCCTCCTTTAAAAGACCATCACGTTACTTGGCCGCTTTAGGAAACTAACCGGTTGTTTTTCCGAAACCTTTCGTTTTGTCGGCTACCAACGGTTTGTACCCCTGCTTTTTGTGCTCCCCCCTTTTGGTCAACCACGTACTGCAGTTGCACGATAATTATATGTAGGAAGTGGGACAGGGAGAACCGGTTCTTTCCCCCTTAACCCTCTTGACGAAACAAGCGTTTATACGTTAAACTAAAAGCTGTCTCGGGGCGTAGCTCAGTTTGGTAGAGCGCTACCTTGGGGTGGTAGAGGCCGCACGTTCAAGTCGTGTCGCTCCGACCAGTGGAGGGGTTCCCGAGTGGTTAAAGGGAGCAGACTGTAAATCTGCCGGTGGACGCCTTCGTAGGTTCGAATCCTACCCCCTCCACCATATTTAAATAATTAAAGGTTACTGCAATTCTGCCAGGACCTTTTTTTTTTAGGAAACCGGGACCGGGGCCTAATGCCACCGGTCCTAACCCTCTTTTTTAGCTATTCATTTTTCACGTTGCTTGGCCTATATTTTGAGCGCTTTCCGGACAGCGCTTGACTTTCCGCCCACATCACCGGAACTAGTTGCTTCTTCCAGGCTTCCCAAACAGGGTAACCGTCCCTACTAATAGAACGCCTTTACCTGGATAGTTTACGAACAATTGGCCGGGTAGGGGCAGTCAGGCCGGATCATCCTTTTCTAATCAAGAGCCACCCCATTTCTATTGAGAAATAGTAAAACCACCCGTTTTTTTCGCTCCCTGGCCCGCCTTCCCTGGCCCTGGGACAGGTTAGTTTCCGTCCGCCCCCACCAATTGTTGGTGTTCCCGCTCAGTTCGGAACATGGAAATCATCGCGAAAACGATGGGGCATTATGCTAGCCCCTGCGACAGCCTGTAGTATCCGGCACTCCCTGGTGTTTCACACCGCACTCACCCTGCAGAGCCGTACGGACTCCCCCCGGTGCCGATACCGGTTTCTTTCAACCCAAATCGTTTTTAGTGGCGTTCAACGTTAGCCTGTTAGTCATTCGAGTCGCGCAAATCTTCCGAATCCATAAGCCCAGGAAACATTTAGGGATACCGCTGTTGGTTAACCTGGGCCGTTAACTAGCCCGGTGGAATCACCTGGCCCAACGGCCACGCACCGGAACCATCAAAAAGCATGTCCCCCACCCCCAGTTGCGATGTTTCTGGTGCTCCTTGCCCTAAATACCACATCCAGTCTCATATATTTTGACGGTAACCCCCTTTGCACGAACAACAAACAGGTGATTTTTGAAATACTACTTGGTCATTACTTAACGCTGAACGCCTGCCTGCTCACCCCGCATCGACATCCCCCCTTTACTGGTACATATTACCTATTCGCTGCCTTCCGGGAATTTCCTTCTTTTTCCACTTGCCGGAATGGCGTTTTTTGGTAGAAACCTATTTCCCTCCGGTTAAGAAGATGATCAACAACCCTCGCCATGATATAATAACCCCATAATTATTGTCAGACGGTGAGGTATTTGTTGCATGCGAGTTTTTGCCTTAGTCGGACCCAGTGGTACCGGCAAAAGCCACCGGGCGATTAGCCTGGCTGCTGAACTGCATTGTCAAATAATCATCGATGACGGGTTGCTCATCGAAGATAACCGGATCCTGATCGGCACCTCGGCAAAACGGGCCCCTACCCGGATTGGGGCAATTAAGACCGCTTTATTTCACGAACCTGGCCACCGTTTAGCCGCACGGGAAATACTCAATACACGCTTTCCCCAAAACATACTAATACTTGGTACTTCCGAAGGCATGGTTAAGCGAATTGCCCAAAACCTGGGTCTTCCCCTCCCGGAAAGGATCGTTCAAATTAACGAAATCGCTTCAACCAAAGAAATCCGCAAGGCGCGCTATAATCGTACCCAGCTGGCGCGCCACGTGGTCCCAGCTTCAACGCTGGAGGTAAGAAAAACTTTGGGTGGTTCCCTGATTGACCCGGTGAAAGTCTTTTTTCGCCAAAAAGGTGAACGCCGGACATGGACGGAACAATCGGTGGTTCGGCCTACGTTTACCTCTTTGGGTTCACTGTCTATTTCTAGCCCGGCAGTGATAAAAGGGGTTACGCACCATCTGCTTAAACTCCCCGGTATTGCTAATGTGGGCAAATTAACTATTTCTCGCAAAGAGGATGGAATCGTTCTCAATGTTGTTGTTTCTGTAGTATACGGTTACCATTTGCCGACCATCGGCCGGGAAATCCAACAGCGTCTCTATCACTTGTTGGATAATAACATTGGTGTGTCTGTACTGGCAATCAACGTTTATATTGAAAAACTGGTGTTTAAATCAACTTAAGGGGTTTGCTAAAAATAAAAACGGGGCCGGATTTACCGGCCCCGTCCTTTTTAATTAGTTATTTTCTATTAAGTTGGATAGGCTTTACAATTACCATCTTCGGAGTTTTCTCTGACGATATTGAAATCCACTTTGGTTTTCTCGGTTAAACGCTTTTCGAGGAAGGGTACTGCTACGTTCGGGAAAATTGCCGTCGAAACAATATCTTCTTCCTTCTCCATGACAGCTGCTACCAATTCCTTGGATTTGCCCAATTCCGGTTCGATCAGGTCCGCAGGACGGCAGGTGATAACCTCATCATCACCAATGATCTGCTTGCGGACTTCTTCGTTTACCGGAGCCGGTGGTTCGCCGTAGTAGCCACGCATGTACTGCTTAACCTCGTTGGTAGCCATCTTATACCGCCCACCGGTCAATACGTTCAAGGCTGCCTGGGAACCAACGATCTGGCTGGATGGGGTGACTAACGGCGGATAGCCGAAATCGGCTTTTACCCGGGGAACTTCAGCCAACACTTCCGGCAACTTGTCCAGGGCATTGGCTTGCTGCAACTGTGACAAGAAGTTCGAAATCATGCCGCCGGGCACTTGATAAACAAGAACGTTTGTGTCCGGAAACGGATTGGTAAGATCGAACTGTCTGTAGTATTTCTTCCGGACATCTTTGTAATAGTCAGCAATTTCTTTAAGTATGGGCAACTCAATATTGGTTTCATAGCCCAAGCTATCCAGTGCTGCAACCATCGTTTCGATGGCCGGCTGGGATGTTTGAACAGACAAAGATGAAATGGCTGTATCAACAACGTCACAACCGGCTTCAATCGCTTTCAGGTAAGCCATGGAGCCCATGCCGGAGGTATAGTGGGTATGCAGTTGCACCGGCAGACCGGTTTCTTCCTTAATACCCTTAATGATGTCATAAGCAGGACCGGGAGCAATGATCCCCGCCATATCCTTGATACAGACGGAGTCTGCTCCACGTTCTTGGAGTTTTTTCGCCTGTTTAACGTGGTAAGCTACATCGTGTACCGGGCTGATCGAATAACAAACTACCGCTTGAACGTGACCACCGTATTTCTTGACGAATTCCATAGCCTTTTCCTGGTTGCGGACATCGTTCAAAGCATCGAAAATCCGGAAAATATTCATCCCGTGTTTGCAGGCATACATGATGAACTTTTCTAGAACATCATCAGCATAGTTCCGGTAACCGACAATGTTTTGGCCCCGCAAAAGCATTTGCAAAGGCGTTTTCGGGCAATGTTTCTTGATCGTCTGTAAACGCTCCCACGGGTCCTCATCAAGAAAACGCATCGTGGTATCGAATGTTGCACCGCCCCAAACCTCTAACGAATGGTAGCCGATATTATCAATCTTCTCCAACATCGGCAACATGTGTTCAATTTTCATCCGGGTAGCGAGCAGGGACTGGTGGCCATCCCGCATCGTGGTATCGGTGAATTTTACAACCCGTTTCTTTTCCATTTTCGGCTCCCCTCCGACCTTTTTCTGGGTGGTTGATTTACTCTTCCGGCTAGCCAATGATAACCAGAACCTCACCGGCGTTTACTGCTTGACCTTTTTGCACCCGGATATCTTGAACCACGCCATCCCGGTCGGCTTGCAGTTCATTCTCCATTTTCATGGCTTCAAGGATAATCAGCACATCCCCTACTTTGACCTGCTGACCAACTTCACACTTGACGCCAAGAATGGTACCAGGCATGGGAGCCTTGAGTCCTTCACCACCACCACCGGCCGGTGCCGCCGCCGGTTTCGGCGCGGCTTGAGGAGCAGCCTTCGGTGCCGCCGGTGCAGCAGCCCGTGGCGCTGCGGCTGGAGCCGCTGCTGGTGCGACTGCTACGGCACCTTCACCAGGAATTTCCTCAACTTCAACATAGAACATTTGGTTGTCCACACGGACCTTAAATCTTTTCACAAATATTTCCCTCCCGCTAGGCATTAGGGATGCGATCTGTCTTGCAACTTCCTGCACAGGTGTCGCCGAGTAATCACTCTGCCCCAGCGTCTCGGCCCGACCAAAGGTCTTCCAGCCCATAATCCCGGTCCAAGCACCTTTTATCGAACCGCCGCCCCGGGCATCTTCACAGACGGCCTTACCCTGCCTTCTTTCGACCGATTCGACCAATTGGTAGCCGTAGGCACACATCACAGCTGCTACGGCCGCTTGTTTCCGACGCTTGCGATTCACCATAAAATCCTTACCCAACCCCTTTCCAAAGCGGGGCAATTCCCGCAGGAGCTTAAACCGGAATGTTTCCGTTCCTCTTACGCGGCCGGCTTTCCCGCTTGGTCGTCAGGGCTTCCAGGTAGGCGATCAAGCTGCTGCGAGTTTGCCGTGGATCGATAATATCTTCCACATAACCCCGGGCACAAGCAATAAACGGGTTCGAAACCTCTTGGCGGTACTGTTCGACCTTTTCTTTCCGCTTGGCCACAGGGTCTTCCGCCGATTCAATTTCCTTGCGGTAAATAATATTGGCTGCACCATCCGGACCCATAACCGCAATTTCCGCAGACGGCCAGGCGACAGCAACGTCACAGCCAAGCGGCTTGCCACACATGGCCAGATAAGCTCCGCCATAAGCCTTCCTTAAAATAATTGTGATTTTCGGTACAGTGGCTTCGGAATAGGCAAACAGCATCTTGGCTCCATGGCGGATAATCCCGCCATATTCCTGATTGGTTCCAGGCAGGAAGCCCGGTACGTCTTCAAAGGTCAGCATCGGCAGATTGAAAGCGTTGCAAAACCGAACAAACCGGGCCAGTTTATCTGAAACATCGATATCCAGGCAGCCCGCCAATACCCGTGGCTGGTTGGCCAAAATGCCGACCGGTTTACCGTTCATCCGGGCAAACGCGGTAACTCCGTTTTGAGCCCATAAGGGCTGTACTTCGAAGAAGGAACCACCATCAACAATGCGCCGAATTACATCACGAACATCATAGCCCTGGTTCGGGTTCTCCGGAATGATGTCGAGCAATTCGTCCGGATCTAGCTCCGGCGCCACCGGGTCGCTTTCCGGGGGGTCTTCCATGTTATTGGAAGGCAGGTAGGACAGCACTGTCTTAATCTGGTCAAGGCACTCCTGTTCACTATAGGCAATGAATTGAGCGACACCGGAAACTTGGTTGTGAGTTAGGGCCCCACCAAGTTGTTCCGCCGTAACATCTTCCCCGGTTACCGCTTTGATTACCTGTGGGCCGGTAATGAACATCCGGGAAATACCGTCAACCATAAAGATAAAGTCGGTTAAAGCCGGGGAATACACCGCACCACCGGCGCAAGGCCCGAGAATGGCGGAGAGTTGCGGAATTACCCCGGAGGAAATGGTATTCCGCAAGAAAATGTTCCCATACCCATCAAGTGAATCGACCCCTTCCTGAATCCGGGCTCCCCCGGAGTCGTTAAGGCCGATCATCGGGGTTCCCAATTTCAGGGCTTGGTCCATCGCTTTGCAGATTTTATCTGCGTGTGCTTTGGACAAAGAACCACCAGACACCGTGAAATCTTGAGCAAAAATGTGTACCGTCCGGCCGTCAATCGTTCCATAGCCTACAACGACACCTTCACCTGGGTTGGCCAGTTTTTCGAAATTGTCTTCACCGGCAAAGAAACTGAGTTCCACAAAGGAGCCCGGATCCAATAAGGCTTCGATCCGCTCACGGGCCGTCATCTTACCAGAATCGTGTTGTTTGGCAATACGCTTCGGACCGCCACCTTGGGTAATTTTCTCGCGGATTTTCTCCAATTTGGCCAGACGTTCTTCCATTTTCAAGGGAATAATCCCTCCCAAAACAAATTTTACGTAATTTTTTTTTGTTAAGGTTTTGAAGGGGGAGGTTATCCCGGTTATTCCGGAATACCCCCCCACTCAATACACTTGATTAAACTAACCCTGAGGCTTGGATATTAGTCGCGTTGGCATAGTTCTACCAGTTGACCAAAGGTCCCTTTGGGATGCAGGAACGCAATATCTGCTCCCCCGGCACCCTTTCGTGGTGTCTGGTCGATCAAACGTACTCCGGCTGCCTTTAATTCTTCCAATTTGGCCACCAGGTTATCGACCCGGAAGGCAATGTGATGCATTCCCTCCCCATTTTTAGCGATAAACTTGGCCACCGGCCCTTCTGGATCAGTAGACTCTAACAATTCAATTTCGGAGTCACCGCAAGGTAGGAAGGCAACTTTTACCTTTTGATCGGGAACAACCTCGATGGATGTGCACTTAAGTCCCACTACCGTCTCGTAAAACTTAATACCCGCACTCAAGTCTTTGACGGCAACACCGATGTGGTCAACTCTTAAGACTTGAGGCTTAGCCTTTGGGCCGTAAATTCTCTCCTCGATGAAGCAAATGATATCCGTGGTCACAGTCCCGGGGGTAAAGACTTCGACGATACCCTGTTCTTTCAGGAAGGGAATATCGTCATCGGGAATAACCCCGCCGCCCAGCACCAGGACATTTTCCATGCCTTGAGCATTCAAGCCTGTAACTACAGGCGGGAAAAGGTGGTTATGTGCACCCGACAAGGAACTCAGGCAGACTACCTGGGCGTCCTCTTGGACCGCAACCTCAACAATCTGTTCCGGGGTTTGACGCAACCCGGTGTAGATGACCTCCATACCGGCATCCCGTAAGGCCTGGGCAACCACTTTGGCCCCCCGGTCATGCCCGTCCAAACCCGGTTTGGCTACGACTACGCGGATGGGCTTCCTATCCATTCTTCAACAACCCTCCCTTACTCTAGAAAACGATTTGTTCACGGTACTCGCCGAAAACTTCCCGTAACACACCACAGATCTCGCCCAATGAAGCGTACATTTTAACGGCTTCAATGATCGGCGGCATCAAATTGGTGGTACCTTGGGCTGCGGTTCTAATATTAGCCAGCGCAGCTTCGATGGCTGCGGTGTCCCGTTGTGCTTTCATTTTCTGGAGCTTGGCTTTTTGGGCTTCCCCAACCGCCAAATCAACTTTCAACAGGCCGGTCGGTGGTGGCTCCTCCATTTGGAACTTATTGACACCGATGACAACCCGGTCACAGCTTTCGATATCTTTTTGGTACCGGTAAGCGCTGCCTTGGATCTCCCGCTGCATGAATTCAATTGCCTTGGGTGCTCCACCCAGAGCATCGATCTTATCAATGTATTCCTTGGCTTTGGCTTCCAGTTGATCGGTCAGGTATTCAATGTAATATGAGCCACCTAACGGGTCAACGGTGTCGGTAGCATTGATTTCGTAGCCGATAACTTGCTGAGTCCGCAACGCGATTAAAACCGATTCTTCGTTCGGTAGGGCCAGCGCCTCATCCCGGGAGTTGGTGTGTAGGGAGTTGGTGCCGCCTAACACGGCAGACAGGGCCTGGAAGGCCACCCGCATAATGTTGACATTAGGTTGTTGTGCTGTCAAGGTACAACCTGCGGTCTGCGTATGAACCCGGAACGGCCACGACCGTGGGTTTTTGGCACCGAAGCGGTTTTTCATGATGTTCGCCCAGAGGCGCCGGGCTGCCCGGAACTTAGCGATTTCTTCAAAGAAGTTCAGGTGAGCATTGAAGAAGAAGGATAACCGGGGGCCAAATTTGTCTACGTCTAAACCAGCATCAAGGGCTGCCTTAACATAGGCGATTCCATCGGCCAAGGTAAAGGCGATTTCCTGAGCGGCAGTCGAACCGGCTTCCCGGATGTGGTATCCGGAAATGGAGATGGTATTCCAGTTAGGAACCTTTTCCGCACAAAAGGCAAAAATGTCAGTAATCAGACGCATAGATGGTCCGGGCGGAAAGATATAGGTACCACGAGCAATATACTCTTTCAGGATATCGTTTTGAATGGTACCTGTTAGTTTGTCCGAAGTAACCCCTTGCTTCTCGGCTACGGCAATGTACATGGCCAAAAGAACGGCGGCCGGGGCGTTAATCGTCATAGAGGTAGAAACCTTGTCCAACGGAATCTGGTTGAAGAGAGTTTCCATATCTGCTAGGGAGTCAATGGCTACACCAACCTTGCCGATTTCTCCCTGGGCCAGTGAACTGTCGGAGTCATATCCGATTTGGGTTGGCAAGTCAAAGGCACAGGAAAGACCGGTTTGGCCTTGCCCCAGCAAGTAACGGAAACGGACGTTGGTTTCTTCGGCCGTACCGAAGCCGGCGTATTGGCGCATTGTCCAATGACGACCACGGTACATGTTGGGCTGAACACCCCGGGTAAAGGGAAACTCACCCGGTAGCCCAAGATCCTTAACGTAATCCTGTCCGGCAATATCATTCGGTGTGTACACCGTGTCAACGAAAATGCCGGAATCGGTCTTGAACTCAGCCCGCCGTTCTGGGGCCCTTTTCAGTACCTTGGCCAACTTTTCTTCTTTCCAGGCGGCCTTTGCCTCACGGATTTTATCCAAATTGGCAGCATCACACACGGACTGCAAAACCTCCTTTCACAACTAGGG
>JAQWAU010000044.1 GCA_028707535.1 Heliobacteriaceae bacterium | reverse complement strand
CCCCGTTTTTTCCGGTTCGCCAGGCCAACCGGGTGCTCAACCCCTGTCTAACCCTGCCCCGATTCCGCCGGCCCCCGAAACCACCCTCCCCCAAACCCTTCCCGCTACACTTCTGCAACCGGTTGATCCCGCTCCGCCACCCGGCCCGGCCGCCCCACCCGAATACCTCGTCGCCGAAGCCTTGGCCGGCCTCCAGTTGCCCGCCAAAAGTTTCGTCGTCCAAACCGTCACCCGTCAGCTTCACCAGGCCGCCGAAGAATTCCGGACTTTGAAACGGGAAATCACCCGCAACCTGGACAGTGTGCTCCAAATCGTCAACAGCACAAAAAACCCGGTCCTCGCCCAGGCCAGGCCCCTCCTGGAAACCGCTATCGACCGGCTGGACAACGCCATCTTAAAAAGCCCAATCACCCTGTTTACCGACATGGCGACCGAAAAACACCTGCTGACCGCCAGCAGCCGGCTCGCCCTCGCCCGCAAGTTCCTGGCCGAAGGGAACAATACCCGGGCCGCCGCCATCGTCACCGAGGTAAAAACCCAATTAGAACAACTTAACTGGCGCCCCGCCGCCGTCAAGGTTCAACACCTGCTTACCCGCCCGGTTTTTGCCAACGCCAACCCGACCCCGGCCCGCCTGACCGCCCAAATGGCCCCTTTTACCCCCGCCGGGCCGGAACCGACTCCCCGGGAAATCTACGACCTTATCCGCTCTTTCGGTCTAAACCACGACAGTGAAGCCGCCCAGGCCCTAACCAAAACATCCGCCGGCCCCAACCCTAATCCCGAGGACTTAAATCAAAACCTTAAAGCCGCCCTTTTACAACTTACCGGACCAGACCGGGACACCGGGCTCAAACCGGAGTTCCGGCCATTGGCCGATCAACTGCTGAACAGCCTGACCGGCCAGCAACTGCTGAGTAAAGCCGATCCGGCCACCGGGCTGCAGACCATGTTCTTCCATTTGCCGGTACTAATCGAAGATCGGCAGGCCAACCTGAAAGTCTGGGTCAATTCCCGGAATAACAAGCAGAAAATCGACTGGGAAAACTGTAACCTCTATTTTTTAATTGATACCCAAAAATTAGGGGAAACCGGTATCTGGATCGCTGCCACCGACCGGAACCTTACCGTCACCGTCCGCAACGACCACCCCAACTGCCGGGACATTGTCGCCCCCTTAACGGCAAAATACAAATCCCGGCTGGAGGCCGTCGGCTACCAGATCAATGACATCAACTTCACCCGCCTGCGGGAACCCGCTCCCGGCAGCCCCGCGACGGCGCCGGCGCCCCCTGCTGTCCCTCTATCCGGAACCGGCCCGCTGAAAGGGGTGGACTGCAAAATATGATCACCCGGTGGTTTAACCAGAAACGCAAAAAAGAAACCGGCCTGCCCTATGCCGCCGCCATCCGTTATGATGCCGCAAACGACACCCCCACCTTGATCGCCCGGGGTAAAGGCCACCTGGCCCGCCAGATCATTGACCTGGCCGCAGCCCGGAACATTCCCCTGCAAACCGACCCCCTGTTAGTCGAAAACCTGATCGACATGGACCTGGGCGAAAACATCCCTCCCCAGCTTTACCTGGTAATTGCCGAAATCCTGCTCTTGCTGGAAGACATGGAAAAACAACTGTAAAAACCGGCAAAATCTAAAGTTTTACCCTTAAACCCCGATAATAAAAATGAAATACCTTAATAACCGGGAGCGCCACGGACGGCGCACCCCAGTTTTCCCCCCAAGGAAGGAACGCCTTTTTTCATTCCTTGGTTTTTTATGCCCATTTTTACGGCCCAATCCGGCCGGCAACCTGATTACCGGGAGGTTTTTCGACCATGGTGTCAATTCCCAGCGAACGCGAGCTTTATCACGCTTCATCCCAGGAACTGACCAGCCTGCTCTACCAGGCCGGCGCCGAAAAGCTGGAACAAGCCGTCCACGCCATCGAACACCGGCAATACATGCCGGCCAACCGGCTGCTCCAGCGCAGTAATGACATCCTCTACCGGCTCGGGGCCGGGCTCAATTACGAAGCCGGCGTCATCGCCGACCACCTGGCCGCCATTTACAACTACATGGCCGAAAAACTGGTCATTGCCAACCTGAAAAAAGACCCCGCCCTCGTCCGGGAAGTGCTCGGTCTTTGGCAGATCCTGGCTGACGGCTGGGAACAAGCCCGGCAAAAAGGCACCGATAACCAAAGCCCGGTGTTAAAAAGAAAAATCGCGGCCTACGACCAGGACCCCGGGTTCTACCCATCCGGTGTCGACCGCCACGAGTAAAAGAAAACAACCTGAAAAACGAGGTGTAAAATATGCGGATCAACCACAATATCCAGGCCCTGAACGCCTACCGGCAGTTAGCCCAAAACCAAAACGTCCTTTCCCGGCACCTGGAGAAGCTTTCCTCCGGCCTGCGGATTAACCGGGCATCTGATGACGCCGCCGGCCTGGCCATTTCGGAAAAAATGCGCTCCCAAATCCGGGGCCTCGCCGCCGCCGAACGCAACGCCCTGGATGGTATTTCCCTGATCCAGACGGCCGAAGGGGCCATGGACAGTGTCCACCAGATGTTACAGCGGATGCGGGAACTGGCTGTCCAGGCCGCTAACGGCACCTATGCCGAACTGGACCGTAATGCCCTGCAATCAGAGGTCAACCAGCTTTTGTCTGAAATCAACCGGATCGGCAACACCACCGAGTTTAACACCCGGACCCTGTTGAACGGGGACCTGGAAGCCGCCAAAGTGACTAAATTTGTCGGCAACCCGATTGACCTGGCCGACCTCCGGTTCGCCACCCTGGGTACCCCGCCCTTTTTTAGCATCGAAGTCGAAGGGGAATCCAGCACCAACATCGTCCGGATCGATATTCCCCAACGGGATTACCGGAGCATCAGCGAATTAGCGGTGGAGATTGAACGCAGCCTTAACACCAAATTGAACACCGACCTGGAGGCCGATAACGAAATCAAGGTCAGCGCTGCCGGAGACCACCTGGAAATCATTAATGACATCAACGGCCGGGACGGCAAAGTCTTCCGGATCTATAACCGGATTATCGGCGCCACCGACAAACTTGGCCTATACGGAGCCACCGAGACCGAGATCAAACCGGATACCGGGGCTGTCATCTGTACTAGTGACGCCTTAACCCCGGCGACGATATTCGGGGTCACGAAAGCAGCAAACTACACCCCGGCCACAGCGGGAGATTTAATTTTAAACATCAACGGTGAAACCGTCACCGTCAATTTTGCCGCCACGGCATACACCGCCGCCGAAATTGAAGCCGCGATTAATGCCGCCATTGCTTCACCGGACAGCCAAATCGTGGTGGACGACTCTGGTACTAATCTCACCTTTTCGACACTCAAAAACGGCAAGGCCGGATCTATCGAAGTTGATTCCGGTTCCACTGCCGCCGTGTTGACGGCCTTCGGTTTAACGGCCGGTTCTGCCGCTTTCGGTACCTCCCGCAGTACGGCGGAAATTGCCGGTGGTACCGTTACTCCTGCCGTTAACATCACCGCAGCCACCAATACGTTAGAAATTAACGTTGACGGCACTACCTATACCGCCACCTTAACCGTGGCCAACTATGCCGCCACTGCCGACATGGTAGATCTCGCCGCCGACATCCAAACCCAAGTAAACGCCGCAATCACTGCTACCGGTGGCACCGCCACCGTATCCGTCAAATTCGACGGCGCCAAGCTCCTGATCAAAAGCAACACCGTCGGCTCGACCAGCCAAATCACCATCGGCGCCGGCACCAACTTACCAGCCGCTGCCGGTTTAACCGCCGGCCAAACCGATACCACCCTCTACACCATCACTCCCGCCGACAACACCCTTAACCTCAAAATCGACGGGGAAGAACTCAGTGTCATCCTGCCGAACGGCACCTACGACGGGGAAGAAATCGCCAACCTGCTGGAAACCGGCGTCAACAGCTCCCTCCGTTCCGCCAAAAATGTCAATGTTACCTATGATGGCGACCGGTTGGTGATCTGCAGCGGTGAAGCCGGTTACCGCAGCGAAGTGGCGATTACCAGCGGCACAACTGCCTTAAACAACCTGGGCATTGCCATCGGCATGCGCTCCCCCGGCACCGCCCCCCGCCTGGCCGAAGTAACCAGCCAGGGTTTCCTGGAAAAAGTCATTACGATTAATGCCAGCGTTAACGACCAACTCCAGGTAGTTGTCGATGGTGAGCCGATTACCGCCGTCATCCCGGCCGGCATTTACCGGACCATTGATGAGATGCAACAACTGGCGGCAGCCATCGAAACCAAAATCAATGACGCCACCAGCACCGCCGCCGATGTCACCGTCAGCTTTAACGGCTCCCGGTTCATCATCACCAGCGGTCTGGAAGGCAGCGGCAGTGAGCTGCGCATCCGCAGCGGTTCCGCCGGTGACGGCTCGGAGACCTTAGGCTTAAAAGCTAAATGGGACACCGGTTCCAACCATGATGCTGCGATCAACATGCAGCTCGGGGCCAACGAAGGCCAGACCATGGGCATCAGCCTCGGCGACATCCGCTCCCGCGCCCTGGGCCTCACCGTGTTGGGCCAGACCGAAGGGTTCTCCAGTGTCAACAATGTCACCGACGGGGTCAGCCAAATCACCATCGAAAAAGCCTTCGACCTCACCGACTTCCAAAACGCCGCCAAAGCGATCACCTTGATCGATACCGCCATCAACACGGTATCCATCGAACGTTCCAAGCTCGGGGCGATGCAAAACCGCCTGGAACATACGGTCAACAACCTGCGCACCTTCAACGAAAACCTCACCGCCTCCGACTCCCGGATCCGGGATGCCGACATGGCCCTGGAAATGACCGAATACACCAAGAACAACATCATCATGCAAGCCGCCACCGCCATGCTGGCCCAGGCCAACCAACTGCCCCAAGGCATCCTGCAACTGCTGAAATAACTTAAAAAGGCGGTGGCTTTCCTGGACGTAAAAAAAATCGAAAAAACCACCCCGGTAGATACCCCGCATAAAGTGGAAACCCCAGGGGAAAAAGTTTCCTTCACGGAAGTGATGCACCGGCGCCGGGAAGAACTGGACCGGGCCAAACTGGATAAACTGATCGCCCAAATCGACGACCAGGGCCAAATCCTGGCCAATACCCGGACCGTTGAAGACCTCAAACACTACAAAGCCCTGGTGAAAAAATTCTTGGCCGATGCGGTCAAACACGCCCTCCGGGTAGAAGAACGCCGCGGCTTCAACCGCCGCGGCCGGGCGAAAATCTACAAAACCGTCGCCAAAGTGGACGAAAAGCTCTTGGCCCTCACCGATGCCGTATTAAAAAAGCAGGCCAAAAGCCTGCAAATCCTGGAACTAGTCGGTGAAATCAAAGGACTGCTCGTCGATATCTACGCCTGACCGGTAACAACCGGCCAGGCGTTTTTTTCTTTACTCGGTCCGGTCGAGCCGGCCCCCGGCCGGCAGTTGCCCCAGGGAATCATATGTCTTAGAAACATTCAGCCGGTGCTGCTGCTGCTGGGAAAAAGCGCGAAACCGGATTTGCAGCTGTTCATTTTCCGCCCGGATCTGCACCAACAGCTCCTCCCTGGCTTCCCGGGAAGCGGTGGGGCCGCCCCCGCCGGCCGCTTTTTCAATCATCCCCTGTAAGCGTTCCCGCTGCTCCAAAAGCTCAAGAAAAAGGGCAAAGTCCTGTTTTTCCAGGCATTTGCCCATTTCCCGCGTTAAGAAAAGATAATCCCGCCATAACTTTAATTCTGCCGGCACCGGTCATCCCTGCCCTTCCGGCTGACGACCGCCACGCTGGCTCCGGAATGTTTTTACCGCTTGGGCCCAGGTCTCCCGCAGCTCCTGCAGCATTTCCCGGGCTTCGCTCAGTTGTTCCGGGTCCTTTTTGATGTTTCCCTGGATTAACCGGTACTCAACATAATCATACAAAGCCATCAGGTTCCCGGCAATTTCGAACTGGGTGTCCAAAGTCACCATCAATTCCCGGACAATCGCCTGGGCCCGTAAATTAGCATTGTGAGCCACTTGATAATCCCGGTCGGCCAAAGCCCGGATACTCTGGTTGACAAACTTAATTGCCCCGTCATAAAGCAAAAGCGTCAGTTCCTCTTTCGGCGCCGTCAGCACCCGCTGCGCGGCATAAGCTTCCGCCCCGCCGGAAATTTCCGGCGCCGGGGCCACCCTGCTCCCTGACCCTAACCCAACGGTATCACCAAATGCTGTCCCCGGCAAGTTCCCCGGAGCCGCAACACCGGCTCCCTGGCCGGTCAGGTTTTTGGTGGCACTATAGGCTTTTTGCGCCGCGTAAGCCTGGGCCGCATGACCTTGGTACATCCTTAAAAATCCCCTTCCGTAAATCCGCTAACCGGCCCCAGCGCTATCCCGTCCGGGGAGCAAACTGCTGGGCCAGCCAGGCGCTCTGGGAATTAAGCCGGCTAATCGCCTTTTCCATCGCCGTAAACTGCTTGTAATAACGTTCCTCAATCCCGGCCAACCGGTCCTCCAAAGCACTCATCCCGGTGGTCGCCTCCCGGATCCGGCGAGCCAGGTTGCTTTGATCCGCTCCGGTAGTCGTCGCCGCCAGGCCGGCTTCCCGTTGAATCCGGTCCAAAAAACCGTTTAAAGAATCGTGCAGCCTGACCGCGATCCCGTCCGCACCGGCGGTATCCCCATCAGTGCCAAAGAGTTTGCTCAACACGTCCGGGTCTGCTTCCAGGGCTGCCCGCAACTTACTCTCATCCAAGTACAGCTTGCCGTTTTCCTGGTAACTGCCGGTCGTAATCCCAATCGAGGATGCACTCGTATACACACCGGTCAACCCGGAAACGGCCGATGAAAGGTTACTACGGATCCGGCTGGTCAGTTCCCGTAAAATGGGGTCACCGTGCAGCATCCCACTCTTGGCCTTCGCCTCCCAGGCGGTGATCTCGGTCTCCTTCAGCTCCTTGCGCTGGGCATCGGTCAAAGGCAGGAACTCCTTATACCGGTCCTCCGAATATTTTCCATACACCTTGCTCAAAGTGTCGTTATACGCTTCCACAAACGCCTTGACCCCGGCCACCGCCGCCGTGGCATCCGCGGCCACCATTACCGTGGTCGTTTCCCCGGGAGCCGCTTTTTTCAAGCTGTAAGTAACCCCGGAAATCGTGAAGGTATTAGTCGCCTGGGTAAGACTCACCCCGTCCAGCTCGAAAGCGGCATCTTTCCCCTGGGCCGGGTCGATGTTCAGTTTCAGGTTGTTCTGCAGAAAATCCAAGCCGGCGGCATCACTGCCGGCAAAGCTGATCTCCGCCCCGGCCCCGGTATTAGCCGTATACAGGAAAAACCGGTCCAAAGTGGCATCATAATTGGCCTGGACATTCACCCCGGCTTTATTGATGTTGCTCACCAGTTCGTAAATACTCTGCGCTGTGTCGACCGTAACCGTCGCCGTCTCACTACCGTTGGTGATCTTTAAGTCGAACGTCCCCGTAATCCCGAATTGATCGGCGATGGTATCCTTACTTTCCCCGGTGGTGATCGCCGCACTGCTGCTCTTCTTCACCCCGTCGGCCAGTTCTGTCACCCGCAACGTATGGGTGACATTGGCCGCCTCACTGTTCGCCTTCACCGTCACCAAAGTTTCGTCACCGGCAGTAGCCGTCTTCGGCGCCAAAGTGCTTTGCAGTTTATAGTTGAAAACCGTGTCCCGAAATTGGCGCACACTGGTGTAAATACCGTTGTAGTCGGCCTTTTTCCACTCCAGCAAAGTTTTCTTCTGAAACAACGCATCCAAAGGCAATCGGCGCGCCCGCATCAGGTCACCCACCATCTGGTCGATATCCATGCCGCTGGATAGACCGCCAATTCGCATTACCACCAGGATCCCCCCTTATACCTTGACATCCAGTAAAGCGCCGACAAAATCCCGGATCCGGGCAATCGTGTCCAGAAACTCGTGGGACGGAAACTCTTTGAGCACCTTGGCCGAACTCTGGTCAATGATCTGGACCATCAATTGCCCCGCCTTTTCGTGCCAGGCAAACTGCAGGTCGGTATTAATCGCTACCATAAACTGATTCATTTCACTAACCATCGTTTGCAGCTCTTTAGGCTGCAGGGTCTGCTTTTCCTGCTCCTGCTCCTCCGGCGGAATCATGCCAAGTCCTTTGCCGGTACCGGCCTTGGCCGGGATCTCCCCCGGTTTGACGATGCTTTCCTGAAGCCCCGGCAGCAGCCGGGCTTCAACCGCCTTAGACACCTTACTGATTTCCATATCGGCCACCTCACCTTTGCCGCACATTCTCGTACCTATTTTATCGGCAAAAGCCGGGGGAAGCTTTAAAGCCTTTTTCCGGTGAACGAAAAATGGCGGAAAATGCCGTAATCCCGAAAGGAACGCCAATTCCGGGGGATAACAGTTATTATTCCGGGTTAAGCCTTTTACACCAATTGCCCGATAATCTAGATTGAACAGCTAAAACCGCCGGCAGTCTCCTGGCGGCCGCAGTAACTGCGTGGCCGGTTTTGGGAAAAAATTCCGGGGCAAGGAAGCTCCGGAGAAAAGAATTTCAAGGAGGAAGAAAAATGAGAATCAACCACAACATCGCAGCGTTGAACACTTACCGGCAATTGACGAACAACACCACCATCGGCAACAAAGCCCTGGAGAAACTGTCTTCCGGCTTGCGGATTAACCGCGCCGGGGATGATGCCGCCGGTCTGGCCATCAGTGAAAAAATGCGGGCCCAGATCAGAGGTTTGGATCAAGCCAGCCGGAACGCCCAAGACGGCATTTCGATGATTCAAACGGCTGAAGGGGCATTGAACGAGGCCCACAGCATTTTACAGCGGATGCGCGAGTTGGCCAACCAGGCGGCAAACGATACGAACGTGGCTGTTGACCGTAACGAAATTCAGAAGGAGATCAACCAGTTATCCTCCGAGATTAACCGGATCGGGAACACGACGGAGTTTAACACGCAGAAGTTGTTGAATGGCGGCGGCGAAGCAAAAGAAATAACCATGAACACCATGCAAGCCGGTGCAGCAGGTGGAGCGTTTAAAGGTGGGGCTGCACTAACACCGGCGACACCTGTTGCGGCAGTTTGGGGAACCGGAGCAGTTACTGCATTAGCTGATGATTCTTCCGGAACATTTATTTTTAATGGCGTAACCATTACAGTTAACACCGCAGCAGCAGCGATAGGTGCGTCAGCTGATACAACCGCAAAAACCGCCACTGTAACTATAGTGAATACCGCTACCGCCGCCACTACGGCAACAGCCATAAAGGCTGCATTCGACGCTTATAAGGCTGTAGGCGGGGCAAATAACGAATTCGCTAACTTTACCATGGGTGGAGATGGAACTAATACCACCATCACAGGTACTCTTCAAGACGGAGCGACCAACAATGCGCTTACAATTACGGGTAGTATTACAATTGCAAATGCTCCGGCAGCTCAGCTAACGACCCCTGGTGTTACTGAAGTTACTGCCGGTTCTCAATCAATTCCAGTGACAACAGTGAAAACAAGCACCGCTGCCGTAGCCGCCGAATGGCTCTCCAGTAATTTGACCCCTCTAATCGATGGCCAATCAGGCACTATCTCCTTTGCCGGTGTTACCATCGATATTACAGCGGCGAATGGTGCAACCGAAGGAATTACTGATGCCAATCAAGTAGGTGCAAAATTAGCAATTGATAGTACCACTACAACCACCGCAGCAGACCAAGCACAGTTAATCGTAGACGCCTTTAATGCTGTAAAAGCAGCGCAGCCTTCAACCGGTTCCCTTGCCAACTTTACCTTTGAAGTAAGCAGCGATGCAATAAAAATCACTGGTACAAAAGAAGACGGAGCAAAAAATAATTCCTTTGCCTTAGCAGTTACTGGTGACGTAGATGCTGCCGCCGCATCGGCAACAACCGCTGGGAAAACAGAAGTTCGTGGCGAGTATAGCTTCGAGATTGAGAAAGCCTTTGAAGCTGTAGGCGCTACACTGAATATCGCCGGCCAAACCTTTACTGCTGTCGCTTCCGGCGCTGATGCCTCTGCCGGGCAGTTTAACATCGGTACAGACAACGCAGAGCAAGCCATTAGTTTAGCCGCAGCGATTAACGCAAACAGCGGCTTAAACGGACGTTTTGATGCCATTGTCGATGGCGGGAAAATTACTCTTCGGGAAAAAGAGATGCAAGCTACAGGAGCAGATGTTAGTCAGGGTATGATTGTAGGGCCAACCAACGACTCCGTCCAAGGAAAATACTCTTTCAATATAGATGAATCCGTAGCGGTTGGCGGCAGGTATTCAATTGGTGGGGTAAACATTGAAGTAACCGATGATATCAATCACAAAGGGCTGGCAAATGGAACGGCGGTATTGTATGCAACTGATACTACACAACAAGCTACAAACCTGGCCAATGCAATCGCCGCAAACTCCACACTTAGTGAAAACTACGAAGTATCTGCTTCCAGCAACCGCATTACATTAACCCAAAAG
>JAQWAU010000100.1 GCA_028707535.1 Heliobacteriaceae bacterium | reverse complement strand
GGATTATCGGCTACCAACCCGCCATCCTGGAAAACTGTGTCCGGTGCTTTGGTCCGGACCACGTCCGGATCACCGACCTTAACCCGGACAACACCGGCAAAACCCGCTACGGAGTGACAGTTTGGGACGGGTTCACGGCAACAGAGCAATTAATTGCCTTTGCCGATGTAATCCTGATCACCGGCAGTGTTCTGGCCAACGGTACTTTTAACGACCTTTACCCCCTCCTGACCGGCCGCACCTTTTATTTCTACGGAACAACCGCGGCCGCTCTCGCCAACTTAAACGGCTTCCCCCGGCTCTGCTATAAAAGCCGCTAAAAAAAAGGAGAAGGATTGAAAATGAGAAAACGAATCGTCCTTGGGTTAATCATTGTCTTTTTGCTGTCCCTAGGTATTACCGGTTGCCGCCAGGAAAAGCCGGTCACCACACCGGAGAATCAAGCCGGCAACAACCAAGCAGCCACCCTCCTCGTTTACGCCGGTGCCGGCATCCGCCAGCCACTGGATGAAATCGGCAAAGCTTTTGAAGACAAATATCAGGTCCAAGTCCAGTATACATACGCCGGCTCCGCTCAAAACTGCACCCAAATCTCCATGCTGAAAAAAGGTGACCTGTTCGTTCCCGGCTCGGCTGAAGACCTGGACCCGCTTAAGGCGGAGAAAATGATCACCAAAGAACAACCGTTGGTGCAACATATTCCCGTCATCGCTGTTCCGAAGGACAACCCGGCGGGGGTTAAATCCCTGGAAGACCTGACAAAACCCGGCGCCAAGGTGGCCCTGGGTGATCCGGCGGCTAACCCGATCGGGAAATTAGCCGATAAGATGCTAACCGAACAAAACCTGCTGGCTGCCGTCAACAAAAATGTCGTTGTGCGTACACCCACCGTTAATGAGCTGGTAGTTTACCTGAGCACCGGCCAGGCGGATGCCGCCATTGTCTGGGAAGAAAATGTGGTTAACGCCGGCGATAAAATTGCCACGTTCGCCATTCCCCCCGGACAGAATAAGATAAAAACCATTCCGGTGGCGGTACTGTCTTGTACGGAAACCCCAGAGCTGGCGGATAAATATGTGGCCTTTTGCCTAAACGAAGGAATGAACATATTTACGAAACACGGGTATAAACCCGTCAAAAAACAAGAATAACCGATGCTGCGCCGTACCGGAATCAATACCGTATTTCGTGCCGGCAACGTGTTGACCGGTTGGCTCTTAGTCGTCATGATCCTGGGTACCATCTCCCTGATTGTCCTCAGGGGACTGCCTGCACTGGCCACCTGTCTCGGCAGTGAAGAAATTCAATTTGCCATCCGCTTAAGTTTATACACCGCCGGGATATCCACCTTGCTTTGTATCATCTTTGCCTTGCCTACGGCATATTACCTGGCCAGAAGCCGGTCTCGCCTGTCCTTTCTCTTAAATACCGTATTGGACATCCCGTTAGCCCTGACCCCGCTCGTCGCCGGTGTAGGTTTGCTTTTACTTTTTGGTACGACCAGCTTTGGCAAAACCTTGGCGGCTCTCGGCCTGGAGTTTGTTTTCACGGTAAAAGGGATCATCATGGCCCAGTTTTTCGTCAATGTATCCTTTATGGTGAAAGTATGCTATTCGGCTTTTTGCGGGGTAAGTCCACGGCTGGAATTCGTTGCCCGCAGTTTAGGCTATAACCAGCTGGAAACCTTTTGTAAAATCACCCTTCCGCTGGCCCGGAACGGGCTCCTGGCGGCCGTCGTGATTACTTGGGCCAAAGCCCTGGGCGAATTCGGAGCCGCTTTAATGTTGGCCGGCGCTACCCGCCTGAAAACCGAGATTCTGCCCCTTTCCTTGTATCTCAATATCTCCACCGGTGAGTTGGACCTGGCTATGGCATCCGCCTCAATCCTCATCGGCCTTTCCTTAACCTCCCTGCTAATCTTTGAGTTTTTAGGCCGGAAAGTCCCCGGGACCGAACGGGCCGGTGAGGGAATGTGGCTATGAATTTACTCCTTTGTGATATTCATAAGCGATTGGGTAGTTTTCAGCTGCAAGCGGTGAATCTCAGTGTCAATCCCGGCGAATACCTGGTTGTAATCGGACCGTCGGGAACCGGAAAAACCGTGTTGCTGGAACTGATCGCCGGCTTTTACCATCCGGACCGGGGAAAAATTTTCCGGGGAAGTGCGGACATCACCCTTATGCCCCCGGAGCAAAGAAAAATCGGTTTTGTTTACCAGGATTTCTTGTTGTTCCCCCACCTGAATGTAAAAGACAACATCCTCTTTGGCGCCCGTAAACATGTCCGGCAAGCGGAAATCCCCTCCCGGCTGGAGCGGCTGGTCAATCTGTTGGGCATCACCACTTTATTAAACCGGTCACCGAAAACCTTAAGCGGCGGCGAACAGCAACGGGTGGCTTTAGCCCGGGCCTTAATCATGGAACCGGAAATCCTGCTGCTCGACGAACCATTGAGCTCCCTGGACCCCCAAAACCGGTTCCGCTTACGTCAGGAATTAAAAACGATCCATGCTGAATTTGGGCCGATGGTTATCCACGTTACCCATGATTTTTCGGAAGCGAAAAGTCTGGCCG
>JAQWAU010000099.1 GCA_028707535.1 Heliobacteriaceae bacterium | reverse complement strand
TTCAGCATTGTGGCTTCCAGTTGTTCCGGCCCTAGACCGGGTTGCTCCCGGACAAAGTGACCACCGACATAATACCAGGGATATCCGACTCCACCGGTTGATTCAATGGCAAGCCAGGCAGGCAAATGTTTGTCCATTCCACTGGCCTTAATTAAGGCCTCGCCATATGCCTGTTCTTTTTCCTGACCTGCCCCATAATATTCGGCCAATACCTTGGCCAAAGCCCGCATTCCTTCCGCATAACGGTCGGCATTGTTTGACTGCTCATAGTTAAAGTCCAAATCTACCGAAACCCCTGGCCGCAAGGTGGTTTTTTTCTTTCTCTCTTCGGTAACCGGTAGTTTTTTGTCATTGATTATTTCAAATACACGTTCAACGACCTGTTCACCAGCCCGTAATGGCTCTAATAACTCAATTAAAGCTGGTTTGAATTTTATCCCGTGGGGGCCCCGGGAAACTAAATCCCCAGTCCCCCGGGAAACTTTCTTAACCAAATCGGCTCTCACTTGGGTAGGCACAGATGAAACATCCGGATTCCCTGCTTCCCTGGGAACTATATATGTCACCCCGTCAGGAAAAAAGAGCCATGGCTTCCACCCTACTTTAGCAGCTGCCTGTAAAACCTGGTTGTGAATGACTTGGGTCAACAAGCCCCGGTTTTCCAAAGTCTTGTGGTAAGCCAGCCGGAAGCACCCGTTCAGCACCCGCCGAATAATATGTTGCACCTGTTCCGATTTTTTTCCGGTACTTAAGTCTTCGGGATGAAACGCTAATGTGGACAACAGATCGGCCAACCGTACAAAATCACTTAAGTCTTCCAAAACCGCCGGGTCTGTCTTTAACCCGGCATAATTGGCCAAGGTACGGTTTTCACCCCGTTTTCGTTCCGCATTGTGGGCCAAAAAAGCGACGTCTTCACGATAAACTGGATCAATAAAGGTCCATAAATTAAGTCTTTCCGCCCACTCCTCGACAGCGGCAAGATATGCTTCTCTACCGACACCGTCCAGGCGCACATCCTGGCAAGCCATTTTGTTCAAATCGTGCATTGTAAACCCGGCAAGATATAGCCGTTGCTCCCCGGTGGTCAACCCGGCCAATTGCACTACCACCCAACCACCAAAGGCCCCGTTTAAGATGTGCACCGCCATACTTTGGTCGGGCATGTTGGCCCAAGTAGCCACTGCTTTTTGGCGACTAGCTTCTGAAGACTGATCCTGTTTCGCCTCGAGCAGTTTTTGGACGGCCCGCCCCCCCATCCCCTTGGCATCAACACTACTTAACTCCACCAGCAGATTGGGAACGACAATATCAATCCATTCCTGTAACACCTGGTCACCTTGCTGAACACACTGGCCGAGCAGGGTAGTCAACGGCGAAACCCCGATCGTTTTTTTGCTGGTCAATTCATATCAACCCTCCTTCACGCAACTTTGTTAAACAATAAACACCTCATCAGTTGGCCGCCAATAGAGAATCGCATCCAACAGCAACGCATCCTGGCCGAAAGCGACCGTATAAGTTTCTCCCGCAGAATCCCGAACCGAATACAACTCAAACAGCGGGGGCAAAGCAAACCGGCGTCGTAATGTCTCCACTTCTTTATCACTAACACATGTGCAAAGGCCTTGGCCGGCCAGTTCCTGGTTAATTTGACGAATTAATGGATGTCTGGCCGTCAATTGGAATCCGAAACGCTCACACGCTTCGTTCAAACGCTCGTACTCGTTTATCAGTTCCTCATCAAAATAAACTTCAACCGGAAGCCGTTGATCACGATACCCGTGGATCACTGCGTAAAGCCCTAGTGATGAAGGGTAGAAACTTACCTGGGCCTCATCGGCAAGCTTTTTAGCCTCCGATTCTTTAATTAGAGTGAATTCGGTAGTGCTGACTAAGCGGGGTACCGATAAGCTGCGTACCGCTTGTGTAGAACAATCATACACCCACACATCCCATAGCCCCGCCCCCCGGAATTGCCGTACCTCCTTTAAAACAGCCTCCTGTTCGTTATCCTCCAAACCGCGCAAATGCCCCCATGATGCCTTGCCAACGCGAAAAACGGCCCGAGCCATATCTTGATAAGCCTGGCGTAAATCCTGATAATGGGTTCGGTATTGCGGCTTGTCCAATTTCCTGATCCGTTGACAACTTCTGATGCCAGACCAACGATAGAGATAACTTCTAAACTCATTGTGACCACGAAAGACTGTATCGCGTAACAAGTCAAAAAAGGCTTCGCGATCAATCTGAGAAGCATCCGGTAAGTGCTGTTGAATCCGCTCTACCAAAAATGGCGGCAGCACGGCGACGGCCCGGTAGGCAGGAAAACCGGGATGGCGCCCCAACCGGCCTAATCGTTGTATAAAGGTACCGGCATCGAGGGATTCAAAGATTAGGAAGTTAATCCGGAAATCAACCCCTACATCGACAGTAGAAGTGGCGACAACCAAGTCCGCATCCAAAGAAGCATACCGTTCCGCCCGACCGGTGAGCCCGGTGTTTTCGCCGATCCGCATTTCCGGTGGTAAGTTTTCCTTAAGCCATGCGCTCAATCTTTTGGCCGTGTGGACGGAAT
>JAQWAU010000013.1:8032-41679 GCA_028707535.1 Heliobacteriaceae bacterium | reverse complement strand
TGGCCGCCCTGGTGGTTGATTGGCTGCGTCAAATGTTAAGCGAAGATCCACAAACAGCGCCGGTATACCTGAACCGCATTGTGGCCGCCTGGGACCGGGGGGAAGACCGGATTTGCCGGGGAGCGCCACACATCATTGTGGCCCACACCCCCGAAAGCTCGCTTCCGGTCCGGATTACCTGGCGTTGAACACTCAAAAAGCAACCTTCGGCCCCGGGAAAGTTTCGCTCCCGGGGGTTTTTATTGTTTAAGGCCTGTAATTATCTGAAAATTTGTTATATAAATATAGGCAAAGGGGGATGATTGAATGATCGAAGAAAAGAAAAATGCCGGTTGGGGCTCCTTTGTCGACCAAGTAGAAGCAGAAGGGCTGGTACTTGATTGGGACGGGATTTACGACAAACTCTTTGAGTTACAGGCGTATCTTCAGAACTATAACCCGGACCCGGAAAACAAAGCGGACTGTCTCCGCGTAAAAGCGGCGGCTGACTATCTGGCCCGGGTTGCCTTTGCCCTGTGCGGTTCCCTGATCAATAATCAAAGGGTTTCAACATATTACTTGACGAAAAACATCAGCCAAGCCATTGCCAGCCTTGACCAGACCCGTTCCCCACAGTAACCGTAACGCAAAAAGCCCCAGCCTGCTTGGCCGGGGCTTTTTTTTGATATTGTGGTGCCGGAGGCCGGAATCGAACCGGCACAGTCTTACAAAGACCGCGGGATTTTAAGTCCCGTGCGTCTACCAATTCCGCCACTCCGGCAAATCGGTGAATTAATTGGAGGCGGCACCCGGATTCGAACCGGGGAATAAAGGTTTTGCAGACCTTTGCCTTACCACTTGGCGATGCCGCCCTCCCTAAAACTAATCTTACCCTAAGTGGAAAAACGCCACCATGCGGTGGCGGGAACAAACGAACTGGAGCGGGAAACGAGATTCGAACTCGCGACCCTCGCCTTGGCAAGGCGATGCTCTACCGCTGAGCTATTCCCGCACAAAGCCCTTCTGGTGCCTCGGGGCGGAATCGAACCACCGACACGAGGATTTTCAGTCCTCTGCTCTACCGACTGAGCTACCGAGGCAAATATGGCGGAGCAGACGAGATTCGAACTCGCGATCTCCAGCGTGACAGGCTGGCATGTTAGGCCTCTACACCACTGCTCCTTACCAACAAGTGAGATTATACAAAAAAATTCGCTTTTCGTCAAATGTTTTTTACCGGGAACTTACCAAAAGGCCAGGATGGCTTCCCGGATTATTTTCGCCGCCAACAAGGCGGTGCGGTCCGACAAGTCAGCCCCTGGGGCCACTTCCACCAGGTCAAAGCCGACAATATTCAGTTTCCCCAACCGGCGGACGGCTTCCAGCAGTTCCCGGGCCGTACATCCCCCCGGTTCGGGTGTTCCCGTGCCCGGGGCAAAGGCCGGATCCAGCACGTCAATATCCAAAGTCAAATAAACCGGGTAATCTTGCACGACCTGGACCACCTGATCTAAAGCCGGAAAAATCTCATCTAAAAAAAGGTGCGTATGGTCCCGGGCATAAGCAAACTCCTCACGCGTGCCGGAACGGATGCCGAGTTGGAAAACATTCCGGGACCCGACAGTTTCCACAACTTTACGCATAACCGTAGCGTGCGAATGGACCTCCCCCAAATATTCGGCCCGCAAATCAGCATGAGCATCGAAGTGAACAACCCGCAAGTCCTTGTATAAGCGGGCAAAAGCCGTGATGACCGGGTACGTAATCAGGTGCTCCCCACCGATAAAAATCGGCCGCTTGTTATCCTTAATTAAATCCCAGGCAACTTCCCGAATCCTTTCCAAACACCCGGCGACATTGCCGATCGGCAGGTCGATATCGCCCGCATCACAATAAAGCCGCTCCGCCAAATCGTGGTCCTGATAAACACTATACTCTTCCAGCCCATACGAAACGGCCCGGATCCGCTGGGGCCCTAGCCGTGAACCCGGCCGGAAACTGACCGTAAAATCCATTGGTACCCCGACCAGAACAACCGGGCAGTCGGCATAAGCCTCGGTGGCCCCCATAAACCCGGTTTGCCGGGACAAATATCTGTTCATCCGCCTTTAGTCCTTTACCTAGGCTCCAGGATCGCCTGCACAAATTTGGGCAGCACAAAAGCGTTCCGGTGGACCAAGGAGGAATAGTACTTGGTATCCGGCTCCGGTATCCTACTTACCGCAACATCGGTAGGATCATAGACCTTGGACCCCAAGGTAAAGCTCCACAAACCGGTCGGATAAGTCGGCACTGTTGCCAAGTAAAGCTTAGTCACCGGAAAAATACCGCTAATGTCCCGGAATAACCGCCTAATCAGGCCGGCATTAACAAACGGGGACTCGGTTTGAGCGACCATGATCCCCTCCGGTTTCAACGCTTTGTGGACATTCTGGTAGAATTCCGGCTGGAACAAACCTACCCCCGGGCCGACCGGATCGGTAGAATCGATGATAATGACGTCAAATTCCGCGTTACATTCTTGGACGAATTTGATCCCGTCCCCAACCCGGATCTCCACCTTCGGGTGGCCGAAAAGGGCGGCAGCAATCCCGGGGAAATATTCCTTACTCGCCCAAATCACCCGCTCATCGATCTCGCATAATACCGCTTTTTCCACTTGGGCGTGTTTAACACACTCCCGGATGGTACCCCCATCACCCCCACCAATCACAAGTACTTTTTGGGGATTGGGATGGGTGTTCAGGGCAACATGACTGATCATCTCGTGATACACGAATTCATCCTTTTCCGTTGTCATGACCACCCCATCCAGCAGCAGCATCCGTCCCCACTCCACCGTATCAATCACGCTCAACTCTTGATACGGCGTTTTTTCCGTATGCAGGATGTTAGAGATCTTACAACTTAAGGCCAAATTCGGGGTCTGTTTTTCCGTATACCACAATTCCGTCTTCATCCCGGCAACACGCTCCTTTCACCCCAAGCCGGATCACAAACCTGAATTAGTACCACATCGGCACAGCGGCAAACACACATCCGATACGTTCCACCGTATGCTGAACGGCGGCCACTTTAATCTCCTGTAAAGCCATATTCCGGACGGCAAAAGCTTCAGTAACCATGCGCCGGATGGCTGCTTCCGCCTCTTGTTGCGAACACTTGCCCGAAAATTCCATAATCACCCCGAAACTACCGGAAGAGATCCCTACCCCCACGGCAGCGGCAATAGTCTCTCCAGGCACACTGGACATGATGTACCCGTAAGCGGTGGGCACCAGTGACCCGGGTGGGATCGTCAAATCCGGAACAAATTCCGCCTCCGGAGGCAGGATACTGCTTACCCGCACCAGGTTGACATTGCCAATCCGCGCTTTCAACAACGCTTTGTCAAAAGCTGTTAATTCACTATTTCCTTCGGCAGCAGCGGCAGTAATAAAATATTTCCTTGGCACAGGCAGCATTGAGCATTCCTCCAACATTACGATAATCAAGGACGCAAACTGAAATTATTATACCAGACCCGTTGGAGAAATAAACTATTATTTTTCCCGCCATTTTTCTACGATAACCAAACAAAAAGAAGGCTTCCGCCTCCTTATTCCAGGGTCATTTAACAACCTCGTTAATCGAAAGCCCTCGTGTATGGGCGGTATGGCTCCAATCCCGCCGGTTGCGGTGTATAAAGCCCAAAAACACGATCGGTACCCAAGAGTAGATAAATATTGGGTACAACAAAATCCATTTAAACGCCCGGCGGTCAACCCGATCCAAGGCTAAAGCCAGAAATGGCTGGGCAATCTGGACGTAAGAAGTAATCTTCCAGATGTTTACGTCGTTTAAGACCCCGAACACCTGGGTGTAGTTAGCCTGAAACGCGTCAAAACAATTAAACATCAGATAAAAAGTGACCAACATGACCAACATCGGCTGGAACAAGTGCATCGCCCCATCCAGCATACAGACATTGCCCGTGGTAATCCCTTTCCAGACCAGTTTGGGAAAATAACGGATAAAGATATCCACATGGCCCTGGGCCCAACGCTTGCGCTGATTCCAGGATTGCTTGAAGGTAAGCGGCTTTTCGTCGTAAATTACGGCATCATGGGCCCAGGTGGTTTTCACCCCGTTTAACAGGGCCTTCATGGAAAACTCCATGTCTTCCGTCAGCGAAGTGGCCCCCCACCCGTACTGCCGCAACAAGCTGGTAGTAATGCACATCCCGGTCCCACCGAGAATGTTGGAAAGCCCGAGATTATAACGGGCCAGCTGTAAAAGCCGGTTGGTATGCCAGAAGGCGATGGAAAATGTTCCGGTTACCCAGGTATCAAAGGGATTCTTGGAATCAAGGTAGCACTGAACAATCTGGTGGCCGGCAACCAGTTTTTTGTTCATCTCGACCAAGAAGTTTGGTTTAACCAAATTATCCGCGTCAAAAATGACCACGGCATCATATTGCCGTTCCATACGGAAAATTTTTTCAAACATCCATTCCAGGGCGAAACCTTTTCCACGCTGCTGCCGGTTGTAGCGTTCGAAAACCTGAGCGCCGGCCCTTTCCGCAATTACCGCCGTGGCATCGGTACAATTGTCCGCCACAATAAATATTTCGTATAGTTCCCTTGGGTAATCCAGGCCCTGAAGGTTCTCCACCAGGGGTCCGATTACCGCTTCTTCATTGTGGGCAGCAACCACCAACGCAAAGGTTTTGCTGGGAGCAACGAGCGGTTCTTCCCGCTTTCGCCAGAGGCCAAATAGAGACAAGACAAGATAATAAAACGCACAGAAAATAATGAGTAATTGTAAGGGAATCATAATAAAGTCATAGCGCTGAACAAATATGTTATCCAGTATACCCAAGCTGCACTCTCCCTTCCCTTTCCTTCCCCCATAGAGAAGTTTAGAGCCAGGAACAATTACCGGAACCTCTGGAAAACTTAGGGATTAACGATCACCTTCAATATTTTACCGGATACCATTGGTTACGTCAACCCGCAACCTGATTGCCCAACCGAATCAACTGCAAGGCAAGGACTTGGGCCAACACGGCATAATCCTCTGTTGGCAGATAGTCGGCAGCAACACTGTCAAATAAGATATTACCGGACGCCGCCAATTCATCGTCCGCTTCCCAGATGATCAGGGCTACCGGCACACGCGGAAAAGCATCCAGCACAACCCCGACGTCTCCCCGGCCCAACGGCCGGGCCCCCACCTTGGCCGCCGCTTCTCCCAACCGGTTGGCCATTGTCCCGAAATGCCGGAGCAAAAGATTAAGCGAACGGGCGGTAAACGGGTTTATGTAAATCATGCCCCCCGGCAATTCTTTAAATGAAATCCAGCGGCCGGATAAGGCAGTCCCCTTGGAATTAATCAGATAATGTAAAATAAGAATCTGGGTCATTAGCGGCGCCTTTGTCCCCGTAAGGCTCCGCACCGGTCCGACCGGCCAGTCGACACTGTACGTCCCACCCAAAAAAGGGACCAAAAACCGTCCGGGAACCGCCTCCCAAACAACGCCCGCCCTTTCGGCCACATCTTTGGGTTTTTTTTGCGCCAATTCCCGGAAAGCTAAGGCGATAGTGTGCCCGTAGTTCATTTCCGCCATCAATCTTCCCCCCTTGTCGCTTCATTTTGGCGGGCTGCTTGCCCGCGGGTAAACCGCTAATTTGCCGGCGGTATCCAAAGACGCAAAAAAAACGTCGGCGGCACTATCAACTCCCTGCTTGGCCAATTCATCAGCCAACCATTCCCGGTTAATCCGGCACAACCGTAAATTCCGGTCGTTAATCCGCCCATCCATAACCAAAGGTAAGGGCAACCCCTCATATTCGGTGGTTAACCGCAAATCAGCCGGGGTAACCGGCCGTTTTTGCGATTTTGGGATCACACTCAGTTGGCCGGAATTCTCGAGGATGGCAACTTCAACATCCTGGACATCCACAACGTTTTTCTCCCGCAACTGGGCCAATAAATCGTCAAGATTGTACCGGGTCCGGCGCATTTCAGCTTCCAGGATCCGGCCGTCACGAATGATTACCGTCGGTCTGCCGCTAAACCAACTGCGTGTCCCCGGCCACTTTAGGGCAATATAAGATAATACGATTTCCGCCGCCATCAGGACCACTATCGGGATAAAGGCATGGTGTAAAGGCATGCTCAGGTCTTCCATGGGAATCGCCGCCAATTCGGCGATCATAATTGCCACTACCAGGTCAACCGGGGATAACTGGCCGATTTCCCGCTTGCCCATAATGCGCAGAATCACTAAAACAGCAACATATATGACCAGGGTGCGAAACACAATTGAAAATACTTCCGGAAAGTTCATTTTGTCACCTTGACCGGGCCGAATTTCCACCGGCAACCCGGTGCCCGGGCTTATTTTGCCCGACCAGGGGGGAAATATGAACCTCCCTACAAGCTATGTGGGGCATTGATTGGTAAATGACCCCATTTTTTGGCGCTAGTCATACAATTCGTGGTACATGGAATAGTCCTTCAACACTT
The DNA here is from genome assembly GCA_028707535.1 of Heliobacteriaceae bacterium. Taxonomy (GTDB): domain Bacteria; phylum Bacillota; class Desulfitobacteriia; order Heliobacteriales; family Heliobacteriaceae; genus STF2-203. The sequence continues at coordinate 35,190 of JAQWAU010000013.1, read as the reverse complement.
TTTTTACGTATTCCCGGGTTTCCGGGAAAGGAATCCGGTCCACGGCTTGTTCCTTTCCTGACCAGCGCCGTTCCTGCAACCATTGCTGGATGTTGCCCCGGCCCCCATTATAAGCAGCAATCACCAATGGGATGTTCCCGCCAAATTCGCGCTGCAGGTTGGCCAAATACCAACAGCCCATCCGAATATTTACTGCCGGTTCGTATAGCTTTTCCGGCTTATACTCGGCCACCGGGATTTGTTCGGCGATCCACTGCGCTGTCTGAGGCATCAACTGCATCAAGCCTTTAGCCCCTTGGTGGCTTTCCGCCCAGACCCAAAACTTGCTTTCCCGCCGGATGATCGCCGTTACCAAGTACGGATCGACCCCGTACTCGGCGGCATACTGAAAAACCAACTGTTTGTGCGGGAGCGGATAAAAGAGTTTTTGGACCCAAGGACTAAACCACAAAAAGTTCCCGACCAAGGCCAGCGCCACTACTACCAGGACTAACCGGAGCAATGAATCCGGCAGGACAATCACCCTCCGTTGCAACCAACAGCCTCCTCCCAAAACCGTCTTACCTGACCCAGCATGGCCGGCAGGTTCTGAGTGGCATCAATCACCCGGTCCGCCCGGGCCAGCTTGTGAGCTAAAGGCATCTGGGCCCCAATCCTGGCCTTGGCCGCCGGTGCGTCAAGGTTGTCCCGAATCTGAACCCGCGCAATCTGGGTAGGCTCATCCACGGCCACTACCCATACCTCGTCAACCAACTGATCCATGCCTGTTTCCAGCAATAAGGGCACATCTAAAACAACCGCCGCTACCCCCTGGCCGGCCTTTTCATTAATTTCCCGCCGGAATGTTTCGATCACCCGGGGGTGAATAATCTGGTTTAAACACTCCCGGGCCACCGGGTTCGCAAAAACCAGACTACCCATTCCCGCCCGGTCCAAAGTACCGTCAGCCAGGAACACTCCTCCCCCAAAAACTTCCCGGATTTCGTGCCAGGCCGGCTCCCCCGGCCTCACCACCTGCCGGGCGACCGCATCCGCATCGATTACTACTGCCCCTAGTGCTTTCAGGTAGTTGGCGACAGTGGTTTTCCCGCTGGCAATTCCCCCGGTCAGCCCAATTATTTTCATCCCGCAAATCCCCCTGTTAGAGCAGCTTGCCTGTTCCCAAGGCCAGCAAAACAACCCCGGCAAGATACGCAATCCAATGACCACCCGCCCACCTTGCCCGGGAATAACCCCAGCACAATCCGGCGGTAACTAAACCCAGTTGGGTTAGGCCGACAACAAACGGGATATATACCGAACAAGCACCGGCCAAGGAAACACCCAGTCCGGCCCCGAAGGCATCCATGCTTAAGGCCAGCCCTAACAGGAATGCCTCATAAAGGCCAAGCTCCCCGGACCGGTCCAAATCGGCCCGGGTCGGCTCTTTTAAAACCTGGATCACCAGACCAAACGGTCCCAAGCTAATAGACAAGATGGGTTCAACCGCACCGGCTTCTCCCGGCAGCCGGGGTAGTTCCTGCTTCACCTGGATCCCGCGGCCTTTATAAGTATTATAGAGGTGGAAAACTCCTAACAGAACTAAAATGCCACCACCAAGTTTGCCGGCAAGATTTACGTTGATTAGGGCCGTCAAGCCTTGGCCGGCCAGCAGGGCAACCCCCATGGCCGAGGTAGAACACAAACAAATAACCAGCAACGAGGTAAAGGGCAGCCGGATACGTTTGATTCCGTAGGCAACCCCGGCACAAAAACCATCCAGACTCAAGGCAAAGGCCAGACCGATTATCGACCAAGCTGACAAATTTCGTCCCTCCCGGGGCCTGCAGTTGCTTTATACTATGCAGACCCCGAAAAAGGATCACTGTGTCGGCCAAAGACATGGGCCGGCTATTCTGCCAACTCCTCCCAGGCGGTGTAGGCTTGCCGAAGTACTTGCCGGGTGGATTCATATTCAGCCGTAATTTTCCGGGCTTGTTCCCCATCTTTATAGGTTTCCTCCCGGGCCAAAGCGGCCGTTAGCCCGGCTAATTTTTCCTCCAAGACCATAATCCGTCCTTCGATGTCGGCCAAGGCCCTGGCCTTTTTCCACGGATTCGCCGGTTTGGTGCCGGCATCCCGGTTAGGTTTCCCGTCCAAATCAGGTTTCGGCATCGCCGCAGTTGGGGTGGGAACAGGCAAGGTAGCCCGGGCTTTTTTATCGGCCCGGTAATCCGAATAGTTGCCGTTATATTCGGTAAACCGCCCCCTATCCAATTCTAATACCCGGTCGGCAAGCCGGTCCAGAAAAAAACGATCATGGGAAATCACCAATAAGGTACCTGGAAACTCAGCCAAAGCCTTTTCCAAGGTGTCCTTTGCTTCAATATCCAGATTGTTGGTCGGTTCATCCAGCAACAGAAGATTGGCCCCGCTCAAAAACAACTGGGCCAGAACCAAGCGGGTTTTTTCGCCCCCACTCAAAACGCCGGCCTTTTTAAATACATCATCCCCCCGGAACAGGAAGCGGCCCAGCAAAGTCCGGGCCTGTTCCTCGCTTAGCGGTCGCCATTCCCGGACCGCTTCCAGCACGGTAACTTCCGGGTTTAGGTGTTCCAGTTCCTGGGCAAAGTAGGCCGGTTTTACCCGAAGGCCAAACCTTATTTCCCCTGCTGCCGGGGCCAATTCTCCGGTCAACAGGCGAAACAAAGAAGTTTTTCCCGTGCCGTTCTTTCCGACCACAGCTATACATTCACCCCGGCGGACAACCAGGTTCAGCCCGGTAAACAGAGGTCGCCCGGGATAACTCGCTGCCAAATCGTGAATGATCAACACCTGCTCGGCACTGGGCATCTGCGGGATAAATTTCAGGTCTGCCAACCGTAGGCCTGTTTCCGGGGGAGCCAGGCGCTCCCGGCGGGCGAGCCGGGTGGCCCGTCCCCGGGCCTGTTTGGCGTTTACCCCGGCCCGGTTACGGCGGATATAAGCTTCCTCCCGGGCGAATGCCGCTTGCTCCCGGGCAAATGCCTGCCGGTAGGCGGTCTGTTCCGCCGCCCGCTGTGCCAGACACTGGGTATAGTTTCCGGGATACCCCGTCAACTGCCCATTTTCCAAGTACAAGGTATAACTACAGATGCGGTCCAAAAAATAACGGTCATGCGAAATTACCAATACCGCCCCCCGGTAGTCGCGCAGGTAAGTCTCCAGCCATTCCAGAGCGGTCAGATCCAGGTGGTTGGTCGGCTCATCCAACAGCAACAAGTCGGCAGGACGTAGCAACAAGCAAGCCAAACCGAGCCGGGTCTTTTGGCCGCCACTTAAATCTTGAGCCGGACGCTCAAAATCAGCTTCCGAAAAACCCAGACCTTTTAGCACAGACCGGACCCGGGCCTCGGCACTGTAGCCTTCATCCGCTTCATAGCGTTGCACCACATCCGCATATGCCTGCAGCACTTCCGTATCCTGCTGCCGGTCTTGCCCATCGGCAATGTGAGCCATCTTGCCTTCCAGACGGGCGATTTCCGCCCGTAAGGCCAAAATATCGGCCAAGGATTCCATGGCCAAGGCAAAAACCGTCCGGCCCGGGGATGGCGCCAGCACCTGACTGACATAATTTATCCGGACATTAGGCCGCCAAGTAACCGTACCTGCCTCCGGCCTTCCCGCGCCGGTCAGCACGTTAAAGAGACTAGTTTTTCCGGCCCCGTTCGGACCGGCCAAACCCACCTTTTCCCCGGCGTGGATCATAAACGATACCCCGCTAAAGACCGGGCGGGACCCGTAAGTAAAGCCCAGATCCCGGACCTGCAAGATAACTGTGTTCCTCATGTTTACCCCTTAATATCGTTATCCCCCGGGATTGTTTGGCACCGGGGACAAAAATAAGTGCTTCGGCCCCCCCGTTTCACCCGGACAATCGGAGTGCCACATGCTTGGCAGGGTTTACCTTCCCGGCCATGGACCTGTAATTTGGCCTGGAACTTCCCTTGCCGGCCTTCACCATCGACATAGTCACGCAAGGAAGTACCCCCTGCCGCGATGCCGTCAAGCAGCACAGTCCGGATTCCCTGGTATAAAGCCGTCTTTTCCGAAGCAGTAAGCTCATTGGCCGGTCGATCGGGGTGAAGCCCGGCCCGGGCCAAAGCTTCATTAGCATAGATATTCCCTAACCCGGCCAAAAACTTTTGGTCCAGCAGTAATGGTTTTAGTTTTGTTTTTTTCCCCTGCAAACACCCGGCAAAATCCTGTTCCGTAAAATCAGCAGCCAACGGCTCCGGCCCCAGGGAAGCCAACCCGCCAAATGTGGGTACCAGGTCAGAAGGGATTACCACCAACCGACCGAACTGACGCAGGTCGGCAAAACGTACCTGTTTCCCGTCGTCCAAACAAAAAACAACATGGGTATGGGGGATCACCGGTGACTCAAGGGTACAAGCCACCCATTGACCGGTCATCCGCAGGTGAACCACCAAGGTCCGGTCACCAGACAAGGTAGCCAGCAGATATTTGCCCCGGCGCCGCAGACCAATAATCCGGCGGCCAACAACCGTCTGAACAAAATCGCCGTCAAAAGGTGCTGCCACGATTTTCGGCAGGTGGATCTCTACTCCACAAATGGTGCGGCCCACAATATGCTTGGCTAAGGTGCGGCGTACTGTTTCTACTTCGGGTAATTCGGGCACACCAAATCCCTCCTCTAAAGACACCCCTTATAAGCATTCATTTCGTACCAATTGCTTCCGGTTTTCAAATCTACCACCAAAGGGATGTCAAGCGGGACGGCTTGTTCCATCGCCGCTTTGATCCGGGGCGCCAGGTGAGGTAATTCCGCCCGGGGAATTTCAAAAATTAATTCATCGTGAACCTGCAAAAGCATTCGCGCCTGAAAACCTTTGTCCCGCAACAAGGCCGCAATATTCACCATCGCCGCCTTGATAATATCGGCCGCGCTGCCCTGGACCGGGGTATTCATGGCCGCCCGTTCGCCAAACGCCTGCCGGACTTTGTTTTTGGCGAACAATTCGGGTATCCGGCGGTGCCGGCCGAGCAAGGTGGTAACCACTCCGGTTTTCCGGGCAAGAGTGATGGTCTGGTCGATATAACGTTTTACCCCGGCATAACGGGCAAAGTAACCGTCAATATACCGGCGGGCTTCGGCCCGGGAAACACCAAGATCCCGGCTCAACCGGAAGTCACCGATCCCGTAAACAATCCCAAAGTTTACCGCCTTGGCCCGGTGCCGCATCTCCGGGGTAACGGCACTCATCGCCACACCGAACACTTCGCTGGCCGTCCGGGTGTGAATATCCTGTTGGTTAATAAAAGCCTCTTTTAATCCCGGATCCCCGGAAAGGTGAGCCAAAATCCGCAACTCAATCTGGGAATAGTCGGCCGCCAGCAACAGCCACCCGTCACCAGGAACAACAAAAGCCCGGCGGATGCGCCGCCCTTGTTCGAGCCGGACGGGAATATTCTGCAGGTTGGGCTCGGTTGAAGATAACCGGCCGGTCGCGGTCACCATTTGATTGAAGGTCGTATGAATCCGGCCATCCTGGGGATCGAGCAAGGGTAAAATCCCTTCTACGTAAGTTGATTTGAGTTTCATTAATTGCCGGTATTCGAGGACCTTGCCGATAATGGGGTGACAGTCCGCTAATTCATCCAGTACTTCTACATCGGTGGAATACCCGGTTTTGGTTTTTTTGATCACCGGCAGCCCCAGCTTTTCAAAAAGGATCCCCCCCAATTGCCGGGGAGAATTAATGTTAAACGAATCACCGGCCAAATCGAAAATAGCCAGCTGTAACCGGTTAAGTTCCTGATCCAATTCGATGGCCATTTGCTTCAAAAACGCCGGCTCTACTTTGATGCCGGCCCCTTCCATTGTGGCCAATACCGGAATTAAGGGCAGTTCCACCGTTTGGTAAAGTGAGGTCAATCCCGCCTCGGTCAGCTTTTGGGCCAGCGGCTGCTGGAGGTGAAGCAAACTTACCACCCCTTGGGCGGCTACCGCCGCCGGCAGTACCGCCCTGCCGGTCTCCGGAGCCAACTCCCAGCCCAGCTGTTCTTGGACAATCCGGGCCAAGGTGTAATTCCCTGCCTGGGGATCGAGCAGGTAAGCACCCAACAGCGCATCCCCCGCCAACCCTTGCGGCCGGATTCCTTCCTGGCAGGCCAGGAGCCATAAGGACTTGGCATCATAACATATTTTCGGGTGGTCCGGAGAAAGCCAAAAAGGTTGTAACCCGGCAAAGGAACCTTCCGGCGCATTGATTACCCAAACCCGGGGTTGGGCCGGACAGCCGGTAGCCAGGGCCAATTGAACCAGCCGGCCGGTTCGGGGACCATCTTCCCAAGCCGCCAGAACCGCCGTTTTCCCTGCTGAATGGTGACCATACTGCAGCAACTTAGGCAACAGTTCCGGGAGCTGGTCGGGACCGACCAGCTCCCAGCCGGTTTCGGGCGGGACCCCCGCTGGAGCCTTACCCGCCGGTACGGATTCCGGGGGTAGACGACGTAACAAGGAACGGAATTCCAACGTTTCATAGAGACGGCGTAAACCGGCTACATCCGGCGTGGCGCCTTTACAAGCCTCCCAATCCACATCCAGGGAAAGGTCACAGACAATCGTGGCTAACTCCCGCGACAAAAAAGCCTGCTCTTTGTGTAAGGCCAATCTTTCCTGCAGCTTGCCTTTAACCTCCGGCAGCCGGGCATACAGTGCTTCCATACTCCCAAACTGCTTTAATAGCTTTAAGGCTGTTTTTTCCCCGACCCCCGGCACCCCGGGAATATTATCGGCAGGGTCACCCATCAGCCCTTTCCAATCCACCACCTGAGCCGGGGTGAGCCCCATTTTTTCCGTGAGCGCCTTTTCGTCGAACCGCTCAATTTCCGTGATCCCTTTCCGGGTTAACAGGACCTCCACCCCAGGCCGGATCAACTGCCAGGCATCCCGGTCACCGGTAACCACCAGGCAAACTAGCCCTGCCGCCTCTGCCCGGCAACACAAGGTGCCGATCAGATCATCCGCCTCATACCCGGCCAACTCAAAAACCGGTACCGCTTGTAAAGCCAGCACTTCTTTTAAAAGGTCAAACTGGGGACGCAAATCTTCCGGTGTCGCCCCCCGGTTTGCTTTATAGGCCTGATAAGCATCCTGGCGAAAAGTCTTCCGGCTTTTATCCAAAGCCACCACAAGGTAGTCCGGCTGAAAATCCCGCCGTAACCGCTCCAGCATATTCACAAATCCAAAAACGGCGTTTGTCGGAACACCTTGGGAATTGCTTAAAGGCGGGATGGCGTAAAAAGCCCGGTGAAGTAAACTGCTGCCATCGATAATCACGACCACGGGATGGTTCACATTCATTGCCCCTTCGGTTAAGTTTTCCTAGTATTTCCCCGTCCAATCCGGAAAAACCTGCCCGGGCACGAACAAAACCGGCCTGACTACCTGTTCGCCCGCCGCCGCCACCACCAGTAGCCGCCACCGGCAGCCAAAAGTAATAAGCACCAGTAAGCAAAACTTTCCCCCAAACCTATAAGCAGGCGTTGAAACGACATCCGTATCGCATAACCCAGATAGCCCCAAAAATCCGAGCGGGGCGGCGGCGCCGTAAGATCACCTTCAGTCACCAGATCTACATTAAGGGTGGCAAGCTTGGTCAACTGCCCCAGTTTTTGGAGCCGGGCCTGGAGGGTCTCAATCTCCCCACGCACCCGCTGGAGTTCCTTCTCCAGGAGAATAATATCCGATAACTGGTCGGCTCTCCCTACCAGCACCAACAAGCGGTTTTCTTCTTCCCGCAAGGTCTTTAGCCGGGCTTCGCCGTCCACAAACTCACCGGTTACATCCTGCCCGGCCACCGATTTGGCTTTCAACCTTCCCACAAGCTCCGTTTGCTGCATCGCCCCGAGAAAATGTTCCGGGGGAATCCGGATCACCAGCCGGGCGGAAGCCTGCTTTTGGTTGCTGAATGTCAGGTCGCTCCGTTCCACATACCCGCCCCATTCCGGAACTAAGGCTTCAATCTGCCTGAGCGCGCCGGAAACGTCGGGTACCACCAAGCTTAAATTACCGGTAATAATCCGGTGCTGACCGGAAGCTGTAATCCCGTCTAGTAGACTTAGGTTGTACCCCGAATCCGCAGGAAGCTGGAATTGCCTCACTCCATTGTTTTCGGCCGGATTGGGATCACTACCGGCCACCAGACTATTTTGAAGGGTCTGATCACTGGTGCTTAGCCCCTTCAAATCAGCATTTATCCACCAGTCGGTAAATCCTACCACCAGCAACAGTGCTGCCGCCAAAACTAGACCGGTCTTATGTCGCCGGCCGGCCGGCATCAGTTTTGCCATTTTATGCCGTAACCGGCCCCAAAAGGAACCACCCCCACCCGGGGCAGACCGATCGGCAACCGCTCCTAATCCCTGGCCGTCCAGCCTGGCCATTAATTGTTGGTAAAACCCCGGTGGGGGATCCACTTCTTCCAAACCGGTAACCGCTTGTACCGTTGCCTGTAGTCCGGCCCACTCCATCCGGCAGGTGGTACAGCCTTCAAGGTGGCGGGTGATTCCCCGGGCTTCCCCGCCGGCAAGTTCTCCATCAAGGTAAGGGGACAAAGATTCACGCACCTGTTGGCAATTCATCCTTCCTGCCTCCTTTCTTCCCAAACCGGTTCCGGCGCCAGAACCTCCGGCGTAAAATAATTGTCCGCCAACAACAATTCTTTTAGCCGGTACCGGGCCCGGCTGAGGCGTGACTTCACCGTTCCCATGGCCACACCCATAATTGCGGCAATTTCCTCATAAGTTAGACCCTGGATGTCCCGCATCACCAGCACCAACCGGTATTCCGGAGCCATGGTATTGATCAAGGTCTGCAAACGGTCATCCTGTTCCCTTTTAAGCACAACCTCTTCCGGTTGAATTCCACCCCGGCCGGCCGCCCAGCCGCGATGGTCAGCCGGCGCCCGGCGGGTCCGCCGGCGGAGTTCATCCCGGCATACACTGGCAACAATCCGGTGCAACCAAGTGGCAAACGAAGCCTCGCCCCGGAAGCCGGGTAACGCGTAGTATGTCTTGAGCAAGGCCTCCTGGGCCAAATCCTTGGCATCGTCAGGGTTACCCATGAAACGGTAAGCAATTGTGTAGACTTTACGCTGATAAACCAGCACCAACTGCTCAAAGGCGGCCCGGTCACCCGCCTTGGCCGCAGCAATAATCTGCTCTTCATCAAAAACCACTTAGGCCCCCCCTTCCTCTCCTTACCCCTATTGACGAAATAAACAGCCGCAATGTTCCCATTCCGGCTAACCAGGTTATGATATAATCGAAATGAAGAAAGAAGGTTGCCGGTCTCCATGGAATATGTCTTGCTTATTACCATCGGCCTAATTGCCGGGGCGCTCGGATCCCTAATCGGGGTAGGCGGTGGTTTCATCGTAATTCCCGTCCTTTTACTCGGTTTTGCCTATCCCCACACCTGGGCTGCGGCCACTTCCCTAGCATTCATTTTCTTTAACTCCCTGGCCAGTTCGCTAAATTACGCCGGACAAAAACGAATTGATTTTCGAACCGGGGTGCCTTTTGCCTTGAGCACCATTCCCGGTGCTTGGCTGGGAGCTTCTTTGACCCCCTATTTAAATGCCGCTACCTTTAACACCGTGTTCGGCCTGTTGTTGATCATGATCTCCCTGTTTATGTTTTTTCGGCCGGAGGGATCGATTCGCGACCGTTCACCCGCCTGGCTGGGCAAAAAAATAACCCGCCGGTTCACAGACGCCCGGGGGGTCGATTACGAATATTCTTTCAGCCTGAATCTGGGCCTGTTAATCAGTTTCGGGGTCGGGTTTCTGTCCAGCATTCTCGGGATCGGCGGTGGTATTGTCCATATCCCCGCGATGACCATGCTGCTCGGTATTCCGCCCCACATCGCCACCGCGACCTCCATGTTTATCCTGACCATCTCAACATTCGTCGGTGCTACGGCCCACCTTGTCCAGGGAAATGTGCAGCTGATTCCCGCCCTGTTCCTGGCCATTGGGGCGGTAACCGGCGCCCAGATCGGCACCCGGCTGGCGCCCCTGATTCACGGCCGGTGGCTGTTACGGATCTTCGCCTTAGTCATGGGCGGGATCGGCTTGGAATTGCTGCTTAAGTAGTTTTACAGAACCTTGGCCACACCGGCGTAAATGATCCCCCGTTCACAGTCCAGACTTACCACACTGCCATCGGTCAACCGCTGCATCGCCTCTTCCACCCCGACGATGACCGGGATATTGTAATGCAACCCGACAATCGCGGCATGGGAAGTTAGACCCCCTTGTTCCGCTACAATCCCCGCACATTTTTCAATGGCGGGAATAAACGCCCGCTCCGTGGCATAGGCCACAATTATATCCCCTGATTGGGCTTTTTCAGCGTCGGCGGCTTGACGGCAGAGGTGTACTTTGCCGACAGCCGTTTTTTTGCCAATGCCCATACCTTGGGTGAGAACCTTGCCGGCGACGTGAACTTTTAACAGATTTGTTGTTCCGGCCACCCCTACCGGCACACCGGCCGTAATTACGACCAAGTCGCCACAATCAATCCGCCCCGCCTGCAAAGCACACTCGACCGCTTCAGTCATCATCGCGTCCGTACCTGTAGTTTCCCCCACCATTAAGGGTTCGACCCCCCAGACGACACACAACTGCCGCACTACCTTTTCGTCAGGTGTCGCCGCGATCACCGGACAATCCGGCCGGTACCGGGAAACCATCCGGGCCGTTGATCCGGTCTTCGTCAAGGTAAGAATCGCTGCCGCATTTATATCGGCAGCAATCATACAGGTCGCTTGACTGATCGCATCGGTCACTTTGCCCAGGCCCGCTTGCCGGCGCGGGGCCCACAATTCTTCCTGCCTTAAAGCATCCTCCATCCGCTGGGCGATCCGGGCCATCGTTTCCACCGCTTCCACCGGGTATAAACCGACAGCCGTTTCGGCAGACAACATCACGGCATCTGTGCCGTCCAAAACAGCATTGGCTACATCTGTAGCCTCCGCACGGGTAGGCCGGGGATTGTGCACCATCGAGTCCAGCATTTGGGTCGCCGTAATCACCGGTTTCCCGGCAAGGTTGCATTTTTCAATGATCACCTTTTGCACCAGGGGCACTTCCTCAATCGAGATCGCTACCCCCAAATCCCCCCGGGCCACCATCACCCCATCAGCTACCCGCAAGATTTGGTCTATGTTTTGGACCCCTTCGTGGTTTTCAATTTTGGCAATTAACGGCACAACAGTCCCACGATCTTCGAGAATCTTCCTGACCATCAGCACATCCTGGGCATTACGGACAAAAGAAATGGCGAAAAAATCTAAATTTTCGTTTAAGCCGAATTCCAAGTCTTTAATTTCTTTAGCCGTCACCGGTGGCAACCGCAAGGCGACACCGGGAGCACTGACCCCTTTGCGGCTGCTAACTTCACCGCTGTTCTGCGCCAGGCAATAGATTTCCCCATCCTGGACCCGGGAAACCTGTAAACTAACCTTGCCGTCGTCAATCAACAGCTTTACCCCTGGCCCAACATCTTCTGCCAGTCCTGGATAGCTGATCGGCAACCGTCCGGCCTCACCCGGTAACCCATTATCCGGGTAAAGCACTACTTCTTGACCGGCCGTCAACGCCATTTTGCCGCCGGCAACCGGCCCCACCCGGATTTCCGGTCCTTTGGTATCCAATAGGATGGCTACCGGCTGGCCTAAAGCGCGCGCCGCTTCCCGGACAGCGGCAATCCGGGAACTATGTTCCGCGTAAGTACCATGGGAAAAATTGAGCCTGGCCACCCGCATACCGGCCTTAATCATCGCTTGTAAAACAGCCTGATCAGAACTGGCCGGTCCGATCGTACAAACAATTTTCGTCCGCGGCATAACCGCCTCCCCCCCTTTTTTACGTTTTTAAATTGACAAAATGCCTGCCAGTTGGTATAGACCCTGGTCCAACTCGCGTTTTTCGGCAAGAGCAGCGGCAATGTCCTCCACAACCAGCCGGCCCTTCCGCACCCCTAACATAAACCCCCCTTTACCGCTCAACAGCAACTCCACCGCTCGGGCGCCCATTTGGGATGCCCAGATCCGGTCCTTAGCCGTCGGGTTCCCCCCACGCTGAATATGCCCCAAAATCGTTACCCGGGTTTCCATCCCGGTTTTTTCGTGAATCAATTTACCGATTTCGACTACATCCCCGGCCCCTTCCGCCACCAGGATAATCGAATGCAGTTTTCCCCGGGCTTGACCGCGCCGCAGCCGGGCACACACATCGTTCAAATCAAAAGTTACTTCCGGAACCAAGATGGATTCCGCACCACCGGCCAACCCGGCCATCAAAGCGATATGACCGGCATACCGGCCCATAACTTCAATCACATTCGTCCGCTCGTGGGAAGTAGCGGTATCCCGGATCTTATTAATCGCGTCCAGCACCGTATTAATGGCGGTATCAAAACCAATGGTATATTCAGTTCCGGGAATATCGTTGTCAATCGTACCGGGGATGCCACAAGCCGGAATGCCCCGGCAAGCAAGCGCTTGCACACCCCGGAAAGACCCATCCCCACCAATAACAACCAAAGCATCAATCCCCGCCTTTTGCAACATCCGGACCCCGATTTCCTGGCCTTCCGGGGAGTTGAACTCCGGACAACGGGCCGTACGTAAAACCGTCCCCCCACGGTGAATGATTTCCCCAACCGAACCGACATCCAAACAACAAAACTCGCCGGCCAAAAGCCCGGCAAACCCCCGCATAATGCCGGAAACCTTGGCGCCATGAAAGATGGCCGTCCTAACGACAGCCCGGATACAGGCGTTCATCCCCGGTGCATCACCACCAGAAGTAAGTAGCCCGATGTGCTTAACCGTCACCTGTCTTTCCCCCTGCCATTCAATCATCCGGCTTTAGCTTACCCGCGGAAAAACATTTTCACCACCCCGAAAAATGAAAAGGCTTATATGGCAACAACCAATAAGCCTCTTTATCCCCCTTATTGTTGGTGGGAAGCAACAGTTAGCCTCCAAGAGCACCACTTAAAATCTCGTGGGCTTCTTCAACTTCCGATTCAGGGACCAATATTTCTACGGAACCCGAATCGCCAAGATGAGGAACACCCACCGGACGCAACATAACCAGAAGCCCTTCAACGCTAAGCACATTCTTCAACATCTCAGCCGTAACGCGGTTTGGCGCGATGTAAACTACGGTCCACATCCTCAAGCACCCCTCTTGCTTCTGGTTTAACTACCGGATTCAACCCCACCGAGTTTGGTAAAAACCTGCGCTCGACCCCTAATCTTGATTGCTGACGTGTGTTCGGTAAATTGCAGGACCATGACTTCCCCTTTATCCAGCTTTTCCGAATGGTGAAACTTGGTATCTTTTCCGCGGGTTAGTCCAATAATGGTTACCCCGTTCTCCAAGGCCTTTACCACGATATATTCCCCAACAACGATACTTTCGCTACCTTGCAAAATTAATCCACCCTACTCTCCCCACGAAGTTACAATTAGCATAGCACAAAATTCCGCATTAATGCAAACAAAGGGAAAAAAACCGCCGAACCCTTACTGGCCGTGAAACTTCTCCCACAAGGCATTTTCTACATGTTCAGGCACAAGGTCATGGACACAACCGTGAAACCGGATCACTTGTTTTATCGCTGCGGTGGTAATAAACATAAACCGGCTTCGGGACATCATAAAAAACGTCTCAATATCTTCGGCCAAATGCTGATTCATTAAGGCATACTGAAACTCCAGCTCAAAGTCTGAAACTGCCCGCAGCCCGCGGATAATCGCGTTAGCCTGCTGTTCCCGGACGAAATCAATCAATAACCCTTCAAAACTGGTTACCTGCACTTGCGGATAAGCAGTCGTACTTTGGATCAATAAATTAATCCTTTCTTCCAACGTAAAGATGGTCTGGGGCCGGTTTCCTGCTACTGCTACAATAACCCGGTCAAAAATGCGCACGGACCGGTCGATGATGTCCATATGCCCATTCGTTACGGGGTCAAAAACACCCGGGTAAACAGCAATCCGTTCCTGCGGAAATTTTTTCGTCATCAATATCTCCCATACCTTTTGAAGATTTCCCGCATACTATTGGCACCACTCCGCAGATTACTTCGTCAAAACGTCAATTTTTCCTGCCGGCAATCGTAGTTGTCTTACTTTCCACCGATTCCCGGTCAAGCCGGTAATAGTTCCGGTGAACGTTTTCCATACTATAAAAGATCAAAATATGCGGAGGTGGATAGATAATGCGACAGCAAACCGATTTCGGCTACACGCAACCAACTATGGTGCCGGGTTCTCACCCCAGCCCTGATCCGGTATCTGCAGGGATAAAAGTCCGGCCTTTATGGGGCAACGACCGCAACGTAACCATCGTTTACAATGGTCTACTCTACCGGGCCGGCGCCCAGCAGGTTTATCTGCATACCGGTTACGGCCCTAATTGGCAATCTGTTTACGACCACCGGATGGAGCGAACCAGTGAGGGCTGGCAATGCACCATCAACCTGACCGAAGATGAACTCCACTTCTGTTTTAAAGACTCTGCCGACAACTGGGACAACAACCAGGGCAATAACTGGTGTTACCGGACCGGCACAATTCCCCACTAAAAAAGGGGCCGCTACCAGGTAAACCCTCTAGCCGGAGGGTTTACCTTATTATGTTTTACCCGGGCTGAAAAAATGTACTTCCGGCCCGGCCCTGACGGTTTCCAGCCCGAACTGCTCACGTAAAGCCACCGCTAACTCCAGGGCCCCACTAACCCAATACCCGTTGGCCAAAGAAAACGCCCGCCGGTCACCCAAAAAGCAGACTTGAACCGGAATATCGCCGGGATAAGCCTGAAGTAACCGCAGTAATGAACCTACTACCATTTCGTTGCTAGAGGCAAAGGGTAGTTTAATCACGGCCAACCGGGGCAACTCCGGTCCCAGGTGTTCGCTTGTCCCGGTTTTTTGCCTTCCGGGTACTACCGTTAATTGGTCGGCAAAAAATTCGTTACGGTCATCTTGACAATGCACCGTGCCTTCCACCAACACCACCAGATCATCCTGCAACTGGGATCCCCAACGGGCATAAACCCGGGGGAACACCAACACCTTAATGGTCCCGGCCCAGTCCTCAAGGCTAAAAGAGGCCATCAACTCACCCCGTTTGGTTGTAAACGGCCGTAGCTGATGGACAATACCTCCGAGAATCAACCGTTGCCGATCCAATCGCCGGGTGATTTGGACAATTGCCATGCTGGTTTTCCGTTCCAAAAAGCGCCGAAATTCTTCTAAAGGGTGGCCGGAAAAGTAAAATCCCAGCAACTCCTTTTCCATGGCCAATAATTCCCGGGAACAAAAATCCGCCACATCGGGCAAAGGCAGGTCGGCACCTGCCAGGGGGGACCCTTGATCTAACACCGATGTTTCCTTTCCGGAGCTCCCCACGCCAACATCAAATAAATTTAACTGGCCGGAAGCCAAGTCACGCTGTCGGCGGGCAGCCAATTCCAGGCACTTATCTAAAGCCAGCAGCAACGGCCGCCGGCCCCCCCCTAAAGAAACCATGGCCCCGGCTCGAATTAAACTGTCAATGGCCCGCCGGTTAACCTGCCGGCTATCCACCCGGGTACAAAATTCCAGCAATGACCGGAACGGGCCGCCAGTTTCCCGGGCGAAAACAATTGCCTCGATCGCCGCTTTGCCGACATTTTTTACGGCCGCCAAACCAAACCGGATCCTGGGCCCGGTAACAACCGTAAAATCCATTGCCGACTCGTTAATATCCGGGGGTAACACCGGCAACCCTAACCGCCGGCATTCTTCGATATATTGGGCTACTTTATCCGTAGTGTCCGCAACACTGGTTAACAAGGCAGCCATAAATTCTGCCGGGTAATGTGCTTTCAAGTAAGCCGTCTGATAGGCAATTAAGGCATAGGCAGCTGAGTGGCTCTTGTTAAAGCCATAACCGGCAAAGTACTCCATTAGCTCGAATACCTGTCCGGCAACGGCAGCCGGGATTCCCCGGTTTTGGGCCCCGGCAACAAATTGGGCCTGTAGTCCGGCAATAACCTCCGGCTTCTTTTTTCCCATTGCCCGGCGCAACAAATCTGCCTCACCCAGGGAGAACCCAGCCAATTCACTGGCAATTCGCATGACTTGTTCCTGGTAAAGAATCACCCCATAGGTATCTTTAAGAATCGGTTCCAAGGTGGGGTGCTGGAAAGTGACCGCCGTCTGTCCATGCTTCCGCCGGATAAAGTCCTCGACCATGCCGGACTGGAGGGGACCAGGCCGGTATAAGGCCACCAAAGCGATAATATCATCAAAAACAGAAGGCCGCAGTTCTTTGAGTAAAGCGCGTAACCCCCTGCCTTCCAATTGGAAGACCCCCAAAGTATCGGCCCGGCTCAATAATTGATAAGTCGCTTCATCATCTAAAGGCAAGTGGCTCAAAACCGGCGCTTCCCCGTAGTTTCGGTGAACCTGGTTCAACGCATCCTGAATGAGGGTTAAGGTCTTCAGCCCCAAAAGGTCCATTTTTAAGAGGCCGATTTCTTCAACCGTATCTTTGGGAAACTGGGTAACCACGCCACCTTCCGCCGATTTTTGCACCGGCAAAAAATCCACCAATTGGGCCGGAGCAATGACCACTCCCGCGGCATGGGTGGAAGCGTGACGTGGCATCCCTTCAAGTGCCCGCGCAGTTTCCACCAGGTTATTGACCCGTGGTTCCCGGCACAGACTCTGCAGTTCCGGACTGATTTCCCGGGCCCGATCGATCGTCATCCCTAGATCCGCCGGGATGGCTTTGGCGACCCGATCAACTTCTGCCAAAGGTAAGTTTAGCACCCGCCCCACATCCCTGACCGCCGCCCTGGCCGCCATGGTGCCAAAGGTGATAATCTGGGCCACCCGGTCGGACCCGTATTTGTTGATTACATATTCAATTACTTCACTGCGGCGTTCAAAATCAAAGTCAATGTCAATATCCGGCATCGTCACCCGTTCCGGGTTTAAAAACCGCTCAAAAAGCAGGTTGTAAGCTAAGGGGTTAATATCGGTAATCCCTAGGACATAGGCCACCAAACTGCCTGCCGCGGATCCCCGGCCAGGACCGACTAAGATCCCCTGCTCCCGGGCAAAGGCACAAAAATCCTGAACGATTAAGAAGTAGCCGGCAAAACCCATCCGGCAAATAGTTTTTAATTCAAAAGACAAGCGTTCCCGGTAGATAGGCTCACCGGTAAGCCCCCGCCGGGCCAGGCCTTTTTGGCAAAGATAATCCAGATACTGTTCGGACTCACCCCAAGGTACTTGTGGCCATGGCGCGGTTTGCCGCTCTTGCCGGTACCGGACAAAGTCTGGGTCAGGCGGGATCGTAAACCGGGGTAAATGGCTGAAGCCAAACGTAAATTCAAGGTTACAGGCCTCGGCAATTGCCGTAGTATTGGCTAAAGCAGCCGGGAACTCGCCAAACAAGGCCGCCATTTCCCGGGCGTTTTTCAGGTAAAACTCATCCCCCTGAAACCGTAGGCGTTCCGTATCTTCCAGAGTTTTCCCCATTTGAATACACATAAGCACATCTTGAATCCGGGAATCCGTACGTTCTACATAGTGAACATCATTGGTCGCCACCAGCCCCAACCCTAGATCCGCCGCCAGGCTCGGCAACAAACGATTCACCTTTTGCTGCTCAACCAGACCGTGATCCTGTAATTCCAGAAAAAAATCATCCGGGCCAAATATGTCCCGGTACAAAGCCGCCCGCTCCCGGGCCTGAGCTTCCTGGCCAGCCAAAAGTAGACGGGGGACTTCCCCGGCAAGGCAAGCACTCAACGCAATCAGGCCTTGGGCGTGAGCCGCCAACAATTCATGGTCAACCCGGGGCTTGTAGTAAAACCCTTCCAGGTAAGCCCGAGAAACCAACGTGGTTAAATTGCGGTACCCGACCAAATCCTTGGCGAGCAATACCAGGTGATACTGTTCGTTATCCTTCTGAGGATCCCTGTCCGCCCGGCCCCGTGGCGCCACATAAACTTCACAGCCGATAATCGGTTTTACGCCTTGCGCCTTGGCCTGGTTGTAAAAGTCCATTACCCCGTACATAACCCCATGATCGGTAATAGCCAAGGCCGGCATACCCAAGGCAATTGCCTGTTCCACCAACTTACCAATCCGGGCCGCCCCATCCAGGAGACTGTACTCGGTATGTACATGCAAGTGAACAAAGGAAGCCAAAATGTAACACCAACTTGATTGTTCCAGAATAATTCCGCTGTCTTTACCCTGCCCCTTGTCCGCTATCCGGCGGGTATTCGGTCAAGTCGACCACTTCCCCACCGGTTGTGGCCACCAATTGATCTACATTAATCGGTAGAGCGGAATTGGGTGTGCCTGCCGCCGCATAGACCACCGGAAAACGGCGTAAACTCGCATCAATGAAAACCCGCATCGGCCGGGGCAGGGCAAACGGGCACACACCACCAACAGGGTAACCGGTTAACTCACAGGCTTTTTCCGGATCGACAAATTTCGCTTTGCCGCCGGCAACCGCTTTTAGTTTTTTCGTATTTACCCGGACATCACCACTGGTAACCACCAAGACCGGTTCATCCTTAACCATAAAACAGATTGTCTTGGCGATCGCCCCTACTTCCACCCCCACTGCCCGGGCCGCTAATTCGGCACTGGCCGTAGAAACAGGAAATACCAGCGGTTCCAGACTAGGATCAATCTCCTGTAAATAGGCCCGTACACGGTTAATTGCCACCCAATCCCTCCCGTCGCTGTTTTCTATATTATACCTGATTGACGGGACAAGATCCGCGCAAATTCATTAACAAAGCAAACCTTCCCGTTCCCCGCCATTTAAGAGAGATTTCCGGCAATCCCCCGTCCGTTCGGCTTCCCGGGAAACTGCCTTGGCGACCGTCTGGGCCACCTGATCGTTAAAAACCGAGGGAACGATATGCTCCGGAGAAAGCTGTTCATCAGGAATCGTCCCGGCTAAGGCATAGGCGGCAGCCAAACACATCTCCCCGGTTATGGCATGAGCCCGGCAATCCAGGGCTCCCCGAAAAACGCCGGGGAAAACCAAGGCATTATTGACTTGGTTGGGGTAATCCGAACGCCCGGTCGCGATCACACCGGCAAGATCGACGATTTCCTCGGGCTGGACTTCCGGTTCCGGGTTGGCCAAGGCAAACACGACCGGGCTGGCGGCCATCCGCCGGATGTCCTCCCGGTGTAAAAGGCCGGGTGCCGAAACCCCGATAAATACATCCGCCCCCGGCAATACCTCAGGCAATGACCCGTGAACACAATCCCGGTTGGTATTTTCGGCCAGCCAAAGCTTTGAAGGCGCCTGGGGCGGGTTATCCCGGGCAATCGCCCCCTTACTGTCACAGACGATCAGATCCCGGACCCCGGCCCGGAGTAAAATCTTGGCAATGGCCACTCCCGCCGCACCGGCGCCGCTCATTACCACTTTGATTCCGGTCATTTCCTTACCGACTACTTTCAAAGCATTGATTAAAGCGGCCAGGCCGGCAATCGCCGTCCCGTGCTGGTCGTCATGAAAAACTGGAATGTCCAGGAGCTGGGACAGCTTTTCCTCAATTTCAAAGCATTTGGGAGCCGCAATATCTTCAAGGTTAATCCCGCCGAAATTGGGAGCGCAAGCTACCACGGCAGCAATAATATCAGCCGGTTCATGGACATCCAGGCACAAGGGAAAAGCATCAATATTAGCAAACCGCTTAAACAAAACCGCCTTACCTTCCATCACCGGCAAGGCAGCCGCCGCCCCCAAGTTACCCAAACCCAAAACCGCCGACCCGTCAGTAACAATCGCTACAGAATTGCCTTTCATCGTCAGTTTGTAAGCAAGGTCTTTGTTCGCGGCGATATCTTCACAAACCGTGGCAACACCCGGTGTATAAACAAGCGCCAGGTCTTCCCAATCGTGAACCGGCCGTTTGGCTTTAATCTCTATTTTCCCGCCGATATGACGCATAAAAACCCGGTCGGCCACCCGGGTTACCTTAACATCAGGGATTGCTTCGAGCGCGGCAATCAATTTTGCTAGGTGGTCCTGGTCCGGCAACCGCAACATCAACTTCCGGTCAATATAACCCGGAGTAGCGGCAACCAGATCAATCGCCCCAAGGTTCCCCCTTTCCCGGGCAATCACCGTTAACACATTGGCCAAGGTCCCAGGCCGGTTAGGCAAACGCAAACTAAGCGCGATATTCGAAACCATAGTCAAAAAACTCCTTTGAACTTTTTTATGGTTTTTATTTTAGTTTATTATTTCCCGGCCATTTGCCCTCTATCAGAAATAAAAAATAACCACCCGGAAAAGCAAGCTTATGGGTGGCAAAGGGTTCACTTAATGCGGCGCCTAACCGCCAAATCATTCACAAACCCGGCGATCACCGGCCGCACTTGTTCAAACTCAATCAAAAAAGCGTCATGGCCATGGGGGCTTTCCAATTCCCAATAAGCCACTTCTTGCTTAAACCGCGCCATAATATCCGCCATTTCAATGATGTACCGCGGTGGGTAAAGCCAATCGGTATTGACCCCGATAAAAAGCGTTTTGGCCCGAATCCGGGATAGCGCCGGTTCGATGCCGCCACGGTCACGCCCGAGGTCATAAAGATCCATCGCCTTGCAAATGTAGAGATAGGTATTCGCATCAAACCGCCGGACCAGCTTTTCCCCTTGATAATGTAAATAATTTTCGATTTCAAAACTGTTGTCAAACCGGTAATAAACCGTAGAACGCGTATCGGCCATCCGGCGACCAAACCGGACCGCAAACGATTCATCACTGCGGTAGGTAACCATACCAAGCATCCGGGCGATGGCCAGCCCTTTGGCCGGCCCGGTTCCCGGGTAATAATCCCCATTCTGCCACCCCGGATCCAGCATAATCGTCTGCCGCATAATTTCGTTGAAAGCAATACCCATTGCCGTCATCCGGCCGGATGTGGCAATAGGGATAATGCCGTCCACCATTTCCGGGTAGGTCACCGCCCACTCCAAAACCTGCATGCCGCCCATGGAACCACCGGCTACACACAGCAAGCGGTCAATCCCCAGGTGGGCCAGCAGTTCCCGTTGCACCCGGACCATATCCCGGACCGTATACACCGGAAACGTCATGCCGTAAGGCCGGCCGGTTGCCGGGTCTATGCTGGCCGGGCCGGTCGTACCGCTACAACCCCCTAAAATATTGACCCCGATGACAAAAAAGCGGTCTGTATCAAAAGGCTTCCCCGGACCAATCAACGGATCCCACCACCCGGCAACTTTGTCTGCCGGATGGTACTTGCCGGCAGCATGGTGGTCTCCTGTCAAGGCGTGCGCGATCAATACGGCATTCGACCGTTCGGCATTCAACTCGCCGTATGTTTCGTAGGCAACCGTAATCGGGCCAAACCGCCGCCCCGACTCCAGAACCATCTCCGTGGGAGGGGCCGCAAAAGTAAAGGTCTGTGGTTTAACGATCAACTCCCGGGATGCCCCCGGTGAAGTATGGCGCGACGTCCCATTATGCAATTTTCCACCTCCCCCATTGGCTGGGGTCCAGACTTATGCGCCCAAAGCCTGGTCCAAATCTTCAATTAAGTCTTCTATATCCTCCAGCCCGATCGATAACCGGACGAGATCCGCACTCACTCCCGCCTGAATCCGGGCCGCATCAGACAACTGACTATGGGTCGTCGATGCCGGGTGAATCACCAAGGACTTGGCATCACCCACATTGGCCAAATGGGAAAAGATCACCAACCGGTCAATAAACCGCTTGCCGGCCGCCAATCCGCCTTTGATCCCGAAGGTCATGATCGCTCCCGCCCCTTTGGGCAGATATTTCCGGCACAAATCATAGGAGGGGTGGGTTGGCAGTTCCGGGTAAGAGACCCAATTAACTTGGGGATGACTGCTCAGGAAAGCGGCTATTTTCCGGGCATTTTGCACATGCCGCTCCATCCGCAGCGAAAGAGTTTCTACCCCCTGCAGCAATAGAAACGAATTAAACGGACTGCTACACATGCCGAGGTCCCGCATTACTTGGACCCGGGCTTTAACAATAAAGGCCGCCGGTCCAATATCCCGGGCGTAGGAGAGCCCATGGTAACCGGGATCAGGCAAGGTCAGCCCAGGAAACTTATCGTTTTGGGTCCAATCAAACTTGCCGGAATCAATGACCGCCCCACCGATGCAAGTGCCGTGGCCACCGATAAATTTAGTGGTGGAATAAACCACGACATCGGCGCCAAATTCAAAAGGCCGGCAAAGATAGGCGGTGGCAAACGTGTTGTCCACAATCAAAGGGATGCCCGCTTCATGGGCAATCCCGGCTAAGGCCTCGAGATCGAGAACGTCACATTTTGGGTTACCGATAGTTTCCCCAAAAAGGGCCTTGGTTTTGGCCGTAATCGCCCGGCGAAAGTTCTCCGGGTCAACCGGATCGACAAACCGGACGGTAATCCCCAGCTGGGCCAGGGTATGCTTAAACATGTTATAGGTGCCACCATAAAGGCTGGTAGAAGAAACAATTTCATCCCCGGCCCCGGCGATATTCAAAATTGCCGTCACGATCGCCGCATGGCCGGAACTGACCACCAAAGCACCCACACCGCCTTCCAAGGCGTCCAGGCGCTTTTCCAACACCTCGTTTGTGGGGTTCCCCATTCGGGTATAAATGTTGCCTGCTTCTTTTAATGCGAACAGGTTGGCAGCATGCTCACTGTCCCGAAACACATACGATGTGGTTTGGTAAATCGGCACCGCCCGGGACAAAGTTTCCCGGTCCGGGGTATGGCCCCCATGTAAGGCGATCGTATCAAACCGCATTTTCCTTTCCTGCACTTCGACTGCTCCCTTCGGAAAAGCTAGATTGGCCAATAAATTAAGCCCCTTCGCAAACGAAGAGGCTAAAATCGGCCACACCTCTCATCTGCCAGGACAAAAACTTGCCCTGAAGGAATTGGCACCATAACCACAAAGCCCCAAAAGGCCGTGGCCTGGTTGCCGGGTTTCATTGGGCCCGTTCCCTCCACCTCTCTGGATGAGTGTTGTAAACATTACATTAAGTTGTTTCGTTCTATTATACAAAGTCTCCGGCCTGTTGTCATGTATTTTCCCCGGAAAGGTGGCTACGGTCGTTTAAGGCGGTAAGCACAGGTCCTTCCGGCTCAAATTCAACAACCGTCCGGGCCGCCACATCCTGGCGCAACCGCCGGAAACGCTTCAAGGGCAACCCCAATACTTTGCACAAGACACTAAGAATAGCCAGGTTGTGGCTAACCACCACCACCTGCCGGTGCCGATAGCCGGCGACGATCTCCTGCACCGCCTGCCAGACCCTGGCTTGCAGAGTGGCCATGGTTTCCCCGCCGGGCAATTTTACATCGGTCGGGTCAACCCGCCAAGCCCGCAGTATATCAGGGTATCTGGCCGCCATTTCCGCAAAAGTAAGTCCATCCAATTCGCCGTGGTCCAATTCCAGTAAACCGGGGTGCTCTTGAACCGCTAGCCCGTGCGGCCGGGCGATCGCCTCGGCAGTCATTCGGGCCCGGCGGAGCGGGCTGCAATAGATCCCGTCAAGCTTGGCTTTTTCCAGCGTCCGGGCCAGGTGGGCCGCTTGTTGCTGCCCTTGCCCGGTCAAAGCCAAGTCAGCCCAGCCTTGGAGCCGTCCTTCCCGGTTCCAAAGGGTTTCCCCGTGCCGGACAAATGTCACCCGGGTCATTTGCGGTCCCATCGCTCAATCCTCCCCTACCGGCTCCCGGAGCAAGGTCCCCTTACTTAATTCCGCACAGCAAGGTTCCGGGATTACGGGCAAGCGGGCCAGGGTCCCCAACAACCGGCGCCCGGCCAGCAAGGCTTCACCGTGAAAAATGTCGCTCAACTCGCTGTGACACCAGTCGGCCACGACACCCTCGGCATAATTGACCACCAATTCCAAGCGGGCATAACAAGCCCCGATTTCCCGGGCCAAATATACTTCAGGCGCCACACTCTGGCCAATAATGTCCCCACCGGCCAAACCGAAAAAGCGTACTTCTGCCCGGCTTTCAAAATGCCGGCCGTCAGTGACCACATAATTACCCCGCTCAAACACCCGGCCCCGCCCGGGCCACGTCATCGCAGCCGCCAGTAAAACTTGCCGCAGGCGGCGGCAAAAAGGCTCCCGCATAATCCCTAACCGGCCGGTGCCGAGATCAACATCTTTGCGTACCGAAAAATCCAAGTAATCATCAGGCACCACCAGGTCCCGGGGACGAAGTAACCGGTTGATCGCCCCTACTCCCCCTTCGGCCAGGATCTGCTTAACCTCTGCTTGTTGCAAGACCCAAAAAACCTGCCGGGAAGCATCCGCCCGGGATACCCCGGGTCGCCAACCATGCATTGCACACGTCAGCGTCCGCCGCCCGGCCAATTCAAACAGGATAAACGTAGGGCTGGGCCCGAAAGGGGTATCCCAACCGGCATAAACCCCCAGAATTTCAATGCCTGGAAAGGCGACTTGTTCGGGAAACCGCAAGACATTTGTACTCGAACCACCGATAATGGCAAAATCCGCCCGCGGGATTTTCGCCGTCAAAATAGCCCCTCCTTAATCACCAAAAGCAATTCCCACCGCCCGGGCAGCCCGGACAACCTGCCCGTCCGGATCCACTTTTTTCAAGGTCCCAATCGCCTCAACCAAAGGTACCGGTACGATATCCGGGGTACGCAACGCCACCATCCGGCCAAACCATCCCGCCATCACCGCATCCACCGCCGCCGAACCATAACGCGTACTCAAAATCCGGTCGAAAGCTGTCGGGGAACCACCCCGCTGAAGATGGCCCAAAACAGTAACCCGGGTTTCCATCCCGGCCTGGTCCTCGACCTTCCGGGCAACCACCTGAGCGACGCCCCCTAAGCGTACCGGGTCATGACTTTGCGCCACCATTTTTTGGACCACCATTTCCCCGCCGGCTTCCTGAGCCCCTTCCGCCACAACAACAATCGAAAACTTCCGGCCTCGCTCCGCGCGGGCCTGGATGTGCGCACATATGTTCGGGATCCGGAAAGGAATCTCCGGGATTAAGATTACATCCGCTCCACCGGCCATGCCGGAGTGTAAAGCAATCCAACCGGCATACCGCCCCATCACCTCTAAGAACATAACCCGGTGGTGGGACTCCGCCGTGGTGTGTAGTTTATCAATCGCCTCGGTCGCCGTTGTAACCGCCGAATCAAAGCCAAACGTAAGGTCGGTCGCCGACAGGTCGTTATCGATCGTCTTGGGTACCCAAACCACCGGTACCCCCTGCTGGTAAAACGCATTGGCAATGTGCAGGCTCCCGTCGCCACCAATCACCACCAGGGCGTCAATCCCCCGGGCCGCTAAATTGGCAATACACTGGGACGAACGGTCTTCAAAAGTCAGTTGCCCGTCCTTTTCCACCGCATAGCGAAAAGGGTTGTCCCGGTTGGTGGTGCCCAGAATTGTCCCCCCCCGGTGAACAATACCGGCAACATTAGCTTCGTTCAAAGGCTGCATGATATCGTTGACCAGACCGTGAAAACCGTCGATAATGCCCACGACCTCAAGATTGTACTGCCGGATGGCTGTTTTTACCACCGCCCGGATAACCGCATTCAACCCGGGGCAATCGCCACCACCGGTTAAGACTCCAATCCGTTTAACCTGTTTTCCCATTCCTCCTGCTCCTTTCACGATAACCCTGTCACCGGCTATGATAAATGGGCAAACCCGTTTTGCCGGAAAGCTTCAAAAACGACCACCGCCACGGCATTGGAAAGGTTCAAGGAACGGGCGGCAGAAACTAAAGGGATCCGGGCCAGCCGGTCAGCAAATTCAGTATAAATCACCGGGGGTAATCCTTGGGTCTCCTTGCCGAAAACTAAAAAGTCCCCCGGTTGATAATGGATAGCCGAATACCGCTTTTGTCCCTTGGTGCTGAAAAAGTAAAGATTAGCGGCAGGGTAAGCCCGGCGAAAAGCAGACCAGTTTTCATGATATTGAACATCCACCAGATGCCAATAATCAAGCCCCGCGCGTTTTAACTGTTTGTCGTCAACCGAAAAACCCAGCGGTTTAATCAGGTGCAAACAACATCCTGTCCCCGCACAAAGCCGGGCAACATTCCCGGTATTGGGCGGGATCTCCGGTTCATATAGTACCACTTGAAACAAAGCTCTTTCGCTCCCTCAACCAGGGTCTGCCTCTTTCCGGTCCCAGCACCGGCAATTATAGCAGGACCGGGTTTCCTCCGCCACCAATTCTTCTTCCCCATCCAGGGCAAAGGCCGGGCAGTTGGCCGCGAAACGGGCTGCCCGCACCCAATCTTCCTGGCCACCCCAAAATTCGATCTCCCCTTTGGAATTAACGAACCACCCCATGAAATCCTTCCTATCCGCCAAATTTTCCGCTTTCCCCGCCGGCGTGATCATTGCTCGGCCTGCTATTCCTTAGGGTTGGATCCAACACGACGTACGAGAGCTTACTTTTTTTAGTTTCTCTACTTTATCTTCATTGTACGCCATTCCCCGGATAAAAACGATGTCCGGGATACCTCGCAGTAATTCTGCCGGTAACCAACCTGCCGCTCAGCCCTGCAACCAAAAAGAAAAAACCTCCCGCCTTTTTCTGCCCGGAAAAAGCGGGGGGCGTTATTGCTTTGGGTAGAATTAGGGTAGAAACTCAATCTACAGGCGTCAACCCCGATTCGGAGGCCTTTTTCCAAGCAGCAAGGCTTTCCCCGGAGGCAGTGTCGACAAATACGACTTCCTTGCCGGCAAAGGCCGTGCTGTCTACAACGCGGACAGCGTAAGGATACGTGATTACTTGGGCCGTCATCCCGGCCGGCTCACGAAACTCAACCGCTACTACCACCCGCTCCGGTTCCGTAGCCATTCCGGTAATCGCTACCGCGTATCCGGCCGTCGGTTTCTCCCCCCAACTAGCCAAAAGGTAGGCCTGGTCCCCGGCCACTTTGTACCCGGCACCCGGCCGCTGCCGGCAATCTTCAATCCAACTTTGGATTGCCACCGGGTATGTGTTCTCTTCTGCCGTTTCCTTTATGGTCGCCACCCCTTCTCTA
>JAQWAU010000013.1:0-7932 GCA_028707535.1 Heliobacteriaceae bacterium | reverse complement strand
TTTTTAAAGATACCGCAACCAAATATACCCGTGAGCAAGCAAAACACTAAGCAGCATCAACGGAAAACCGATCTTCATAAAGCCCCGGAAAGAGAGCGGATAGCCGGATTTTTCGGCTAAACCGGCCACAATAACATTAGCCGAAGCCCCGATAATTGTCCCATTACCCCCTAAACACGCCCCTAAAGCCAGACTCCACCACAAGGTATCCATCGGCAAAGTGGTCATCTGACCCATTGTCTTCAATAAGGGAATCATCGTGGCGACAAAAGGAATGTTGTCGACAAAAGCGGAAGCAATCGCCGAAAGCCAAAGCACCAGTCCTACCGTCGCCCCCGGATTCCCCCCGGTTACCGCTAAGCTTTTCTCGGCAATCCAGGTAATCACGCCGACATTTTCCAACCCGCCGACCACAATAAACAGACCGATGAAAAAGAAGATCGTCGGCCACTCCACATGGAGCAGGACATCCTCCGGTTCTTCTTTAGTAATAATCAGCAACAGCATTGCCCCGGTCAGGGCGATTGTTGCCGACTCCAGGCCCAGCCAACCATGCAAAACAAAACCGGCAACGGTTAAAGCCAGAATCGACAGCGACTGTTTCAACAGCAGAAAATCCTTGATCTGCTCATTTTCGTTCAAAGCCAGGATTTTTTTTTGGGCGGCGGGTGAAACCGCAAACTGCCCGCGAAAAAGAAAGTAGAGAATGACCAGGATAACTGCCTGAATGACTACGGCAACCGGAGCCAGGTTAAATAAAAAGTCGTTAAACGTCAACCCGACCGCCGAACCAATCATGATGTTCGGCGGATCCCCGATTAAGGTAGCCGTACCCCCGATATTGGAGGAAAGCACCTCCGCAATTAAAAAGGGGACCGGATTAAGGTCAAGCTCCCGGGTAATGGAAAAGGTTACCGGCACAATCAACAGCACTGTGGTGACATTATCCAACAACGCTGAGGCGATCGCGGTAATCACACACAACATCACCATAATCCCGGCCGGCTTACCCCCAACCGCCTTGGCGGCCTTTACCGCCAAATACTCAAACACACCGGTCCGCCGGGTAATGCTGACAATCAGCATCATCCCGATCAGCAGGCCCAAAGTATTAAAGTCAATCGCCAAGACCGCCGCTTCCTGGTTCAATACCCCTAACACCAGCATTAAGGCAGCACCGAACATGGCAATAACCATCCGGTGAATTTTTTCCGAAATAATCACGGCATAAGTCACTAAAAAGATCGCCACCGCGATGAAAACCTGCAATTCGTGAGTCACTGTTTTCCGCCATTCCTTTCACACAAAAAAGAGCCTGCTATTGACAGACTCCTCCCCTTATTTTGTGCCCGTATTAACCTTTTTCAATCACCGGTGTTAATAATAACATAAACCGGCATCCGGGGTAAAGAGGCTAATTATGACCGGTCTTGCTCTTGGAGCTTTGATTTTACCCGGGCGCCGGCAGGTACCGTGTTGTTCAAAGGATCCAACAAAACATAAGTACCCGGCCCCAAACCCTCGACCACTTGCCGGTATTTCCCCTCAACCCCCGGGATCACGGCCTGTTCCGTCAATCGCCCCCCAACGATCGCCGCCACATAATGCTGTTCATCCCGCTGATAAACAGCCGCTTTCGGTACAGCGACCCCTTCCGCCGAGGCTACCGTAAACTTCAGCGTTACATTGTAACCGGGTTTGAGCAGGTTCGCTTGTCCCGGTACCGGGTTCACCGTCACCTTGACCCGCTGTTCTTTAACGCCCAGCACCGATACCCGCTCCTCGGCAAAAGGCTTGACCTCACCCACCACCCCGTCTAAGTACACCTCCTGGTTTCCCCGGTTCAACACCAGGCTGACCGGTGTCGCCGGCCCGATTAAAACCGCATCCTTGACCAAAACATAGCCCTCCGCTTGTAAGCCGGTGTTGACCCCCAGCTTACAGACCGCAGCCCCTGTCGTCAGGGTCATGCCCGGCTTAACGTAGTATTCAAGGATCAGACCGGCTACAGGCGCCTTAACCGTTGCCTGGTCAATATCCCGGGCCACCTGCCGGATTTCCGCGTCAAGCGCACCCAGCTGGCTTAAATAATACTCATTCGTCCCGCTGACCACCCGGTTTCTTTCATCGAATGCCCGTACCTCTTGGGCCGCCAGGGCACTGGCCAACCGCTGTTGTTCCGTTTCCTGCCGCCTGGCCGCCAATTCCTGGGGGGTAATCACCCCAAACGCCGCCAAAGTCTCATACCGCTCAAGTTCTTTTTCTAGATAGGTCAACTGGTTGTGAGCTTGGTCCCAAGCAAGCTGCAAAGCCTGCCGCTGTTCGGTGACCGTGCGGTCGGTAGCCTGTTCCCACTGGGCCTGGACACTTTGCTTGCGGGCTTGCAGGCCGGCAAGTTTCAACTGGTCCGGGGTCACATCGGTCTGTACAAGCACCTGGCCGGCCGCCACCGCTTCCCCGGCCTTAAATTCCGGCGAAACCACCTTGCCGTTGCCCCCAAAGTAAACCGTTGTTTCCAGGCCGGACTTAACCACACCATCTTCTTCCACCACCCGGTCAACCCGCATTAATTCCGCCGGGACGGCCGCTACCTCTTGCGGGGCAAAAACTACCCAAAGCAACGCCCCCGCCACCACCAGCAACCCGGCGGCTGATTTCCAGGTCACATATTTCCGGAGCATGGCCAGTTTACCCTTACTTTTTTCCATGAAAAATCCTTCCCTCTTCCGGAAACTTAGTCCCATTCCCGCAAAACCGCAATCAGCGACAAATCCCGCACCTTACGCCAAATACCGGCTGCCGCCAAGGTCACAAACAATAAGGTAGCCGCCATCGCCAGGCCGAAAGAAGCCGGCGCAATGAATAGCGGGATTGAATACAGATCACTAGCCATCGATACCGCGATCAACCGGGCAAAGAAGTAGCTCCCGGGTACACCCAACGCCACGGCCACAACGGTAAGGAGGACAAGTTCGGTAACCTGCAGCCGGAAAACCTCCTTTGCCGTCATCCCCAGCACCCGCAGGCTGGCAAACTCGCGCCGCCGTTCATAAAACGAAATCGTACTCGAATTATAAACGATCGACAACCCGCTAATAAAGGCGAACAGCACTAAAATCCCCATCATTTGGCTTTGTTTGCTCATCAATTCCCGAATATGCCGCTCATCCTCCCGCAAGTCACTTACGGCGAGCACCAACGGGGAATCCCTTACCGCTGTGAGCAGCTGACTCATTTCCGCCTCCGGCCGGAGCTTGAAGACCACTCCCGTAGCTAAAGGTTTCCCACCCGGCAATTGGGTGCCGAAAGCGGTTAACTCCGTGTAAGCACCCATCCCCAGGTACTTGGCGACCACCCCGGTAACCGGCAGGGTAAACCCTTTAGCCTCAGCCAAAAAGGGTTGCACGTAAACCCAGTCGCCAGCGGTTACCCCCAGCTTTTGGGCTAACCGGGCGGATAGGACCAACCCGTGCCGGGCCGGCAAAACCCGCTGCCCTTTCTCGTCATAAACCTGGTACAACCGGCCGGCTTGCGGCAGGGCAGTGATCCCGGTCTGGACATGTACCGGTCCCCGGGAAATCACCGCCCCCACCTCACCAACCGGTTCCGCTGTCTCCACCGGGAGCAGGTTGCCGATAAACCGCCCGGCGACAGCAGCATCTACCGTGCCCTGAAAAATCACCCGGCCGTCATAATTCTGTTCATAGTTATACGTAAAATCCAACAAATAATCGACGGCATCCTGCAGATAAAAAGCGGTCGTAATCAAAACATAAGCAAAAAAAATCCCCAACAAGGTAAACAGACTGCGCCGCCGGTTACGAAAAACATTGCGTAAGGCCATTCTCAGGCCTGTCTGCAGTTTGGCCCAAAGAAACCCCGCTTTTTCCAGCCAAAGCCGGTTTCCGGCCGGTGGCGGCTCCGGCCGCAGGGCTTCGGCCGGGGAGAGGCGTAAAACCGTCCGCACCCCTTGCCAACCGGCCGTCCAGGTAAAACCCAAAGCCAACAACAGCCCAATTACCAAGGGCCACAACTGCCACCGGGCAACCAACCCCGGAACCTGGAAGTACATAGTGTAAAGAGCGGTCAACGGTTCCGCCAGGGCCAAGCCCCCTAAGCCGCCCAGAATTCCCCCGGCTAACCCGGTAAAAGTTGCGTAATGCAGATAATGCCGGAAAATTTGCCGGTCCGGGTAGCCCATCGCCTTCAAGATCCCAATCTGGCCCCGCTGGTTGGCAACCAGGCGACTTAGCATGTTGTAGAGAATAAAACCGGCGACCAACAAAAAGAAAAGGGGCAAGGTGGTTGCCGTCTTCCGCAGGCCAGCCAATTCCTGGTCAAGCAACGATACACTGGGATGATCTTTTTGAAAATAAATACCGGTGACCGTCGTATCGGCCAAGTAATCCTGCACCAAAGTCCGGACCTTTACCGCCGCTCCCTGATCCCGGAAAGTAAGGGCCAGCCGGTTGAACTGCCCTTGGTGGCCGGTCAATACCGCTAATTTTTCCCGGTCAACGATCCCGACCCCAAAATTTCTGGGATTGGGAGCCAACCCGCCCACATCAATTTCATACACATACTCCGGGGAAATAAACGCCCCGACAACCGTCAAGGTTTCTTTTTTGCCCCCGACAACCACCGGAAAAACATCACCAATTTCCAGGTGGTTTGCCTGGAGAAAAAAAGGGGTAAACAAAACTTCTGCTTGGCCGGCGGCCGGAAACCGGCCCTTGACCAACTTGACCCGGTTTAACCGGTTAGTCGGTTCCCACGAGCGTAAAAGGATTTGCCCCAGCCGATCCGGTTCCCCAGTATCCATCTGCACCCGTTGCTGCAGATAGGTTTCCACCGCTTTTACCTCCGGGATTCCCCGCAACCGGCCGGCCGTTTCCTCCCTGCCTACCTGCACCTCGACAAAGAGATCCGCCAAGACCTGTTCCTGATAATAAGTGGATATCGCCATATCCAGGTTTTGGATCACCAGTTGCAGACCGACAAACAGCATCAACCCAATGGCAATCACCAGGACAGCGGAAAAGTAGGCCAACCGGTTTTCGCGGATATCCCGCCACAATTTGCGGTTCAGCATCACCAGGCAACCTCTTCCGGACGCAATGGCCGGAGATTTACTTCGTTTTTAACGATTAACCCATCTTTCAAGAACATAATCCGGTCGGCCAGCTTGCCAATCTGGGGGTTGTGGGTGATGACGACCAAGGTTTTTCCCCGCTCCCGGTTGAACCGGCATAAAAGCCCCAAGACTTGAATGCCGGTTTCGACATCAAGGGCCCCGGTCGGCTCGTCACACAGGAGCAAGTCGCTGTTCTTGGCCAAGGCCCGGGCGATCGCTACCCGTTGTTGTTCCCCACCCGACAACTGGGACGGGAAATGGTCAAGGCGTCCGGCCAGACCTACTTCCCGCAGCACCTCATCGGCAGGCAGCGGATCCGGAGCAATCTCGACCGACAACTGGACATTTTCCCAAGCCGTAAGATTGGACATCAAATTATAGAACTGAAACACAAAGCCAATCCCCTGCCGGCGGTATAGGGTTCGCTCCCGTTCATTCATCAGATGAACCGCCTGACCCCGGTAATAAACTTCCCCGGCGGAAGGTGCTTCCATCCCGCCGATAATATTTAATAATGTGGTCTTACCGGAGCCGGAATAACCTTGAATCACCACAAACTCCCCGGCCTTGACCGCGAAATCTACGCCCCGGAGGGCGTCGACCCGGACCTCTCCCAGATCATACCATTTCTTTACCTGGTTCCCGCTTAAAATCATCTTTATGACCTCTTAATAAACCTCGGTCGTCACTTCGGTAACCTCAACATCACCGGTTCCCTCCATTTGACGGACGGCGGCAGCCAAAACCCGGCGAATATGGGTCCGGTCATTGCTGACCACCGCCAGCCCAATCACCGCCGCCTGCCAAAGATCATGACCGGCGACCTCGGCTACGGACAGGTTGAATTTACCCCGCAAACGTTCGGTAAGACTCTTGATTACCCGGCGCTTTTCCTTTAACGAAAGGATTCCCGGAATATGCAAACTCACTTCACTATACCCGACAGCCATCGTCCTTCCCACCTTAAAAGCCAGATCAACATCAGTATAAATTTTTACCAAACGGAAGTCACGCAACAATAGCCGGGCAAACAAGTTGACCCCCTTTTTACCGCTGGTGTAGGATAAACCTGTGAGGGGGGGACAAACCATGCGTTTGACGAAATTCGCCATTAAGCGGCCGGCAGCCATGACCATTATTATTTTGTTTTTTGTGGTTATGGGCCTTCTGGGCTATTCCCGCCTGTCCGCAGACCTTTACCCCCGGGTAAACATCCCCTTTATCACGGTGTTTGTGGCTTACCCGGGGGCTGGGGCCAAAGAGATCGAGACCCAAGTGGTAAAACCAATCGAAGAAGCGGTATCTTCTCTACCAAAAATTAAAAGAACCACCTCCACTTCCTCCGAAGGGCGCGGGGTTGTAATTGTCGAGTTCGAGATGACGGCCAATACAGATTTGGCCGCCATCGACGTGCAAAAAAAAGTGGACGGCATCGCCGGCATCCTGCCCCGGGATACAGAAACACCGGTTGTCAATAAGTTCGATTTTAACGCCGAACCGATCATGACGATCGCCCTTTCCGGGAACCTGCCCCGGGAACAGATTTATCTGGCCGCCAAGGATATCGTCAAGGAACAGGTGCAAAAGGTCGCCGGGGTAGCGGAAGTTACCATCATGGGGGGCAAAGAACGTGAAATCCAGGTCAAGGTAGACCGGCACAAATTAGATACATACGGTCTCTCGATCAACCAGATCCTCGCCCGCATCCTGCTGGAAAACCAAAACGTTCCCTTGGGCCGGCTGGAGGAAGGCAAGCGGGAACTGGTCGTGCGGATGGTTGGGGAATTCAACGATTTGGCCGACCTGGCCAAGCTACAAATCCCCTTGCCTACAGGGGGTGCCATCCGGCTGCAGGATGTGGCCGAGATTTCGGATAGCTTCAAAGACATGCAGGTGTATAGCCGGCTAAACGGCCTTGATGCCGTTGGTGTGGTAATCCAGAAACAAAGTGATGCCTCCATTGTGACGACGGCAGACCTGGTAAAAAATGAAGCCGAAAAAATCCGCCGGGAAATGCCCCCCGGTGTAGATCTGGTGGTAGCCAGCGATACCGCGACATTCATCCGGGCCGCTTTGGATAACACGACGGAAAACCTTTTGGAAGCGGTCCTAATGACTAGTCTGGTCCTTTTTCTTTTCCTCCGGGAATGGCGTTCTCTGTTTATTGTGCTCCTAGCCATCCCTACCTCAATCATTTCTACCTTTATGATGATGTATCTTTTGAACTTTAGCCTAAACATCGTCAGCCTCACCGGCTTGACGGTCTGTGTCGGGATCTTGGTCGATGACTCCATCGTCATTTTGGAAAACATCTACCGGCATTTGCAAATGGGTAAAACCCCCTGGCAGGCGGCTCTGGATGGCCGCCGTGAAATCGGCTTGGCGGCCATTGCGATCACATTATCCGATGTCGTCATCTTTTTACCGATCGCCTTTTTAACCGGAATGGTGGGCCAGTTTTTCCGCCAGTTCGGCCTGACTGTGGTCTGTGCAACTCTCTTTTCCCTGTTCGTCTCGTTTACCCTTACCCCGATGCTAGCTTCCCGGTTGCTTGGCAACGGGGAGCGGGAAGGCCGGCAAAAAACCTCGCTGCTGGCCGGAATTGCCCGGATCGGCAGCCGGGTCACCAGTTCACTCACCACTTGGACGGTCCCCCTGGGTTATAAGACTCTGGCCGTCTATCAGCGGTTGCTGAATTGGGCCTTGATGCACCGCCGGACCGTAATCGCCGCTTACCTGGCCGTGATCCTGGCCACCGGCGCTTTAATCCCCTTAAAAGCAATCGGAACCGAGTTCCT
>JAQWAU010000098.1 GCA_028707535.1 Heliobacteriaceae bacterium | reverse complement strand
AGAATCTCAAGATCTTCAGCGTCTGAGCGCCCAGGGCAAAACAAAAAAGCAGATTGCCTAAAGCCCGCAGGGAATCAAAACTAAAACCCGCCACCCAGAGGAGAAAATACGTCTTAAGCGTCAATGGCCGGACAAACATGCTCCACTGCCAGATATCCATAATGGCGCCGTAAAGGTAACCCCAGAAAAAACAAAGTACAGCCAAAGTCTTAACCCCCGCTTTGGGGAATACTGCCCTGACCATTGCCCCGGAAATACCCACCATCCCCCAGCAAATCATCTGCCAGGGTGTCCAGGGACCTTGCCCGATAAAAAAGTTGGAAATCAAGGGGGTCATTGCCCCGACAAAGAAGCCGACCCGCACCCCGTATACAAACCCGGTCATTTCCACCAAAAACATGGTGGGCTGTAAAAAAAGCAAGGCAACACCCGTTACCATCCTGCCGGCGGCGCACAAAGCGGTCAGTACGGCAATAACGGACACCTGCCTGGCAGTAAGACCGCCTTTTTTCTCCATGCCGAACATCAGCACAAAAACGGCCATAATGCCGATCAGGGTTATGTACAGACCCCAGTTTACCCCCATCATCCTTTCACCCTTACACCTTGGGCCAGGCTGCCCGGTCGCCGGTAAGCGGATAGATTTTTGCTTTCGCCTCGGCAAGAGTGAGCACACCCGCGCAGATGCCCCGGCACATTTTGCCTAGCTGAGGAGAATAAAACACGGATTTACCCAGCACATCATGCTTTTCGCCATTACTGACAATCCGCCCCGCAAACATCATCACTACCCGGTCGGCAAATTCGGCCGCAAACTCGACATCGTGAGTTACCACGATCACCGTGCGGCCTTTTACGGTTTCCTGCCGCAGAAACTTGCCCAACTCTGCTTTCAGGCAATAATCAACCCCTCTGGTCGGCTCATCCAGAATAATTAACCGGGGTGTGGTGACCAGAACCGAGGCCAGGGCAACTCTTTGCCGTTCTCCACTGCTCAGGTCCCGGGGATTTGTCTGGCGATACCTTGATAGTTGAAGTTTTTCCAGCATTTCATCGACCACGGATGATTCTTTTACACCGAAGTTCTTTAAGGTAAAAAGCAGCTCATCCTCTACGGTATCCTGGAAAAGATAATCATTGGGATTTTGGGATAGATAGGCGGTAAACCCCCTGTTCGCTTTAAACCCGTTTTTGCTGATGTCTTTACCCAGTACCTCAACCCGGCCCCGGTCCGGTTTAAGCATCCCGATAATGTGTTTGAGCAGGGTTGACTTGCCCGCACCATTTTCACCCAAAATAGCCACAAATTTTCCTTCCATTATGTCAAGGCTGACGTCTCTTAATCCCTCCTGTCCCCCGGGATAGGTGAACCACAGGTTTTTTAGGCTGACAGCATTCCTTTCCGGCAGCAAATCTTCCGGGCCTGAACAACCTTCACCGGTTTGGTGCTCAACGTTAATTTGATTAGTGTGTAAATACTGCCGCAAAAGTTTTCTCCCTTCTTTTACGGTAACCGGCACAGCGGGAATATTGAGGCCGGCGAAAAAACGGGCTACTGGGGGTGCAAACGGCAGGCCGCCATTGATTGTTTTTCGGGCTACTTCCGGAGCGTTCCCTTCACAGACGATTTGGCCTTTTGCCATCAGCAGGACCCGGTCCGCCAAATGAAAACACCGCTCCAGCCGCTGTTCGATCATAATCACGGTAAAGCCGATTTCTTCGTTAAGCCGCTTGGCCAAATTCAGGATTTCCTCCGCTGACACAGGATCCAGCTGGGAAGTAGGTTCATCCAGGATGAGTACATGTGGCTGCATCGCCAAAACCGAAGCCAAGGCCAGCTTCTGCTTCTGGCCGCCGGAGAGGTTGGCCGTAAAGGCCTCTCTTAACGGTGTCAGTTTAAGGAAACTGATTACCTCGGCAACCCGGCGCAGCATCTCCTCATTACCCAGTCCCAGGTTTTCGAGGCCAAAGGCAATTTCGGCCTCGACATGGGTCTGCACAATCTGTTTCTCCGGGTCCTGAAAGACCATGCCCACTTCCCTGGCCAGCTTCCGGCGGTCGATGGTCCGGATATCCTTTCCTTTAAAGTAAACCTTGCCCCCGATTTTGCCCCCATAAAAATCAGGGATCAGTCCCGCCAAGGCCCTGGCTAGAGAAGACTTACCCGAACCGGAACCACCGGCTACCAGGATGAACTCCCCTTCCCGGATCGCCAGATTGATGTTGCTTAAAGCGGCATGATTAGTTTCCGGGTAATAATAGGTTAGATTTTCGACCTTAAACAGCGGCAATGCTTCCACCCCTCGCTCAGCATAAGCGGTACAGACAGATAAAAAAGGACAACGGACAGGGAAACGAGTGTTGTCCGGTCTTTGATTAAAACATCTGCCTCCGGATAAAAAGTATATTGACCATAACCCAATAGCCAGCCCCAAATGGCGGCAAGCAAGGCCAGCAAGCTGCCCCCGGCGCAAAGGATATCCCTGGGCCGCAACAGGTGCCGGCTATAGGTTGACCGCCTACCACTGCCGAAAGCCCTGGCCTGCATGGATTCGGCAATTTCCATGGCATCTTCCAGCGAGGATAAAAGCAAGATGTTGTAAAGACAGGAGTATC
>JAQWAU010000043.1 GCA_028707535.1 Heliobacteriaceae bacterium | reverse complement strand
ATTGCGCCTGGGCCGCCTCGGTTGCCGCCACCGCGCCGGCTAATTCACCATTGGTCGCCGTCAATTGGGCTTCGAGGGCCTGAACCTTGGCCCGGGCATCATCGACCAAGGCCGTAGCATCAGTGACGTTTTTCGCCGGAACCACCCCGGCGGCAAAAAGTTTTTGCTGGTCAGCCAGATTTTTTTCCTGGTAGGCCAGGTGTTTTTTGGCCCCATCCAAACCCGCCCGGACCTGTTCGATCACCGCCGAGGCCTGGCCTTCCCGGGCCCGGCCTTGCTCTACCCCCGCCTGGGCTTGACGGATCTGCTGACCCCTGGTGCCGGCCTCCGCTTCATCCAACCGGGCTTGGGCCGCTAAATAAGCTGCTTCCGCCTGCCTGACCTGGGCCTCCGCATAAGCCGCATCCAAACGGGCCACAACTGCACCGGGGGCCACCAATTCCCCTTCCGACACGGGAATTTCCACCACCCGCCCGGCAATTTCCGCCGCAACGGGAATAGTCGTTGCTTCCACAGTGCCCGACAACACCAGGTGCTGCCCGGTGCCGCCCGGCCACCAACCAAAGCCGGGAAACAGGGCAAACACTAAGGCTGTCCCGGCAAGACCCAAAATAATGATTGCCCCAATCAGTTTTCGTGAGGGTTTCCGCAATTAAGATCATTCCCCTCTATCGACAGCGCAGCGAGGAATCTCCACCACTAAGCATAAGATTCCTCACTTTGTTCGGTTTCATCAATCCCGTTCCAGCTTGCGCCGGCATAAATATGCCGCTAAAAACCCGGCGGTATATTCCGATTTTTCAATGATAAATCCAGCCTTGGCCAGCAGCCCTTCCATCACCCAATGGTAGGTATAGTGTTCGTCACGGATGGACTTTGCCATTGC
This sequence comes from Heliobacteriaceae bacterium, assembly GCA_028707535.1. Taxonomy (GTDB): domain Bacteria; phylum Bacillota; class Desulfitobacteriia; order Heliobacteriales; family Heliobacteriaceae; genus STF2-203. The sequence continues at coordinate 10,000 of JAQWAU010000043.1, read as the reverse complement.
GGCCGCCAGTTCCCCGCCGGACGATCGCTCCAGACCGGCCAGCCATCGGGGAATAAATGCGGCGTAATTATCAGCCTCAAACGAAAACACCACATCCCGCAAAAACAAATTTCCCCCCGGTTTCAAGGTGTGGTAAACTCGATTAAGTGCAATTAACTTCCAAAAATCCGGCAGATGGTGTAAGGCTAATTGGGACACCACGGCATCAACCGGTTCCCCGGTGTGATCATAGGTCAAAAACCCGGCATTAACAAAGGAAATGTTTTGGCAGCCCGCTCGCTGCGCCCGTTGGGCGGCATAGGCCAGCATAGCTGGTGAAATATCCGTGGCAATTACCCGGGCACAATGCTTCGCGGCTGCCACCGCCAAAGCTCCCGTACCGGTACCGATTTCTAACAACGTAGCGTTAGAACTTAAGGCCAGTGCCGCCATTATCGCGTTGTTTTCTGCCGGCACATCGCGGATCCGCCGCATCTTTTGGTCGTAAGCCTCAACTTGGGAAACATCAGCGTAATCCATTCCAAGGTGGACAAATTCATCATAATACCATCCGGGAAGTGTCTTCAAGTCAACCCCTCCTTTGACCGTTTATTTCGCCGGGTAATTCCCTTTTCCTTTCCTTTATTTTCTGTAAAAAAGGTGTTGAGTAAAATCCGGTGAGCATTATCCTGCCCGCAATCCTTGGCGGCGCCTTGATCCTGGCCGGTCTGGTCTGGCTGCGCCTGGAACGCCGTTTTTTCCCTCACCCTTCCACGGCCGCCTTCTGGCGTTTATCCGACTTACCCCTGATCCAAAAGGCCGCCGGGTATGTTTATGCCGCCCGGACCGCCTGGTACCTAAAGCCGGCCTCCCGGCCCCGGCTGACCCGGCTTTTCCGGCGGTACGAAACAGGGGACACCTATCACGGCAAACTGGTCACCCGGGAGGATGCCGCTAAAATCATCACCTTAAATCAGCCGGTGGTCCTGACCGGCCTGGAACATGTCATCCCCTACCCGGTAGCCCGGGACATCATTTTACAGGCTCCCTTACCCCGCATCACCGTCATGGAATGTCCCTGCCGGGCGCAAAAAAAACAGCCCTGCCGCCCAACAGACGTCTGTCTGGTGATCGGGGAGCCGTTCGCCTCATTTGTGCTTGATCACCAACCCGGCCGGGCGAAAAGAATCACGGCAGCGGCGGCCTTGGCCATCCTCGAAGCGGAAGAACGCCGGGGACACATTCATACCGCCTGGTTTAAGGATGTCATGCACCACCGTTTTTACGCCATCTGTAACTGTTGCCCCTGTTGCTGTTTGGGAATGCAGTCCTATTCCCGGGGAGTGAACCGGCTGGCCCATTCGGGATACCGGCCGGTAATCCGGCCGGAAAACTGTACGGCCTGCGGCCGGTGTGTGCAGGTGTGTCCGTTTAACGCCGGACAAATGGATGGCAAAACGCCGGTAATCAAGGAAGACATTTGCCTGGGTTGCGGCTTGTGTGTCTCCCATTGCCCCCAAGCCGCGATCAAATTATCCCCGGCGCCGGAAAAAGGTATTCCTTTAGATCTCGAAAAATTAAATCACCGCTAACAAGGAGGAATTCACCGTGGACCGGCCAGTACCGGATCATTTAGCTGAAGGCTTACAGATCGTTTTTGTCGGCTTTAACCCCAGCCGGCGTTCGGCAGAAACCGGACACCATTTTGCGAACCCCAACAACCGGTTTTGGCCGGTGTTGCACCTGGCCGGGCTTACCCCTCGCCAATACCGGCCGGAAGAAGATGGTGCTTTGTTGGCATTGGGGTACGGGATTACCAACATTGTCGCCCGCCCGACCCGGGCCGCTGCCGAAATCACCCGGGAGGAGTATCGCCAAGGCAGGACCCTGTTGGCCGGCAAGATCGCCCGCTTCCGTCCCCGGGTGGTTTGCTTTGTGGGCAAAGGTGTTTATCTCGCCTTTAGTGGACACCACCAGGCGGCATGGGGCCAACAACCCGTCCCCGTAGTTCCCGGCACAATCGATTTCGTTGCCCCTTCAACCAGTGGTCTGGTCCGGCTTAAGCTGGGGGAAATGGTGGCCATATACAAAAGGCTTAAAGAATTGATGTAGAGACACCATTTCATCGCCTAATAAAGCTGAACATTTCTCTTGGTCAGCTTTTCCGTCCACAGCATTTTTAGGATCACCAGGTCGTCCGCATAATCGGTTTTGGCTTCATCTTTGTCATACTCGATTTGCTCAAGAATCTTGATTTCAAATCCGCCGGTACCAACTTCCTGCCAATCTTTTTGCAGCTCCTTGTTCGGATGACCGCCGGCCTTAAGCTGAAACCGGGTGCTGTTGATCTTTCCTTTTAAATTCTGGGTCGTTTCCAGGAAATACTTCGCCCTACCTTGATTAATTACCGCAAATATCCCCATTTCCGGCTTCATTATTTTATACTGAGTTTGAAGTTCCTTTTTTCTTTCGCTTGATAACTTCATGTTGTTAATAGCCCATTTCCTTCAGAATCGTGGCGAGCGCTTTCAACCTTTCCCCAATCAATTCATCATCTTTACTGATACAATCTTGAAATAGTTTAATATCTTGATCAATCAGCGGATTATCCGTACATACCTCAACCGTCATCGCATCACCCTGCAAAGCTGTCCGCTCAATGGTGGTTTTTGCCGGGTCGTAAAGCTTCTCGTAGCGGTAAGCTTCCATAAAATACTGTCTCGTTTTACAGATCAGCAGGGCCAAATCAAGCGCACGGTGTAACGGCAATTCCTCGGACTGCCTTGACCATTTTTCACCGGTATGCCGCCATACCTTGGCGGAGATCTCGATTTTCCCCCGGTCGTTCCACTGGGCCAGCCCCAATGATAATCCTTTAGCATCCGAATTATAAGCATCCCTGCCGTCAACTTTTTCGTAGTCGTTTACGACGATTACCGGCTTGTGTTTTAACGTTACGGGAATCTTCATCAACAACACCTCTTTTTTCAATTACTAAACTAGTAAATTAGTAGATTACTGCTTTAGTATACCCCGTTTAAGCTTCCTTCGTCAATAACCAAGACGCGGGGACGTTTCGTTTGTCTTGCGGTGCAATAACTCGCTTGACGGTACACGACCAACGCAAAAAGGAGGGAACGTCGATTCCTAGAAAAAACATCGACCGCCGAAAATTTATTGGGATTACCGGCGCCTTGCTGGGTGGTGTTGCTTTTGGCAGCTGGTATTCCCGGCACTTAACCGAAAACCCCTTTGCCCAACCGGTGACCGGCCCGCCAGAACCGGCTGTCGTCACCCCGCAGAACTGGGATACCTTACTGTGGAACGGCCTGGTGGTTGACGGCACCGGCAACCCTGCCTACCCAGGTTTTGTCGCTTTTGGCCAAAATCAGATCACCGCGGTTGAGCGCACGGATCACGCCCGGATCGAAGCCGGTCAACTGGTAACCGCAGAAAAGATTTATTCCCTACCTGCCGGCTGTGAGGTGATCGATGTGCAAAATAACTGTATTTGTCCGGGATTCATCGATATCCATACCCATAACGAAGTCTACCTCCGGACAAACCCGGCGGCGGAAATCCGGCTGCACCAAGGAATTACCACCCAAATTGGCGGCAATTGCGGTGACTCGGTAGATAATCTGCCGGCATTTAAAAAACAGCTCGGTACTTTAGGGTTAAACTACGCCCAGCTTGCCGGCTACCTCAACCTGCGCCAAAGGGTATTGGGAGGCAAAACAGCCCGAACGGCCACCGGCCGTGAAATCGATCAGATGGTATCGCTCCTGACCGAACAGCTGGATCAGGGTGCTCCGGGCATGTCGATTGCTTTGGAGTACAGTCCGCAATCCGCGATCACAACGGCAGAACTTAAACGTTATGCCCAGGTGCTGGCCGACCGGGGAAAACTGCTGACCGTCCATCTCCGCAGTGAATCTGACGGCCTTTTGGAGTCATTCGCCGCAATCGTCAACCTGGCCAAAGACACCGGGGTAGCGATTCAATACAGCCATATTAAAGCGCTTTTCTCCCGGAACTGGGCGAAATTCCCCCGGCTCCTGGAAAAGTTGACCGAAGCTGCCGCCGAAGTGGATATTTGGGCCGATGTCTATGTGTACGATTACTCCTCCTGGGATTTCGGCACCAACCGGGTATCCATTTCCGAGGATAATATCTGTGCCGCCTTGACCCATCCCCGGGTATTCATTGGCAGCGATGCCGGTTTATATGAAAACGGCAGGGTCAACCACGCCCGGGCCTGCGGCAATTTTCCCCGCGTCCTGGCCCGGTATGTCCGGGAAAAAAAGGTGCTTTCCCTCGAAAGTGCGATCAGCAAAATGAGTTACCTGCCGGCCAATCGCTTCAAAATCACCGACCGGGGCCACCTTGCCCCCGGTAAAAAAGCCGATATTGTGGTTTTCTCCCCCGCAGAAATTCAGGATCAAGCCACCCGCACCAAACCTGGTCTGCTGCCGCTCGGCATCCAATTCGTCTTTGTCAACGGGGTTAAAGCCATCAACAACGGCAGCCCCGCCAAAACGCGTTCCGGAGTCTGGTTGGCCTAGGCGCACCAATCAAATTTACAATATTTTTTGTTTACTAACCCGGCAAAATCAGTTAAATTTAAGAAGTAAATGGGTTTTTCTCATCTGGAAAGGAGGCGTTTTTATTGCATAGGGGGCCAATCATTAGGAGGTTACTTATTTTTACCAGCCTCATCTTCCTCCTCAGCGGCAACCCCGGTTACGCCGGCGTAACGGAGAATTTTACCCCCTGGACAGGCTCAACGGTTACCACAGATGTGCCCCTAACCAAAGAATGGAAGATCACCTTTAGCCAACCAATTGACGCCACATCTTTAACCGGAAATATCAGCGTAATAACGGCCGCGGGAGCAAACTTTGCCGTCGAACCCCGCCTTTGGACCGGGGACAGCACCGGCAAAACGGTTCTGCTCAGTCACCTGCAGCCGTTTGCCGCCGGAACCGCCTATACCCTGTACATCAGTAAAAACGTTACCGCCCGGAACGGAAACGCAACACTAAAACAAGGATTGATGATGGCCTTTTCCACCGCCCCGGCAACCCCCGACCCAGCCAGTGGAAAAATCTTGGCCTTGAAGGCCGGGATGGGGCAAGCGGCCGTGCTTACTAAGGCTGGCCAGGTTTATTCCCTGGCGATGCACAACACCCCTTACGGCTCAACCCCGGTACTGCGCCAAGTGGTGAATCTGACGGATATTGTCATGGTGGACTGCAACGGGGAAGGGGGCCTGGCCTTAGACCGGGCCGGCGATGTCTGGCAATACCAACTGGACCGGGAAACCCGGGAACCGGGCCCGGCGGACAAACTATCCTTTATTTCCGGCGTTAAAGCAATCGCCGGCGGCGGTGATGGTCCGACTACCGCCTTTACCTTGGCTTTGAAAACTGATGGTACGGTTTGGGCCTGGGGAGCAAACGACGTTTACCAGTTGGGTACCGGCAATACGCAAAACAGCGCGACCCCGGTGCAGATAACCAGCCTCGGCATGGATATAACCGCCATTTCCGCCGGCAGCTACCAAGGAGTAGCCCTGAAAAACGACGGCACGGTTTGGCATTGGGGCAAAACCTCCCGGTATCAAGACGGCACCATTGAATTACCGGCCTTGGTGCCCGATACCGGCCATGTGGTCAAAATCGAGGCCGGCGATTACCGGAACCTTGCCTGGCGGGAAGACGGCCGGGTATGGATTTGGGGCCACCTGATACCAGGCTTGGTCCCGGAAATCAGTAACCCGACCGCCATGACGGCCGGAGCCGAGATGTATTTCCCGGCCATGTTCGTGAAACCTGACGGCACCGTTTGGAGTACCTCCCAAAGTATGGTCGACGGTACCTCCCAGACGCCGGAAATCGTCCGCGAAGTAACCGGTGTTACCGTGCTCGATGCCTATTTCAATGCCTATTACGGGCAGGCAGACGGAACAATTCTGCTGCAAAGCTCCACCCAAACCCAGCCTTACACGGTTAAACTTCCCTAGTAAATCCGCAAAAACCTTAATGCTAAAGAACCCCCGGACATCAGGTCATCGCGCCAAAAAATCCGGGGGTCTTTTTTTGTGGTGTAAAAACTACACCAAATATGTTACAATTTTAATAAGGATACCCTCCCCTGGTATCTGCGGGCAGGGGCAATGCGCCATATTAAGCGAGTTGGCATAATTCCCCTGGCACCGACCTACCTAAGCCGGCTCTTGCGGCTTAGGTAGGTCGGTGCCAGGGCGGGACTACTGTGTGCCGATGCAAAAGCAGCTTTGGAAGGAGGACTTGCCTTTGGTAAAATTCAGCCATGTAACCAGAAAGTATGGCAACACGGTGGCAGTCAAAGACCTGAATTTAAAGATTGCCGGCAACGAATTTGTAGTTCTAATCGGCCCCAGTGGTTGCGGTAAAACAACCACCCTCAAAATGGTAAACCGCCTCATTAACCCAACCAGTGGCACGATTGAGGTGATGGGCAAAAACATTCAAGACCTCAATCCGGTGACTTTGCGCCGGGAAATCGGCTATGTCATTCAACAGGTCGGGTTATTTCCCAATATGACGATTGCGGAAAACATCGGTGTCGTCCCTCACCTACTCGGTTGGGATAAAAACAAGAGCAGAAAAAGAGCGGCAGCGCTCTTAACCATGGTAGGGATGGACCCGGAGACTTACATGGACCGTTACCCCACCGAATTAAGCGGTGGGCAGCAGCAGCGGATTGGCGTTTTAAGGGCCCTAGCCGCCGACCCGCCCTTAATTCTCATGGATGAACCTTTCGGCGCTCTTGACCCGATTACCCGCGAAACTCTCCAGGATGAATTCAAAAGGCTGCAAACAGAGCTCCACAAGACGATTATTTTCGTCACCCACGACATTGATGAGGCCCTGAAACTAGCCGACCGAATCGTCATCATGCGGGCAGGTGAAGTAGTCCAGGATGCTACACCGGAGGAGCTTTTACGCCATCCGGCCGATGATTTCGTGGCCGCGTTTTTAGGCAAAGACCGCTTGAGCAACCAAGAATTACAGGTTGCCCAGGTTATGCTGGAAAACCCGGTTAAAGCCTACCCGGAGATGGGGATGGCCGAAGGTTTGGCCCTGATGAAACGCAAGAAAGTAGATACGGTGCTGATCACCGATCATGGCGGGCGTTTTCTCGGCAGTGTTTCCGTTGATGAGGTGAACGCGAAACACCGCAGTTTCAACACCCTCGGCGAAATCGTTGACCAGGACACCCCGGCGATTGAAAAAACCGCTGCCGCCAAAGATGCCTTCAACCGGATTAACGAAGAAAAATTACCTTATTTACCGGTAATCGATGAAAAAGGCCTCCTGGTAGGCATAGTGACCAGAAACAATATGGTCAATGCCTTAGCTTCGGTGGTTTGGGGTGATCATAATGGGTCCAGTTGAATGGCTATTTGATTTTTGGCAGTTCCTTGAGTTTTACAGTGATTCGGTAATCAACGCCACAGTGCGCCACCTTACCTTATCTTTCGGCGCCATTTTGGCCGGGATCTTTGTTGCGGTTCCTTTGGGCATCTTAATCGCCAACCGGGCAAAACTCGCCCGGGTCTTTTTATCAATCACCAGCATCGTGCAAACGATTCCCACCCTGGCCTTTTTAGCCTTGGTCCTGCCTTTACTCGGTGTTGGGGTCTTGCCGGCCCTTGTGGTGCTGTTTCTCTATTCGCTATTACCAATATTACGAAACACCTATACCGGGATCAGAAATATCGATGCCGCTTATCTGGAAGCCGGCCTGGGCATGGGTATGAACAGCAGACAACTTTTGTTCATGGTAAAGCTCCCCTTGGCCTTACCGGTAATCATCGCCGGCATCCGTCTTTCCACCGTCTACATTATCAGCTGGGCTACCCTGTCCGCCCTGATCGGGGCCGGCGGGCTGGGTGACCTGATCCTTACCGGAATTCAAACCTATGATCTCAACTTTATCCTGGCCGGCACCATCCCGACAGCCGTCCTGGCCCTACTGGCCGGTAGCTTGATCAACCGGTTGGAACTGTCTCTTACCCCCCGGGGTTTAAGGACCCAAGGCTAGAAATTTACGGGAGGTGGTTCGATGGAGAAAATTATCCTTTTAACGTTAGAACATCTGGGATTATCCACCATCGGTGTATTATTCGGCATTGCCGTTGGCCTACCTCTGGGCATTATGATTACCCGCCGGCGAAAATTAGCCGGCCTCGTGGTCGGAACTACCGAGATGCTTCAAACAATTCCTTCTTTGGCGATGCTGGCTTTGCTCATGATGTGGTTAGGTCTCGGCAACTCTACCTTGATCATCGCTTTGTTTTTGTACTCTCTTTTGCCGATTGTCCGAAATACCTATACAGGCCTCGTAAACGTCGACACCGGACTAATTGAAGCCGGGCGCGGGATGGGCATGACCCGGCTGCAGGTGTTGCGCCTGGTCCAACTGCCGTTAGCCTTACCGGTAATCCTGGCCGGAATCAGGGTAGCTTTAATTACCGCCATCGGGGTCGCGACCATCGGTACTTTAATCGGTGCCGGCGGCCTCGGGGAGCTGATTTGGCTGGGGATGAAAAACATCGAGACCAGTAAAGGGGTGAATATGTTGTTTTCCGGCGCTATTCCGGCCGCTTTACTGGCAATCGCCTGTGAACTGGGCCTGGAGCGGCTGGAAAAAGCGCTTACTCCCCGGGGACTGAGAGTATCCCCCGAATCAATGAAAAACTAACAGGAGGTATAAAGCTTGAAAAAACACGGTTTAAAATTACTCGCCCTTACCCTGGCCCTTTGCTTGGGCCTGACCCTGATCACCGGTTGTAATCAAAACACTACCGACACCAAAACCATTGTGGTCGGATCCAAAGACTACAATGAAGGCATTGTCCTCGGTGAATTACTGGCGCAAACCCTGGAAAGGCAGACTGATCTACAGGTTAAACGCCAGTTAAACCTAGGGGCCACCATGATTTGCTGGCAGGCCTTGAAAAAAGGGGAGATCGACCTTTACCCGGAATATACCGGGACCGGTCTCATGGCCATCCTGAAGCATGATGTAATGAAAAACCCGGACGAAGTATATGCCCTGGTGCAAAAAGAATTTATGGAAAAACATCAGGCCAAACTCATGCCGCCGTTCGGGTTCAATAATACTTACGCCACGGCGGTCAGCCAAAAAACAGCGGAAAGCTACAACCTGAAAAATACCGCGGATTTGAAAGCCTATGCCCCGAACTTCGTTTTCGGGTGTGAGCAAGAATTCTATAACCGGAAAGACGGCTATCCCGGCTGGATCGACACCTATGGCTTAAAATTCAAAAGTGTGAAGCAAATGGATTACTCCCTTAAATATAAGGCCTTAGGCCAAGGAGAAATTGACGTGATCGATGCTTTCTCCACTGATGGGGAACTGGTTACCTACGGTTTAACGATCCTTGAAGATGACCAAAACTTCTTCCCGCCTTACCATGGTGCCGCCGTGGTCAGAATGGAAACCCTAGAAAAATACCCGGAAGTGGAAAAGGCAATCAACCTGCTGGCCGGCAAAATTGACGATAAGACAATGCAAAAGCTAAACTACCAGACTAAAGAAGAAGGGAAAGATATCCCCCAAGTTGTCGGCAGCTTCCTGAACGAAATAGGCATTTAGCCGACATACATTCGTCTAATTCCAGCCGCATTGTGTTAGAATATCGCTAGGTACTCCTAGAGATCACGGAAGGAGAAACGAATACCATGACCAATACGGCAGACAGTATTTCCGTTCAGGTATTCTGGTTAAACCCGCCGGTCACAACCGGTGGCTGAGGCCCTAGTTGCGGACCGAGTTGCGGTTCCAACGGGTGCGCCTCCCCGGAATCAACCAAAGCGGCGGTGGAACAACTAGCCGAGGAATTACGCAACACATACACCACCAAAATTGAGGTCAGTTTCCAAGATGTTACCGGTGAAGACCCCAAGAAATACTTCACAATCCACCGGATCTCCCGGGCAGGTTACCC
>JAQWAU010000097.1 GCA_028707535.1 Heliobacteriaceae bacterium | reverse complement strand
CGCTTTTTACCAGTTCCACCGTGTTCTGTTTGATTGCCTTAAGGAAATCCCGTTTAGTGCCTTGACCCCGGGCGATATTGCTCAGGGCTTGTTCCCATTGGCCGGTCAGTTCCGGGGACTTTAAGGTTGGCGCTACCAGTTTGATTAGCTGCTGGCCTTTACCGGTCGGCACCAGTTCCTTGCCGTGCCGCTCAATATAATAGGCGTGGACCAGTTTTTCGATGATCTCCGCCCGGGTAGCCGGTGTGCCGAGTCCGCACCCTTTTACCGCCTCGCGCAGTTCTTCGTCGGCGATGAACTTGCCCGCACTTTCCATGGCGGACAGCAAGGTGGCTTCCGTGTACCTAGCCGGGGGCTTGGTTTTTCCTTTTTTGAGCTTACAGGTCTTGATGGTTTTGGCTTCGCCTTTTTTGGCTCTGGTTAAGGTTTGCTCGGGCAATTCTTCCCGGTCAGCCTCGTCCTTGGCAACTGGCGCCCCGGTTACTGCCCGCCAACCAATATCTTTGACCACTTTACCCCGGGAATAAAACTGCTCACCATTGACCACAGTGATTAAGGTTGTCTGGTCAAAACGGTAAGGGGGATAGAACACCGCCAAAAATCGCCGGGCGATCAGGTCGTAAAGGTTTCTTTCGTCTGCGGTCATTGCCGCCAATTGCAGCGGCTGCTCGGTCGGAATGATCGCGTGGTGGTCAGATACTTTGGCGGCATCCACAAAGCGTTTGGTCGGGGCCAAAGGCTTTTGCAGCAAAGTTCGGGCAAATGCCTGGTAAGGGCCGACCCCCATGGCTTGCAACCGGGCCGGCAAAGTGGGGACCATATCCGGCGTGATATACCGGGAGTCAGTCCGGGGGTAGGTTACCACTTTGTGGCGTTCATATAATTCCTGTAACACCGTCAGGGTTTTTTGGGCCGAAAAACCGTACCGCCGGTTGGCATCTCTTTGCAGTTCGGTCAAATCGTAGGCCAGTGGTGGCGGTTCGCTTTTGCCATCGGTGCGTACTTCAGTAACTACCCCAGGTTGCCCGTTGACCTTGGCCATGATTGCTGCCGCTTTGGCCTGATCAAACAGCCGGTTGTTGCCTTTTTGGTCACGCCAATCACCGAAGTAGTCCCCGAAATTGGCTTGAATGGTCCAATAATCCACCGGTACAAACTGTTCGATTTCTTTCTCCCGGTGGACAATTATGGCCAAGGTTGGGGTCTGTACCCGGCCGGCATTCAGTTGGGCGTTGTGTTTGCAGGATAAGGCCCGGGAAACATTCAGGCCGATTAGCCAGTCTGCCTCTGCCCGGCATACTGCCGCATCAAAGAGGTTGTTATAGGCAATGCCCGGCTTTAGATTGGCAAAGCCTTGCTGAATAGCGGTATCGGTTTGCGACGAAATCCACAAACGTTTAAACGGCTTTTTCCACTGGGTGAGAACCATGATCCACCGGGCCACCAACTCACCCTCCCGGCCGGCATCGGTAGCGATGATTAGTTCCTTGATGTCTCCTCGTTGCATCAGTTTCCTTACTACTTGAAACTGGTGGCCGGTCTGCCGGATGACCTTTAACTTCATTTTATCCGGGATCATCGGCAAGTCTTCTATTTTCCAATGGCGGTATTTTTGGTCATAGTCCTCCGGTTCCGCTAAGGTGACCAAATGCCCCAAAGACCAGGTGACTACATAATCCGATCCTTCGCAATATCCTTTGTTTTTGCTGTTACAGCGCAAAACCCGGGCGATTTCCCGGCCTACGCTGGGCTTTTCCGCTAAAACGAGTGATTTCATCAAAGCCTCCTTAAGGTTGATAACAATTTTTTTCACTTTTCGACTTTCGACGGATTATAGCCAAAAACCTTTAACCTCCTCAGGAGGCTTTACCCGAAGGCAGATTAATAAGCCGGCATAAAACAGTGAATGCTAGCAGATGGCAAAAGAATGTTTGACAAACGGGTACATACAAATTATAATCATTATAAAAATGGAATGAGTGTTAAATCATAATGATTAAAGAAAAGTTGCGGCGGCTAGGCCTGCAACTTTCACCGCAAAGACTGGCGATTCTAAAAGTGTTGGAAGGGAATACCCGCCATCCGTCGGCGGAGGACATTTACAAGCAATTAAAACCGGAGTACCCGTCATTGTCGTTGGCGACGGTGTATAACACCTTGGAAGTCTTGGCTCGAGCCCAAGAGATCCAAGTGATCCGGATCAAGGGTGATAAGCGCCACTTTGATCCGAATACCAAGCCGCATGGTCATTTTTTATGCCGGGTATGTGGGTCTATTCACGATTTAGATGTGGTTAGTTTGCCGATTAAAACTCCATTAAATGTAAACGGCTATGTGGTGGAAGAGTATAAAATCTACTTCTACGGGACCTGCCCGGTTTGCAGGGAAAAATCAGCAAAAGAGGGGTAACAAGGGAGGGTGAGCAGCATAAACACCAAGGCTTTGCCCAAAATTAGCTATGGTCTGTTTATCATTACATCGCGAAAAGGTGGCCGGTTTAACGGCCAGGTGGCCAACACCGTATTTCAGGTTTCCAGTGAACCGGTTACGATCGGGATCAGTATCAATCGAAATAATTTAACTAATGAATTTATTAAGGATAGTAAACTTTTTGCGGTCTCCATCCTGGCCCGGGAT
>JAQWAU010000042.1:8512-10988 GCA_028707535.1 Heliobacteriaceae bacterium | reverse complement strand
TGACCGGGTTTGTATACGGGGTGCGGGTCGGCTTCTTTGTCGGGGCAATGACCCCCTTGATTTCCAACTTTTTTATCGGGCAAGGTCCCTGGACACCCTGGCAGATGATTTGCTGGGGGATGGTGGGCATTTCGGGGGCGGTGGTCAGGGCGGTATTCCCCGCAGCGGGGGTTAAGACTTTGGCTGTACTTTGTTTTTTCTGGGGTTACCTTTATGGCGCCATTATGGATATCTGGCAGTGGAGCATGTTTGTCCGGTCATTGACGCTTAAGACGTATTTTCTCCTCTGGGTGGCGGGTTTTAGTTTTGATTCCCTGCGGGCTTTAGGCAATCTGCTTTTTTGTTTTGCCCTGGGCGCTCAGACGCTGAAGATCTTGAGATTCTTTCGCAAGAAACTGGATGTTCAGTATTTGGAAAATTTATGAAGGGGGGGTTAGTTTTTTGCAAATAAGCAAAGTTTCGCTGTTATGTTTGCTTTCTTTCGGCCTTACCACCCCGGGAGTATTTTTTGCCGCGCCAGCGGAAGCAGCAGTTAAAACGCCTGCGGTTGAGTGGTTTTGCACCACGGAAAAAGGGGAGGCCCACTTTGTCGAACAGACAAAAGACGGCGGCTATGTTGTAACCGGCTGGATCGAGTCCGGTCAGGAAGGTCCGGATGTATTTCTGGCCAAGTATGACGGTAAAGGTAACCGGTTGTGGCGGAAAACCTACCGGGGCAGTGGCTACAGTGACGGCCACTGCGTAAAAGCAGTCGGTGGCGGTTTTATCATCGCCGGGGAAACAAAATCCCGGGATGGGTATGACCATGATGTATACCTGGTCAGGACTGATGAAAAAGGTGACCGGATCTGGGAAAAAAACTTTGGCGGAGAGCGTTGTGACTATGCCTGGTCGGTTCAAGAGACGAAGGACGGTGATTTCGTTATTGCCGGGGGAACGGAGTCCTATGGCGCCGGCATTTATGATGTTTACCTGGTTAAATTGACTGCTTCCGGAAACATCATTTGGGAGAAGACCTATGGGGGGGCCGGTTCTGATTGTGGCTACGCCTTAGAGCAGCTTGCGGACGGAGGATACCTTATTGCCGGTAATTCAGAATCTTTCGGCACCGGCAATCCTGACCTGTATCTGCTCAAAACGGACGGCGACGGAAAAATGATCTGGCAGAAAACCTATGGTGACACAGGGTCGGAATACGGCTGGTCTCTGGTGAAAGCCGGTGACGGCGGATATTTAATTGCCGGCGAGAAAGAAATCACCGGTGACCAGGGTGGGGGATTTGCGGGTTATCTGCTTAAAGTCGACCCGGAGGGAAATGCGCTTTGGGAAAAAACATTCGGGGGCGAAAACGGCAGTACGTTCTATGCTGCCGGTCAGGTGAAAGACGGCGGTTATATCTTGACAGGTAAAAAAGAGTCTCCCGGGGGCGGCTATGACCATTATGTAGTAAAAACAGCTAAAAACGGTGATTCCGTTTGGGAAAAGACAACCGCGGGTAGTGGCGTCAACAGTGGTTATGCCGTGTTACAGACAAAAGACGGCGGCTTTGTTGTCGCCGGGAAACAGGGAATTGACCGGCAGGCCGGTAGTGAAATACTCCTGTTAAAATTAAAACCGGAAAGCAAATTACCTGCGGCCCTTTTATGGTTGGCCGGCCTTGCGGTAATTGTTGCGGCCGGGGGGTTGCTTTTTGCCAAGAACAGGAGACGGTAATTTTTGAACCGGAAAGGGATTGATTGCGTGCAGACAGTAATAGTGGCCTTGGTGCATGCCGCAATACACTGGAAAGACAAGGAGAAAAACCGGGCAAATTTGTTATCACTCAACGAAAGGGCGGCAAGGGAGGGGGCACGGATCATCTTAAATCCCGAGCTGGCTACCAGTGGTTACGATTTTGGCGGCAGGGGAGAAATTGCCCCGTTGACGGAAACTATTCCCGGCCCGACGACCAAGGCATTCGGCCAAATTGCGAAAAAATATGCCTGCTATATCGGGATCAGTTTACCGGAGAAAGACCCTGCTACAGGCATATTTTATAACGCGACCGCGATGGTTGGGCCGGCCGGGAATGTTTTGGGCCGGTACCGCAAAATAGCGCCGGTTTTCCGGGAAAACTTGTGGGCGTCAAGGGGCAACCTGCCGGTACCTGTAGTGCAGACGGAGTTTGGCCGGTTGGGAGTAGTGATTTGTGCCGATGCTTATTCCTATCGACCGGCCAGAGCAGCTGCCTTGCAAGGGGTCCGGCTTTTGCTTGTCCCGGCTAATTGGCCGCCGGAACATCAAAATCCGGAAAAGTATTGGCGGGCACGGGCGGCGGAAAACGGGATTTGGGTGTTGGCCTGTAACCGGACGGGAATCGATAAATTCATGGATTGTCGGACGGCAGAGTCTTTTATTATTGATCCCGGTGGGGGGATAGTCAGCCAAGTCAGTTCACCGGTTGACCGGATTATCTACGGAACGCTGCCGCTCGAGG
>JAQWAU010000042.1:0-8412 GCA_028707535.1 Heliobacteriaceae bacterium | reverse complement strand
GTGGGCCTGTTGGCCGGTGATGACCTGATGTTTCCCGAGAGTGCGGATTCTTTAGCCAAACTGGGTGCGGACCTGGTTTGTGTACCTGCCCTTTGGCGGAACCGCCGGCAAAAGTTTATCTGGGAGGCCAGGCTGGGGGAGCAGATGCATCTGGCCATCGCCAACCAGTGGGGAGATTCCGGCAATAATCCGGCGTTGGGGGGAAGCGTTATTTACGGTTACTCCCGGTATCCCGAAAAAAGAATTAAGGTGGAATCACCAGCGGAAGGTGACCGGATCAACATCATGCAACTAAATGCTCAAGGCGCCAGAGATAAGCGGTTTGTGGAAAACATCGATTACGATGTTCTACTGCGGATTAAAGATGCCGGTATTTCAACGACAAAAGAGGTGTCTACCCCCGGATTACTCCGGGCATAAATCCTTCCCCGGTGTTGTTCTACGATTGATTTGGCGATGGCTAAACCTAACCCGTACCCGCCCTTTTCCCGGGCTCGCGCTGTATCCACCCGGTAAAAACGTTCAAATATTTTTTCCAGGTGTTCGGTGGGGATTCCCGCACCGGTATTGGTAACCCGGATTTCTATTTTAGACTTATCCTCCGTAAGTTGCACGGCAATGGTTCCACCGGCGGGGGTGTACACCGTTTTAATGGGTTGAATGGATTTGTTGGCAAAATAGGTACTAATGAAGAAAAGCAACCCCAGGCTGATTCCGCCCACCAGCAAAAAGATCCCGTGACCGCCTTTTACAGTTATGAGGAATATGAAAAATCACTGCCGGTTTTAGTGGAGTTTGCCCGGTTGCGAGCCCGGAGTATCAGTGCCCAATTATCCGGGCAACAACTGGCCGTGGTCGCAGTGAATAACCTGGATTTAAGTTTAATGGGTGGTATGGGGGGCAGAGGAGGAGACAGACCACCTGGTGGCGTTAACATTCCCAGTCCCCCCTGGGCTTGCTGTTTGTCTGGAAATATAAAAGGCGAAAATACTCCAGTTAATAGGATTTGACATTAAAATATGGTATAGTTGGGCAGATGATATTTTAATGTGTGGTGTTGCAATGGCTGTCATTAGTGTGGCGTTGGTCAGTGATAACGCCGGGTGCATGGAAGCATTGAAGAATATTCTTGGCAAGGTACCGAATATTTACAAGGTTGTGGATACAGTCAATCTGGACAAAGCGTTGGACCGGGTATTAACCTGTCAACCGGAACTTGTCTTGTTTGCGGTAAAAAACGGTAAAATACCGGTATCGCTGTTAATCGATATCAAAGAGTGTTGTCCTCAGTCTGTGCTGGTGCTGGTTACAAAACGTAATGAACCGGATATTGTTGCTGATGCCTTTAGAATCGGGGCTGATGCCTGTGTCCAGGCTACCCCGGGGTTTTTGACGCGGATTTTGGAACTGGTTTGCCGGGGCGGGATCGTTGTTTATCCCCGGGTATTGAAGGACCTGGTCCAGCCTGTGGCGAGTCCAGGGGAGCAAATTGGTTCAGAAAGTTTGCCGGAGGACATAACCAAACGGGAAAGTGAGGTCTATCATTTATTACTGAAAAGATACTCTAACAAGGAGATTGCCGGCAAGTTGTATATCAGCGAATCAACGGTAAAGTCACATGTCCGCAGTATCTTGCGGAAAATGGGTGCAAAAAGCCGGAAAGGCTTGGAAGTCAAGTGATAAAAGGTGCTGAATCTTAGTTCCCGCGGTGAGGGTTTCTCATCCGCGGGTTTTATTTTTCTCCCGAGACATTTCCTCTGGGGATTAGTTCCGAATAATCCCGGAAGGAGGAAGTTTATCCTTATTGCCGGTTAACTGTTTTAACTCTGGGGGGAGGAAGCGCTTACACCCCGGTTGGTGGTAGGATTAAAAACGGGCGGCGGAACCAATTGCCTGGGAAAGGTTGGGCTGGGGTTGATGCGGAAACGACACAACAGCAAATGCCTGAGTCTGGTTTGTTTGGCCCTAATCACTTCCCTCGGTATGGTTGGTGTCGGGTTTGCCGCTTGGCAGGAGGGGCTGGTGGTACAGGGAACAGTCGGCACCGGGAATATTGATCCGGTCTTCACTAAATGCGAACTGGCCGGTGAAAGCTGTACCCCCACCCGGGTACAAGGTGATGTGGCAAACGCCGGAAAAAGCTTGAATATTACTTTTGCGGAGGCCTATCCCGGTTACTACGCACACCTGACTTACCGGGTGACCAATGAAGGAACAGTACCCGTAAGGTGTGAGACCTGGGTATCCTGCCCGGCATCCGGGCTGCGGGTGGAACACAGTTTTCCGGTCGCGGTTCTGGACGGAGGCAGCAGCCAAACCGGGGATCTGATGGTGTATGTTGAGGCGGTGGAGGAAAACAAGAAATACGATTTCACGGCGGAACTGATTTTTAAGCAGTGGAATGTGCCGTGAGTAAAAAACTTGTGTTAACCACCTAAGGTGATGAGAGGGGGTAGATACCGTTTCACTAAGAAGTCAAACCTAGGGGAAGCCAAAACCTAAACCGGAAAACCCAATTTAAAGGAGGACATTAATTAGTGAAAAAAGTTAAGTTTATCAGTGTTATGTTAGTTTTGTCGTTCATTCTAATGGGGGCAGCCTATGCCGCTTGGACGGAAAACATTGTGATTAACGGCACTGTAGCCACCGGTGACTATGACGTCACTTTTTCCGCGGCGACAAGCAATGATCCCGGAGTAACCGTCGACCCGGGCCTGGATAAACATGTCGGTACTACCGACAACCCGGAAGTAGCCACAGACGGCAAGAGCATCACGGTTACCGCTAACAACGCTTATCCGGACTATAACGCCACGATTAATTATACAGTAAAGAACACCGGGACGATCCCGCTCAAAGTGACCGGTTTGGATATTACCAACTATTATTCTAACCAGCTGACGGTAGCCGAAGAAGGGGCAACCATCGTCGGTGAAATCATTGATGCGGGTGCTGAAATAAGCAAAGAAATCAAGCACACTGTCCTGGATGGGGCTGCGGAAAATTCAACTTATTCGTATACGGTTACGGTCCAAACCCAGCAATGGAACAGATAGGGATATAATCCCAGCCCCAAAAGGAGAGGAAAATGAAAAAGGCCAGGTCCGTTGCCTTGGCGCTGATTGCGGCGCTGGTGCTGACAGGTGCCGGGTATGCCGCCTGGAGTGAAAACATTCCGGTCCACGGCACCGTCAATACGGGCGAACTGGATTGGTGTCTTAACGGCGTAATGAGCAGCTATGATGTTACTACAGATTATGCCTGTGATCCGGGATTTACAAACATTCGTCCCCTAAATAAAAACGTGGGGCATACCATTTTGACTCCGGAGGACTCGGATGGCGACGGGGATCACGAAAAACTGGTGGTTACCGTGGTAAATGCCTACCCGTCTTATTACAACACCGTTTATTTTTCGCTAGTAAACAATGGTACCATTCCCTTAAAGATTGGCATGCCGTTAATTCAAAATCCGAGTGAAGTAGACGTCCGGTGTGACAATGATCAACCCTTCACCATTTTGGAACCGGGACGGCATACATCACGGGCATTTGAGTTCCGGATAAACGATTCGGCGCTGGAAAACACTACCTACACCTTCAGTCTTTACTTTCCGGCGGTGCAATGGAATGCTTCTTTATAGGTTCCTATTCCCATTTACGCGGGGACGGACTGGCAAACCGGCCTGTTCGTCCCTGCCTGTTAATAAAGGAGCGCAATGGCAGTGGGAAAGCAAATCCTTGTTCTCGGGGTCTGCCTGGTGATCGCCTTGGCCCTGTTGCCGGCCGGCTTCGGTTCGTGGCGCCAGGGGATTGAGATTCGAGGACATGTGCATACAGGTGCCTGGAATACGGAGCAAGAGGCAAGCGGGCAGCCTTCGGGTCAACAACCGTAGTGGAGCCGGGGGAGGTATGCCCTGTGGCGAAATATGGCTGCATTTTGCTGGTTGGATTGTTACTCGGGCATTATGGATTGGTAAACGTTGTAGTTTGCGGCACGGATGGCCGGTTTTTTTTCACCTATGTGCTGCAACCGTTTCTTTGGATCCTGGTGGCAGGTATTGTCTGGTGGTTGCCCCGGCCCCGGGCGGCAGGGCGCCTGCGGTTTGCCCGGTTTCTTAACCAACTGGCCTTGATTTGTGCTGTTTTTTACATATTAACTCAGCTTGTAGCCGGCATGTTGCAAGGGTTTGGCCTAAGTCCCTACGCAAATACACCGGCGGGAATTATGATTAACCTCATTTTCGTGAGCACGGCCCTGGCAGGTTCCGAATTGGCTAGGGCGTTTCTGATCAACAACCTTGCCGGCCGAAGGCCGGCCTTGGTGGTCGGGTTGGCCGCGCTTTTTTTTGCCTTGACAGGGCTTCCTTTGAATAAACTTTTGGCCCTTAAGACCGGTCTCGAATTGACCAAATATGTGGGTAATCATGTTTTTCCGCTCTTGGGGGAACAGGTATTAACCTCTTACCTGGCCTATTTGGGGGGACCGTTACCAGCCATCCTTTACCGGGGTTCTTTACAGGTCTTCCAGTGGTTTTCTCCGGTTCTGCCTGATTTAAGCTGGGAAGTTAAAGCATTGTTGGGGACTTTTGTTCCCCTGTTAAGTCTGGTTACGGTCCGGGGTTTATATCTGACGGAAGCCCGGGAGGTGGGACGGTGGGCCGGCAGGGAGGAAAGCGTTTCCGGATGGGTCGGCTGTACGGTTGTTTCCGTATTGATGATTTGGTTTTCCGTGGGTATTTTTCCGGTATACCCTTCATTAATTTTAAGTGGCAGTATGGAGCCGGGGATAAGAAAAGGCGACCTGGTCGTCGTGAAAAAAATGGCCGGGCAGGAGGCCAAGGTGGGGGATATTCTGCAGTTCCGCCAGGAAAAGATCTGGGTTACCCACCGGGTGGTTGACTTAAAAAACCGGCGGGGTGAAACATTATTTCAGACTAAAGGCGATAACAACAATGCTGCGGATCAGGATCTGGTTCAATCGCACCAGGTCCGGGGTAAAGTGATCGGCGTAATTCCGAAGATTGGTTGGATTTCGCTCGTTTTAAAGGACGCAGTAGGAGATATTTGGGCGGGACCCAACAAGTAACAAATACATAAAAATGGAGGAAGAGGGATGAGGCTTAAGATAAAAAAGAAATGGAAAATTTCGCTGGCAATTCTGGTTGGGGTCATCTTGATGGTGACGGCAGCATTAGCGGTTAAGGAACAAACCAAGCCCGCTATTGTTGAGGAGGTCGTGCCGGTCTTATCGTATGTTCAACAGGCCCGGATCGACTACCGGGTGTATCTTAAGCCAAATAGTTTATATCCGGAAAATCCACTTAACCCCGGAAAAGTATATGTGACGAAATTTGTCGACTATCTCAATACAGTTTTCTCCTACAATTTTACCTGTGAAGAGGCATCCGTTATCCGGGGGCGGTATGATATAGTGGCGGTAATGGCGGCCAGTGCGGGTAAGGATAATACCCAGGTCTGGGAACGCCGGTTTGTGCTCCAGCCGGCGAAAAGTTTTGAAGCAAAAGGCGGATCCGTTTCCCTGCAGGATAACATTCCGCTTAGAGTGGCGGATTATAACGCTTTTGTCCGGCAGGTGGCGGAGGAGGCTGATCTTAACGCCAACGAAACAAAACTGGTGGTTTACTGGAATGTTTGGGTGGAAGCGATAACGGACAGTGGTCCGGTAAAAGAACAAATTGCCTCAACAATGGTCATTCCCCTGGGGGAAAAGTATTTTCAGGTGAGTGGTGAACTTAATCAGGATAAGCCGGGAACCCTTACCGGTGTCAGGCAGGTACCGGCCGGGGTGAATAAAAGCGTTGTTATCGGTTGCGGGTTGGTGGCATTGGGTTGCCTGGCGGTATTGGGTTTATTGTTTTTTTGTTCTTCAGAACCCAAGGAAGAGCGGGATACCGTTCGAAAAACGGTTGACCGCATCACTAAAAAATACGGTGACCGTTTAGCGGTGATTGAAGGTGATTGGCCTATTGCCTGGGAAAACGGGATCGTCATGAAATCGATCGAGGACTTGGTGCGAATTGCCGATGAAGTAAGTAAACCGATAATTTGCCGGCTGTCCGCGACGGATAAACCACTTGTTTATTGTGTGGTGGACGAGGCCAATGTTTATTTGTACAGGATTCGAAACAATCAAAGACCTGGTGGCTAAGCTAGGAAAAGCCGGGGTAGAAGTATCCGAAGCACCCGGCTTTGTAGTTAACCGGATCTTAATTCCGATGATTAATGAGGCTGCATATATTCTAATGGAAGGTGTAGCTTCCGCGAAAGATATTGATGCGGCGATGAAACTAGGCGCCAACCACCCGATTGGCCCCTTGGCCTTGGGTGACCTCATCGGCCTCGATGTTTGCCTGGCTATCATGGAAATCCTGCACAAGGAATTGGGTGAAGACAAATACCATCCCTGCCCCTTGTTAAGAAAACTGGTCAGGGCCGGCTTCCTCGGCAGAAAATCCGGCCGGGGCTTCTACGCTTATTAAATCAAGGCATCAAAAGAGTCAGGGAGATGGTTCCCTGACTCTTTTGATTAAAAAGTGTTGTTTTCCCATGTTTCGCGCTATGTGACCACTGCCCGGGCAAAGTGCTGATGTTCGCATGCATGATATCCGTCCGTACGTCCCCGGAAGTAGCGTTCCTGGATGTCTGCCGGACTCAAGTCCTCTTGGAGACGCAATCCCAAGCGGGCGAGGTCAGCGGAAAGCGTGAACGGGTCAAAACTCGTTATCATCGACTCACCCGCTTGTCGTGTGTCCCTGATCAATATTTTCACGCGTTTAGCCGCTTTTTCGGGGATAAATGCATCGGTATTCAGGTAATCAAAAATGACCGTGCTGCCCGTGGGGGCGATGCTGGCAATGTTACGCAACAAGGAAGACACTGTGTCGCGGGTCAAATAATAAGTGACGCCCAGCCAGCTAAAGAAGCTTAATGCCTGCGAGTTATACGATGACCGTGTGAGTGCCTCTGCCAGACTCTCTTGCTCGAAATCCACCGGAACGAAGTGCAGTTGGGCTGGTTGTTCCCAGCCTGCATTAGCAAGGCGACTGCATTTAAAACCTTGCGTGACGGGATGGTCGACCTCGTATACCTGAAGCTTCTCCAACATCTCCGGGCGACGAAAAACAAAGGTGTCAAAACCTGCCCCCAGGATCACATACTGCTTGACCCCCTGCCCTACCGCCTCATCAAGGCTGTCCTCCGTGTACCGCGATCGGCCAAGGGTCATGGATGGACCTGGTGTGATGGTTTGCAAAGTCCACGCGATGGCGGCCGCCCTGTCAGTGAACGACGCCGCCCGTTCAGGATCGTATAATTTGGCAGCCTGTGACCAAGCGTTTTCGAAGAATGAACGTTCCTCTTCCACAAATAAATGATAAGCTAGAGAATCATCAAATATTTTGGGGTTATCGTGCATGGCATGATAGGCGCGCATGTAGGCCAAGCCCTGCGCTGTAAAGCTGGCTTTTTTATCCTTCATTAAAAACCCTCCTATCTTTACCGGATATATACACCTCCCTGCACATATTATTCCAAGCATAAAATTACATTAAGATTCCTTATTTTACAATAGTCCTGGGATGAAAACACCTACGATTTTATTGCATGAGTTGTATTACATATTCGGCTTTATCTATGCCACCGGAAGATAAACGCCCATGGATAAGTCGGGTTCTGGATTTGAGAGAACGCTTTATGAGAGTTGGAAAAAATTAGTTAACAGGAGGAAATTCAGTCTTAACCGACCGGGAAATAGAAGCTGCTTTTGATTGACCAGGAGAGAAAACATGAATTGACTGAACAACGGTCGCATACTATTATGTGTATAAGGAGGTGTGTGGCCATGCGCACAAATATTGTAATAGACGACGCCTTGATGAAGAGGGCGATGGAGGTTTCCGGTCTTAAAACCAAAAAAGAAGTTGTAGAAAAAGCGATTATAGAGTTTGTGGAGCGCCGCACCCGTAGGGACTTGAAAGAATTGCGCGGCAAAATACAGTTTGCCGACAATTATGATTACCGGTCGATGCGTAAGGGAAGAGAATGATACTGGTTGATACTTCGGTACTCATTGGCTTTCTCAAAGGTCAAACCGATGAAAAAACACAGCTTTTTGATGTAATCTTATCCCGTAATATAACTTTTGGCTTTTCCGCCTATACCTTTCAGGAGGTTTTACAAGGCGCACGAAATGAAAAGGAATATGAACAACTGTGGGACTATCTTTCAACCCAAATTATTTATTTTTTGCCAGCAAAAACAGCCACCTATGAAAAAGCGGCCCGGCTCTATTTTGACCTGCGACGTAATGGGATAACTCCCCGCAGCACAATAGATATTTTGATTGCACTTACCGCAATAGAAAACAAACTGATGCTTCTACACAATGATC
>JAQWAU010000096.1 GCA_028707535.1 Heliobacteriaceae bacterium | reverse complement strand
AGTTTGGCTAATCATGCTTGGCATGACCGGATTGAAACCCATCCCGATGGTTCTTGCCTGACCGGTGAATTGACTTACAGTGACGGTAAATGGCGGGATCAACGTACTGTACCGCATACTTACCGCGATGAAGACAGGCAGTCCACAATCGAAATCACTTACGAAATCAACCGCAAACCGGTAATTAAGGCAATCCAGCCCAACCAGGCCCTAGGCCGCTATACATACCAGGATGAGGAAAATTACCAACGGGCTACCCATTTTGTCGCCGGTAAAGATACGGTGATTCAGGTTTTTTTGCCGGATGAGCTAAAACCGGACCAGGCGACCGCTCTGGAACTGGATGTTTACTGTAACGGCAGTAAGGTGGCTACCCTGACGGGGCCTAAAAAAGACAGCAAGCATAATGCGCTTATTTTTGTCCCTAAAGATAAGGCGACTTGCGGCAATTGGGCCCCCGGCGCCTACCGGTTTGTTGCCCGGCTGGATGAGCGGGAAAAAACATTGGACGGGGTGGAGTTTGAAACCCGCCGGGATATGCGGATCCTGGCCGTACCGGTTACAGCCAACTATAACGGCACAATTAAAGATCCGGGCGCAAACTGGACTAAAGCCGACCAGTTTCTGCGCCGGGTGTTTCCGCTCGCTGACGAAAACGTCAAGTTTGAACTGGGGGCGCCAATGGATGCCAGTGGTAGCCGGTACAACCTGGCGACTAAAGACGGGTGTACCTGGCTGTGGCTAAAACTGCGGGATCTGCAGCCACCCCGCTATGCCGGCGGCCAGTATGACGCTATCGTCGGGTTTATTCCTGAGCCGATCCCCATATATACGGACGGTGAGTTAACCGCTTATCAACTGGGTTTTACGGTACGCAAACCGGCGGCAATTGTTGCCTTGGGCAACCGGGATTATCAGACGACCTTGGCCCACGAAATTGCTCATTTTTTCGACGTTGGGGACGAATATGCCGGTGGGGCGTTTAACCCGGCGGTCAACCCCCCACCGGGGGGGTATGCCGGCAAAGACTGGCATACCGGAGCCCCGGTAACCAGTCCGGCCGGTACGGTCAAACCGGCAACGTCCGGATCAGGTTCCCTGATCCCGGCAAAACTGCACCCGTATGAGACTGGGGGCAGAGGGCTTTTAGGGGATTCAATGAGTTTCATGGGAAGTGGCGCTCCACCTGCCAAGAACTGGGTTACCCCGGATATCTGGAAACATCTGTTTGGAGCATTTGCGCCCCCGGCTGCAGCCCAAGGTTTTCGCCTGCTGTCCGCTGCGCCGGCTAACCTGGCGGTTAAGGCCTCCGGGTTGATCAATGCGGCCGGTGAGGTGCAAACCCTGCCCTGGTTCAGCTATACAGCCGGGACGCCGGTTACCCCGCAAACGGGCAGCCATCAGATTACGGCCCTTGACGCCGGCGGCGCGGTTTTGGCTACCCAAGGCTTTACCCCCGATACCCGGGGTTTGACCAATCCTCCCCAGGTTTTGGCCCACCAGGTATTTAGTGTAGAAGTGCCGTTGCCGGCGGGTACCAGCCGCCTGGAGATCCGGGAAGGGGACCGGGTGCTGAAGGAAATCCCGGTCAGCGCCGGTAGCCCCACCATCACCATTACCCGGCCGGCGACCGGAGCCGGGCTTACCGGAACGGTGACTCTGGCCTGGACCGCCGGTGATCCGGACGGGGATGCTTTATCCTTCAAGGTGGAGTACAGCCCGGACGGCAGCCGGTGGATCGTGCTGGAACCGGCTACCGAGTTCACGGAGTTTACGGCTGATTTTTCCCGGCTGCCGGGGGGTGACCAGCCTGCCATCCGGGTGACGGCTACCGACGGGATTAACAGCACTGCCGCCGTCAGTACCGGATTTGTTTCCCCGGTCAAAGACCCGGCGGTGTTCATCGATACACCCGGGGACGGCTATTATCTGTTTGCGGGGGAAGGGGTCAGCCTGGAAGGCCGGGCCTATGACCCGCAAACCGGGTGGATCTATGCTGCCGATCACCTGGTCTGGCACTCCGACCGGGATGGCGAATTAGGCCGCGGATCTCTGGTTTACGCCAATCAACTGGGCAGTGGAACGCACGTAATTACCCTTACGGCCACCGGGCCGGCGGGGCAAACGGTAACCAAAAGCGTAAACGTGACGGTCAACCCGGCCGGTTCCGGGATCCCGCAGGATGTCGGCGAACAGGCCGATGTCCCGGTTGACCATATCTGGACGGTCACCTTCAACTCCCCGGTCGACCCGGCCACCCTCACCCCGGCAAACATCCGGGTACTGGATGCCGCCGGCAATCCGGCCGATGTTAACGTGGTCCCCGGGGTAGACGGCAAATCAGCCCTGATCTCCCCGCCGCCGGGCGGTTACCTCCCCGGCCAAAGCTATATTATTATCGTCGGGGAAGGGGTCAAATCAGCCACCGGCACCGGGTTGAGGTCAGCTTATATGAAACGGTTCCGCACATAACCAAAAGGGCCGACCGGTTTTGCCACCGGCCGGCCCTTTTTCGTCCCTGGTTAAGGAATCACCGTAAAATCCATCTTGATTGCTTTTTTCAAGGCCTTTCCGGTGGTGGAACAGAGCCCTTTTTCAATGTAGAGGGTGTATTCACCGGGGGCATACCCGTCCGGGTGTGGCATTACCGCTATTTTGCTGTTGGTGGCCTGGTGGGGTTGGG
>JAQWAU010000041.1 GCA_028707535.1 Heliobacteriaceae bacterium | reverse complement strand
TCAGCAATTCTTGCGCCAAACCCGCCAACCCTTTGGCGGCCGCCGTCCGCAACTGGTTGACATCCAGGTCGTTGATCCTGACCCGGTCAAGACCATCGGCATCCTTGAAAATATTAAATAAGCGCAAAGCTTTCGCCTTGTCTTTGATCCCGTACCGGGCCACCCGCCTAGAGGCTTTTGCGTCGTCTACACAATGATTTTCCATGATAAACCGCACCAATGCCTGGTCTTGCGGACCGGTACCCGGCAACAACCGGTCTTTCACGGCTTTTGCGTAACTTAACCCCCCGTGACCGGGATCTACGCCGTCGTGATCACGGCCGATATCGTGGTATAGGGCCACCGTCTCCAGGATTATCGTATCGGGCTCATCCAGGCCCACAATATCGGCCAAAATCAGCAATAAAAGCAACACCCTTTTGGTATGGGCGTGGCCGTGAATTCCGTAGGGACGAAAAAACCAACCCGGTACAATTTCGGCCTGTTTTTTTTGAAACCGGTCCCAGACCCTCGCCGGAACCAATTCCACCAAAACATCCCGCAAAAAACCTACCTCCCTATCCTTTAAATTAAAGGCCGAGGACTTGGCGGGCCTTTTCCACGATGTCATCCGGGTTGAACGGCTTGGTCATATAGATGTCCGCGCCGGCTTCTACCCCTTTCTTTTTATCAAACTCCTGGCCTTTAGCCGTTAGCATGATGATGTAAATCCGGTCCAGCGTCAATTCTGCTTTGACCTTCCGGCAAACCTCAAAACCGTTCATCTTCGGCATCATCACGTCGAGGAACACAAGTTCCGGTTTTTCTCGCCAAATCGATTCCAAGGCTTCCTCGCCGTTAACCGCAAAAAATAATTCTACCCCTTCGTCTTCTAACTCCTCCAACGTTTGCTCCAAAAGAATCCGGATATGCGGCTCATCATCGACAATTAAAACCTTCGGCACCAACGCTTCCCCCCAACAGTAGCCGCCTCAAAGCGATCCTTTTCCGGCATCCCCCAATAAGAGAAACAGCACGTGTTCCAACCCGCTTTCAAAACGCAAGGTTTTAATCACTTCATGGCGTCCGGAAAAGAGAATATCCAGGATAATCATATCCGGCTTTTCCGCCAACGCCTTACGGATGCATTCATCATTGGTGGTCGCCTTCACGACTACAAAACCCTTGGACTCCAGAACCTCGGTGATCGAGTTTAGTGCCGACTCATCCTCATCCACCACTAAGACCTTTTTCCGGGAATTACCCCGGGCAATGAGCAGGCCGACTTCCTTCAGCAGTTTATTCATATTGACCGGTTTGGTAAAGTACCGGTCAACCCCAACCCGGTAGCCTCTTTGCTTATCTTCCACGATTGAAAGGATCACGATGGGGATATTCTGCGTATCCGGGTCGTTTTTGAGGACGGCCGCCACGTCAAAACCACTCATCCGGGGCATCATAATGTCCAAAATGATCAGGTCAGGCCGCTCCTT
This sequence comes from Heliobacteriaceae bacterium, assembly GCA_028707535.1. Lineage (GTDB taxonomy): Bacteria > Bacillota > Desulfitobacteriia > Heliobacteriales > Heliobacteriaceae > STF2-203. The sequence continues at coordinate 10,008 of JAQWAU010000041.1, read as the reverse complement.
TTTGGCAATATTGATCGCTTCCAAACCTTCCCGGGCCTCACACACCTCGTAACCGATCGCCTCCAATTCCTGGCGGAGAAATACGCGAATATTTGTCTCGTCGTCAACCACCAGGATCCTTTTCGCGCCGGCCATCCAGGACGGAGTCACGATCTCCACTTGGTCTGTCAACCGCCTCACCAAGGAGCCCACATCTAAATCTGCTGCTTTGGCCTCCGTTTCTGCTGTCCGGTAAAACGGCACGGTGAAAGAAAAGGTGCTGCCTTTGGCAAATTCACTTTCCACCCAAATACGTCCCCCATGCTGTTCTACAATCTGTTTACAGATGGATAAACCCAGACCGGTCCCTTGGGGTTTTTCGGTTAAGGTATCCCCAATTTGCCGAAACTTTTCGAAAACATTGGGCAGGTCCTCCGCAGCAATCCCGACCCCTTTGTCGGACACACTGACGATTACCTCATTATTCTTACGCCTGGCCCGGCAGATCACCGGTCCCTCTTCAGTGAACTTTACCGCATTAGAAAGGAAATTGATCACCGTTTGGATCAGCCGGTCATTATCCCCCAATACCCGGGGCAGGTCTTCTTCCACATCCTTAATCAAAGCCAGCCCTTTTTGGTCGAACAAACTGATCGTCGCTGCCGCCGCCCGGTCAATTACCGTGGCCACCGCAACCGGTTCACTCTTCCAGTCAACCTTGCCGGCTTCCATTTTGGCGATGTCGAGAACATCGGTAATTAAGGCCGTTAACCGCTCACTTTCGGAAATGATGATCCCAATATTATCCTTAACTTGGGTTGCGGCCCGGCCCATTTTACGCTCAGTCAAGTCAAGCCGGGGGTAAATTACATCATCCAACCGCTTTTTGACAATTTGGGCAAAACCAAGAACCGAAGTCAAGGGTGTCCGTAACTCGTGAGAGACTGTGGACAGAAAATCAGATTTCATCTTGTCCAGTTCGTGTAACCGGATGTTTTCGTCAAAGGAGATTTTCGCTTCCTGTTTGATGTGGATAATACAGCCACCAAGCAGGTTTTCCCCGTTATAGACCGCCTTGGCCCGCTCCCGGCAAGTCAAATAACCGCAAGCGCCACAGTTGAGCTCATCCTCAACCGTCAGTTTGCCGTCACTTTCCAAGATATACTTCAATTCTTCCTCACTGGGATCTTTGCGTTCGTAGTGCGTATTTTCCCAGGTCCTGGTAAATCCGTTATGGCGGATTAATTCCTCCACAATCTCCACCCAACGGCCAAAATCGGGAGCCTCGACCGTATTCTTCACTAAAACCGTATAATCACCGTAATTTTTGACGCCGCCTTTTTGGCTGGCCCGCTGGAACCGGTTTTTGGTGTACTCGGCGATAATCCGCCTTTTCTCAAGAAAATCGCTCTCCACCCCCAAAGCCTTTCCTAAAATACAACCTTCGCAATATAAAACGTCAATCAAAAGGGGGTAACCGGCCAAATTGCCTTCTTGCACCTTGCGCCTGGCCATCTCGCGCAAAAAGACCGTGCTCCGGTATTCCCCCTCGACCACCAGGTATTCACTGCTCAAGGGATCAAAGTGAGTGGCGGCATCGGCAAACAGCTCCATCGTTTTGGTCAAGCCGCCGGAAATAGGAAATCCCGCCCCGTAAAAAGCCTGAATCCCATCAAACTGGGTTTCCGGTAACTGAGCGGGCACGATGCCCCGGGCATCAAGCATGGTGATTAGTTCTTCAAAAGTCAAGTCTTCGTCGTAAAGACCCTGCTTTTTTTTATCTAATAGTTCCGATTTCTTGGCAATACACGGGTTGGCTCCCACCACCGCGAGCGGCTCCTGGTTCCAATGCCGCACCAAGATGGCCTGAGCAGCCATCGGGCTATAGATGGGCGCAAATTCCCCCAGCAACTCCGGTGTATGTTTTTGCACATAATTCATCAATGAAGGGCAAGGGCTGGTAATCACATGGGTATTGTCCGGGCCTTTTTCCTTGATCAGGCGGTCAATATAATCAACATACACCCTACTGACTACATCCGCCCCAAAACTGGCTTCATAAACCAGATCAAAACCCACTTGGTGTAAAGCGGTGCAAAACTGTTCCGGGGTACACCCGTATTTTTTTCGGGCCACAATTACATAAGAAGGAGCCAAAACCAAGGCTGTCCGGCCTGATTGCAACAATTGCTCGACACCAGGCACACTTTGCCAGTACTGTTTTGCCCGTTTACTGCAAGCAGACACACACAACCCGCAAGAAAGACAGCTTTTTTCAATAATATCCGCTTTAAAATCGACAATCCGGATCGATTTGGTCTGACACACCCGGAGACAAGCGGAACAAGCTTTGCACCGTTCCTGGTTGGTGCAAACAATCCGGTTAAGCATTTAAGCGCCCCCCGTTTCCCCATCAGCCCCCGCAAATAAAACCTTTTTTCCGAATAATCAGCTATTTTATATCGTATCATCCCCAAAATCCGGCGTCAATCAAATTTACACCTTTGAAGCCACAATCAAAGTCGCCCCGGAATCACCCAAAAAGTGTGATTGCTCCACCACAAAACCGGTGCTGGCCAGCAGTTCCTCCAACTCGGTTTGCCGGTAAACGTGCGATTTGGGCCGGCGCACCTTGGACTGAAGGGCAAACAGAGCGGCCCGTTGCGGCCAGGTCCGGGTCTCATCCAGCACCCAGTGCCGGGTAAAGAGGTACCCACCCGGTCGCAAGACGCCGTAAATCTTGGCCAAAAGGGCCGGGTTCTGCGGCTGTGTGGGGTAAAGCATATCGAAAGCCAACACGATGTCTTGCCCCCACGGCAGTGGATCGGTATGGAAATTTCCGGGGTAAAAGCCGGTTTGGGTACCGTACGCCGTCACATACTCCTGCATTACCGCCCCGGCATGGGGCAGGTCGAAAACCGCCGCCGCCAACTGGGGCCGCAACTGCTGTAAAGCGATGGCAAACAGGCCGTGACCCCCGCCGAGGTCCAAAAGCCGCCGGGCAGTAGCCAGGGCCGGGTGCCGGGCAACTATGGTCACCGTCTCGATGAAGCCTTTCTGGCTTAAAGCAGATTGGGCCATTGCCCGGATAAAGGGACCGGTAAAAAACCCGTCCGGATCATCAAAGTATTCGGGCACCACCGTCTCTCCCCTGACCCATGGCGTCAGTTTCTCCCACAGGCACCGCCTTTGCGGCGCTAACTGCAATTCGAGCAGGTCACCCAGGTAAAACTTACTCCCCGGCCACAGGTAGGTCCGGGCTTCCGGTGAATTACGGTATACCGCCGCTTCTTTTTCCACCAGCCCGATGGCCGTCAAAGCATCCAAAACATAGACCAGCCGGTCTGCCTCACCCCCGGTACCGGCGGCAACTTCTTCCAGGGTACGGTTTTGGTCGGCCAGCACCGTGAAAATGCCCAACCGTAAGGATTCATACACCAATAAGGCTTCCTGAAACCCCCGGAACACCATCGCCAGCGAACCAGTCGCCATTGGCGGGGTGAAAGCCGCTAAAACAGCCGGCATTTCCGCCGGCTCCCCCGGAACGGCACTGCCGGCTACCGGTTTGCGGGCCGTGACAATATACTTGTCCGGGGTATCGGTGATCTTGATTTCCGTCAGGCCGGCGACAGCAAACAGCTGGTGCATCACCGGCGCTTCGGGCAAGAGGTCACTGCCGACTACCCCGCCTATAGAATGGTGCATTTGGTTTAAGGCCTCCCGGCTGGATGCGTGACAAACCACCAGCCGGCCCCCCGGTTTGAGCAAAGCCGCCATTTGGCGGACTGCCCGGGGTTTATCCTGAAGGTGGGGAAAACAGGCGTTACAGATGATTTCGTCAAACGAAGCCGCCGGGAAAGGGGGCCGGATGATATCCCCTTGAACAAACTCGACCTGCCGGACGGGAAACTTTTCCCGGGCCTTTTTCAACATCTCCCCGGCCAGATCCAGGGCCACCACCCGCCCTGCCGGACCTACCGCCGGCACCAACAACGGCACCAAAACCCCGGTTCCGGTCCCGACATCCAACACCCGGGCTCCGGGTTGAATGGCCAATTCCCCGACAATCGCCCGGAGCCGTTCACCGGTCGCCGGATCACCCAGGGTATCCCAAATCGCCGCCTTGGCGTCAAAGTATGCCTGGTGAACAGTACTCAAAAAAACTCCTCCTCTCTCACTAAGGCCGCCGTGTAAGGGTGACCAGGGTTTTTAATGATTTGCGCCGCCAGCCCGGTCTCAACAATCCGCCCCTGAGACATCACCGCAATCCGGTCACTCATCCACCGCACCACCGCCAAGTCGTGCGAGATAAACAGACAGGCCAGGCCGTACCGGGCCTGGATATCCTTCAAGAGACGCAACACCTGGGCCTGAACCGAAACATCCAGCATCGAGGTCGGTTCGTCGGCGATAATACATGCCGGCCGCAAGGCCAAAATCCGGGCCAGCACCACCCGCTGAATCTGCCCTCCGCTCAGTTCGTGCGGATAGCGGCTCAGGTGCTCCCGGCTTAAACCAACCGTTTCCAGCAACCCGGCAATAACCGCCGCCTCTTCCTCACGGTCCGTAACCAACCGGTGAATCCGCAAGGGTTCGGCCAGGCTGTCCCGGATTTTGAGCCGGGGGTTAAGGGAAGCCTCCGGGTGTTGAAAAATGATCTGCATTTTTTCCCAACCCTGGTCCCGCCGGCGGTTACCCCCGGCCGGCAGCTCCCGGCCCTTAAAAACAACCCGGCCGCTCGAGGCCGGCACCAGCCCTAAGATTACCCGGGCCAGGGTGGATTTCCCGCAGCCGCTGCCCCCAACCAACCCCAGGGTTTCCCCGGGGGAAATGTGTAACGATACCCCATCCAGCACCTTAAACGACTGCCGCTTGAAGATCCCGGCCGTAAACACCTTTTCCAGATTCTCGACCCTGAGCAAAAAGCAGACACCTCACTTGCCGGTCCGGCTGTTTTACTAAGGACGGCCACACCTCCCCACACGCCGGGGATGCGTCCGGACAACGGTGGAAAAAACGGCACCCGGCCGGCAGGTCAATAAGACTGGGACTCACCCCGGGGATGGGCTTAAGCCCGTGGGCAGGCAGTGACCCCAATAAGCCTCTGGTGTAAGGATGCCGGGGATCAGTTAAAACCACCCGCGCCGGACCGGATTCGATTATTTCCCCGGCATACATCACCGCCACATCATCACACAAACCAGCCACCACCCTTAAATCATGGGTAATCAGCAGCAGGGCCGCCCCGGTCTTAGCGGTCAGGCGGCGCAGCACTGCCGCCATCTGCCGGCGGACAATGGCATCCAATCCTTTCGTCGGTTCGTCGGCGATCAAAAGGGAAGGGTTCCCCACCACCCCCATCGCCGCCAATACCCGCTGCCGCATACCCCCGCTCAATTGGTGGGGATACTCGGCCAGCCGTTTTTCCGGCGCCGGGAGGTCCAATAATTCGAGCAAGGCCGCCGCCGCTTCCCGGGCCTTTTGCCGGGACACCCGTTTGTGCAGCCTTATTGTCTCCACCAGTTGCCGGCCGATTGTCAGCACCGGGTTAAGCGAGGTAGCCGGGCTTTGGGGAATAAACGCCATCTCCCGGCCGCGCAAACGGCGCAGCTTTGTTTCCGGCAGGCAGAGCAATTCCTCACCCTTAAACCGGATTGACCCTTCGATCCGGGCATTAGCCGGCAACAACCGCAAAATGGAGTGACCCAATACCGACTTTCCACAGCCGGTTTCCCCAATTAGACCGGTGGTTTTCCCCATGACCAAATCGAGGCTGACCCCGTCAACCGCCCGGACCAAGCCGCCCGGGGTATAAAATGTTGTACATAAGTTGCGAATCTGCAATAAAGACAAAAAGGCCCCCTCCTAATCCGGGATTTTTGCTTGTGACCGGGGGTCAAGCACGTCCCGCAGGCCATCCCCCAGAAAATTGAAGCCTAAAACCGTCACCATAATCGCCAGACCGGGAAACACCGTCAAATGAGGCGCTGTCCGAAGGTAGGATCTCCCCCCGTTTAACATCGCCCCCCATTCCGGTGTCGGGGGCTGGACCCCCAACCCCAGAAAACTTAAAGCGGCGGCATTCAAGATTACATGGCCGATCCCCAAGGTTGCCATCACAATCACCGGGGCCAGCACATTCGGTAAAATATGCCGGACCAGGATATACCAGTCGCCGGCCCCCAAGGCCCGGACGCCGGCCACAAACTCCTTGACCTTGACCGCCATGACCGCTCCCCGCACTACCCGGGCATATCCCATCCAGCCGACCAAGGCCAAGGCCAGAATCACGTTCGGCAAACCCGGCCCCAAAAGGCCGGCTAAGACTAACGCCAGGACCAAGCCGGGAAAGGCTAAAAGCACATCAACGGTCCGCATCAATATTTCGTCCAACAGGCCGCCGAAATAACCGGCGATTAAACCGGTAAAAACCCCGATTAATCCGGAAATGGCGGTAACGACCACCCCGATCGTCAAAGAAACCCGGGTACCGTAAACAACCCGGCTGAAAATACACCGCCCTAGCTCATCGGTGCCGAAAGGGTATTCCCAACAAGGCTTGATTAAGTTCAACACCAGGTTCTGGCGGCCGGGGTCACCCGGAGCCAACAGCGGGGCCGACACCGCCACACCGGCCAGCAATAACACCACAATCAGGCCGCCAACCACAGCCTTGTTGCCGGTTTCCGTATGCACCTTAGCCCCCCTTTTCGTAACGGATTCTGGGATCCAGCCAGACATAGATTAAGTCCACCACCAGGTTTACCAGCACAAAGCACCCGGCAAAAATCAAAACACACCCCTGCAGCAAAGCATAATCCCGGGCAAAGATGGCATCCACCAGCAACTTACCGACCCCGGGCCAGGCGAAAACGGTCTCCACGACCACCGCCCCCTCCAATAGGTGGCCGAACTGCAAACCAACCATGGTCACCACCGGGATCAAGGCATTCTTCAGGGCGTGACCGGCAATGATCCGGCCTTCCCCCAGGCCTTTAGCCCGGGCGGTAAGCATGTAATCCTGGGCAAGTACCTCCAACATACTGGATCTGGTCAACCGGGCGGTCACTGCCGCAATCCCCGTCCCCAGCGTAATTGCCGGCAAAACTATATTTCGCCAGCCGCCATAACCGGAAACCGGAAACCAACCCAAATTCACCGCAAAAAGCAGCATCAACAACAAACCCAGCCAAAAATTCGGCATACTGACCCCGAGCAAAGCCCCGGTCATCGTGAAATAATCCACGGCCGAATGCTGTTTTAACGCCGCAATCACCCCGGCGGGGAGGGCAATCAGTAAAGAAACCGCCATCGCGGCCACCGCCAATTGCAGGGTCGCCGGAAACCGGGCCAGTATTTCCGTCAAGACCGGCTCCCCGGAAATTAAGGAAACCCCCAAATCTCCCTGCAGGACATGGCCCAGCCAGCGGCCGAACTGCAGATAAACCGGCTGGTCCAGCCCTTCGGCCAGCCTGATGACGGCCACCTGCTCCGCGGTTAAGTTTTCTGCCCCGTACCGGGTAATGGCGATCATTTCGGCCGGTTCTCCCGGGGCCAGATACATCAGGAAAAAGGTGACGAAACTGACCCCGAAGGCAACCGCCAGCATCAACACCAGCCGCCGGGCAATATATCGCAGCACCCGGACTTACCGCTTCAGGTGGACACCCGCCAGGTTCAACCAGGGATCTTCGGCGGTAATCGTGTATCCTGCGACATTATTACGGGTCGCCACCACTTTTTCTTCGTGTACGAGATAAAAGGCCGGCACTTCCGCCAGGATCATCTTTTGCACCTGTTCGTAAAGCTGCCGCTTTTGCTGTTCGTCAGTCGTGGTTTCCGCTGCATCGACCACCTGGTCATAGGCCGGATTCTGGTAATGACTCCGGTAATTCTTGGAATGGTGGATCCGGACATGGTGCGGATAAGGTCCCCAAACGAAAAACCCGCTACGCAGGATTACATCAAAGTCACCCTGGTTTTCCGCCCGCGTCAAAGCCCCGGTCTCCAGCAGCGCAATTCCGGCGGCAAAACCCGCCGCGGCAAGCTGGGCCTGGCAGGCTTCCGCCTCCCGCTGCTGCCGGGAACTCCACGATGACACCAGCATTTTCACTTTTAACGGCTGCCCGTTTTTCTCCACCACACCGTCACCGTTGGTATCCTGCCAACCGGCTGCCGCCAGCAAAGCCTTGGCCTTTTCCGGGTCCGGTTGATATAAGGGCAGATTATCCGTACTATACAGCATCACCGGGGAGTAAGCCCGGCCCCGGGCAGCCGCCCCGATCCCGTCGAGCATGTTTTTTACCATGCCGGCAGTATCGATGCTATAGGCAACCGCCTGCCGTAACTTCACATCGGTGAAAGGTCCCTTTTTGGTGTTAAACTGCAGAAAATCGGTAAAAGTACTCAACTTCCGGTGAACAGTGATCTTAGGGTCTTGTTCCAGCTGCCTGATCTCCGGCTCCGGCACCTTGATACACATATCCACATCACCGGCGGTCAGGGCCAGGGTCCGGGTAGAGGCATCCGGGATCACTTTGAACACCACCCGGTCCAACTGCGGCTTTTCCCCCCAATAATCCGCATTGCGTTCAAGGACGATTTCCTGAGATTTAGTCTGTTTAACCAGCTTAAACGGGCCGGTGCCCACCGGGTTGACGAAATTCCCGGCGGAATCGATACTGCCCGGGCCGGCAACCGGCCAAGCCACATGGGTAAGGTATGTATCCAAAGGCACCGGCTGTTGGCACGTAAATTTTACCGTATAATCATCAACCGCTTCCACTTTGGTCACCGGCAGGGTGCCGGCCTTGATTACGTTTGAGCGCTCACTGTACGAGTAAACTACCGCCGCCGCGTTAAACAGGGTGCCATCGTGAAACTTCACCCCTTTACGCAGGTGAAAAAGCCAAACTTTGCCGGCTTCCTGAGACTCCCACTTCTCCGCCAAACCCGGGACCAGTTTTAAGTCCGGATCCAGCCGCACCAAGGTTTCATACACCTGAGACCAGACAAACCGGGCATCCCCATCCGGGAATTTGCTGATATCCCAATTTTCGACATCAGTACCGATGGCCACCGTTAAAACCTGCTCCTGAACGGCAGCTTCCTCCTTAGCCCCACAACCGGCCAATAAGGCCATAGCAATCACCAGGGCAAAAACCAATAACCGCTTCATTTTTCCCCGCCTCCTTTTAATCACGGTTTTCCGGCTACGCAGACAAAAAAGAACCACGAAGCCAAAGCCTTTTTCTTCCAGGCATTTGGACCTTCATGGTCCTTTTTTTATTCAGATTATTTTGGATGTAAAAACTTACCGGTTTACTACCGGTTATTGACAGCTTCAGCCATCAACTGTAACTGCCTATTTCTACACCCAAAGGGCAAACTCCTGCTAAATTTCAATTGATAAAGGGCTGTTTTTCTTGTTGGCAAAGCCGCATGATTGTGTCTTTACCGGTAACTAAAGCAACGGGCAATCCTCCGGGGGGCTGTAGCCATTGGCCGGTTAACCAGATATTCGACAAGCCTTTAATTCGCCCCGTATGTTCCATCATCTTGCCGCCAACGGTGGGTAAAAACGCCATAAATGCCCCCCTGTAGGCATTGCAGTACCGTTCAAATGTTTTCGGTGTAACCACATCGAGGACTTTCAGTTTTCCCTTCATTCGGGGAAAGCGAGTTTCCATTGCCCTGACGACCGCGGCGCCGATTCCGGCTTTTTCCCGGCGATAAGCCGGAGCATCTTGAGCAAGGTCATGCCAGGCATCGTAATCCGCCCGGAATTGGTTAATACTGCAGGTAATAACGGTATGTCCCGCCGGGGCAAAGGTCTGCTCATGCTGATAATGGGTCATTGTTAAAAGCTCAATCGCTGTTTGATGAATTTTGAATGGAGTAACCGGAAATCGTAATGTGCGCGGCATGTCCGTCATTGTCCCGGCATAGCCGATTGCAACCCGGATTTCCGAGGCCAACGGATAGTCTTGGGGATTATTGAACCGTGCTTGAAATTCCCGATCCGGATAC
>JAQWAU010000095.1 GCA_028707535.1 Heliobacteriaceae bacterium | reverse complement strand
CTTACGCCCGGGACTTTGTGCAGATTATTATGTTGGGAGCGGCTTTCGGGTCGATTAGTATGGGGATGAACAACTTTATCCGGGCGGAAGGGAACCCCAAACTGGCAATGTTGACCCAGATTGTCGGGGCGTTAATCAATGTGGTTTTAAACTACATTTTTATTTTTAAATTGGGCCTGGGGATCAAGGGGTCGGCGTTAGCTACCTTGTCCGGGCAATTGTTTTCGGCGATCTGGGTGTTAAGCTATTTTTTGTTAGGTAAAAGCCTGGTCAAAATCAGATTGCGAAACCTTAGACTGCAAATGCCGGTTATTATCAGCATTGTCTCGATTGGTTTTGCTCCTTTTGCGATGCAGATCGCCAATAGTATTCAGCAGTCAATCCTGAATAAAACCCTGTTGTTCTATGGCGGTGATTTAGCGCTTTCCGCGGTGGGAATTATTATGAGTATCGCGGCTTTGATGTTCATGCCGATTGTGGGCCTCAGCCAGGGGGCACAACCCCTAATTGGTTATAATTATGGCGCCCTGCAATATAACCGGGTTAAGGAGACGATGAAAATCGCGGTGATTGCCGGTTCCTGCATTGCTGTAGCCGGGTACCTGGTCATTAATACCTGGCCGGTCCAAATTGTGGGCCTGTTCAGTAAAGGTGATATCCCTCTGACGGAATTGACCTCCCAGGCGATGCGGGTGTTTTTTGCCTTGTTCCCGGTTGTCGGCTTTCAGATCATTTGTTCGAACTACTTTCAAGCCGTGGGCAAACCGGTTCAATCGACCATTCTCGGTTTATCCCGGCAGGTATTGCTGTTTATCCCTTTGCTCTTAGTCCTGCCGAATTTTTGGGGAATCAACGGAGTTTGGCGAACAGCGCCGTTGGCTGACGGCCTGGCGGTGTTGCTGACGGCTGCATTTATTTACCATGAAATGAAAAGCCTCCCGAAAAACCAACCACTGGCTACTCGGGTTAGCCCTGATTGATTGTGGGAGGCGGGATTTCCTACGTCACTTTATGTGTCCGGGTTGACCAACCCATCAGGTCATACACAATTCAGTAGGCTGCCGCGGCTTCGATGAAATTTACGATGGCAAAAAGAAAAGCCGCCACTGCCCACCATCCGGCTACAGTGCCGGTCAAAACCAACCAGAGGGCCAAAAAACCGATCGCCGTCCTGATTAGCCTGTCCAAGGCGCCCAAATTTTGCTTATAGTCAAGCGTCAACTTTAACACCCCCCTCGTCCTAGGATCTCTCTTAAGGGGGTGTTTATTCGTGATTCCGTAGCATGAAGAGAGTATAATATGATTAGAATATTGCTACAAGGAGCTGGTCTCATGCAGATTAAACCATCCGCAAGCATCCGGCAAAATTACAACGAGATCGCTAAGTTATGTAAATCCACCGGTGAGCCTGTTTATCTTACAAAGAACGGTGAGGGTGATCTTGTGGTCATGGATATCGAGGCGTTTGTTCGCCGTGAGAAAATGCTGAAGCTGCGGGAAGAACTGCTGGCCGTTGAGGAAGACCGTCTGGCCGGCCGCGCGGGAATTACTCCGGACGAACTGGACAGCTATTTAGACAGCATTATCGACGAGGTGGAGCATGGAAAAGACGCCTCAATATAAAGTCATTGTTTCTGACCGCTGTCGTCAGATGTTGGCAAACCATGTCCGGTTTTTGGCGCAAAAAAATCCTTCCGCTGCCTACAGAGAAAAAAACGAATTGATGGGTGCCATTCGCTCCCTTCACCAAATGCCGCAGCGGTTTCCGTTTCTGAAAGCTGATTTCATCCCGCCGAATAAATATCACAAGATGTTCGTAGAAAAATATTATCTAGTGTTGTATCAGATCAAGGATCAGACAGTGTTCGTTGACTTTATCGTTGACTGTAGACAAGATTACCAGTGGTTGATCCGGTAGACACCCGGTAATTTGTTGCTAGGTAGAAGGTGTCAGGAGATCCGTCCCCTGACACCTTCCCGTGGTTAAACCGGCAGCTTTAATACCTGGCCGGGGTAGATCAGGTTAGCGTTGGTGATGTTGTTTAGGGTTGTGATCTGCTCAACAGTCGTATTATGGGTAACAGCGATTTTCCACAGCATGTCTCCCGTTTTTACTATGTAGCTGTTTGTTTGTGGGGCCGTCTTAACCGGAGTTTTAACTGGGGCCCATTCGGGAACCGGCCGTTGGGGAGGTAATTGATAATGTGCCGGAATAGTCGGTGCCTTCGGCTGGATACCTTGACCGGCAGTCCAGGATCCTGCCGGTAAAATCCGCTGCACCGTAAAGAATTTTTCGCCCCACCAGTACCGCCAGTCATTCACAATCCCGATGGCCGTCGGGTTTCCGGCGTCGGCTGTGCCGATCACTGCCGGCTGACCGTCGATCATTCCGATATATATCGCCACATGACTGATATATTTACTCCCTGATTGGGTCTTGGCATACCAGGTAAATACATCACCCGGTTTCAGGTTTTCGGTTCCCTGGATTGTCCATTTGCCGTTCACCTGCTTCGAATAAACACCCTGAACCCGTGTTCCTACCGAGCCGTATTTCTTGGCTGTCGTTGTAATGTCGAGCCCTAAATCACTGTAAACCAGGGAAACAAAATTTGAGCAGTCAACGATCCCGTAATCCTTATAGCCCTTATACTGGTGCCCGTAAACCATGTAGCCGTTATCCATGTACCATATTGCCCGTTCCACCAAATTATCCGCCGTAGAACCCTTGATTCCGGAGTAGGCTTGCCGGTATTTCGCTACTTTCACCAAATCGTCTTTGGTGTATGCGG
>JAQWAU010000094.1 GCA_028707535.1 Heliobacteriaceae bacterium | reverse complement strand
CCGCCGGAATATACCTACCTGGTAGTAAGCGAAGACGGAACCTATGCGGAAGAGGTAATTGCCTGCTATACTCCCGCCACCGCCGTCACTTGGACTCCGGCCCAGGCAGGAAGAACATATCACCTGCGGCTCTGGGTAGGCTACCAGGGCTCAAAAACAGGCACCATCTCCGACGATATTTATTTCCAGATATCGAATTAAACCATCAATACTCCCTTAAAGGAGGTGTCCGGTGTGGATAACCAGGAAAGAATTCTGGCCTTGTTTCAGAACGCAAACCAACCGCTAAGCGCCAAAGAAATTGCGGAACAAACCGGAGTGGACAAAAAAGAAGTAGACAAGATTATTAAGAAACTGAAAAAAGAAGAAAAAATCGACTCACCTAAACGCTGCTATTACCAGTTAAAACCATAAGCAAAGGATTTGTCGGGGAAGCCCTCGGGGCCAAGGTTTTATGGAACGACCAAACAAGAACCATTCACCTTAGTACTGTTGAATTGGAGTTGACCACAACCATGGATCGGAATAACAAATACCAGGCGCCGCCGGAAATGAGTCTTGAGCCGGCAAAACAATACCAAGCGCTGGTTAAGACTAACCGGGGCAATTTTACCATCCGGCTGCTCGCCGAAGATGCCCCGGTCACAGTCAATAATTTCGTGTTTTTAGCCAAAGAAGGCTTTTTTAACGGTGTTTCTTTTCACCGGATTATCAAGGGATTCATGATCCAAACCGGGGATCCCTTAGGTAACGGGACTGGTGGGCCGGGGTACCGGTTCGATGACGAATTACCCCCGAAATTGCCTTATGGCCCGGGGATCGTGGCAATGGCCAACAGCGGACCGAACACGAACGGCAGCCAATTCTTTATCTGTAATGGTGAACAGTCCACCCTGCTGAACGGATCACCGAATTACACCGTTTTCGGCCAGATCAGCACCGGAATGGATGTTGTATTAAAAATTTCAGATACCCCGGTTGAGTTTAACCGGATGGGGGAACTAAGCAAACCTATGGAACATACTTACATTCAGGAAATCTTGATTTCCGAATAATGGCCAAAAAACGTAACCATTTGTTTCCACCTCCATAAAATATAGTAACATGTTTGGAGGTGATCAAGTGGATTACCGGTGTTACGGTGACAAGTTTGCCCTGCGCCTGGTAGATGAAATTATTTTTTGGAAACACCAGGAAAAAGAGCACACCACAGTAATTCAGGTTGTTGGTGGAGCAGATCTGGAACCGGTTTACCAACGGGAATTAGAAAAATGGGGAAAACTATTCGCCGAAACTGAAGCGTGTGCCGTACGCTACATGGAAGCATTAAACCGCAAAAAAGGAAAATGCGGCGGGGATTTTGAACGGGAGGTAATGATTTTAGCCACCCGTTCAGCAGAACAAAGCCAGGCATTTGTTCAGTTCTTAACCTGTCTTCTCAGAGACAGCAAGGCGGGCAAAAATATGGTTTTTCAAACCTTAGTACACCATATCATTAGAGAATCAGAGTACTTTATCGGCATTGTCGAAGGGTTAACTTAGAAAGAAAGCCAACTGCTTTTTCGGCAGTTGGCCTTCTTTTACCCCTTATTACTTTTCCCCCGACTCAGGAACACCGCCGCTAATCCGCTAAATAAAATAATGGCAATAATGATTAACACCGGTCTGGATAGTTTAGTGCCGGCCTGCTCGGGCTGATGATCTGTCCGGGTGGTTTCAATCTCCGCCGCCGGGTCAGGATATAATTGAAGCACTTCCCCGTTTGGCCGGGTTACATATGCAGTACCACTACTAAATGAAAAATCTTTTTCTTTACCCCCGGAATTAACGTACCATTGAATACAGGCCAGATCGCCAAGCAGCCCCGGGGTAGGCGCATTAACCGCTGCCAATTTTAATGTTTCGTAATCGCCACAATCCGCCTTAAAAATGCCCCAGGCCTTTTGGTAATAATCTCCTTGCCGCTTAAGGGATAAGACGCAAAAATCGGCAACCGCCGGTTCAGCTTCCGTCCAACCATAAGTAAAATCAGCGTCAACCAAGATAGTGGCGGACGTAACCTTGCCGCTGAGTACCCTTAAAACCTTAACGTTGAACTTATCCCCCTGTTTACCGAGCAACTCGCCGACAATCAGGGCATCTTGGTCTGCTTTAAACGATTCAACCGCATCGGCGTGCAACATCCGGTAAAGTGCATCGGCAGCAAGCGTAAGGCCCGGAAATACGAACAAAAAAGTTAAGATCCCGAAAGCACAAACATACTTTTTCACGCTGGCCTCCTCAGCCGCCCCTTCCCGGGGCGGCACTTTTTTTTCCCAAATTAACGCTCCCCTGGCACCCTTTGGCTGCCGCAGGACTATCTTAAAGTAGGTCAAATTTACCGGCGCGAGGAGGGATTATGATGAGTGGTGAATACAGAGGATTTTTCGATAATCTAGGTACTGTTGCCGGTTTGATTATCACCTTAATCATTATTGGCGCCTTTTTCCCCAATCTGTTCGGCTTTGGGCACCATGAATAATCTTAATTAGTTTGGAGGGCTGAATATGACTTCCCGCAACTTTTTCGGCTTCGGCAATGATATCGTTGCTTTAGCCATTCTGATTATCATCATCGCCATTCTGGGAATGAACTGCAGATGCTTTGACTAGCTGAGCCCCAGAAAACAAGGCCAGGACTTCCCGGGCTTTTCCCCGGTTTGCCCCACTACAACTAATGAACCTTTGCACATTCAACAGCTCGATCCGGGCCGTTTTGTAAGCCTTCAGCGTAAAATCCGTCGCGTGATTGGATACAAG
>JAQWAU010000040.1 GCA_028707535.1 Heliobacteriaceae bacterium | reverse complement strand
CAGAAACTGGGTTTGGCCAAAGCGGCAGCCGAAGCGGCCAACCAGGCAAAATCGAGGTTTTTAGCGAATATGTCTCATGAAATCCGGACCCCGCTCAATGGCATAATGGGATTTTTGGAGTTGCTGGGTGAAATGGATCTATCGGCAGAACAGGGGAATTATGTCCGGGAGATCCGGATTGCTTCGAAAGCTTTGCTGCATATCATCAATGACATTCTCGATTTTTCCAAGATTGAAGCCGGTAAGCTGACGATGGAAGAAATCGGGTTTTCCATTAGGGCGGTGGTGGAAACGGCCGGCGCTCTCCAGGCGCCGCGGTTTCGGAAAAAGGGATTGGCGCTGCATATCCTAATCAAACCGGACGTCCCGGAAGTCGTGACCGGTGATCCGGCCCGGCTAGGCCAAGTGCTCAACAACCTGTTGGGTAATGCGGTAAAGTTTACCGACACCGGTGAAATATCGGTAGTTGTCGAAACAGTAGGTCAAACCGAAGAAGGGGTGGAAATCGGTTTTGCCGTTAACGATACCGGCATTGGGATTGCCCCGGAGGAGATCAAGCGGCTTTGCCAACCATTTACCCAAGGGGATCTGTCTACCACCAGAAAATATGGGGGAACCGGCCTGGGGCTGGCGATTTCTGCAGAACTGATTCGCTTGATGAACGGTACGATGACGATCAAAAGTGAAGTCGGCAAGGGTTCACAGTTCTATTTCACTGCCCGGTTTAAGCGGGGAGTTGCGGAAGTTCACCGGAATGAAGAACGCCGGCAAAAAGACAAGCCTGCCGCCCAGGAAAGTCCCCCGGGGATGCCCGGAGTGACGGCCCCCAGATTGCTGGTGGTTGACGATAATTCGGTAAACCGGCAGATTGTCGTCAAAATGTTGGCAAACCGGGGGATGGCTTGTGACCTTGCGGCCAGCGGAAAAGAAGTCGTGCAAGCGGTGCGGGAAAAGGAATATGACCTGGTTTTTATGGACTGCCAGATGCCGGAGATGGATGGCTATGAGGCTACCGCCCGGATCAGGGAACTGGAGGGTGAGCAGCGGCATACGGTAATTATCGCGATGACGGCCGACGCGATGGCCGGGGCCCGGGAGAAATGCCTACAGGCGGGGATGGATGATTACATCAGTAAACCGATTGATTTCACCTTGTTTTTTGCGCTGCTCGAACGATACTACGGGGCTAAGCAAAAGGCGGCGGCAGTGACGGCGATAGTAGAGGAAAGCCTGACTGCTTTTATGGCCGCAACCGGGCTACCGGAGAAAGATGGCCGGGAACTATATGATCAGCTGTGGCTGATCCTGCCGGGGCAGGTTGCTGAGATGCAGGATGCCTTAAACAGAGGTGATTTTACCGGTTTGAGCCGGATTGTCCACCGGGTCAAAGGTTCTTTCGGTACCTTGCGGCTGCAGAAGCTTTATGAACTAGCTTCGGCTTTGGAAGCAAAAGCAGCCGCCGGGGATCAGAACGGCTGTGTTCTCAGCCTACAGGAAATAGCCGGGTGGTCAACAGCCGGCAATTTTAAGGTGAAGGAGCAAGGGGAATGAAAGTGTTGGTTGCCGATGACGACCTGATTTCCCGGGGTTTGGTGAAGGCCTTGCTGTTAAAATGGGGTTATGAGGTCACTGAAGTCAATGATGGCAATACCGCCTGGAATGTTCTGCAACAAAAAGATTCCCCCCGGCTGGTGCTCCTTGATTGGATGATGCCTGGTCTGGACGGGGTGGAATTGTGCCGGCGTCTGCGCGGCTCTGTTGGCAGCGGTTATCACTATGTGATTCTGCTTACCAGCCGGGACAGCAAAGCAGATGTAATCAGCGGGCTTAACGCCGGCGCCGATGATTACATTATTAAGCCCTTTATCTCCCAGGAACTTGAGGTGCGTTTACGGGCCGGGTGCCGGATCCTCAAGTTGCAGCGATCACTGGAAGAGGCTTTGGAAACCCAGCGTTACCAGGCTACCCATGATTCGCTTACCCGGTTGCTGAATCATGGCGAGATATTTAAGGTCTTGGAAAAGGAACTTTGCCGGGCGAGCCGTCAGGGCACTCCGTTGGCCGTCCTCATGGGTGATCTGGATCATTTTAAAAAAGTTAATGATACTTACGGCCATCTGGCCGGGGATGCTGTTTTGGTCGAAGTGGCGGCAAGGATGCAAAACAGCATCCGGCTTTACGATGCCGTCGGCCGGTACGGGGGGGAAGAGTTTCTGTTTGTGTTGCCTGGTTGCCGCCTCGATGAAGCGCTGCTGATCGCCGGCCGCATCCTGGCCGGTATTCGGGAACAGCCGGTGGGCTTTCGGGGGATCCCGATCGATGTAACCATTAGTCTGGGGGTAGCCGCTAGGGCAGATGGCGGACAACCCCAGGCGATCGACTTGGTCCAGGCGGCAGATGCCGCCCTCTACCGGGCGAAGTTAAATGGCCGTAACCGGGCAGAACCGGCGGCGCCGGTAACCGGCCGGCCTGCCGGTTAAAAAAATTAAGGAGGGATCATCTATGGCTTGGTCGACTTGTGCTAAATGTGGGAAGAGCAATTTTGAAATGGTGGAGGCAACCCCCCGTAATTCGGCATTCAAACTCTTGTACGTGCAGTGTGCCATCTGTGGGGCGGTTGCCGGGGTAATGGACTACGTCAACCCGGGTTCATTGTTGCAGTTGCTGGGAAATGAAGTAGACCGCCAGGGCCAGATGCTGACCGAGATTAAGGAAGAACTCGCCCAAATTAAAAAGGCCCTGAAATAAAGGCCTTTTAGACTGTCGACAACGCGGTTGCCGGCAGTTTTTTGTTTCATAGAAATTTTTTGAGCTGGGCCATAAAATCTTCGATCAGGCTCGCCGCGGATTTTTCCCCGTCAGGGGTTGCCGCAAACTGATCAACCAGGTGACAGGATAGAACATTTAAGCCCACTTGGTTGATTGCTGCTTTAATCGCCGCCACTTGCACCAGGATCTCGGCACAATCCCGCTGATTCAGGATCATGCGCTGCACACCCCGGACTTGGCCTTCGATTTTTTTCAGCCGCCGTAAAACCTCGGTTTGCCGTTCGGTGTGGTCCGGGCTTAGCTCCTCCGGCATAATAACACCCCGCCTTTATATACCCTTAGGGGTTTATTTTATTATGCACCCAACTTGCCGGGACGTCAAGCGAAAACGGCCAAATATAGCCCAATAAACCTATTGACAGACCGGACATTGCCGTGATATTTTGGAGAAAACATATACCCCTGGGGGGTAGGAGGGATGGCCATGAAGAAGTTAACCAGGCGCGATTTTTTCAAGCGGTCTGTCGCCGCCGGTGTCGCCGGCGGTCTGGTTTCCACCGGTCTGAACCAGTCGGCCTTGGCGGCAACGGTTCCCAGCCAGGGTACTTTTTACGATTTGACCAAATGTGACGGGTGTCCGGGGTTGCCGGCGCCTGCCTGTGTCCGGGCTTGCCGGGAGGAAAACCGGGCCCGCTTCCCACAGCCGGCCGGCCCGATTGAGCCCTACTGGCCGAAGCCGACTAAGGAAGACTGGTCAGATAAAAAAGATCTGACGAACCGGCTTACTCCTTACAATTGGACTTTTGTGCAAAAGGTGACTGTTGAGCACCAGGGACGGCCGGTAACGGTTGCCGTTCCGCGCCGGTGTATGCATTGTGATCACCCGCCTTGTGCCGGCCTGTGCCCTTTCGGGGTAATCAACAAGACCCCGGAAGGGCCGGTAGTGACCAACCAGGAGCTTTGTTTCGGCGGGGCCAAGTGCCGGGATGTCTGTCCCTGGGGGATTCCCGCCCGCCAGGCGGGTGTAGGGATCTACCTGCAGATTGCGCCCAAATACCTGGGGGCGGGAGTAATGTACAAGTGTGACGGGTGTTACCGCCGGATTAGCGCCGGAAAGCAGCCGGCCTGTGTCGCCGCCTGCCCGCAGGGGGCGGTTTATTCCGGGGAAAAGCAGGCCATGCTTGCCCAAGCGAAAGCCCGGGCCCGGGAGATCGGTGGTTTTATCTACGGAGAAAAGGAGAACGGGGGCACGGCGGTTTTCTATGTTTCCCCGGTTCCTTTTGAAAAGATCGACCAGGCTTTACTAGCCCAAAAAGCGCAGCAGCCGAATCCGGGGTCACCCGGTTTTCCGGGGATGCCGGTTACGGCGGAAAATTATCTTGATTCCCCCAACGGTCTGGCCGGCGGCTTCCTGGTAGCCCCGGTTGCCGGGGTTTTCGCCGCCGGTTTGGCGGCCTATAAAACGCTGAAAGGGGGTGCGGCTGATGGCGGAAAAGATCCTGGCCGGGGAAAACAAGGTACTTAGGCACGGCATTTCCGGCCGTCTGGTTCACTGGATCGTCGCCCTTTCCAGTTTCGTCCTGATTTTTAGCGGTTTTGGCCAGATGCCCATTTACCGGCGGTATGGGGTGGCTAACCTGCCGGGGTTAGGGTGGTCGGGTGATTATTCCGTTACCCTGGTGATCCACTACCTGGCGGCGATGGTGCTGCTTTTTGGCGCTGTCTACCACCTCGTTTTTCACCTGACCCGCCGGGAGTTTGACCTGCTGCCCCGCCGGGGCGACCTGCGGGATTCTTACTTGATTATCAAAGCAATGGTGACCAAAGGCACACCGCCGCCTAGTGACAAGTATCTGGCCGAACAGCGGCTGGCCTATGCTTTTATCGCTTTTAACCTTTTGGCGTTGATCATTACCGGTATCCTGAAAGTGCTGAAAAACCTGCCGGGGATTTGGTATACCGAGACCACCCTGGTTTGGGTCACCGGTTTGCATAACCTGGCCACCTTTTTGCTGGTATTTGGGATTATCGGCCACCTGGCAGCATTTTTATTTAAGGAAAACCGGCCCCTGCTGCCCGGCATTTTTACGGGCAAAGTCAGCCTGGACTATGTCCGGGAACGGCATAGTTTGTGGCTGGACAGACTGATTTCCCGGTAACGGGAAGGAACTTACCTGCTTGGCTCCGAAATATAACCTTTGGCGGGTAAACCGCCGAAAAATCCGGGCCGGAGGTAGGAAATGAAAAAACGCCTATTTTTCTTGTTTGTTTTGACCTTGGTTTTAACCGGCAGCTTTGTCCTGCCGGCTATTGCCCAACCGGAGATCCCGGTTTTCATTGACGGACTGCCGGTTGAGTTTGATGTGCCGCCGGTGATCCAAAACGGGCGGACTTTGGTGCCTTTCCGGGCCATCACCGCCGGGTTACAAGTGCCGGTGACCTGGGACGGGAATACGCAAACCGTAACGGCCACCGACGGTAAAACGGCGATCCGGTTACAGATCGGCAACAAGACCGCTTACCGCAACTCGATTCCGGTTACCCTGGATGTGCCGCCCCAGATTCTTGACGGGCGAACCTTGATCCCTTTGCGGTTTTTAGGTGAAGCCTTTAACTGTCAAGTAGAATGGGTGGCAGCCGATCGGGTTGTACAGATTACCTCCCCGAAAAAAGAGTTGGCGGTTGTCGGCTTTTATGCCTTGGGGGACAGTAAGACCTCCAGTTGGCAAAGCCTCTTCGGCCGGCCCTACCCGGAAACCGCCACCGGTAATACCAATATTGTCGGGGAATTAGCCTTAGGCTGGTACAGCCTGGACCGGGACGGTAACCTGCTTACCCGCAGCCGGACCGGCTGGCAGCGGCCGGAGGGCTGGGAAGTCGTACTGGAAAAGGCGGCCGCGTACAACCTGGCCACGGAAATGGTAATTCACGTCACGGACGGGGATGGTACCCTGGCGGCCTTGCTGGCGGATGAGGCGGCGATGACCCGGGCCGTGCGGGCCGTGACGGCGGAGGCAGACCGTTACCAAGGTGTCAACCTGGATTTTGAGGGGCTAGGTTTCCGGGACGATGGGGAGCAGTTAAAACAGGTGCAGCAAAAATTCACTTATTTTGTCCGGCTTTTAGCCACCGAACTTAAAGCCGCCGATCGTCACCTTACCCTCACTCTGCATGCCCCCAACAGTGCTTACCCGGGTTACGATTATGAGACCCTGGGAACACTTGCCGACCGGGTGATCGTCATGGCCTATGACTATGGTTCAAAACCGGAGCCGGTCAGTCTAGTGCAACAGGCTGTGGAGCAGGCTGCCGGCCAGGTACCCCCGGAAAAACTGCTCCTGGGGATTTCGGCGGCAACGGAAACGCCGGCAAGCCTCTTGACCAAGGTAGGCCTCGCCAAACGCTATCACCTGGCGGGGATTGCTTTGTGGCGATTAGGGATTATTACCGGTGAACAGTGGAACACCCTGCAGAACACGGTGCAACCCCGGCAGTAACGGTTTTCCGGCCGGCGATTGATGATCGCCGGTTTTTTTATTTGCCCCGGGTTTTACCGCATATGTTGTTGGTGGCCGGCATAGGTGGTTATTAACAAAGTTACCGATCGGACAGGGAGGCTGGTTTATGCCCCGGATCACCGCTATCGGAACCGCTGTGCCGGAATATATCGTTGACCAAAGGCAAGCCCGGCAGTTTTCCCGGCAACTGTTTGCCGGTGCGCTGGGCGATATTGACCGGCTGCTTAACGTTTTTGCCCGCACCAACATTAAAAAGCGCCACTTTTGCCGGCCACCGGAATGGTTTGCCCAAGAACACAGCTTCCCGGAAAAAAACCGCCTGTACATTGAAAACGGGATCAAATTAGGCGTCCAAGCGGTCGAGAACTGCCTGCACCAAGCGGGCCTTAGCCCCCGGGAGGTTGACTGTTTGATTTTTGTCTCGACGACCGGGATTGCCACCCCGACCCTGGATGTGCATATCGCTAATCAACTGGGGTTTAAGCGGCAGGTCAGGCGGATCCCGATCTGGGGTTTGGGGTGTGCCGGCGGCACCGCCGGCATCAGCCGGGCATTTGAACAGGCCGCCTTGGCGCCGGGCCGGCAGGTTGTCGTCCTGGCGCTCGAACTGTGCGGGCTGACTTTTATTCCGGCCGACCATTCCAAGAGTAATCTGATCGCTACCGCGCTATTCGGCGATGGGGCGGCAGCCGCCTTGGTGAGCAGTCAAGCCGCAGGACCGCGGATTATCGGCGGCGACAGTATCTTGTGGCCGGGTACTCCGGAGGTGATGGGCTGGGAGGTGACGGATGCCGGCTTGAAGGTAATCTTTTCGCGGGATATTCCGGCGATTGTCCGCAAGCACTTGCGGCCGGTGGTCGATGAATTCTTGGCCGGTTATGACCTGACGGTCCGGGATATCAGCCGGTTTATCCCTCATCCCGGGGGAACCAAAGTCATCGAGGCTTACCAGGAGGCTTTCGGGTTTACCCCGGAAATGACGCTTGCCGCCCGGAGCGTTTTAGAGAATTACGGTAACATGTCGTCAGCAACGGTTTTTTTCGTTTTGGCGGAAATTTTGGCGGATCCGCCCCCGGCGGGCAGTTTCGGGTTAATGGTCTCTTTAGGGCCGGGGTTTGCCGCGGAATTGGCCTTGCTCCGGTGGTAACCGTAAAGTGAGGTGGGAGGACCATATGGGCATGTGGGCCGGTCTGTTCATCGGGCTGCTGATCCTCCAGCGTCTGGGGGAGCTTGGGCTTGCCCGCCGCAATACGGCTTATATCGTCAGCCGGGGCGGGTATGAGGCTGGGGCCGGGCACTATAAGTTTATCGTTACCCTGCACATCCTCTTTTTTGTCAGCCTGGCCGGGGAAACCGGTTTCCTCCACCGGACACCTCCCCCTTGGTGGCCGGTTCCTTGCGGCCTTTTTTGCCTGGCCCAAATGCTCCGGTATTGGAGCATTTTCAGCCTGGGCCGATTCTGGAACACCCGGATTTTTGTCTTGCCCGGGGCGGCAATTGTCTTCCGTGGTCCTTACAAGTACCTGCGCCACCCGAATTACCTGGCGGTAATCATTGAACTTGTTACGGTTCCTTTAATCTTGGGGGCGTTTTTTACGGCCGGTGTTTTTTCGTTAGCCAATTTGGCTTTACTGTCTGTACGGATTCAGGCGGAAGAAAAGGCTTTACGGGATGTAAACAGAAAAAACTTAAACGAACCGGACGAGATTCTTCGCTGAAAACAGCTTTTGCCTAGCCCGGGTTAACTCCCGGTTTTTTATTTTTCCCCGGGGGTTGACAGCCGGGATTGACCGGGATATTATGGTGCTGTATTAACTGTACTACCACGCTTAATACAGAGGGGGGTTTTTATGTTTCAATTAGATTATCGGGACCGCCGGCCTCTCTACGAACAGATTAAAGAAAAAATAAAAGCCTTGATCATCCGGGGGGTCTTGAAACCGGATGACCGGCTTCCCTCCGTGCGGGAGATGGCGCAATCCTTGACCATTAACCCGAATACGATTCAAAAGTCCTACAAGGACCTGGAAACCGAGGGGTTTATTTACTCTGTGCGGGCAAAGGGCAACTTTGTCCAGGCCCTTTCCCCGGCCATGAACCAGGCCCGGCGGGAGGAGCTGGTTCTGGAGCTGGAAAAACTGGCGGCGGAATTCGTGTATTTAAGTGTTCCGGTGGAGCAATTGGTTGCCGTCATCCACGCGGTCTACAAAAAAAAGGAGGGCTGATGGGGTGATTGATGTCAAGAACCTCAGCAAAACCTTTGGCCGGTTTCAGGCGTTGGCAAACCTGAACCTGCAGGTGAAAGAAGGATCGGTATATGGTCTGCTCGGTCCCAACGGTGCGGGCAAGACGACCTTGATTAAGCATCTTGCCGGGGTCTACCGGCCGGATGGGGGGACGATCACGATCGGGGGGCAGCCGGTTTATGAAAATCCCCAGTTAAAGGCCAGGATCGCCTACATACCGGATGACCTTTTTTTCTTTTCCCAAGCCAACATTGAAGAAACCGCCAAATTTTACTCCCGGCTTTATCCGGCGTGGGATGAGGAACGGTATCAACGGCTTAAACAGGTGTTTGCCATTGACCCCCGGCGGCGGATTACCCGGTTGTCTAAAGGCATGCAAAAACAGGTAGCTTTTTGGCTGGGGATCTGTCTTCTACCCCAGGTGATGCTGCTGGATGAACCGGTGGACGGGCTGGACCCGGTGATGCGCAAAAAGGTCTGGAGTCTGATCTTGCAGGATGTGGCGGAACGCCAAACCACCGTGCTGGTTTCTTCCCACAACCTCCGGGAACTTGAGGATGTTTGCGACCATGTCGGGATCCTGCACAACGGGGAATTGCTGCTCGAAAAAGACCTTGACGGGTTAATGACCGATATTCACAAACTCCAACTTGCCTTTTCGGGGGAGGTTCCCGCCGGATTACTGTCCGGGGAAACGGTTCTTCACCGGGAGCAAAACGGCAGTGTTCTGCTGCTGATTGTCCGCGGTGAGCGGGAAAAGGTTCTGGCCCAGGCCCAAAAGGCCAACCCGTTGATCCTCGATCTTTTGCCTTTAACCCTGGAGGAAATTTTTATCTATGAATTGGGGGGTGTCGGGTATGATTGCCAAAACATCCTTATTTAGTCGGGGGTTGATTGGCAGTGATCTGAAACGGTTTTGGTGGGTCGGTGCTTTATACGGTCTGTTTCTGGTTTTAATCCTGCCGCTGCACCACCTGATGCGGTTGGAGCAATCGTTGGAGAATAAATGGGCGCGGGAAGCCTTACAACGTTCCTTATATGTAGTCACCGGCAATAGTGAACTACAGGTTCTCTTGATTTGTATCGTTCCGGTCGTCTTGGCCGCCCTGCTTTTCCGGTACCTGAACACCAGCCGGGCGGTGGCGATGATGCACAGCCTGCCTTGCCGCCGGGAAACGCTTTACACCAGTCATTGTATCGCCGGGCTGATTTTATTGGTCCTGCCTGTGCTTCTGACGGCTTTGGTGCTGGCCGGGCTCAATCTTACCACCACTTTGAACGAATGTTACTCAATGCTGAACATTCTGCAGTGGTTGGGTCTTACTTTACTTTTTAACACCTTGTTCTTTGCCGTTGCCGTTTTTGTGGGCATGTTCACCGGGAATACCATTGCCCATCTGGTTTTTAACTACATTTTTCATTTTTTGCCGATTGGGCTTGATCTGCTGGTAAAATACAACCTCCGGGAACTGGTGTGGGGTTACAGTGATTTTAATGCCGGGAACACCTGGTTGAATTACCTGCCGATGATGCGGCTGCTGGAACAAAGTACCCGGTTGGGGGATATTAGCTGGGGCCAGATTACCTTATATCTTGGGGCTGCGGTCCTGTTCTTCGGGGTTGCGCTTTATGTTTACAA
This sequence comes from Heliobacteriaceae bacterium, assembly GCA_028707535.1. Taxonomy (GTDB): domain Bacteria; phylum Bacillota; class Desulfitobacteriia; order Heliobacteriales; family Heliobacteriaceae; genus STF2-203. The sequence continues at coordinate 1,432 of JAQWAU010000040.1, read as the reverse complement.
GGTGCGGCAACTGGAAACAGCCGGGGATGTCGTCTCCTTCCCGGTGTTTCGGCCGGTATTCAAATACGGGGTAAGTATTTGCACTATGCTCTTGGGCGGCGCTTATTTCGGCAGTATGTACCAAAACACTTGGCCGGTGATTACCGGGGGATATCTGCTGGGCTCGCTCTTGGGTTACTGGACGGCGGAGATGCTCCTGCAAAAATCGTTCAAGGTCTGGGCCGCTTATAAGGGTTACCTGGCTTATGCGGCGACCATCGCGGTGCTGCTGGCCGGTCTGGCCACCGATGTGACCGGGTATGTGCACCGGATTCCCGATCCCGGGCAAGTCCAAAAGGTTTATTTCGGGACTAATATGTTTCCCTGGCTCTACCAGGAAAAGCTGCTTGCAATACCGGAGGATTCAAGGGCCAGGTATGAGGGGGGCTACTATTTCACCGAACCGGACAACATTAAAAATGTGGTCCTGCTCCATCACCAGTTGCTGCAGAAACCGCAGGTGACCAAAGGCCCCCGGAATTACGTGATTTACACCTTGAAAAACGGGGAGCACCTAGTGCGTCAATACCCGGTTGATGAAAACCGGTATTCCTCCGCGCTGAAACCGGTTTACGAATCGTTGGAGTATAAGCAGGGCCGGTTCCCGGTGCTAAGCCAAAACCTGGAGGCAATTAAACTGATTGAAATTAAGGATGAAAGAACCCCGAAGGCGCCGGTGATCCTGGTGAACCGGGGGGAGATCGCCGCTTTGACCGGTTTGTTGCGCCAGGAAATCCGGGACCTGACGTTTGAAGAATTGAATGCCCGGACGACGGATTACGTAAACATCAACATCACCGATGTTAACGGAAATTCCGTACCGTATAAACTGCGCAAAAGTTTTAGCAGGGTTTCCGGCTGGCTCCAAGACCAGGGATATTACGATCAGATTATCCTTAAGCCTGGGGAAATCATCTATGTGGTCTTGGAAAGCGAGGCCCAGCCGGGCCAAAATCCAGGATTACGATCGCACGTGGAAATCCGGGACCGGGAGATTATCGAGGAATTAATGTACCTGGAGCCATCCGGGAAATACAAAGAGTATCCCCAAGGGGAAGGGTACGTATTTGTCCGTTTCTTTGTCCAGGCCAGTTCCGGGCTTTACGACTATTCGATGAATATACCCAAGGATCTGACAGTTTCACCCGGATTAAAAGCCTATATTAACCAGCTGAATTAGCCGGCCGTGGGGCGCCTACTGTAAAAGGAGGCGCCTTTTTTCTATCTAGGAATATAATGTAAAGAATATTCCTGTGGGCTTAGAAAGGGGGGGAGACCAATGGCGGTAGTCAAGGCCAGAGAAGCGGATATTGCGCTTTTGGCCCGGTTGATGCGGGCCGAGGCCGAAGGTGAAGGTGACCTGGGGATGCTGATGGTGGGGAATGTCGGGGTC